>NZ_JCBDHG010000022.1:0-1044210 GCF_059834185.1 Vibrio sp. R10-SG3-ISO10
AAAGAACTAACATGCTACTATTAACTTCCGCTTTGATTGCTTTCACAACGTCTTTTTCGGGTATTGCTAGCGTCTCAAACACCAATGTCGACTCTTTATCAACATGTGACTTAGAGAAGCCCCAATTCAATGCAGTGCCAAACTCACTTACCTCAGACTCATTAGAAGGTATATATGGGTATAGTAACCTATATTACCTTCCCAATAGTCCTTCCAGAAACGTAGTTTTAGTATCAAATGGTAAAGAGCTAGCAACAAAACAAGGAATGCTAGATGATATTGAAGGGATGGTTTCAATAGAGAGATACATTCAAAGCTGCACAGTAAAAGAGATAATTGTAGTCAGAGCTAGATATTTTGAATCAGGTTTAGAGTCGATCAACGAGTTAGGATATATATACTCCAAGGAGAATAACTCTAACCTACACTTTATCGGCAAATACGAGTTCGTCATTGGTGGATATAAAGAGTACGAGATGCTTATGAATGATGATTCCTTGCTCCCAAGTGACTTCAAGGATCTATTCTCTAAGTTAGACTTTAGAGTAGTAGATAGAGAACTTCATCTAAGTATTACCAACTTTCTACACACTAACACTCGAGTTGACACGTTCACATTGCTAAAACGTTAAACGGGCAAGTAAAAATTAACGACGATTATAAGGCAGAGTTTGCAGCATTTAACGAATGCCTTATAGCTGAGAGAAAAAAGATCCGTCAGTTCTTTGAATCAATGATTGCAATGCCTTATGCACTTTCCAGTATTCCTGTCGGAAGACGCAGGAAAACCCGATTGGAAAAGGTATTGATTGCCACTGCTGGTTGCTATCAGACACATAGAACGCAAAAAGCCCGCTGAAATCAGCGGGCTTTTCAAATGTGGCGGAGAGATAGGGATTTGAACCCTAGATACGCTATTAACGTATGCCGGTTTTCAAGACCGGTGCTTTCAACCACTCAGCCATCTCTCCGATGCGGTGCGTATATTAGGTATTGGTCTCTGGCTTGTAAAGCACTAATTTACCTTCTATGTTTCAAGTGTTGATAATCTATACAAGCATTTTACACATTTTCGTGATTTTAAGCGCACTGAATGAACGATTTATGGGTTAAGTACTCTAAATCATTAATGATAATAAAATAGTGTTTTATTTATATGCCACTGATATTAAAAAGAAATATTACTTTGATGCAACACGTGTACGCCCGAAAGTGATTGCACAATAGTGTGAACTAATTCAAAATTACGGAATTAACTGAGTAACATCGTCTATATCAGAGGTTTTTATGAAAGTCGCTGACTTATTTAAACATCGTGGTGAAACAATTACTAAGCAGCATTCTGAGTTTATGCAGTGGATGACTCCAACTGTAAAAGAGTACTGGGGAGAGATTGTTAACAAGGCTCATAACCGCCACCTGTTTACTCGTCTGCGTGATTTTCAGGCTCCTGCTGTTAATGATGAAGTTCAGCAGCCAAAGCCTATTGAGTTAAAGCCTGAAGCGCAAAAACTCTATCTAGAGCTGCAAGCAAAACTAGGTGAAGTGATCCATACTGGTGAGTGGTTAGACGTTTCTCAAGAACGAATTAACCAGTTTGGGCAAGTGACTGAAGACATGCAGTGGATCCATACCGATCCTGAGCGTGCAGAAGCAGAGTCTCCTTTCAAAACCACTATTGCTCACGGTTTCCTGACGTTAGCTTTATTACCAAAGCTGACTGATAGCGTTGATCCTGACAACAACCTATTCCCTACAGCGAAGATGGTCGTCAACATTGGCTTAAACCAAGTACGCTTCCCTTACCCTGTTAAGGCAGATAACAAAGTACGTGCGGTAAGCACTTTGTCTAAGGTAACGCCAATTCGTAAAGGCTTGGAAATCGAACGTGAAATCAAAGTAGAGATTGAAGGCGTTCGCCGTCCGGGTGCAGTGGTCACATCTGTAATTCAATTGCACTTCTAATCGATACACCGCCTTTAAAAGAAAAGGATACCTGTGGGTATCCTTTTTTTGTTTTACACAATCTCGATTATTTCATCGTATAGCAACACTCTAGTTGATAGTCTTCACCATTTTTAGCGGTGTACTCTTTTTCTTCAGTACAAGCTCTTGGCTTACCTTTTTCGTCGCCTTTTACTAGGCTAATCCAGTGGCGCATCGCCGACATTTCCGCCATTTCTTGCGGGAAGGTAGTACAAGTCTCTAATTGAATATCTTCGATATCTATCAGTTCAATACAACCCGTACCTTTATGGTTGCCAAAGGTCACCTCTACGTGGCTTCCTGTGCCATCTCTAAACAGAATTGACGTTGGGTCTTCTTTTTCGCCCATGTAAGCAACAAAGTGTTTTGGATGCTTAAGGCCGCTATGGCTGCCGTCTTTGAAGTAAGCCATTACATGGCGGTAATCGATAACATAAGCGGTAACTTCTTTATGAGAGCCGTTCTCTAGAGGGAACAAGCGATCAAGTAGCTGTTTAGCTTTTACTTGCTTCTCACTGGCTTGGTTTGCATTGATGGTTTCTACCGCGAAGACTGCTTCAGCGATAAATGGCTTATTTTGTTTTTGGATTTCAGTCTTATCGAATGTCAGCATGTTCATAGCGTTTCCCTCGCGGATATTTCACAACTTTTATGTCCTAGAGCAAAAATTCCAAACTGGCGTTTAATTGATTTGCGAATTTGTGACTTTGCTTACTTTGTATACTAGTGAATTTTTGACTACAATTTCACAACAAAAATTTTACAATGTGAATTTTACAAAATGCCAGTGTCAAAAAGCCTTATTCGCCAATCCCATTTTTTAGGTACTAAGATAAGAAATCTTAGGAAACGCAACCATTTAACTATGGAGGACCTCTCTGCACGCTGTATACGCGTCAACCCAGAGTATGCCCCTTCTGTCTCTTATCTATCCATGATAGAGCGGGGAAAGCGCGTTCCAAGCATTGATATGCTAGAGGTCATTGCAGAGGTGTTCCAAAAAGATCCAGCTTGGTTTTTGGATGATGAACCAGAGCAAGCAGACATCACTCCTGACAAAGGCAATAGAGGCGGCATCAGTGGTATGGCGCTCGAGCCAAGCTTTTTGTTCTCTAATGATATTCTGCAGATAGCGATACCCGAGATGTTGTCACAAACTGGCATTACTGGCCGCCAGTTTGCACACCTTCTTATTCGTGCTCATCAAGAAAGCAACCAAAACCACTTTCCAGATTTAGAGCGTGCAGCTGAAGAAGTAGGATTAAAAAGACTTAATCTTTCAGCCGAAGATTTGATGGATATTGCACGAAGTTTAGGGCTAACCATTCGCTGGATTTCTCGTCCACCTAAAGATGTCGTGGATGAACTAGGAGTAAGTGCAAAACAGATTGTCACCTCATTCTTTGAGCCTCCCGGTAGCATCTACCTAAATGAGGTACTTAAACAATACCCAACGCGCCTTAAATACGATCTGGCGGTCTATATAGGTCACTGCGTGTTACATAGTAAAGAAGGGCTTAAGAGCGTACTCTCCGTTGGGCACGCGAATAGCTGGGAAGAAAATAGCCAAGCCTCTCCTACATCTGAGCTTAATTCCCAAGACATTTTACAAGCATGGAGAGATTTCGAGTCGAGCTTTTTCGCTGGTGCCCTACTGTGCCCTAAAGTTCCTTTTAGGCAGTTACTCGATCGCAGTGGTTATGAAATCGATGTTCACCACAAAGCCGGTGTCTCTCCTTCTGTAGCAATGAGGCGTATGACGGTTGTCTCTCCTTACCCCCACTGGCACTACTTTGATGCTTACGGTCAGAATAAACTCAAAGCTGTATATCGTGGGAATGGTATTCCTCTACCTTGGGGGAACATGAGGAAAGTTAACGATCCTTGTCAGCATTGGGCTGTGTTTAGAAGGCTGTCGGAACCCCAGCAAGGTAGCTCGGCACAGATATCGATATTAAATGTAGGAGATGAGCCAAGGATTTACTGTTGTGAATCAGTCAATATGACTGACCCGGCAGGAAACAACCGTGTTCTTTGTGCTGGTATCGACTTAAACCCAGCTATCGATGCTCAGGGGGGAAATTCGATTGAATTGGCAGAAGAGCTTAAATCTTTATGTGTGAGTAATGGAGGCAGCGCCGCTATACCTCGCTACATGCAGAAAGAGTTTACGACCATTGCCAAAATTCTCAACATCAACTGGATCGAACGCGGAATACAAACCGATGCAAGAGTTATCTGTTCACGTGGGGCAGTGTGTCCTCGTAAACCAAGTTGTTACAACGGTTGCCAGGAGGCTTAGATTCAATCATACATTTACCTAGCCCGAAAAGAAAAAAAGCCAATCACAACAATCGTGATTGGCTACATATAAGTGTGAACAAATTAGGTTCACTAACAACGTCAGTTGGCTAGGTGACCCTCGGCTTAAGAAGGGTCACTAGTAATATAGCATTTACCGTGCCAACTTTAAAAAACACTCAAAACCCTCATTTATGGCTAATTAATAACCTATTTCACAAAAACTATGCGCATAAGGTGTTTTCATTTTGCAATTATGCGCATTATAAAAAACATCACAATTGCAAAATGCAATTATATACTCTCACCCATTTCGATTTGGTAGCCAAGATCTATACATTCTTCCCATGGTGTTTTCCCTTTCAGCCTGTCTATAAGCTGAGTAGCCGCGACACGTCCAATCTCCTCACGCGGTGTCACCACAGTCGCAAGTTTAGGAATCATCGCTTGACTGATGTCGTGACCATGGAAACCTGCAATCGCCATTTGCTCTGGAACCAGAATGCCTCTTCTCTGGCATTCATAAAGCGCCCCGATGGCTAAATCATCGTTCGTACACACTATGCCTTCGACCTCAGGATGGCGTTCTTTAAGCTCTCCCAGCAACTTAGCTCCAAGGGTAAATGAAGAAGCTTCTTCCGTTTGCAAACTGATAGGTTCAAAACCTGCACTCTCCATTGCATTTTGATAGCCCTGCATTTTTAGCCGAGTCCGTTCATCCATTCGCGCAGCAAAGTATGCAATCCGTTTGCGCCCTTTGGCCAAAATGGCCTCTGTCATCGCTTGTGATGCTTTTGCGTTATCGAAGCCGACGGCTTGTTCAATCCGAGGAGAAAAGCAGTCCATTATCTCTACGATGGGTATTGAAGCGGTTTCAAGCATCTTGCGTGCTTTGTCTGTGTGGAAATTTTCAGACAAGATGATTGCATCCACGTTATAGGACAGTAATGAAGCAATACTTTTTTCTTCAAGCTCTGCGCTGTAGCCATAGTGAGCAATCATAGTTTGATAGCCCGCTGGAGTAGTGACAGATTCAATACCTCGTATGACTTCAGCAAAGACTTGGTTGGTTAAAGAAGGCACCAAGACACCAATAGCATTCGATTTGGCATTTGACAGTATGTCTGGTGCTCGGTTTGGAATATAGCCAAGCTCTTCTACTGCTTGATTAATTTTATCTTTGATTGCTTCAGACACTTGGGAAGGATCTCGTAAGCAACGACTCACGGTCATTTTTGTCACTCCGACCCTGTCGGCAATATCTTGAAGCGTTGGTCTTTTTTTCTTATTCGCCATGAAGTGTTACTTTGCGTTGTTCTGATTTTGTTACTGGTAACATAGTACCGAGTATTTAATTCTATTTTATTGTTGAACCTAACAAAAAAGCGCTCACATTAGTGTGAGCGCTCTGATTTATACGGAAATCTGTTGTTTTTGCTCGCTGCTCCAAGTCAAATGGTAGCGAGATTCCTCTGGCTCATCGATTCTCGCATAACTGTGAGAACCAAAGTAATCTCGCTGGGCTTGGAGCAAATTCGCAGGCACTATCGCGCTGCGCAGTCCATCAAAATAGCTCAGCGCTGAGCTCATCGCTGGTACTGGTACTCCAGTTAGCGCTGATTTTGCAATGCACCCTCGCCAACCAGAAGAGCGCGAGTGTAGCTGTTCAACAAATTTTGGAGCAAGTAACAAATTCTCCAGCTGTTTATTCTCTTGATAAGCTTGCGTGATATCTTGCAAAAAGATTGCTCGGATAATGCATCCCGCTCGCCATATCTTTGCGATATTGGCAAAATCTAATGCCCATTGTTCTTTGTCTGAAGTCGTTTTAAGCAGATCAAAGCCCTGAGCATAAACGGTTAGTTTTGAGCAATAGAGCGCATCATGTAACTCTGCAAGTAACGACTCTTTATCCAACTCATTTTCTGAGTAGAGGTCTGTTTTGAGAACTCTAGAAGCTAAATCGCGAGTCCCTTTTTGGCTACTCTGAGCACGGGCAAATACGGCTTGAGCAATGGTTGGAGCTGGAGCCCCTTGTTGCAAAGCATCCACCGCGGTCCAAAGCCCCGTTCCTTTTTGGCCTGCTTTATCTAGAACAATTTCAACAAACGGTCGCCCTGTCACCGGATCATCCGTGCGCAGGATATCTGCACTGATTTCCATTAAGTAGCTATTGAGTACGCCTTGGTTCCACGCCTCAAATACATCGCCAATCTCGTGTGCAGGCATGTTTAACGCGCTCGACATAAAGTGGTACGCCTCACAGATCAGCTGCATGTCCGCATACTCAATACCGTTGTGCACCATTTTAACGTAATGTCCTGCCCCTGCTCTTCCTAGATAGGCTGCGCATGCCTCCCCAGATTCAAACTGTGCAACCGGGAGACCTTTTGCATCAACCTTTGCTGCAATCGCCTCCCACATCGGCTTCACATAATTCCACGCTTCGCGGTCTCCACTTGCCATTAATGACGGTCCAGTACGCGCCCCGACTTCACCACCTGAAACAGCGGTACTGAAGAATCGCAACTGACCCATGAACTGCTTTTCACGACGTTCACTGTCGGTCCATAAACTGTTGCCTGTATCGATGACAATATCTTCACGGCTTAAGCCTGCACTAAATAAATCTTCGATGACTGAATCAACGATCTCACCAGCAGGAACAGACAGAGCAATGACTCGTGGGCTCTCTAGGCTTTTCAACAACTCAGTTAAGTTTTCTACGATATGTAGTCGTCCTTTGCTTGGTTGCGTTGATAGCTGTTCACCTTCTTCATTGGCACGTTCACGGTTTTGTTGATTGATATCGAAACCAGTAACATTGAAACCATTATCAAGCAGGTTAAGTGCGAGGCTTTTCCCCATCACTCCAAGGCCAATCATGGCGATATTTGACTGAATCATGAGAGTGACTCCTCAATCGCCTGCAAAGCTTGTTCAACGACCTCTTCAACTGAATGGCGAATATCAATGTGTAGCGCTTCCTCCAATGTTGGCTCTCGAAGTGCTTCAAATTGACTCCTCAACATACTTTCACCGTTGAAGTAATGGTTATCGCGTTTTTGATGTCGAGACCAAATGGTGTCGAAATCGCCTTTGAGAAACACGATCACTAGATCTTGGTTATCTAGCCTTAAGATGTCGCGGTACTCAGGTTTTAGCGCGGAGCAAGCGATAACCGCAGCTTCATTCTCCACGTAAAGACGATTTAAAGTATGCAGCCAACCAATTCGGTCATCATCGGTGAGCGGCGTGCCTTGACGCATTTTATCAACGTTTGCTTGCGGGTGGTAATCATCACCATCATAAAACGGTAAATTGAGGGACTTCGCAATCTCGCTACCAATCAAGCTCTTACCGCAGCCTGATACGCCCATCACTAATATTTTCTTTGCTTTCATTGGACAATACTATCCTTAGCCTTCAACTCTCACCGAAGGCTGTGTACCAATTCAAAATGTGTAATCGTTCGCTTATGAGGTGGTTATTTCCACCACATCGCTAATTCCGGGAAAATAATCACTAAGCTAAGTACAAACACCTGCAATGCGATAAATGGCAGCAGTGAAGTGAAGATTTCTCCAAGGCTTATGTCCTTCGGCGCTACGGATTTTAAGTAGAATGCAGCAGGGCCAAACGGTGGTGACAAGAAAGAAACTTGCATGTTCAAACAGAACACGACACCGAACCATACTGGGTCAAAGCCTAGGCCAGTAATAATTGGCACAAAGATTGGCATGGTTAGTAGCGCTACGCCAACCCAGTCAAGAAACATACCCAAAACCAATAGAATCACCATCATGATCAATAGAGTGCCAATCGCGCTACCACCGCTCAGACCAAGAATCACCTCTTCGACAAAATCAATGCCACCCATTAGGTTGTAGATACCGACCAATGCACTTGCGCCGATACCAATCCACATAATCATGCCGCAGGTACGCATCGTCGCGATGGCACTTTCCTTAAGCATTTTGAAGTTCATTTCACCACGAATGATCGCAGAGAGCATGATACCGACTACGCCTAATGCCGACGCTTCAGTCACCGACGCCACACCGGTATAAATACTGCCTAATACAACCGCGACAGAGAGAAGAGGGAAAAACAACGCTTTAAAGTAGCTGACTTGAGGTTCATCCTCCTCGTCGCTATCACTGGGAATCGGCGCAAGAGAAGGGTTCAGCTTACAGCGAATCAAAACGTATGCGATGTAGCAGCCAGCTAAGATAAAGGCGGGCAAAAATGACGCTTTAAACAAGTCACCAATTGATACGCTAGCTGTCATACCATAGATGATCAATACGATGCTCGGAGGCAGCATGGTTCCCAACGCTCCACCAGCACAAGTAGTACCGATAGCGAGTTTACGGTCGTAGCCTAAACGCAACATTTGAGGCAGTGCTAGAATACCAAGTAGTACGGTTTCACCGCCGATAACACCAGACATAGAAGCAAGCAATACCGCAACCAATAGTGTCTGAACCGCAACGCCACCGCGCACCTTTCGACCGACTGATTTCATTGCATCAAACAGGTCTTTCGCGATACCAGAACGATCAAGCAGCGCCGCCATTAAGACAAACATCGGAACCGCTAAGAACACGTAACCAGAGGCGAAGCTATAGGTACGACTCGCGATAAGAGGTAGAGCATCTGGCCCAAACCAACATAAGGTGAAGAAGATGGCGACAAAACCTGTCACGAAAGCGAGCTGCATGCCGGTAAGCAGCAAGCCAATCATCATCACTAGCATGAGTACACTGCCCCATGCGATGCCAATTGAAGAGAGATCAAACATCGTCATTCTTCCTTAGCCCCATAATCTCTTGGATTAGGTGCAATACAAACTGGACAACAAGAATACTGAGAACAACAAAGATCAGACCTTTGAGTAATGCAGGGTAAGGGGCGTTGAGGACTGAGCCAGACGTTTCTAATCTAAGTTCCCCCCAAGGAGTAAACCAAGCTTCCTGCGCTAGGAAATACGCGGCATAGGCCAGCATCCCGGCGAAAGCTAGTCCTACAATATGGTGAACTAGATTAAGATACTTGCGGGTTTGAGAAGAGACCGCATCGTAGATTAACACCACACGAACATGCTTATTGGCGGCGAATGCGTATATACCCCCTACAATGAACAGAGACCCACCAATAAATGATGCCGTTTCGTGAACCCAAGTCGTTGGTGCATCAAATACATAACGCATCACAACTTCGTAAAATGAGATAAGTACTGTCGCGATAAAGAGCCAGCTCAACAGGTTGCTGATTTTTATAATGATTCTGTCCAAAACGTTTCTTGGCTGTTCATCAGGCTCTGGTGGCGTATGGGGTGTTATATCAGTCATAAAAAATGTTCCCAAAAAATTAGGAGGGCGCTAGCCCTCCCGAGAGAAGCTAAACAAGGACGGATAGCTTAAAGAAGACCATTGGTTTCTAAGAATGTTGTTACTGAGTCATACACTTTTTGTGCATTTGGAGAACGCTCTGCAAACACTTTCCATTGAGTCTTGGCAATTTCACGGAATTTCTTACGCTCTTCGTCAGACCAGTTGTGAATGGTGATGTTAGGGTTGGCTTGCGCTTCCTTCACTGCGGCTTGGTCAGCCATTTTTAGCTGAGTCGTCATATCGTAAGAGAAATCGCGTACCGAAGTCTGAAGAATGGTTTGCAAATCTTCCGGCATCTTGTCCCATTTCTTTTGCGAGATAGAGATATCAATTAGAGGCAAAGAGTGGAAACCAGGTTGAACTGGATGCGTTGCAATATCGTTCATACCCGCTTTTTGGTTGGTTGAGAAAACTGTGTAGTCTGCAGCATCGATAACCCCTTTGCTTAGGCCGGTAAAGACTTCAGAGCCTGGCAAGTTAACTGGCGTCGCACCCGCTGCCGCAAAGACTTGCTGAACCAGACCTTCTGGCGCGCGAAGCTTCAAACCTTTTAGATCATCAACACCATCAATCGGCTTCTTAGAAATAAAGGATTCAACGCCTGTGGTTGAAGCGCCAACAAACTTAACACCGTAAGGCGCATACAGCTCAGTCATCAACTCATTACCGCCGCCATAGTTCATGTATTGCAGTAGCTGTGTTGTATCTGACCAAGCACCTACCATGTTGCCGATAAGGCCGAACGCTGGATCTTTACCTGAGAAATAACCGGTAGCCGTCACTTGACCATCTAGGATACCCATTTTGATCGCGCCTAGGGTTTCGGTGTGTTTAACCACTGCACCTACTGGTAATAGGTCGATTTCGATGCGGCCGTTAGACATTTTCTCAACACGCTCTACCCAGTTTTGCTGAACCTTGTAGTTAAGATCGCCAGACGGATCTGATGATTGAATCTTTAGATTAAAATCTGCAGCGAACGCTGAGGCGGAGAAAAGACCGGTAATCGTGGCAGCAAGCAGAGTTTTAGTCATCGCTTTCATAGTAGGGGTATCCTTTATTTGTTTCAGTTTCCAATCTAGCCGATATGACCTAGGTAAACTACCGGTTCTAATTTTTATGTTACCGGTAACGTTGAGATTAATGTTACCGGTAACAAATGGCGTTTTACTATGACTATTGTCACATTTGTTATTTACTAACCCAAAAGAATTAACATCAAGATCAGACTCTGTGATCAAAGTCTCGCTTAGCTAGATCACGATCATCTGTTATCGCTTTCTGAACACCCAGATCGGGCCAATCAGTAGGAACTGAACGTCTTCGAAAAATGATGGCTTTTTCCCTTCGATTTTGTGACCTATAAACTGAAACAGCCACAGCACGGCAAACAGCACCAAAGAAACAAGCAAAACCGACAACTGCATGACTTCAATAGACCAAACCAGAGAGATACAAGCGAGGGTAAAACCCAACATCATAAGAAACACGCTGAGTGACAGTCGGAAATAGAACACCATTACAGGTAAAGCAGCCACCCAAACCCAGTTGAGTGTTAAACCAAACAATTCAAGCGGCGGTATTGACCAAATCAGCCCGACCACTGATAAAAAAATTCCGGGGACGGCAACTTTATGTATCTTTTGATTGATCGGGTTCTGATGGCTTTCACCATATTCAGCAAGCCACTGAGTGAGATCCTTCATGCTCTTTCACCTGTAAAATCATCCTATTATTTCTATAGCATGGCTTTACATCCCCTGCCTTCAATAAAGACTAATTTGTGATAGTTCTTTGCAACTGGCGACGTTTTTCTTGATACATACGAGAATCCGCCAACTTGAGCATATCGTCTATGTCATTGAATTCAGGCTTATAGATCGCGTAGCCGACACTCACTTGTAAGTTGATCAAGTGCTGTTCGAATATGACAGGGGTATGACAAATCGCTTTTTGCAATTCGATGTTGATTACGTCGATGTCATTGGAGTGTTCAATTCGTGGCAAAAGGATTAAGAATTCGTCCCCACCAATTCTCGCCACGACGTCGGATGTTCTCAACACGCTCTTTAAACGCTCTGCAGTGGCAATTAAGACCTTATCACCTGCCGCATGTCCATAGGTGTCGTTGATCGCTTTAAATTTATCAAGATCGATATTTAGAATCGCAAACCTATCAGGCTCATGGCGCTTCTTCACAGAATCAAAGTGTTCACGCAAGGTATACATAAAGTAACGTCGATTCGGTAGTAACGTTAACTCGTCTTGCAGCGAGCGCTTACTTGCCGCAGCGTAAAGGCGATACGTCAATGCAAACGCACCAAGTAGAATAAGTATCATTGGGTAGCCAAGCAGCCGAACTGCATGGACTTGATACCAAGGTTTACTCGCGAGTAAGTCTTTCTTCGTCGAAGCTGCGATCACCCAGTTTCCATAGGGAAAGTGAACCGATTCAATAGCAAATGCGTTATCGAAGGTTGATTGCAAGCCATAAAAAACTTCCCCATCTAAACCTGTACTGTCCCTTCCTCGAATTGCAATATTGTATCTGTGTTCAAATGATGAAACCCCAGCATCAAGAAACAACGATTCAAGCGAGATGACTACACTGCATACCCCCCAATATCTTGAGTTATATGGTGGATCTGAGAAGATCGGAACGCGGGCAATAAGAGCCAAGCCACCTTGCACTAAGTTGACTGGGCCCGCGATAAAGATTTCTTGTAGGTCTTGAGCTTTCTTAACCGTCCGCCATTGGCTTGGAATCGTTCGGTAATCCAAACCCAATGCTTTTTCATTGCCTTCTAAAGGGTAGATGTATTTAATCACATCATCTGGAGCTAAGCCCAGCAACTGCACATGGCTGCTTTTTCTGATAACGCTTGAAGCAATCAGATCCCAACCTGAAAACTCAAATTCAGGGTTAGCTGCGACTAATGCGGGCAAACTGTTAACAACGTAGATATCTGAAACAATGGCCGATTCTAATTCAGATCGAACAATAGAGACTTCTTCTTTGGCTCGGGCCAATAAACTATCGCGCAAGAAAGACTTTTGGCTGCGATCAAGTGATTCAACCAATCCGATAGAGATAACAAAAACAAACAAACATATGGCATTAAGATAGAAATGCCTGCCTGAACTTAAGGCCATTCGCCCCCCACAACTAGTCATGCAACAAAACACTCGGTAGCACCCGAGCAAAGTAAGCCTGTTATTTGTATTGTTATTATTTGTATTGGTTATATAAAAGTTACATTAAATCGACCTATTTTTCATCGACAATAGATAAAATTATCGACAATGAGGCCATTTTTCTCGAGTGTGACGACGAAAATCAGCATGTGATGGACCAATGATCATCTTTTGTAAGGCGATTATCTTATTGACCGGTTTTGCATCCAGCTCACGTTAATAACTTGTAGACTCCAATTCAATGCAATATTTGACCGAGAGATAACATCGACGTTTAAAATATCTGTTAACCTTAATGGTTATATTCATTGGGTTTTATCGGGCTTTTAGAATGCGCAGAAAGTTGATCGGATTATGTCTTGCTATTGTTTTTTCTAACTCGGCAATAGCTTCACCGCCACAAAGCTACAAAGACTCTGCGGATATTATTAAAAATACCTATGAAAGCCAGCTGTATACCCTTCCAGCCTTTAAGGAAGGGCACTATGGGTTGCGCATGTTCCGCCAAACGCTAGACCGCAAATATTCGGCCGCGGTGTGGACTGATATGGCCCGTGTTGCCAGTCGACTCAACAAGTTTGCAGCAGAAATAAATACACCAGAACAGATACTCCTTTACTCTGAAAAGCGCGTTTCTGGTTACATTGGTGAAACCGATGAACGCAGTGTAAGACGTTATACCGTCACAAAACATATGCCTGAATACCTCTACCTTGGTGTTGATCTGTTAGGCTCCATGGCAAGGGCAAATGAATATGGCCTAAAACACAAGCAAGACGATAAGTTGCGTTCTGTCATTCGCCGATATGATTTTGCTAAATATGCGACTGATCAAGAGATGATTAAAGCTTGGGCTGCACAACTTGCTAATCAAGTATACTGGCTCAGACAGCTAGGAGAGCAAGATGTTGTGGAGCCTTTCACAGAAGCTTTCAAAACTGCATACCCAGACAGTGAAGACAAAAAGCTTTCCAAACAGCAGTATGGCAATAAGCTTTATGGCATGACCCATATCATTTTCGGTGACTCGGAATACTATCAGCACAAAGTCAGCGAGAAACAGCATCAGTGGATTTACGACTATTTCCGCAAAAACATCGACACGATTCTGGTTCGAGCAAAAGAAGATGTGATCGCGGAAGTAGGCATTACTTTCTTGCTAGCCGGGCTTGAAGACGATCCCGTCGTCGAAAAAACCCGCAAGGCAATTCAAAGCTCAATTGACCCAGACAAAGGGATGATTCCTTCTGTCACTGGTGATTTCGATGTCACATATGGTGAACACCGCAATGTTCTTGCCATCATGTTGCTTGACTGGCAGCAAGTTAATGAAGCTCCAACAGTGAAAGATCAACCAAAGATGTTCTCTAACCCACCATATGGACTTATCCCACAATAAACTTCGCATAGCCCCGCAACCGCGGGGCTATTTGTTTAGGCCATAGATGCTTGTCTCTTGGCTAGAAGTCTTGGAGCAAAGACGACAAACATATTGGCAAGCACGATCAAAGTCAGTCCCATCACTTGTAAATAACTGTAGCTTTCTGCATAAAATAGCCACTGCCATATCGCGGTGAACAGCAAGTTAGTAAAGATTAGCGGAGCCAATTGCGACCCTGACTCTGCCAACTTGTATGCTTTGGAACGAAATACCTGCGTATTGATGATTAGGAACGAGACCCCTAGCATCGCAGCAAAAAGCAATTCTAGTTTAGTCCCTGACGTAGTGAGCATCTGTTCAGTCGTAAAGTAGCTAAAACCAACGTAAGGGGATAATACTATCGCCGCAAATAAAAACGTCCAGTAGTTGATTTCAAACGCGTTTAGGTCTGACTGACTAATGCGATATAAGCTAAGCTGCGAGCCCGCGTTGAATAGGCCGGACGCTAGCCCAACCAACAATTCTAGTCGTAGATTAATCCCTGAAACGTCTCCCGCGAGTAGAAGTACTCCCGTAAACGTCAGTAATAGCCCCCAAATTGATATCCACTTTAAGTGAGTATTAAATATTAGCCTTTCTAACAAAGGCAAAAACAGTGGACCTGTGCCAAATAAAACGACACTTTCAACTAGGCTCAAGTGATTCAGCGAATAGATAAAGCAGACTTGGCACGCGGCAATACATAACGCTCGAATCCAAATAGCCTGACATAATGGCCCTTTTGGTCGGCTGTATACCGTTCTTGTCATTAAAACAATGATGAGTGCAGGCACCATGAACCTTAGAAAGCTAAGTAAGCTTGGTTCAAGGTATTGGCCTAAGAATTTGGAAAGTAGCCCGGTTAATGACAGACTAAAGGTTGAGGCCAACATAAATAAAACTGGGTACAACTGGTTCGACATAACTCCCTCCCTTAAACTTAAGGGTAGGGCTAGAAGGCCGAAATAAATAACGAGTAATATTGACACCACCAGTAAGAAAAACTTACATATGAAACGTATCGTCCCAGCTCCAATTAAATCTCTCTATGCCTTCGTTGCGGTCGCCGAGACTGGTAGCATGACAGACGCAGCCTCTGCACTGCATGTCAGTCACTCCGCTATCAGCCAAGCAATCAAGTCTTTAGAGAGCCACATAGGGCAATCTCTGTTTAACCGCATCGGTCGCAACGTAACTCTCAATGCCACCGGACGCCAATACTATAAAAGTATTGCTCCTGCACTTGAGCAAATTACTCGCGCGACCCACCAGCTCATTGAAGACAAGCAATCCCACCGCTTGACTCTCAATATGGTCAACTCACTGGCAATGCACTGGTGGATCCCAAGAGTAAACCAGCTCAACCAATACGCTCCGAATCTAGATGTAAGAATCTCTACCCTCATTGGTACGTTTGTTATGGAAGATGAAGGGGTCGATGTTGCGGTGATACACGGTAAGGTAGAAGACTGGCAAGATTACTATTGTGAAAAGCTCTCAGATGACGAGCTGATCATGGTGGCGAGCCCAGAGTTAGCCGCTGACTATGACAGCCCAATAGCATTACTCGAAAACTACCCGGCGATAATTGCAGCCAACGATAGAAGAAAGCACGACTGGCAAGTGTGGTGCGAGGCGAACAATACTTCAATTCCTAATCCGGCTAACAATCTAAAATTTGGTGCTTCTATTCAAGCGGTTCAAGCTGCTATTCGCCATCTGGGTGTGTTTGTTACCCACCGAATTTTTGTTCGTGACGATGTACAACAGGGCTATTTAGTTGAAGTCGGAAAACCAGTATTGAATCCGTATCAAGAGTTCTACTTCGCTTGTCAGCCGGGCAAACTAAAAAACGAAAACGTACTGCTGCTTAGAAGTTGGATAAGACGTGAGTTCGGTAAAAACTCTCATCTAGAACAATAGATTCTTTTGTTATAAGAATCCTCAATTCCATACTCATTTAGTGTTACGACTATAGATTTTGTGAGCGTCAATAATCTACCGTATAAAAAATTTTGGAATTCAACACAGTGAGTTACCTATGCGTCAAAATTAACGTCATAGTTAAAAAAACACTCAATATACACCAATATTCATATAAGTTGCTGAAGTTACTAAATTCTTTATAATTCTTTCCTCGTTCAGACTTGAAAATTTCTTCTAGACTTTGCTTGAGGGACTGTAATTTTAGTAAAGGTAAGATATGCCACAGCCTGCTGGTCAGCAAATAGAAGAAATGGCAGACATCCGTGCTACTCGTAAGCGGAAAATTGTCTTGCTTTGCTCTGCAGTGTCTTTAATCATCATTTTTACTTTCAGCTTGGTTCGTTTTATTGAACAAAACTTCCTATTCGCATCTATTAACTTATTCACATCCGTTATCCTTGCTCTTAATATTGCCTATCTAGTTCGCCATCCTTCTCCAAAGTATTGTGATCTTGTGTTAAGTGGCGTGCTTCTTTTTCATGGCGTCATTCTGCTCTTCTATGGACAAAATCTAGGAGATAGACTTCTCTGGCTATACCCCATTACGGCCATCATCATATTCGCTAACGAATTTAAAGTAAGTGCTATTCTCAGTAGCGGTTTCTTCTTAGTTGTCTTAGCTTCGGTAATGTTGTCTGACGCTGCACTAGAAGCTTCTGGGAGTTCTCATGGAATCTTCTTAATTAGCCTATTCGCCTTGTATTTACTGTGTAACATTTACGCTTTTCAGTATTCAAGAGTGATGACTTACATCCAATCTCTTTATAAGGAAGGGATTGAAGATCTTGCCTATCTTGATCACCTTACCGGTCTGGCAAATCGTTGGAGTTTCGAAACCTGGGCACTCGGTAAACTAGAAGAGAAGAAAGATAGTGACGCTGTGACAGCGATGGTATTCCTCGATATCGATAACTTTAAGTTCATCAATGATAATTATGGCCACGATGTCGGTGACCGAGTTCTACAACATTTTGCAAGACGATTAAAAAATAACATTCGCAATAAAGACCGCAATACCGATAAACATGATTACTCCATCGCTCGATTCGCGGGAGATGAATTTGTTTTGCTGCTTTATGACGTCAAGTCGAAGCAAGACCTCGAAGGTATTCTTAAACGAATTTGCGGCTTATTCTCGCACAGTTATCAAGCGTCGGAACGAATCAACGAGCTAACTGTCAGCGTAGGAGTCGCCCTTTATCCAGACGACGCTGAAACGCTCTCAGAACTAACTCGATGCGCCGACAAAGCTATGTATGCCGCTAAACACGGAGGGAAAAATCAATACCGCTTCTATCGCGTTGACAATCCAGCGGGTATAAAGAAAGAAACGAAAGGAACACTAGCAAGTGTCACCTCACTAAAGCAAGGTTAACCACTCATATACATCAGCCATAAGCAAACAGCCATCACGACGAGCATCCAAGCTGCGTATCGTACCGTGTTGTGCTTTTCTCTTCTTGGAGTGACCACAGGTTTGAAAGCTGCATCTTTAGCTGCTCTTGCAACAGCAGACACTGTGCCTCTCTCAACTTCTTCTTTTCGTCTTTCACGTGCCTTTTGAGCAACTTTACCAAAACGATGAAGCTGGTCTGCGGTTAACTCCTGTTTTGGGTCGTATCGACCATGGGAGTCAGTGTGTTTTGGAACAACAGCCATAAGCACCTCCTCTCTTTTGACCGCCTTTATCTAAGTATAGCCAAGACTTACAATAACAATTTTGATTATAACTGTTGAAATCTTCGGCATTTCCGAAAGCTCACTAAGGAATCTATTCCTCAATAGGCTTACCTTATGCACAGCAATCCTCGTGCCAGTTATTGCACATATTGCTAACCATATGATTAAACAGGAGTCGCAAGCCTTTGACACATTAAGTGAATTTAATCTTTATCAAATCGACAATCAAAATGGGAAATCATCAAAATGTTGGATTAACTAAGCCAAGATTTCATCTTATCGACAAAAGACGTGTTCTTGCGCCATATCCAATATATCCCCTCTTCAAGCTCGTTCGGGGTCATTTTCTTGGGCAAATAGACTGCGTGGCTGCCATCATATTTCGACCAATCTTTGGTTAGAATTCTTCCTTCTTGATCCAGTTTCTTAAACGTTTCCGAACCAGGGAAAGGAATCATGTAGTGCGGGATCACCTTGTCGACTTTTATCTCTTATACAAACTGTTGAGTTTGCTCAAAAATTGACGTGTCGTGCTCGTCAAATCCGAATAGGAAGTCTCCCCACACTTCAATGCCATACTGCCTTATCTTGTTGATGTACTCCTTCATTTTTTCTGGTTTTACAAATCCTTTTTTCTGCGCTTTCAAAGCCGCTTCCGATGGTGTTTCTATTCCAAGCAAGACCGCTTTAAAGCCCGCTTTTTTGGCCGCTGAGAGTAGCTCTTCGTCACGTGCAATCAAAACCGTTGTCTCACCATAAAAACTCATTTTCAGTGGCGCAATGGCTTCGAATAGTTGAATAGCAAACTCTCGATTATGAGTGAGATTATCTGAATGTAGCTCGACCCATTCAACCCCAAGCGACTTTAGGTGCTTTAACTCATCAACAATATGACTAATCGGCCTTGTCTCGAACTTGTTAAAGAACCTAGGGACTAGGCAAAAATTACACTTAAACGGACATCCACGCGTCACCACTACTGACCATGTGTAGTGGTAAGTCGAAGGCGAAATGATATCTGTTGGGTAAGGGTTAATCTGACTAAGGTCAACCGGTTCCTTGCTTTCATACCTAGGTTTCAACTTACCAAGTTCGGCGTGATTGAGTAATTCCAGCCAATAGTTTTCAACCTCGCCAATGATAATCGCATCTGCATGGTCGGCTGCTTCGTCTTGATTGAACTTGGTATGTAATCCGCCCAGTACCACCAGCTTACCTTTCGCTCGGTAGTTTTTCGCCAGCTCATACGCTCTATATGCATCCGGTGTAGACATAAATATCACGATCAACTGCGCATCTGTCTTCAAGTCTGCCTTCATGCCGATGGTTTCATCAACCATATCTAAGCTATACCACTTAGGCGTTGCAGCTGCCGCTGCAAATATGTTTTGCGGCGGGCCGCCTGTCTGCGCTTTGTACTTTGAATAATCGCTTCCTGATGACGCTTTGATTAAATAAACCTTCATGTCACACCTCTTGATGGCTAAAGTGCATAGATAAACTGGAAGATACGGTCGTCCATATAGAAGTAGAGCGCGCCCATAAAGAACCAACTCAAAATGATACTGGTAAAGAGTACCGGGTTTTCGCTCAGTTTGACGCGCTCGACGAAGTAAGCCTCTTTGTTCCTCAGGTTCTCAAAACCCCAAAAGCAACAAAAGACACCCCAAATAACAAACAAGTTAAACTTCAAGGCAATCATGGCAAGCGACAGCGCTACCATTGTTTTCCATTTTTTAGGAACCGCTAACTTAAAATCGAATCGCACTGAGTGACCTTTCAATACCTTGTTACTTCAAGCAGCAACAGTAACAAGGTATTGGTTAACATTGGGTTACCAAGTGGTGTTGACGAAGAGAACTTTCAGGCACAAAAAAACCACGCCGCTGCGTGGTTTTGTCAGGTACTAAAATGATTATGATTACTCACTCAAGTATTCACATAAGTACGCGGTTGATTCTTTCACTTGCAGATCAAAAGATGAATCACCAGCAACATTAAAAGACTCACCGGCGCCATAAGTTACCCAATCTTGAGCACCCGCTAGTTTGACGGTCAACGCACCTTTAACTACCGTCATTTTTTCCGCTGCAACGGTACCAAATGTGTACTCGCCAGCAGCCATGACACCAACACTTGAGTCGCCATCTTTCTGTGTAAAACCGAGTGACTGAACATTGCCTTCAAAGTAACTGTTTACCTTGATCATTTATCTCTCCTTGAGCTTAACTACTTTCCATCAAAACATTTGTTTTATCGAATTTTTTTAAATCAGGCAACAACATTTATACCAATCGGGATAAATAGCTGATCAGATAATTGCGCAGGAAAAACCGCTTAGAGCAAGGCATAGATTGCGACTAGCTATTTGATCTACCTACACCATTCTTTGCAAACATAGCTATAACGAAGCTATCAGCGATTTTAACTAGCAAGAATGGCCAGATATTTATTCTGGTTGGTATTAGTCACTCGATGATAATACGGATGACTAAACAACACGGTAACCTTGATTTCAACAACGACGATCAATTCGTTAATTAGCTTGAAGTCGGCTAAAATAATATGTAGGACACATTCGTTACCTCAACAATTTTGGGCTGGAGTTCAAAGTTCTCTCAGGCGTTATTGCGCTGAGTTATAATCTCCGACAATCTATGTGTCCGCAGTAAATTCACCCCTATGACGAAGACAGCAGGTTGAAATGACTAAAAGTTCCGCTATCAGAACCGCCTTCGTGTTCATCTTCGTCACTCTGGCTATCGCGTTCAGTGCACTGCTTTATTTTAGCTATAAAGACTATACCCACCCTAAACATGTTTACGGCAGGTGGATAGAAATCGGTGCGCCGCCTTATCAGACTGAGGTGCTTACCTTGAATTCGCGCGGCGTCTATCGTAACGACCGATTAATAGCGACCCAATTTGATTTCGATGGCAAGCGCATTACCGTTCAGACAGGAGGTGGCGATTCCATCTATCAACTGGCGGGAACCTTCAAATCTCCTCAACTTAGGCGTTTAGAACCCAACAGCCCTACCCAGCGTTTTATCAAAGAGGGCTATGAAAATACTATCGATATGTCAGGAGGAGGCTCCGCTAAAAATCGTCGCGCAGCGCTCTCGGATCATTTCGGCAATAAGTGAGAATCAACGCTCGTCTCTTTGTCACACACTCCATTTCACGTTAGTCGGTTGATAACCTCTAGTTTGACTGTGATATAACACATATACTTGTGCCATACCGACCAAATTAGAATCGAAAAATGAACGAGTTACTCACGCAATTACCGCAACCACTCGCCAACATGCTGCAAACTTGGGATACCAATGTTTTGCTTATCACGTTGGCAAGTTTTCTAGTGTGGATCGTATGGCGCATCGTCTACAGCCGACTAGAGGTATTGGTTGGAAAAACCAGTTTTCATTGGGATGATCTAACGCTAGAAGCATTAAAGACCCCAGTAAGTGCATTGATATGGTGCTGGCCAGCAACTATCTCAGCAGGTTTTCTTCTCCAAGATTACATGGGCTCCAAGCTTAACTGGCTGAGTACTCTTAAGCTCATTTTAGTGATTGGTATTTTCGTTTGGATCACCATGCGTCTTATCAACAACATTGAAGAGTACGTACTAAAACAGAACAACAGAGACGAAACAACTGTACAGGCGGTTGCCAAAGTTGCTCGGTTGTTCTTTATCGTCATTGGTGCGCTAACTGTCATGCAGGCATTTGGTTTAAGCCTGTCTGGCCTACTTACGTTTGGTGGTGTCGGTGGTTTAATTGTTGGTCTCGCCGCCAAAGATCTGCTGTCTAACTTCTTCGGTGGAATGATGATCTACTTTGACCGACCATTTAAAGTTGGTGATTGGATTCGCTCTCCAGACAGACAGATAGAAGGAACGGTAGAACGCATCGGATGGCGTATGACGATCATTCGAACCTTCGACAAGAGACCCATCTACGTTCCTAACTCTGTTTTCAGCAACATTGTCGTAGAAAACCCGTCTCGCATGCTCAACCGACGTATTAACGAGAACATTGGTATTCGATACAAAGATGGAGCAAAAGTCGAAATCATCGTATCAGATATTAAAAGCATGCTAGAAAACCACCCAGATATCGATACACAGCAAACCCTGATTGTTAACTTTAATGGTTTTGCTCCATCCTCTCTGACCCTAATGGTTTATACCTTTACAAAAACCGTTAACTGGATTCGCTACCACGAAGTGAAGCAAGATGTACTGCTCAAAATCTACCAGATCATTCAGCAGCATGATGCCGATATCGCCTTCCCGACTCAAACGATACAACTTGATCCTCAGCGAGCCGGCGAAGAAGAGGTAATCGCGCGCTAAACATTCGATAAGTAGCCCAGACTTGGGCTACTGCATTGCAACCTCACGCTCTACAGTGTCTTCAATATTGGAGGCAACGTAATAAAGCCAAATCATTCCTAGACAGGCAACAAAACAGAGCGCGAATAACCAAGTGGCACCAAACCATTCAATCATTACCCCACCAAGCAGCGGCCCTATCGCGAAACCTAGCGTGTACAGCGCAGTGGCGCCAAAATAAGAACCGCGTAAATGGTCAGGTGCAAGACGATCAATCTGTACATTGATGGTTGGGAAAGTGATCACTTCACCGACACTAATAATAAAGCACGCGATAGCCCAACCAAGTGCAGAATCGTTTGGTGACACGATAAAGCCAACCTGCCCCATCGCTATCAGTACCATACCAATTCTAGTGCGACTAAACAGCGGCAGCTTCTCCATTAGCTTAAGCAATGGGAACTGGAAAATAACTATCGTTGCAGTATTAACGACCATCAGCATAGCAATGAGTTTAGCGGCATCTTCAATACCACTACGTACAATCACTTGAGGCACTGATGATTCCAATTGAGCGTAGACAAACATCAGCAGCAAGTTAGCAAATAGGAGCAAAACAAATATTTTGTCTTGGCTTATCACTTTTAGGGTTTGCCTAAAGTTTGGTAGTACAGAAGACTCCTTGCCTTTATCCGCTTTGTGGCTCTTTCTCTCAATACCAAACATAATCCAAAAGGCATACACAAGGTGGGTAATCCCTGTCACCAAAAATAGGCTTTGCGGATCAGCCAGTGCCAATGTAACGCCGATTAATGGCCCAACAGCACCACCTATGTTTAACAGGAAGTAACGTGTGTTAAGCGCCAATTCTCGGTCTTTCAAATCAGCCAAGGAGTCACCGAGTACCGCTTTTGCTGGACCATCAATCATTGGATGCATCAAACCGGTCAGTAATACTAATAGATGGAAATGCCACATTTCTGTCGCTAGAGCGATACCACAGTAGGCAAAGAATGCAATAAAGCAACCTGCTACCATCAACCATTTTCGACCGAACTTATCGGATAAGTACCCCGAGTAAAGACCTGTCGAAGATCCGATAAATGCAGACGCTGCTAGCATACCGCCGACTTCAATTGCCGACGCGCCGTAGTCTTGATACAGGAATACGACTAAGAATGGCCAAGCCATAAAGAAGCTGGTTCGCGCGATAAGAACACCTATAAGGACAGTCCAGACGGGAAGGTTAAATCGCTTCACCCTTTCCCATTGAAACAAGCTTTGTTCTCTTTCCATACCACTCTCCTCAAACCAACTTGTTGCATAATCGTTATTTAGCCAGTATACAAATAATCAATAAAAACAAAAGGCTTTATAGAGCGAGTAGAGAGAAAGCCTGCAAATTGTAGGAAAAACCGCAAAAGGCATTAAAAAATAAATAGTTAAAGATTCTAGTTTCGATAGCTAAGAGTCATTTTTTTCAGTTGAACTTCTTGCTCAAACCACCAATATCTTGTGTTAATCTCGTTTTTGACATTAAGCATCTATCTCACTAAGATTAATCACAATTATGAAGTAAACGATGGTGTATACTTTTAGCATCACCAATTATAAAGTAAGTGCCATCGTTTACTTGAAGTCTGTTGGATACTTTTCATGGTAAAAAGAAGCGATATAAAACAAGAAGATATCATTAGATCTGCCATCGACGTTTTTTCTCAAAAAGGCTTCGAACAAGCAAGTATGGAGGGTATTTCCAAGCATGCTGGCGTATCTAAGCGCACGCTTTACAAATACTACCCAAACAAAGAGGCTCTATTTGAAGTTATTGTGGATAAGCTTATGTGCCGCTTTGATGACCAATGTGAGGTGGCGTTTGAACCTTCTGTATCAATTGAAGAGCAATTAACCGAATTAACGTTGAAGCAGATGTGTTACATCAACAATGAGGATTACCAGATTACCGCAAGGCTTGTGATGGCCGAATGTATCCGCAGTCATGAAACCTCAAAGGTATTGGTGTCTAAGTTCGAGTCGGTTGGAGATTCATACGGCTTACAAACATGGGCGAAGCAAGGAATAAAAGCAGGCGCATTGGAAATATCCGATGTATCTATTGCCATAGAACAATATATTGGCAGCATTAAAGCGGTGATTTTCTGGCCACAATTAGTCGCTCATTTGCCTCCACCAAGCTGCGAAGAAGTTCAGCAAGCCATCGAGCACGCAGTCACGAGTTTTGTTGCAACCTACAAAGTGAAGTAACTATACAAGTTGAAGCAACTATCAATTAAAACAACGCCCCTCATCAGGGGCGTTGGTGTATTCATCGCTAACTAAGTGGTTCTAGTTGTTATCATGAACCATCACATGCTGCAGTAGTGAAGAAACCATATCTTCATGAGACATACCACTAAAACCACTATCAAGCTGAGGCACAAGATTCTCAACCAAGATACCTTGGTCTTGGGTTCCGTCTCCACCTGGGTGAACATGCAGTTCAACATTGTTACCATCGACTTTGACATCAAGATGCTCAAGCAACGTATCCATATCCAAAGAACCTGATTTCAGTTCAGGAAGCACCTCACGTAAATCGATCTTATCACCCTCACTGACACTGAAGTCTTTGATGGTATCAAGTGAACCATCGTCGATTTCACGCCAGACGAAAACATCCATTCCAGTGCCACCCACAAGAATATCAGAGCCCAGACCACCTTCTAAGGTATCGTTACCTTCGCCACCCATTAGTGTGTCGTCTCCCGCTCCACCGATGAGGGTATCATTGCCGGCTCCACCAACCAGTAAGTCATCGCCACTACCACCTGTTAGCGTACTATTCGAGCCACTGCCATCAAGGTGTACGGCTTCTGTTTGCGATGACTTGTTAATCTCTAACGCAGTGACGTTATCTACCACATTAAGGTCGATCGCGATATGGTTAACTGACTCTGCTCTATCTAGAGGTTGGCCATTGCCATCAAGCTCTTCCGACACAGCGGTAATATGCAAAGTATGATCGCCTACCGTCACACCTTTCACTGTCAATGTGTCAATCGCATCCTGCGACACATGCCAGACTCCGTTTTCGAAAGAAACTGTACCGTTGGTGCTTTCCAACGTCGCACCTGGAGGCACATCTTTAACTTCTAAGGTGAGTGCTTCTGTGGTGTCAGTTAGCGCTGCCATAATACCAAGTACTGCAATACCGCTGGTGCTGGCACTTTGAGTCGCGGTAATGTTCTTGTTGAAAGCATATTTACTGTCAAACGCCAGTGTTGGCGCATTCGCCACCGGATTAACCGTAATGTCATAGTGCTTAGGTTCTGCTTCCAATCGAAGACCTGACGGGTTCCAGCTATCTTTAGCAGTCACATCAAGCGCAATGGTATTTGAAGGCGCTAAACTCGCGTCAATAAACACCCCTGTCGTGCTTGTCGGCGTATCAAGTAGCGCATTAAGATCCGCTAGAGTTCCTGATAGCGTTAGTGTGCTGCTTCCTTCTCCAGTAGCCGTTACACCCGAGCCCGCAGGTAATACGATAGACAGCTTGCCGTAATCCACGTTAAGCGTCACTGTCATCAAGTCATTAGCAGACGCCCCGACATAGTCGACATCTGAAACATTGATTCCACTGAGCTGTTGGCTCGCCGCTTCGTCTATTGATGAAGTGATATCGTCAATATCCAGTACTGGTTTGTCGTTAACAGGAGTCACATCAAAGTTTATTTCCGCGCTTCCTGTCAGGTGATCCGATTGACCATTGGTCGTGCCGTCATCTTTGACAACATAACTGATTTTCACTGGGCCATTGTAATCTTTAGCCGCTTCAAATACCCAGTTACCTCCTTGCTGCGTCAAAGTGCCTTGTCCCTCAACTAGAGTAAGGCTTTCAACAGTAATGGTGTCACCTTCTTTGTCGAAAGTTCCATCAATAAGATCTTGTACGTTGATGGTTATACTGCCCTCTTCTGGCAGATCAGCTAAGTTGAAATCTTTCGGCTCTGGCGCATCGTTGACTTCTGTTACGTTGATCAAGAAGGTGGTTTGATTGGTCGATGATGTACTGCTATCACCTGGGTCGATCGCACCATTATTACCACCATCATCCACTGTCGCGGTCACAGTCACAGGACCACCCGAGTTGATGTCGTTACTGTCAGCATCTGGTTTGAAGATGACTTTACCCGCAGCGATCGCAGCGTTGATATCCGCCAATTTACCTGTTGCGATAAGACTGCCATCAGCAGCAAGAGTAAAGTTAACATTCGCATCATTAACAAACTCAAGCGTACCTTTATCAACTTGCAAAGTGAGCGTATAAGTCGCATCGGGATCATCGTAAGTGGCATCAACATCAGCAAGAGACAACTGATTGATTGCTAAACCACCCGCGACATCTTCCGACGTTTCTAGGTTTACAACGTTCACGAAAGTAGGTTGATCATTGATTGGGTCAACAACTAAATCGACATCAAACTCAGACTTCGGTCCTAATGCGCCATTGTCGTTTGACTGCACAGCAATATGTATCGGCCCATCGATACCTAAAGCATTGCCTGTGTCGCTGTTGTGCTCACCTGAGTTAAACACGATCTTATCGAGCTGCTGCGCCGGGATATCAAGCGTCCACACCTTAGTTACTGGATCGTAACTCGCGAGAGTCGTCCCATCTGGGTAGAAGATCTTCGCATCTTGAGGAACATTGGTCACTTCCACACGAATCGTTTCAGGCGCGTTCTCGGTGTATGTACCAGTTCCTGTCGCGGACATCGCTTTATCAATCACGGAAGCGTTAATGGCAATATCGATATTCTGACCTTCAGAGCCCGTTGCCGAATCTGTAGGATCAGTATCGACAATATCACCAACAGGGTTAACCGTAAGCTTGAAGTTAGGCAGGTTTTTCGCTGCGGTAGGTACACCAAGTAACGATTCCTGAGTAAAGACCGCCACGCCAAACTCAGCGCTACCACTAAAGTGCCTTGGAGGTTGAACCGAGATTGCACTTAGATCCAATGAGTCTGTTGAACCTGCAGGCACTTTAACGCTCCACTCACCATTGCCGTTATTTTTCACGGTGTAGCCGGTAGATGGATCAGCGATAAGCAAGAAACCATCTGGCACATCAGTGAACTTAATCGACACAAAGGATTCTGAGCCATCAGTATCAGTCAGTTCGATGGAAACAGCACCGGAGTTACCGAGCGAAATGGTTTCGTCTTCATTGCCCGTTATCTCGATGGTTTGGCTAGGATCAGATCCTGGTCCTGTCACCTTCACATCATCCACTACTGGCGTCACCTCAAAGCTAACACTAGTAGTGAAACTATCTGAATGGCTAGATGATGTACCTAGCTCGTTAAATGTCGCGGTGTCGGTGACTGTGCCTGTGACATTGATCGTGACTTTGTTGTCATCGTTGCCCGTTGGGTAGTTCGCTTTCGGCCTAAACAAGATATTGTCTAGCGCACCAGCATCGATCTGAGCCTGAGTAAAGGTTACTGATGTTCCTAAACTCGTCCCTGCTTGGTCATAAAACTCGCCGATCGTTGTGTCCGCTAAAGTTAGCGTCACAGAAGAGAGCACTTCGTTACCACCTTCAACGCCTGATACTTTATCAGCGATGTCATAACCTAGGTCTAGTTGAATGTAACTATCTTCGTAGCCAACTTTATCCGGCCCACCTTGACCATCTTGATCAATCGGGTTCATTGAGTCATCCAGTGAACCTTTCACCTCTAATGTGATCTCTGGCTCTGGGTTCGCCCCATCTTTAACATCCGCGATAGGATCAACTTTGATGATGACCGACTCTGGTCTCGAAACCTCATCACCAGATACCTTGTCTGTGGTAATCACGGTAAGCGGTAACCTAAAGTCACCGGAATAATCTTTAGGTGGGGTAATGGTTAGCCCATCTAGCCCTTCAATGTCTCCGCTCGCGGTGAGCGTTGCCTTAAAGACATATTTTCCATTGGTAAAGTCAACGTTAGACCCACCCACACCTATCGTGAAGTTTTGGCCGCCTACTGTCACTGTACTGTCGATGACAATCGTAATGATGTCTTCATGACCATCATGCGAGGTGACTGAAATTATCGGTTTAAGCTGATTACCCAAATCTATTACGGTATCTTCGCTACCAGTAATGACACTGTTATCGACAATATCAATAGTGCCCGCTTCATATTCATTGCCGCTCACGTGTTCAGGGAATGAAAGCGTAACGTCTGTCTCACGCGTTTCCGCAACACTTCGCTTGCTGCCATCATCACCAATGTCGACAACCTGAGTAATAATTTTCAGCTTGATATCATTGAAGACGTTAGGGTCACCAGCATCATTAGGTGTGTAATCTAAACCGTTCGGGGCCTTAATCTTAAAGTTATCTTCATTGGTCACAACCCAGCGGCCGTTGCCTTCATACAAAGCGCCTTCCACAACCAATTGATCAAACACTGCAGACTGGGCAGGATCAAACTGAATGACGATCTCAGTAACCTGTTCATTCGGCTCATCAACAGGGCCTGAATCATCGGTTTCTTGATAACGAATAACAAACTCATCGGTTAAGCCGTCTTTGTTAGTATCCGTAGTAAATTGAATCACACCATCTTTATTGGCAACGGCTTTAGCAATATCATCACCAACCACTTTACCGGATTCATTTTCCACAACTAACTTATTATTGGCATCTTCAGGCTCAACGACTGGATTCACCTTAACGGTGATGGTGCCATTGAGTGTTGCTTGTGCACGACCGACTTCATCGGTAGGTTGACCAATAGCATGCTCGTGATTGACCTCTTCTATCTCAATCGTCGTTTGCAGATCAAAGTTAGTACTTGAGTCCTTCGGAGGAGTTATCTGGATGAAGCCATTTTGCAGGGCTGCTTGAGTAAATGCCTCTGGAGATTGACCCGCACTTGGAACAACCTCAATGCTACCATTGGTTACCGTTACGACTTGGCCATCAACATAAACCGTTGAGCCATCAGGAATACCGCTAATTTTAATCGATGTCACGTGTTCATCAGTATCGGTATAGTCTTGGCCTACCTTAGGATGCCACTTAATGTCGATTGGGCTATCTTCATCACCCACAGAGGTATTCTTGTAGTTATCTGGTGTATCGATAACCGGTTGAACTTTAACGCGAATCTCACGTTCAAAGCTCTTAGAGTGACCATCATTTTCCGTGACGATTATGGTCTCTTTGATATGGATGTTTTCTGTAGAAGACGAGACCGGTCTAATCACAATACCTGAATTAGATCCTGCTCCTAGGTTGGTGATATTCGCTTCATAAATTGGTTGGCCATTTGAGTCATAACCCGTGAAGTTTAAATTCACCGCATTGCCACTGGCGTCTTCTATCACCACACCATCTGGTATGTTGGACAGAAGAACAGTAATCGACTCAGAATTATCCGCCGGACGCTGGGCAAACTCTCCTGATTCCACCGAGAACTTAATCTCTGCTGAGCCATTCTCATCAATCGTTGTTTCTACACCTGAGGTGCTACCATCAGTAAACGCTTTCCAGTCAGCTGAGTTGCCCGTGTTGTTCTCAGGCGTATCTGCGACACCTTTAACCGCAACATTAACGGTTTTGGTGCCCATAATCGCTTCATCAACATGAACGACATTACCCGATAGGTTAGCGGTATCCTTAACTACACCCGTTACATCAAACTTGAAATCTACATTGCTGTGCAGATCAGGGACCACTTCCACATTGCCGAGCTGGTCATAAGGAATTTCTTGGTATGTTACGCCATTGACCGTCACGGTAGTGATTTGACTTGAGCCTGAGCCAACCCAAACCAAACTTGCACCTTCCGTAATATCTGAGATACGAACATGCAGAGTCTCAGAACCATCAGTATCAACCGAAGGGTTCATTGTGATAACTTCGTTGAGCGTGAAAGGTTCATGGTTTGGTCCAGTTCCTGTGTAATCAGGATCAGCGATATTATCTTCGTTAATTTGGATACGATTGACACTAAAGCTACCCATATCGGCGTCTGGAGTGACATCTATAATGATTTCTTTAGGCTCTGAGCGTGCACTTTCCTTATCAAGGGTGCCATCGTTATACGGGTTAGATCGCTCAGTCGTAACCGCAGTTGCTTCAAATCGAATTTGACCCGAGTAGTTATCTGCTGGATTAACCTGAATACGGTTTATGTCTTGGGCCGAAATGGTATAGACACCGTTAACAGGCGAGATCGGGTCACCATTACGATCAAGCAACTCAAAGTGTCCTTCGCCGTCCGTGACTTTCAGCTCGTATGTGATCGTCTCTGGTCTACTGGTATCTTGAGTTTCCGCGCGAAGTTGGATGCGTACATTGTCTCCATCTTCTTCCACTTGGTATTGGTAAGTGCTACGACTATCGTTCCATGTAGCAATATCTGCCACACTTTCTACTTCAATCCTAAAGTTTGAATCGACGGTATGATCAGCCGTGCCGTTATTGTCGATTTGCAATTGATAGTTAATGCGAACGCCGCCGTTACCGGTTGAATAGTTACGATCAGGAACAAAATAGAGATTGTCGATTGTCGCTATTGTGTTGTTACCACTTTGCGTAAAGCTTTGCTGTAGCACAGTGCCATCAAAAATAATGTCGCCATTGGCATCAGCCTTAAGCTCATGGAAAACACCATTTTCTTCATAGTAGAAAGTGCCACGATGATTACCCGCTTTAATCGTCAATTGACCAATGTCTTCGGCATTATCTCTATCAAAAAGGTTGACCGACAAAGAAACTTTAACTGGCTCATTTGGTAGACCTGCTTGATTATCCAGAGCGTTTTCCCAAGCGGGTTCATCGCCAGGTGCATAATTGATGCTACTGTCGCGACCTGCATCTTCGAATGTCGTCACTTTAAGCGTAATTGGGCGCGCTTCACGGTCAGTAATCGTGATATCAAGAGGGGCAATAGAGGTATCATTGTCCCCATCTGTCGCAGTTACATTGACCTTGAAGTTAATCTCGTCACCATTGTGTTCAAGATAGTTGGTTGCTCGGAATTCAATCTCACCGTTTGAGTTAATTCTCAAAATACCTAACTGACGAGTATCAGTACCGCCATTGCCATCATCTGTTTGTTCGTAAACACGCACATTTTGGCGGCCATCGCGCAGATCGACTGAATCTAAGTAGGTGCCTCTTGGGCCACCAAATACAATCTCTGCGCCATTCGCATCAGTTGTACCTTCAATCTTGGTAAGCGCAGCATTGTCCGCACCCTTATCTGTTTCATCAGCGAACATATCCACTTTGGAGCCACCAAAGTTTTGGCCTTCGATACGTGTGATTGACTGCCCCGTTAGCTGCGGAATGTCATCGGTCACTTGTATCGGCAGCGCAATGACGCCACTTTCATCGCCATCAAAGTCTGTTGCTTTGACTTTGAAATTGATGTCGAGGCTATTCTGACCATCACCATCCGGATGATCCAAAGGCTTAAGAAGATTAAAGGTATAGCTGTTATCTGCGGTATCAAACTTGATCGTGAACACAGGCACGCCTGAGGTGGTTTGTGCCGTGTAGGTAAACACAGTTCCGCTATTTGTAACGGCCGCCCACTCTAAACTTTCACCACCAGATTCAAGCCCATTTAGCGTATTATCTGCATCCACAAGCTCATACTCAACGACACCATCAGCCCCTTCGTTTACAACGAAGTTGCCAGAGATTTGAGTATCCTGAGATTGATCCGAACCAATTCCAGACAGATCGTCTTCGTCGACAACTTTCTCTCCCGTTGTGCCTGTTAATATTGGCTTGTCATCTTTCACTTCAATAGCAAGAGGAACCGATGGAGAAACGTCTCCGTCTCGGTCAATCGCCACAACATCAAACGGAACCGTTAGTGAATCAGAGCCCGGTGCATGATCTAGGGCCTTAATTTGGGTGTAGGTGTAGCTACCATCGCTGTTCAGCTCTAAGGTGAAGACCAGCTCACCATTCGCCTTACCTTGATATATCGCGGGATCAGAAGTCCCTGTCTGTTTAGTAATATCAACGTCAAAACCACCTGACTTAAGGCCATTCTCCGTCGTATTGATATTTACGAGTTCATACTTAACAACGGTATCTGCACCTTCAGTAGTGATAAAGCTACCTGTTGCAATTGCACTGCCCGGCGAAGACCCAGAGCTAGTATCATCTTCATTAACCGAGAAGGTACTGCCGATCTTGAAGCCATCAATAGTCGCGGTATCGTCGCCAATATTGACCTTCAGGTTCACATTCGCTGAATTGTCGTTGTCTTTATCCACCGCGTAGACAGGCACATTCACCGCCAGTGAATCCATGCCTTGTGCACCATGGTCGACTTCTTGCGACAAGGTCACGGTGTACTTGCCTAAGTTGCTCTGGTCAAGGGTCACGTTGAGCACCTCAACCTTAACCCCATTCTGCGTAATGTAACCAGCGTACTGACCGGTGAACTCGCCATTCGGGCCAGTGATTTCTTCTAGTACGACCTTTTGACCTGCTGACTCTAGCGTCGAAGTGCGGTTGAACTCAGCCACATCGACTTTCATCGCCACTACAGTGTCACTGCCAGTAGTAAAGCTAATGTCACCCGTGGCCGTGGTTGCTGTATCGCCGACTTTGGAGCCATCCGTTAAGCCCGCTTCATACACATTGGCTTGATCAATAGTATTAATGACTGGGTCTGCGCCATCTTTAATCGTCAGTTCAACGGTACTGGTTAGCTCATCACCGTCGTTGTCCTTCACGGTCACAACAATAGTGTGTTTAACCTCTTCACTCGCGGAGTGGTCAACATTGCTGTTAGGAATAAAGGAAATCTTACCGTCCGCAGACACCACCAACTTACCATCGGTAACCGGGTATTCGTTTTGATTCTCGTTGAAGTTGATACTCTGACCGTCAAACGTCACCGTCGACACTTTACCTTGGTCGGCACCCGCTTCGGTAATGACATCAATCTCGTTGCTTTGCGCCGATTGGCCAATCGTTGGCTCAACCACGCTCAAACTACCATCGGTGACAACTTGGATGTCATCACCAATATTGACCTTCAGATTCACATTCGCTGAATTGTCGTTGTCTTTATCCACCGCGTAGACAGGCACATTCACCGCCAGTGAATCCATGCCTTGTGCACCATGGTCAACTTCTTGCGACAAGGTCACGGTGTACTTGCCTAAGTTGCTCTGGTCGAGGGTCACGTTGAGCACCTCAACCTTAACCCCATTCTGCGTAATGTAACCAGCGTACTGACCGGTGAACTCGCCATTCGGGCCAGTGATTTCTTCTAGTACGACCTTTTGACCCGCAGACTCCAGCGTCGAAGTACGGTTGAACTCAGCTACATCGACTTTCATTGCCACTACAGTGTCACTGCCAGTGGTAAAACTAATGTCTCCAGTCACCGTCGTCACTGTATCGCCAACTTTGGAGCCATCGGTTAAGCCCGCTTCATACACATTGGCTTGGTCAATGGTATTAATGACTGGGTCAGCACCATCTGTAATCGTCAGTTCGACGGTACTGGTTAGCTCATCACCATCGTTGTCCTTCACGGTCACAACAATGGTGTGTTTAACCTCTTCACTCGCGGAGTGGTCAACATTGCTGTTAGGAATAAAGGAAATCTTACCGTCCGCAGACACCACTAACTTACCGTCGGTAACTGGGTACTCGCTTTGATTCTCATTGAAGTTGATGCTCTGACCGTCAAACGTCACCGTCGACACTTTACCTTGGTCGGCACCCGCTTCGGTAATGACATCAATCTCGTTGCTTTGCGCCGATTGGCCAATCGTTGGCTCAACCACGCTCAAACTACCATCGGTGACAACTTGGATGTCATCACCAATATTGACCTTCAGATTCACATTCGCTGAATTGTCGTTGTCTTTATCCACCGCGTAGACAGGCACATTCACCGCCAGTGAATCCATGCCTTGTGCACCATGGTCGACTTCTTGCGACAAGGTCACGGTGTACTTGCCTAAGTTGCTCTGGTCAAGGGTCACGTTGAGCACCTCAACCTTAACCCCATTCTGCGTAATGTAACCAGCGTACTGACCGGTGAACTCGCCATTCGGGCCAGTGATTTCTTCTAGTACGACCTTTTGACCTGCTGACTCTAGCGTCGAAGTGCGGTTGAACTCAGCCACATCGACTTTCATCGCCACTACAGTGTCACTGCCAGTAGTAAAGCTAATGTCACCCGTGGCCGTGGTTGCTGTATCGCCGACTTTGGAGCCATCCGTTAAGCCCGCTTCATACACATTGGCTTGATCAATAGTATTAATGACTGGGTCTGCGCCATCTTTAATCGTCAGTTCAACGGTACTGGTTAGCTCATCACCGTCGTTGTCCTTCACGGTCACAACAATAGTGTGTTTAACCTCTTCACTCGCGGAGTGGTCAACATTGCTGTTAGGAATAAAGGAAATCTTACCGTCCGCAGACACCACCAACTTACCATCGGTAACCGGGTATTCGTTTTGATTCTCGTTGAAGTTGATACTCTGACCGTCAAACGTCACCGTCGACACTTTACCTTGGTCGGCACCCGCTTCGGTAATGACATCAATCTCGTTGCTTTGCGCCGATTGACCAATTGTTGGCTCAACCACGCTGATTGCGCCATCGGTCACGACTTGGATGTCATCACCAATATTGACCTTCAGGTTCACATTCGCTGAATTGTCGTTGTCTTTATCCACCGCGTAGACAGGTACATTCACCGCCAGTGAATCCATGCCTTGTGCACCGTGGTCAACTTCTTGCGACAAGGTCACGGTGTACTTGCCTAAGTTGCTCTGGTCGAGGGTCACGTTGAGCACCTCAACCTTAACCCCATTCTGCGTGATGTAACCGGCGTACTGACCAGTGAACTCACCATTCGGGCCCGTAATCTCTTCCAGCACGACCTTTTGACCCGCAGACTCCAGCGTCGAAGTACGGTTGAACTCAGCCACATCCACTTTCATTGCCACTACAGTGTCACTGCCAGTGGTAAAGCTAATGTCTCCAGTCGCCGTCGTCACCGTGTCACCGACTTTGGAGCCATCGGTTAAGCCCGCTTCATACACATTGGCTTGGTCAATGGTATTAATGACTGGGTCAGCACCATCTTTAATCGTCAGGTCGACGGTACTGGTTAGCTCATCACCGTCGTTGTCCTTCACGGTCACAACAATGGTGTGTTTAATCTCTTCACTCGCGGAGTGGTCGACATCGCTGTTAGGAATAAAGGAAATCTTACCGTCCGCAGACACCACCAACTTACCGTCGGTAACTGGGTACTCGCTTTGGTTCTCATTGAAGTTGATACTTTGACCGTCAAACGTCACCGTCGACACTTTACCTTGGTCGGCACCCGCTTCAGTAATGACATCAATCTCGTTGCTTTGCGCCGATTGGCCTACCGTTGGCTCAACCACGCTGATTGAGCCATCAGTGACGACTTGGATGTCATCGCCCACATTCACCACTAGGTTCGAACGCGATGATTGGTCATTATCGGCATCGATCCCAAAGACTGGCAATGAGATCGCCACGAAGTCTTGGTCTAGTGCACCGCCTTGTTGGCTTTGATCGACCTCTTCAAGCAGTTCAATCGAATAACCTGCATTAAAAGTGGGTGACGTGTCAGTCCCACCTTTAACGACATCATTAAGCGTAACGCGAAGTACATCTACTCGATTTCCTTCTAGCGTAATATAACCAACATATACGCCAGGCTGGCCTGCAACCGCTTCTAATACAACGGTTTCGCCTTGCGAAGTAATTGGTGATGTTTGCTGAGAGGAATTGAATGCATCGACATCAATCTGTACCTGAGTAACTTCATCGCTTCCCGCAGCAAAAGTGATGGTTCCACTTGCCGTAGTGCTTGTATCACCAACCTTCGAACCGTCGTCCAAACCCGCTTCATAGACATTGGTCTCAGTAATATTTGCAACACTAGGATCGGTACCATCCCCAATGGTTACCTGAGCGTCAATCGGAGCTTGGATTGGGTTTCCACCCGTATCTGTACCTGTAATATCAAAGGAAACGGTAATTTGATCGCCTGTGAAAGCGACTTGGCCTCCACCAACAGAAGGCGTGTGATCAATTGGCTGTGAAATTGTGGTGGTTAGCTCTAGATTTACATCTTTACCTACGCTAGTCGCATCTATATCTATAGTGAGGACAGAGTTACCATCACCATCGATACCAACAATGGTGTTAGTTGTAGCGTTATATGTAAATGTAACCGCTTCGCCATTTGAAGTAATGTCGGAATTAAGTTCACTCAGTAGCGATGCTAAAGAAGTAGGAGCGGGAACAAACGTCGTAGGATCTAAAGAAAGGTCAGCAGCCACAACGGTCACAGAGCTTGTGACAGATTGCGGGTAGGTTCCATCAGACAAAGAACCCTCAATCAGCGACTCACTGATACTTTGCCCGCCACCTGCAAAAATAATCGGTCTAATTTCATCATCTACCTGTTCGGTAGAGTCTGTAGAAAAACCCGACGTTTCAAAGAAAGTACTCGCCAGAACTTCAGTGCCGTTGTAGTCGATAGTAACGAAGCCACCGTTTGCTGAGCCTGCGGCACCTGCACCTGCCGCCGTAGCTTCTAGCAACTCTGTAGGGTCAGCGCCTGCCAAGATAGCATCTTGAATGGCTGCTAATTCATCTTCGCTGATCGCACCTTCACCCAATTGAGCAAGGTCAAAGTTCACTTCTCCGGCAACCGGGGCAACTCCCCAACCACCGAGGTCATCTTCTGTAGCCAGAGTGTTCGCGTCGAGATTAATGGCAGCCTCAGAGGATTCCATTAAAATTGTCGAATGGTTGGCTGTAATAACGATTTCACCACTAGGAATGGTATCGCCTACAACGACTTTCTTAGCACTTCCATCTGGTTTGACAGCAACAACATCACCAGAAACTTCTTTTACTATCGCGGCTTGGCGTAATACTTCTACGTCCATAAGGTCTCCTAATCACACTCCTGCAGGCTGAGCAAGAAGCTAGAAACGTTTTGTTATAGTTTTTGTCAGAATATACGCACAAAATATCAAATATAGCTCGCATTTCCAGCATTTTATATTCGACACAATTATCAATAAGCAAGATATAAGTATAGGTTACATAAGGGGTTTCGCAGGTTAAAGGTGATTAGAATTTAGTTTCGGCTGAAAAACTTTGTCATTTGTATCAGTTATGAGAATAAAACGCGCCACCAACGCTTAATTGCTTAAAGTTTACTCACCATTTCTACAACAACAGTTTGCACTGCAGTTCGAGGGTAATTTCCCAAGTTTGAACCAAGATCAACTTCTATCGACGCTATCAATAATCCTTACTCCTCCCCTAGCAATAAGGAATGTGATGAACATCTTTGTTTAAGGCGTAGACGCTGGGAATGATGTTACGTCTGCGAAGCTCAGTTAGGGTAGTGGGGTATAAAAATAACAACCTCAAGGATGTAACGTGAATAGTCTGTTTAAACCCAATCCAGTCATGCTTGCCGTTTTATTCAGCGTGCCTGCTATAGCAAGTCCAACTTTAACTTTATCGACCACCACTACCAGTCGCGATGTTCCATTGTCAGCCTCTGAGCCCGCAGTCATGTCGTTGAGCAAAGAAACATATCAACTCACCGTGTCGGGTATTGATGGTAACTGTTCCGCGGTTGAAGGTCAGAAAGTCAGATTTCGTCGACCTTTGTCACTTAACTGCGGAGAAGATACCGTCCTGCCACTGAAAGTCCGCTTCGGTGGCGACTACTCGTTTGCCTTCGATAAAGAGAACAACACGCTGACCATTGCGCGAGAAGCAAAGAAGAGCAAACAGACATTCAGCCGACCTATCCCTGATGTAAAATGCGAAAAGTACACTGGTGAAGAAGTTACCTTAAATCTGGGTGATACATTCCCAGACGGTGCGGAGCTCAAAGATGCCTTAAGTGGGCAAGTTGTGACGGTTAACAATGGTTCGGTCACCATCACTCCGTCAAAGCACAGTGGCGGTTTAGTTCTGCTTGAACCAACTGTTCCCGTTGGTAAGCCAGAATTTACCTATAAGAATGCCAATATTTACTTTGTGATGGTCGACCGATTCAGCAATGGAGATACCAGCAATGATCAGAGTTACGGGCGCCAGAAAGACGGTAAACAGGAAGTCGGTACCTTCCACGGTGGCGACCTTAAAGGTGTGATTGAAAAGCTCGACTATATAAAGAGCCTTGGTACAGATGCGATCTGGCTCTCTCCGATTGTTGAGCAAGTACATGGCTTTGTTGGCGGAGGCGAAAGTGGCAGCTTCCCATTCTATTCTTACCACGGCTACTGGACACGGGACTTCACTAAAATCGACCAAAACTTTGGTAACGAACAAGACCTGAAAACCTTGGTTGAGGAAGCGCACAAACGCGGCATTAAGATCCTTCTCGATGCCGTCGTTAATCATGCTGGTTATGGCACACTTGCTGATATGCAGTTTGATAATCTCGAAGTGGTCGATCGTTCGAAAATGCCAGAGCAGTGGGCAAAATGGACTCCTGAACAAGGTCAAAACTGGCACAGTTTTAATAACGCCATCGACTATCAAAGCAAACAATGGCAAAACTGGTGGGGCCCAGATTGGGTTCGAGCAGGTTTACCGGGCTATACACAACCCGGTAGCAGCGATGCCACAATGAACTTAGCAGGCTTACCAGACTTTATTACTGAATCAACAAAACCGGTTACACCTCCTAAGTGGCTACTCAACAACCCAGATACTCGCGTTGTCGCTAAACCTGACTACACAGTGGCGGATTACTTGGTTGAGTGGCAGTCGGACTGGGTAAAACGTTTTGGTATTGATGGCTTTAGGGTCGATACAGTAAAACACGTTGAAGGGGACGTTTGGCTTAAGCTAAAACAAGCCGCAAGCGAGAACCTAGAGCAGTGGCGCAGTGAAAATGGCAAGTCTGGTCAACCGTTCTGGATGATGGGAGAAGTATGGGGCCACTCGGCTTACCGATCACCGTATGCGGATCAAGGTTTCGATGCGCTAATCAATTTCGATATGCAGAAGAAACTCGATAAAGGTGCAGCCTGCTTTAGCCAGATGCAAGACGTCTACCAGAACTATGCAGACTCAATACAATCTACCCCTAGCTATACACCTGTGAGTTATATGTCCTCTCACGATACTGAGCTGTTCTTCAACCGCTTTAAATCTTTTGACATGCAGCGAAACGCCGCCAATGCCCTACTCCTTAGCCCCGGTGCTATTCAGGTTTATTATGGTGATGAAATCGGCCGAGAACTTGGCCCATATGCAGACGACTTCCACCAAGGGACTCGTTCCGATATGGTCTGGCAGCTTGATGATAAAAGGAAAGCCTTACTTTCTCACTGGCAAACCGTCGGTCAGTTCCGCCACAACCACCCAGCAATTGGTGCGGGGAAACATCAGCCAATAGACAACGACAACGCCTATGTATTCTCTAGATCACTAGATGACGATAAGGTTGTTGTCGCTTTTGTGGGGAAATAGATTAGTTCTCCCCTTACAGCTAGAGCAAAGGAGGAGTCGTCTCCTCTTTATTTAGCGATGATCACTCCTTTGCGTTATCCATTATCAACTCGATAAAACTTCTCACTTCGCACTTCTCTAACTAGTAAGTAGTAAAAAACTCAATAACCCTTGATAACTCACTGTATGTACTAAACTTGTTCTTAAGTGCAACTACGTGAGTATAATCAATGAAGAAACCAGTACTCTTAGTCGATGATGAAGTGAATATTCTCAACTCATTCCGTCGGACGCTGAGAAGTCATGTTGATATTGATCTTGCAAACAGTGGCGAGCAAGCACTCGAACTCGTCTCCAAGAAGCAATACGCTGTGATTGTGTCTGATATGCAAATGCCTGTAATGAATGGCCTGCAATTGCTGCAAGCGGTGAAAGAAAAATCACCTGACACCGTACGCATGATGTTTACCGGTAATGCTGACCAACAAACAGCGGTCGATGCGGTCAACTTGGGTGACGTATTTCGTTTTATTAATAAGCCATGTACGCCTGAGCAACTGCTAGGATTTATTAATTCAGCAATAAAGCAATACGAACTCATCGTCGCAGAGAAAGTACTGCTTAACAAGACGTTAAAAGGCGTCATTAATGTCCTCAGCGATGTCGTTTCTCTTGTCAGCCCTGAAATCAATGACCGTAGTAATAAGGTTCAATTCCATATGCAGCAGTTAAGTAAAGCACTTAATTTGAAGCCCCATTGGAGTTTTGAACCTATGGTTCAGTTGTCTCAACTCGGCTTCATCATTTTTCCCCAGAGTACCTTAGAAAATATTAGTAGTGGGCAAGTTGTCACTGAAGAAGATCGTCAGCTTTTTGAGCAGCACCCTTGCCTTTCATCGGATTTACTCAAACAAATCCCAAGGATGAGCGGTATCGCCAAGACTATTCTCTACCAAGAAAAAGGCTTTAACGGAGAAGGTAATCCCATTGATGACGTTCAGGGAACCGACTTACCCTACGGTTCAAGAATGCTTAAGGTTGTCTGTGACTATATAAAACTTGAAAGTGCCGGCTATACCATCCCTGATGCCGTTGAACAGCTCGACAGCCAAGAACATCTTTATGATCCGAATATACTCAGCGCTTTTAAGTCAACGCTCGATTTTGAACCGCCGAAAATTTTCGTCGATGTTAGCTTCCTAAACCCCAACATGATTATTGAGCAAGAGATTCGAACCAACCGTGATCAGCTTATTGCGAGAAAAGGGCAGAGGGTGACTCAAACCTTGATGAACATTGTGCACCACTGCCTAGAGAACAAAGCGGTAGCCGGGGAAGTTTGGGTAACCATGATAGAGCCAGAAGAACACGAACAAGCTAAGAGTGAAGAGAAAGCGCAGAGTATGTAATCAGCGCCTTAATGGAATAACTAACAACGTAAACAAAGGGCAGGTTGGGCTATGGTAGAGTTTTGGCGATTTAGATCCGTTGATTTAACGGAGTACAATTTACTCCAAGGAGAGTTCCACTACTCTTTGGTCTTACTTTCCATTCTTGTCTCTAGCTTAGCCGCTTACTCTTGCTTGATCGTCATTGAGCGAATGTGGAGTTCAAATGAGCACAAAACAGTAAGCTTATGGCGATTGTTTGGCAGCATTGTTTTTGGACTTGGTGTTTGGGCAATGCATTTCACAGGCATGTTGGCTTTCATGGTGCCTGCTCAAATGACCTATCACCCCGGTATAACTGCGTTGTCCTTTGTTCCTCCTGTCGTTGGTGCCTACTTCGCTTTTCAAGTCCTTTATAGTCAACGATTTTCGCTGTTAGATATCCAGCTTAGCGCATTGTATTTAGCATTGGGCATTGGCTCAATGCATTACCTCGGTATGGAAGCAATGCAGATGGACGCCCTGATGGTCTATGACTTCACTTGGTTTGTTCTCTCTATTGTGATTGCATTTTTATTTGCTTGTATCTCTATTTACATGATCAAGCTTCGCAATCGTAACTATGGTGAAAACGTTACCCATAGAGCTTTAATTGCCCCTGTAATGGGCCTGTCGGTTGCTGGTATGCATTACACTGCCATGGGCGCTGTGAGCTTTTATGCCTTAACCGATACCCCTGCAGCTCATAACCATATGAGCGACGCTCACAACATTGCCTTGATCGTAGCTTTATTTGTGCTGCTAATTTGTGCAGCAACATTCGTTGCTTCCATTGTCGACCAAAGACTCCAACGAGCTGAGCATTCCATTGTCGCCAGTAAGCTACGTGAACAAGATATCCTCAATAATCTCGCCGACGGCGTCATTATTGTTGACCAGGATGGCATCATAGATAGCATCAATGACATGGGATTGAGAATGTTCAGCTATGAACAAGAGATGATCGACCATAAAAACATCGAAGACTTAATGCCAACCTTTGATAAAGTTTCGTTGCAAAATGGTGCCAACAACGACTTGGAGCATCGAAACAATTTAACCACAGAAGGGATAAAACGAGATGGGCGCTCGTTCCCTATTGAAGTTAGCCTTTCTGCACTTTCAATCCGAAATGAAGAGAAAAAGCTGTTTAACTGTGTTATTCGTGATATTTCGACGCGTATGGAGCTTGAGCAGCAATTAAGACAAGCGCAAAAATTGGAGTCGATGGGGCAACTTGCCGCTGGTATCGCTCATGAGATAAACACGCCAACTCAATATGTCTCTGATAACACAATCTTCTTGAAAGACGCCTTTCAAACCTGTCTTAACACTATCAACCAAATTACAGAAACCATTGAAAAGTCAGAAGATGAACCTATCGAAAAGCTGAAAGCCCAAATTAAAAGTGAAATTGTTGAAAGCGATATGGACTTTATCGCCGAGGAAATCCCTCTCGCACTGGATCAGTCCTTAGAGGGGCTGCAACGCATTAGCCGAATCGTAAAAGCGATGAAATCTTTCTCACATTCTAGTAACCACGAAATGCACCAAGTCGATATTGCTGAAGCCATTGAGTCGACCATCACCATTGCACGCGGTGAGTGGCGATATGTCGCTGAAGTAGAAACCAATTTTGACTCTAGATTACCGGCTATCCCTTGTTACCGTGATGAATTTAACCAAGTTATGCTTAACTTCATCATTAACGCGGCTCATGCGATTGAAGAAAGATTTGGTCGCCAAGATGGCACTTTAGGCACAATTAAAGTCTCCACACATCTTGAAGAAAATGCTGCTCAGATTCGCATCCAAGACAATGGCACAGGTATACCGAGTAACATTATTGACCGGATATTCGATCCTTTCTTTACCACAAAAGATGTCGGTAAAGGTACAGGGCAAGGGCTAAGTTTAGCCTACTCAGTTATCGTCGATTTACACAAAGGAGCAATTAACACCGAGAGTACTGTTGGTGAGGGAACCACCTTTACGATTTCACTACCGTTAGACAACGTAAGCGTTGGCACAGAAGAGAGACTAGATAATGAAGCTGCTGCTAGTTGATGATGAACGCATGATCCTAAACGGATTAAAGCGAGCCCTTTTTGGAACTGGATGGAAGATATTTACCGCAGAAGGCGGTGAGGAAGCTTTGCAGTTTTTAGAGGAGCATGAGGTGGATTTAATCATCTCGGACATGCTTATGCCTAAGATGAACGGTGCTGAACTACTTGAAGAGGTGAGTAAAAGACACCCAGGTATTATTCGTGCTTCGCTTTCCGGATATTCGGATCCTGATGTCACTATAAAAGGTGGTTTTTTCGCCCACCAAGCTTTTATGAAACCCTGCGATCCTAGCGTCATCAAAGCAGAGGTCCAACGTATTGAAGAGATTCTTGAATTATTCCCGGATCGAGTGATTCAAAATGCAATTGGTACAATTACTTCGTTGCCAGTTGCACCTAAGCTATTCTTTGATGTTAAGCGCACCCTTGCCGATCCCAACTCCTCGATGCATGACGTAGCGAAACTCATCAGTGAAGAGCCGGCAATGTGCGCTAAGATCATTCAGATCTCTAATAATGCCATCTTTAGAGGACGCAAAGAGATCAAGAGTATCTCTGAAGCAATCACTCGTTTAGGTGGCCAAGTGGTCACTAATATTATCGGCATGCTTGAAGTCTATTCTGTCTCCATGAATGAACCGAGCAAGCCATTGGAAAAGATCCAATCGCACAGCCTTAAAGTCGCAAATCTCGCCTCAACCTTAGTGGAACCGGATCTCAAAGATACGACTTTTTTAGTCGGCATTCTTCACCGTATTGGTGAGTACGTCAGAATGAAAATAGCCCCAGATTTAATGAGCGCGTTTCTAAATCCTAAAACTAAAGGCAACGATAAATCGCACCTAGAGCGATATCTGTTTAAAACCAAATCAGAACAGCTTGGAGGTTACCTACTGCACTTTTGGGGCTTTCCTTTGCCCATCATTGAGGGAGTTTTAACCCACGATGACCCAGAAAAACTGATGGAGTCTGATTTTAGCCCAGCTTGTGCAGTGTATGTCGCCAACTGTATTTTGAGTGGAAAAACGGTCAATGAAGAGTTTGCTGTCCACTTTGATTTAACCAGTACGCTCGCCGTGTTAGAGCAGAATCATCAAGTCTAGTTAATGAGTAATTATTAGCGATTTCATTGTAGATTGATTTAAAACACTTGAGTCGTCACAAAAGTTAGGTAACGTATCGCGTTTACACACAGTCCGAAGAGACGACAATAGCCACTATGCCGACACCCGATATTAAGTTCATTGCCACCGATATGGATGGCACGCTTCTCGATGAAAATAGCCAGCTCAATCCAGAGTTTTTTAACCTATACCAACAGTTAGAAGATAAAGGCGTTATCTTCGCTGCGGCTTCAGGGCGACAGTATTACAGCCTAATGGAGACCTTCTCACCAATTAACGATCGCATGATGTTCATTGCTGAAAATGGCACTTTAGTCATGCACAAGGGTGAAGAGTTGTATAGCTGTGAGATCGATAAGCCTTCTATCAAATCAATCATTGAGGCAGCTAGAGGTATTTCCGGCGCGCAAATTGTCTTGTGTGGTAAACATTCCGCTTATATCGAAACGCAAGACCCGCGAGCGCTTGAGGAGTTCGCTAAGTACTACCACAAGTGCCAGTACGTGAACGATCTACTCGACGTAGATGATGATTTCATCAAGGTCGCCATCTGCCACTTTGACGGTACAGAAGAGTTGGTTTTCCCTACGTTCGACAAAGCATTTGGTCAGACGCACCAAGTGGTTGTAAGTGCAAAAATCTGGCTCGATGTCATGAACTCAGAAGCTTCGAAGGGCGCAGCGATCGAGCACCTGCAACAAACACTCAACTTTACTCACGAGCAAACCATGAGTTTTGGAGATTACCTTAATGACTTGGAAATGCTGGAGGCGAGCTATCATTCATACGCAATGGACAATGCTCACCCTAAGATTAAAGAGATTGCGCGCTTTCACGCTCCAAGCAACCGTGAAGCTGGCGTGTTTACCGTCATTAAGCGTGAACTACTAAGCTAAGCTTGATAAATCTCTAAAGGTAAGCCGTCTGGATCTTTAAAAAAGGTAAACGGCTTACCGGTAAACTCATCAATCCGAATCGGCTCGACCTCCACGTCACACTTGATTAGATAAGCGGCATACTGCTCTACTGAATCGACGCTAAATGCCAAGTGCCTTAAGCCCTGCGCTTCTGGGCTGGTTGGTCTTTGAGGCGGGTTGGGAAAAGAGAACAACTCAATCTGTCCTCCATCTGGTAAAGCAAGATCAAGCTTGTAAGAATCTCGCTCTGCGCGATAATTTTCAGCGATTACGGCTAACTTGAGAACTTGAGTATAAAAGCGCTTCGAAGTCTTGTAGTCAGAACAGATGACTGCGACATGATGTATTCTTTTGAGCTCCACGAATCCCCCTAATCAATAACCAGCGAACCGTCTGGATTGAACTGCCAAAAATCGGCATACGCCACTTCCCATAAATAACCATCTGGGTCTGAAAAATAACCGCTGTAGCCACCCCAGAACACATCCTGAGCCGGCTTTTCTAGCTTGGCACCAGCACTGACCGCTAACGCTAACACGTCATCCACTTCCTGCTTTGAACGCGTATTATGTGCGAGTGTCACACCACTAAACCCCTCTTTAACAACAGCCATATCAGACGAAACATCTTTTGCTAGTGCATCCAAAGGATACAAGGCTAAACACACGCCACCTGTTTTGAAAAAGATAATCCCCTCTTCGGGATTTTTGGAAGAGGGAAAACCTAGCTTGGAGTAAAACTGATATGAGCGTTCTAAATCTCGCACCCCTAGAGTAATTATGCTGACACGTGGTTCCATGGTTTGTTCCTTAACCTGTGATTGACGAGCAGCTGTAAGTATCTACCAAAGCGCAGGATTATTAAATCCTTCCACACATATTGGTCGACCTTCAAGACTTTGAATCGTGTCCGAAGATAAAGTTTGTACCATCCAACCATGAGGAAAACTCAGTTTTAACGGTGCCTTAAACAGCTCTTCAGAGGTGGGATTAAAACCCACTCGAGTGTAGAAGTTTGGGTCACCATATGTGAAAGCTAACTTCACACCTTGGCTACGCATCGCCTCTATACCATGACGGATCAATGCTTGCCCAATCCCCTGCCCTTGATACTCAGTATCAACTGCGACCGGAGCCATCAAAAAACTTGCATGTTCCTCCTCAAAAGCAAGTCGAGTAAATAGAATGCTCGCCACAATCTTGTGCTCATCTCTCGCAACAAAAATTGCGATGTCTTGCTCTGGTGTCGTCTCTACGAGTGTGTTCACTAGAGTGCCAATGACTTTTCCTTCTTCGACGCCTTCAGAATCTCCAAAGGTTTTAGTGAATAACTGAACAAGTTCGTCTGTCTCTTGCTGATTAAATAGACCATAGTTCATAGTGTGTTCCTCTTTAACGTTTATGCGCGCAGCTTAAACTGTAAAGCTATAGACAGGTCAACACTAACTAATCAAAAAATTCACCCCGTTTTGAGAATGAATATCTGATAGTTGAACTCACCGTTGCGGTTGTCATAAACAGTGATCTCGCGCTTCAAATCTGCGAGAGCAGATGATCCCGTTAACTCTTGCGCGAGCTCATTAATCCGATCTTTTAGCGGTTGGTAGTAGTTGTCCCAAGCTTTATCACTGACAGGGAAAGAATCGACTAGCGTATATCCCGCTCGCTTAGCTTGCTCAATGCGCGTCTCTTCAGTGGTCATGTCTGGGTACTCTTTGTGCCAAAAGCTCATGGCACCGGACGATGGCCCCTCTACACTCCAGATCAAATCACTCAGCACTAGATAACCATCATCGGACAAGAGATGTCGCCACTCTTTAAAAGCATTCTCAACCCCCATAATGTACGCACTGGTCTCACACCAAATCAGATCAAACTGCTTAGATTCAAATGGCAGTTTCGCCATATTGGCACACACGGTGGTCACACGTTTTGTTTCACCGAGTTGCTGCATAGTTTGATTAATGTTCTCTAGAGCATACTCTTCATTATCGACCGCGGTTATATGCGCTTGGGTATGATCTAGCAGTGTTCGGGTCGCAATGCCCTGCCCACAACCAATTTCGAGAATACGCTTAGGTGAAAAGGGCAGTTTCTGAATCGCTAAACGTGTATCTTGTTGGCTTCCCGGCCCCCAACAAGTAAGTTGGCTGAAAACCAGATCAAAGTCTCGCATATAGCGATCGTGTTCATTCATATCTTTTGATAGCCATTTCAAACGCATAGCCTGCTTCTCATCAAAACCTTGTTTGATCAGCCAGTCTAAATGCGCATCAGGAGCAAGCTGGTCGAGAGTATCGTGCCACTCGCTAAGAGAACTTTCGCCTAATAGCGCGGCGAGCAGTTCGCGTGATCTTTGTTTTTGCGAGATTTCTAGATCGAGCTGAGTCAGCCTGTGTTTCAATAAATCACGATTGATTTGTGCGTCTAAGCAAGCCTGACACTCTTTCAGCGTCAAACCACCAGCCTGCAATTTTTGCAGTAAGAGCAAGCGTTGGAGATCTTTTTCACTGTAGGAGCGATAGCCGTTCGCTTGTCTTGCTCCCTTAATGATGCCTAGCTTTTCGTAATAAAGCAGAGTGGTGCGAGAAATGCCCGCCCGCTCTGCTAATTGAGAGATCTTGAACATCCGTCCACTCATAGCTTTTATTCGATACCATCAACTCTAAACTATAAAGCTATAGACGGGTCAAGATAGCTGACTATTTTCTGCTAGGTATCTCAGCTTGAGTCAAATAACCATCATTGTTTCTATCAAATCGGCTGAAATCTTTTGCCAACTTGCCTTTTGCTTCAAGGCGAGAAATTTTCCCGTCACCATTTCGATCCATGCGAGAAAAGTGTCCGTTGTTCGAACCAGCCATATTTTGCTTGCCTTTTGACGACATAGAAGAAGCGCTACCACTATTTTGGTAACTTTCTGTTGGTCGCTTCGCTAAAGTTGGCTGCTGAACAAATTCGACTTCACCACCAGCAACACATCGAACCATGTTATCAATTCGAATCGCATCTCCCTGAGGGCCATGTCCAGTCGGGTATTGACTCGCGTCTCCAGTTTTAGGGTCGCTACGCTGAGAACCCGCGCCATGAACATCAATCCAAGCATTGCGCATATAACCTAACGATGATCCGAAGGCGACATACGCACCATGCCCGCCGTTTCTCATGTTTTCGTGAGTCGTGCTACTCCAGTAGTTCGCGTAATCCTTGCGGTTTGCTTCACTGGTGATCGCAGTCGTATTGAAAATTGGATCAATTGCCGCGCTGTTACTTGTGGCAGGCGAACGCGTGTAATCAACAATAGATTGCAGTTCCTTCACGCTTGGTAGTCTCCAGTCGCTGCTGCCCGCCAGTTCAAGATTTTCACAGTAGGCTAAGGCTTGAGGAAAATCCATCTGTGACTGACTATCAGACTGCTGCCAGATAAGGCTCGTTGCACTATCAGTGATGGTGCCGTTGTTATTGTCTGTAAATTGGTTGATGCCGTAATCTGGGTTACCGCGTACTGCTAGAACATAAAAGGTTTTATCGCCACCACGGGGGCTTGCAATACCATAACCCTTAATGCGTCCATCAATAAAGTTAACGCCAAACACCGTTTCATCTTTGTTCATGGTGGTAGAAACATACTTGGTGCTCGACACAAACTGACTGTCAATCAACCTTTCGCCTGAATGAACATCCCCCGCATTCATATCGAAGTATCTCGCATCAAGGAATGGGACCATCTTAACTGTGCCTGACTGATTAACACCACTTGGGTCTTGACCATCAAACAAAATCAAAGAATAGAGTTCTTTAATAGAAGGTAAGCGCCAATCACTATAACCACCGTGATTCAATGACGCGACGTATTCCAACGCATCGTCATAACTCAGCTTATCTTGTGCATCTATCTTGCCATCACCATTGAGATCGGTGGACTGAGTCCACATGAGACCCGTCACGTTGTCACTGACTGTACCATTACTGTTTTTGGTGTAGCTCGGAGTATTGCCTTGGTACTGAGCATCTTGTCCAAAAGTGGCATCAGAAGAAGAAGGACAAGTGCTCAATGTGTTTCTAAGCCCAAAACATTGGCTTTGGTTGGTATCTACAATCGGTGTGGTCAGCTCGTTTGCACTAGCCGTACTAGACCAAGCGGCTAAACTAGCCATAGCTAACAAACTATTTACTGGCGTATTTTTCATTGTCGTTCCTTGTTTACTCAGCGTAATCATAGTCTAGATAGCGGGAAGTAAAGAAACACATTGAGAAAGTAAATGTATGTAAAGCTAACTCTATGCAATTCGTCTTACTTGAGAACACAGCAGGCCAATTGCGGCGAATAATTGAACGAAAAAACAAGTTATAAAGATAACTTCTATGCCAAAGTAAGCAATCACATAGCCCGATGCAGCCAAGCCAAAAGGCATCAGTAGCTTAAATAGAGAACCCGTAATCCCTGCTACCCTGCCTAAATATTTCTCTTCAAATGCTTCCTGTCGGTAGCTCCAAATACAAATACTGCTATACAAACCAACCGCTGAAATCCATAAAAATGCCGCTGCCATACCCCAGACATTATTGATGACCAGTGGGAAAACAAAACCGAGAGACTCGAAAACTATCGAGCCAATCAAAACCACGCCTAAACCAAATCTAGCTCGTAGCTTATCTGCACTGAACGATCCCAAAAGACCGCCAACTCCCGATGCCGCTATCAAGTAACTCACCTCTAAAGCGTTAAACTCAAGCTCTGATTTCGCGTAGAATATCGCTTGGATCCAGAAAACGGCTCCTGTGGTGTTAATCACCATCACCGCAAGAGTGATAATCCACATATTATGTTCAGCTCGTAATACCGTCCAAGCTTCTTTTAATGCCGCAAAGACACTCTGCTTTTTTGGCGGTTCACTTGGAGCAAGCGTTAACCTTTCTAATTGCCAATACGAAAGCAATAGAAGTACCGCCACAGCTAGAAAAACATTGTGGATTGTCGACATTAGCATCAATGCTCCCGATAACACTGGCCCTACCGTTTCCATCACGCTGTTTAACGAACTCATCCTCGCTATCGCAGTATTTTGTGTTTCAGGAGCCAATGCCCTTTTCATCATCGTCATGCGCGCATTGTGATAGCCATAGTTAAACGCCATCATCAAAAAGGCGGCGGGAAACAGGACCCAAAGTGGCTCACTTAGCCACTCAACTGCCAGATACGAGCACAAAACGACCACCAACTGACCCAACAACATCGCTTGAGACCAGCGCTTCTTATCAACGCGATCGACTACCACACCAATAAACAGCGCCAATAGTAAATTTGGTAAAAATTCCACAGCGCGCATCCACCCCATCATCTTGGATGATTGCGTGAGTTCATAAACCAATAGCGGTAATGCTAGGTTATAAATCTGCGCTGAAAACGCAACAAACAGCGCGCTGGAAAACAGAATTTGAAATGGCCTGTTACGCCAGATTGAAGTTTGAGGCTTAGCTAACGTATTCATTTATTTTTCCTTTCATCCTGAACAGAACCTCCTATTATCGAGATTAAAAGATGAAGAAAAATAGAAATAAAAAATTAGGATTTCACCTTTATGCGCTATTGGAATGCTCTGGCATTTTGCCGTGATAATCTCTCGACCCAACATTGGACTCAAATATCATTAGATCAATTCAGCCATGCTTTACGTTGTACACGTCGTAACGCGCAGCTGCTAATTAAACGATTGGTTGAAGAAGAGAAAATTGAATGGCAATCGGGAATTGGGCGCGGAAATTTACCGCAGGCGAAACTAAAACAACCACTTGATGGTCTGCTAGAGCAAAAAGCAACTAGCCTACTTAAACAAGGCAATGTAGAAGCAGCACTTGATCTCGTTGATACACAAGAAAGAGAGAGTTTTCTTAGTCAGTATCTTTCCCAATATCAGGTAACACAAACTCAGCAAGACATCTTACAAATTCCTTTTTATAGAGGCACCCATTGCCTAGATCCAGTCAAGATTAATCGCCGCACCGAACTCCACATCGCCAGTTATCTATATGCCAACTTGGTTCGAACTCAACCTAGTCTGCATGGCGATCTCGCACACTCATGGCAACAACTTGATGACAGCCTGACGATAACCTTAAGGAAGGGGCTCAAGTTTAGTGATGGAAGTCCATTATGGGCAAAAGATATCAAGGTTCATTTTCAACGTTTGATGGAACATGGCGGTGCGCAAGTCGAGCTTTTTCGATTGATAGACCAAGTGGAAGTAATCAACCCGCTTTGTATTAGATTCACCAGTCATGCTATGCCTTCTCTTCTGCCGAGGCTACTTAGCCATAGCGCGATGGGCATAACGAAAGTTAAGGACGGGAAGTTACTCGGTAGCGGCTCATTCTTACTGTCAGAGCAAACAGAGTGGCGCACATTACTCAGCGTTAACCCGAACTATCACGGCTTAAGACCTTGGATCGATGGCGTCGAAATTTGGAACGTGGGTGATAATGCTAAAACCCTAGAACTTAACTGCGATGTGGTTCATGGTCACCACTTAGTGGAAAGATCAGCTGCGAAATTTACCTCAAAGCAAAAATGGGAACAGGGTTGCACCTATGCAATGCTGAACCCCCACCATCATACTTGGATGCGAAATCGAGCTCATCGTAAGTGGCTGCAACAACTGATGCTCAGTATAGGGACACCTAGCGGGGTTCATTGCGAAGTGGTTGCGCGTGCAAAAGGTATGCTGTCAACGCCAACAACCATTGCCGAGCAAGATTTATCACACGCCAAACGCGCACTAGCGGAACTTAAAATCCCAGCAAAACCCTTAACGATTCTCACCTATCAGCTTGGAACCAATATCGCGACAGCACAACTCGCCACTGATTGTTTGCATCAACTCGGTATAAAGTGCCAACTACAAGTTTTGGAGTATCCAGAGTTCAATCGGCCCGAAACGTTTAAAAGTGCGGATATTGTCATCAGTGGGGAGGTATTTGGTGAAGATACCCTGCTTTCTTGGGTTGATTGGCTACTGTGTAATTACTGCCACCAAGCGTGTCTGTCCAAAAAAAATAAACTTTGGTTGGAACAAAAAGTCATCGAGGCCGTTGCAGAGCAAAGCGAAAGTAAGCAGCTAAGAATGTTAGAGAAAATAGAAAAACAGCTGATCACCAAGCACCTATATCAGCCGCTGTATCACACAATGCAAGATTTAAATATATCTGACCAAATATCGGCACCTGAACAACTTGCCAACGGTTGGATTGATTTCAATCATATCGTGATGTGAACTATAGTACTAAGGCAAGCTATTAAAATAATGCAATAAAAATGGGAATGACTGGACAAACCATTGTTAAATATTGCCCACAATGCCGTACAGGTTATTTATAAGATGATAAACTAAAGCATTAATCTTCTAATATGTTGAGATCACCTGATTTAATGAAACGCCTTATTACCATAATGGTTACCATTTTGGCATCGATTGCCGCAGCACCCTCTATTGCTGCCTGCAATGTCGCGGCTGATCAGGATTTTCTTTACTCACATATTGAGACTCAAGACCGCCCAATGCTTGAGTTCTATTACCAATCTCTTTGTCGCCCAAGGTCCGTCAGCTTAGATGAATACCAACTAGCGGCTGATGCATCTCCATCTTCTACGGCACTCTACTACTTCGCCCTTGGCAACCTCAGAAAATACGAAGGGATTAAAAACACCACTATTCCCGATATGGAGAAGATCGGGCGAGATAACCATGTCGACTGGATAGTGGCTGAGGCCAAGCTCAATCAGGCACTAAAGCTAATAGACTCCGACTTGTTACTTCAAGCGGAATACCTTCTCAATGAAGTGGTGCCAATAGCAAGAGAAATCGGCTATCGACGCCTGCTAGCACGCGCGTATCGTTGGTTAGGCAATGTCAAAATTCAGCGTTCGAATATCAAAGCTAGCTTGAACTACTATAAAACGGCATACGAGCTTGTCAGCGAGATTGGGGATGACTTTCAGAGCACCATGACCCTGAACAACATCGCAACCGTCTACATGCTTTCGGAAGATTGGGAGCGTGCAGATACTTATATTCAACGTGCGCTTAAACTCTACAATGACAACCAATACGATAATAGCCTGTTTGAAGCCATATTGTTTGCTAATTCTAGTGCAGTCTATTTCGCGACCGAACAAAATGAACAAGCCAAGTACTATTTGCAACGTGCTTTAGAGGAAGCAGACAAAACAGGATCAAACAGAATCAAAATTTCGACTCTGTCCAATATGTCACAAATGTTCTCGAGGGTCGATCAGCCTAAAGAAGCCTTAGCTATGGCTAAGCGCTGCGTCCTGCAAGCGGAAAATAGTTCAACAAGCCTGATGCTAGCAACTTGCTATGAAGCCTATGCCGCGGCTTATTTATTAGAGAAAAAGTATCAACAGGCAATCACTTACGCGCACAAAGTCATGTATATCCTGAAAGCGTCAGAGAGTAACGAAATCATCTGGGAGATGGACATACTGTCAAAGCTTGTCGAAGCGCACGAAGCACTGGGTGACTACGAAAAGGCCCTTAAGTTTATGAAACAAAAATACTTAGTGCGCAAAAACTTCTATCGTCAGACCTACAATGAAGACATACTCAGCGAAAAAAGTGCCCTGGAAAGACGACTAAACAAGCGAGAAATTGAGTTACTAGAAGCACAAAATGAATTACAAACCATCACGCTCAAAGAGCAACGCTCGCGTGAGATTCTTTATGCCGCACTATTTTGTGTGCTCGCCTATTTTGTGATCCGAAGTGTGGTCAACCTAAAACGTACCAACCTAGAGTTACGTAACCAAAATACCACCGATCCATTGACCGGAGCCTACAACCGACGTTTTTTAGAAAATTGGTTGGAGCAAGCCCCTTCAACGATGCAAAGCCCTGTCTACGTGGTAAGCGTGATCGATATTGACCACTTTAAGCAATTTAACGATCAGTACGGCCATGAAATTGGGGATTTGGTACTCAAGGAAACCGTAGAGACACTACAGAACAACTTACGCAAGAAAGACATCTTAGTTCGCTGGGGCGGCGAAGAGTTTGTCTTAGTCATGCCTATGGAAGATTTAAGCAAGCTAGAAGAGACCCTAGAGCGACTAAAAACCAATGTCGAAACGCATATCGCGTATCATAACGGCCAACAATTTAGCATTACGGTTTCCATTGGTGCATCTTCTTGTAAAAGAGAATATCTTGCCGATGATTGGGAAACGGTGTTCGGGCAAGCCGATACCGCCCTATATCAGGCGAAAGATGCAGGGCGAAATCGCTATCAGATCTACTCCAATCAAGCGTAATTTAACACGTTATTTTTTAACCGTTCCTGCTACCCAAAATTCGTTTTCCCTCGACTGAACCTGCTCAGCAAGGAAGTCAACAAAGCAGCGAATTCGCGCCGTTCTGCGCAGATCGCTGTGCATCAATAACCAAATGCTGCGATAGGGCATTGGCTTCTGGAAAGGCGCACGAACTAAGTTTGGATGCCTATCCCCCAGATTACACGCCAGATAAGCCATCCCTAGCCCTGATGCTGCTAAAGAGACCAGTGGCACAAGTTCTGAAACGCGATGCTTTAATGTTGCTTTGGGGTAATAGCTCTCCTGTAACCACTTCGCCGTGATATCCCCTTCAGGCTCATGCCAACCAATGAATGACAAACCTTCACCTTGGTTGTCTTTGACCTTTTCAGCATATTCTCGAGTGCAATATGCCGCTTGCGACATTTGAACCAGCCTTCTTCCTACCGCTTCATCATAAACTTCGTTTGCTACCCGAATAGATACATCCGCTTCTCGGCGACTCAAATTGGCAATATCATTGCCAAACTGCAAATTTAAAGTAATGTCCGGATAACGCTCCGAAAACAGCGCCAAATCATCCATTAGTGAAGTCAAAGCCATCCCATGAGGCATTGAGACATAAACCGTTCCCACAGGGTCAGAGTCTCTGCCGATGATCATTCTCGACGCAGATGTCATCTCGTCTTCAACTCTTTCTGCGTAAGGCAGTAGCTCTTCACCGATCTGGGTTAGTACCAACCCTTGTTTAGAGCGATCAAACAGCCGACTCCCTACCTGTTCTTCCATCACTGAAATTCGCCGAGTTAAAGTGGTGTGATTCACACCAATGTCATCCGCCCCGCCTCGCAAAGTCCCGCTGCGTACCACGGCCAAAAAATACTTAAGATCATCCCAGTTGAAGGCATAGCTATCATTCTTCTTCACGTCCATTCTCCTGTGGTTCATTTTTGAAGCACAGTGTCCACTTTTACCTATATACAGTCCATTTTTCAACCATGGTAACTTAATCCTTAGTCAGCAATCACACCAATGGAGAAAGACATGGGTACTATTCAAACGGTATTAATCACTGGCGCTAACGCAGGTCTTGGGTTCGAAGCGGCACGCCAACTCGCTCAAGAAGAAGGCATTAATAAAATTTATCTCGGCTGCCGTAATCTCACCAAGGCACGCGAAGCGAAAGCCAATTTGGTTCAGTTATCCGGCCGAGACGTTTTTGAAATCTTAATCCTTGATGTTTCGGATTCATCGTCGGTGCGCAACGCCGTTTCAACACTGTCTGCACCTCTTGATGCCGTTGTACTAAACGCGGGTGGCACTGGAGGACGCACACCGAATGCTCTTACTTCAGATGGCGTAACCAATATCTTTGCGGCAAATGTGTTTGGGCATTCGGTGTTGGTAGAAGAGCTCATTAAAAGGCAGCTGATTACATCAACCGTGCTCTACGCGGGCTCGGAAACCGCAAGAGGTGTGCCTAAGATGGGTGTTGCCAAACCCGAGTTGAGCAGTTCATCCGTCGAAGAGTTCGCGTCTATCGCTAACGGCAGCAAATTCGGCGCGAAAGCAGATCCACTGGATATATATGGAACCATCAAGCTTACCGCTGCGCTATGGATGTCTTCAATGGCACGCCAGCACCCTCATCTACGATTTGTCACTATGAGTCCAGGTGGCACAACGGGCACCAATGGTATGGATGACCTTCCTTTCCTTAAAAAAGTGTTCTTCAAATATGTTGGCGGGCTACTGATGCCGATGCTAGGCATGATGCACAGCGTCGAAAAAGGGGCAAAACGCTACCTTGATGGTCTGTTCGATCCAAGGTTTGAGTCTGGGCACTTTTACGCCAGTCGACAAGGTTCCCCAACTGGACCCGTCGTCGACCAAATCACGATTGAACCTTCGCTCGGCAATATCGCTGCGCAAGATAACGCGCGCCAAGCTATCGAACAATTTTCGTAATAATAACAACGAATAGGAGAATCATTATGGATACTACACTGCAAATACTAGTAGGAATTTTCACTTTGATGCTAACTGGACTCGGTGTGATGTCGATGTTCGCCCCTCAAAAAATGTTAGCTAACTTCTCGCTTGAGCCCATTGGTAAAGCGGGTCTCAATACCGTTCGCTCCGTCATGGGCGGTCTATTTTTAGCCAGTGTGTCAATGCTGGTGTTTGGACTAACTTCTGGCGATACAGAAGGCTACTTCTTTGTTGCAGTCGTCATGCTAGCTGTCGCGATAGGTCGCGTAGTCGGTATTGTACTTGATGGATTTGATAAAGCTGTTGTGCCGCCGCTGGTTCTAGAGCTCGTCATTGCAGGCGTATTGACCTTCGCACACTTCAAAAATGGCGGGTTTTATTGAGTTTCCCTCAGAGTGAATACAAAGGCAGTACTCATTGTACTGCCTTGTTCAATAAAACTATGCTTTCACCGCTTCAATCGATACCTTTTTAAAGGGACTTGAGTTGCCAATAAACACCCCAATACCGACCAAAACAATACCTAAAACATGAACCCATTCAACATGCTGACCAAAGTAGATCGAAATTAGTAAAGTAAACACAGGCATGATATTAAACAACGATGCAGTTTTATCCGGTCCAAGGACTATCGCACCTTTCATCCAAAAGTAATATGCAATCAAAGTTCCGAATAGGCTCATATAGGTTATTAGTGTCAAGTCCTGAACACCAATTGAATCGATACTTTTGCCAAAATCACTTTGAAGAGTTGCGATAAATAGCATCTGCATAGCACCAATGCTCAACACCCATCTCAGTTGCTGTCCTACAGGTATATGAGGTGTCAAACGCTTCGCTAAAATCGTATATAAACAACCACTCAACAAGGCGCACGCCATAAGAATGTCACCAATATTCAGTGCTATTGACGTCATTTCCCCACCAGTAATGACAATAATCACTCCAACAAAGCTCACTAACGCACCTAAGATTGTTTTATACGAAATGGGGGAATTAAGAATGAGCCCTGAGAGCAAAATAGCTACTAGAGGCATATTTGCTTGAACGACTGCCGCATTGACGGGAACAGTGAAAGTCATCGCATAAAAAATTGAACAGTTTTGTAGAGTGACTCCGATTGTCGCGATGATAAACAACGAGAACATGTCTTTACTCTTAAGCTTTACTTCATGTGGATATCGCATACCCCATCTCAATATCAGTAAAATCAAAGCAGCTATTGAAAATCTTAAAGCTGCGGAAACTAGCGGCGATATATTTCCATCGATAGCTTTAATGACGTTAAAGTTGCTAGACCAGAAAAAGATAGCGATAACAACGCCGCCCCAAACAGATAAATGTTTAGACATAAAGTCTCCTTATAAACTTGACTCAGCAAGGTTATATATTTCATAGTTGCCTTTTAATAGACACTTATGGGAGGGGTAATTTCAAATATGGAATCTCATTCTCTAGACGATTTATATTTATTTGTTTCCATAGCGCGTTATCGCAGCCTTACACAAGCCTCTGAGCACTTAAATATTCCTCTTGCAACCTTGAGCCGAAAGCTTAAAAAGCTAGAAACTAGCTTAGGATGTCGATTACTCAACAGAAGTGCGCATCATTTCGTATTAACACCAGATGGAGAAAGGTATAGGCAGCAATGTGAACCTTTACTTCAAGGTTTAGAAAACGTTACAACTCGCATTGCAACCGAGCGCCAGTCCCTATCGGGCACACTCAAGATATCAGCCCCAATCAACATGACCCAAATGTGGTTAAAGAGATGTGTCTATGAATTTTCGGAAAAGCATCCCAACATATGCATTGATTTAGATGTGCAAAATGAAAAGGTCAACCTAGTTTCCAATCGTATCGACGTCACATTTCGTCTCGGGGATCTCATCGAGCAGGATTGGATTGCTCGTAAACTTTGGTCAATTCCTTTCGGGCTATGCGCATCACGGAGTTACTTAGAGCAGTACGAACCAATCACTCATCCTAAACAACTGGTTAATCATCGACTAATTACTTTAAACAACGACCGCACTTGGACGCTAATCAACCAGCTAACCAATGAAACATATTGTGAGCAGCCTAAATGTCATTTCGCTTCTAATGATGTTCTACTTGTCCGCGATGCAGTCATTCAAGGACTTGGGATTGCTTGGATACCCACCTATTATTTTCATGACCTTAATCAGGAACACTTCAACCTACAGCCGTTGTTGCCTGACTGGCTGGCTCCCGGTAAAGAAGTCTATATGATGTATAGAGACAGAGGAAATCGCCCAGCAAGAGTCGATGCTTTTATTGAGCATGTTATTGATTGGAAAAACCGATTTAAAATGTTTATCTAGCCCTAAGTAAATACTTAGATGGCTATGGTTAAAAAGCCGATACTGGGTAGTGCTTGCTCTCAAATAGCCCTAGCTAAAGAAAACACTTTTACTTTCTACTAGTACAACCACCCAACTCGAAAAGATACGCCAACAATAACAAACAGTATTGAGAAAACAGTAACCGGAATAATGTGCAATGCCATATCAGTGAGATTAGATTCTGATAATTTAGGAATCACTCGGAACCTTGCATCTAATGCGAATAGAAAAGTGAGTAAAAGCAGAGTGAGTTTAGCGACAATCCCGCGCGAAATTGGAATAGACATATCAAACCATAAACTCACATCAGGTAACATTCTGTATGCCAACATTAGCCCTGTAATGATTTGAATAACTAGCGCAGGCATACCTATTTTTTCATAGACAGATTCAAAATCTAAAAGTCGCTGGGCAGAGCGTTCTCGTAGCACCCTAGGCAGCACGACCACCGCTAGTACAATATGCCCCCCTGTCCAAATAGTCGCCGCAAGTATATGTAATGTGACTAACAAACCATACATGTTTTGTCCCTTTTCTACTGGTTAGGCAGACCGCATTGAGCGATGCGAGATCGATTACCTTCAATAGTGACACCTCATAAAAATGAGAACCATAATCAATATCAATTAATTGGCAGTTAATTAATCCTCTACCTGAACCTTTTGACAAAAATCTACCCAGTAAAACTATTCAGCTACAGCAAGTTAGTGGGATTTTGATTACACTAAACTTTTAGAATTTGTAGAGCCGTTCCATTGCTGACCAATAAAACGCTGACTTTCGCTACGGCGAATCTGTTTAACTTTGTAGAGCCTCCACAGGCGTTTTACGACTTTGAAAACATCTATGATGGCGAAGCATGGAAAGAGAAGTGTCGCTGGACTCAAGAAAAGCTCAACATCCTAAAAGCGGACATTGTTGGTGTTCAAGAAGTGTTTAGTATCGACGCCGCGCGAATAATGTTTGAAGAGCTGGGCTACCCTCATTTTGCCGTCGTTGATGAGCCTCATTTGGAGCAGGACTATATTTGTTCTCAACCAGTCGTTGCCCTAGCTTCAAAATATCCAATCGTGAGCCTAGGCGCTGTTACGCCGCTCAATTCAATTAAAGAACACTATCAAGTGGATACGCCTGAGTTTAGCCGCAAACCGATTTATGCGACGGTTGATGTACCAGATATCGGCGAGGTAGCCGTTTATGTCTGTCACCTTAAGTCACAACGGCCAACAGACAGCCTTGACGCTGAGAATTCTCACTCCCTTGTAGGTCAATGGTTATCAAGCCAGCAAAGGGGATGGGAAGCCGTGATGCTACGACTGTTTATGGAACAACAATATAACAACCACCCAATCCCAACCGTTCTGATGGGAGATATGAACCAAACGATAAGCAGTAATATTACTGGCTTACTGATCCAGCAAGTCAATGAAGATGATAAACAACTCAGGCTAAGAGACAGCTGGCAACTTCAATCTGCATCGGCAATTGAAAGTGAGCGACCATCCACTCACTATCATTTTTCAAAAGGGAATGTGCTCGACTACATTCTGCTGTCACAGGAGTTTCAACCGGACTCCCAATATTCGATGGCTGACGTCACAGAGTACCAGACACTGGATGCCCACTTGATCAACCCCAGTTTTGAGAAAGATAAGCAAGCCAGTGACCATGCCTTTGTTGCCGTAACCCTTCGTTTTGTTCTGTAAGCAAAAGCGAGTGGCATCAACTCATTTTATTTTCGCTTAGCTGCACTCTAGTTTTGCTTCCTCTCCCATAAACCAAGAGATCCATCTCCTCTTCGAGTTCAATATAAACCCTTCATCTTTACTGATCCCCCCAGCAATGAAACCGTCGATAGGAGACTCACTTGCGTTAGGTGAAAAGCGCCATTTTTCACTGTTGATTCGTTGTCCACGTTGAATTGCCTGATTGAGTTTTTCACTAACCACATAAAGGGTGAAGCCTTTTGTCTCGCTGAACCCTAACCCAGAATCTGACACACTGCCGATAGCCACTGGCAGCTCCATTGTACAATCGCGACCATCTGGATCTGAAAAACGGTAGATGGCATTTCCAACTCTTCCTTTTAACCAAACTAATTGCCCTTGGGTCATTTGCTCTGCGACGATAACGCCTAACGAGTTGGATGGCACTTCCTGCGAGGCAACAGCAACTGCGGATACCGAAATTAGAAATAGAAGCTTGATGACGTTTTTCATGCTGACGCCTCCTCAGTCATATGCGTAAGAGTCGGTTGAGCCAACAAGTAAGCCAACCAAAATGGTCCAATGATTGGCACGATAAACACCCAGCCCCACAAGCCTGACTTGCCAATATCATGGAGCCTACGAACTATTGCTGCTAGTGTTGGAGCTAAACTCAACACGCTGTAGCTAACATCGAACCAACCACCCATCGCTAAACCAACATCAGCCCATATACACACCACAGTGACTACGATATGAACCAATAAGAACCACCAAAATTCTTGCCTTGATGAGTCGCCTAAGAAGTCAAAACTACGTTTCCAAGCCAATATATAGAACTGCATAAATATCCTCTCTATGTATAAGTGACGAGGCTATTTTCTCGCGGCATGAAAAGTAAAAAGACCTAAAACACGTTCTAGGTCGTCTCAAAACTGGTATTTGTCCTATTATTGGTTTTAATTAAATTTCAAAGAGTTATCCTTATTGGTACTCGAAACGGACTCAAACTTCATCTAGGACCGATTATGCTTGCCATTCCTGTGCCTTTTGTTGTCTCAATGCTACTTGGGCTATTGGCGATGACTCTATATATGCGTTTCGGGACACAAACCAAAGCAGCTTGTTTTTTTCTGGGTTTGTGCGCGACAACAACCGCGATGGTAGGTTTGCGATGGACATTTGATATCTCGCTGTTTAGCTTTCTGCAACCCGTTCTAGCCTCCGTAATACCTGTCGTTGCGTGGTTCACATTCTCAACAAGCCGAAGAACCAATCGATGGTCATTCGCAAAACACTTCGTCGTGCCGACGTATATACTGATCAGCTCCGCCACTCAGCAGTGGTTTTCGCTTCCAATAGATGAATCCCTCACTCTGATCTATGTCGGCTATGGTTTGGCTCTGATTCGCATTTCTGGAAAAGATTCGCTAATGCTCAATGTTTCACTAGGAAACTGGGAAGGCGTTAAAAAAGCAGAGAGCATAGCGGGTTGGATGCTACTGTTTTCAGCACTCGTCGATACATTAATGTCATTAGACTTTGCTTATAACGACGGGGAAATGTCGCTATATATACTGACTGTTGCCCACCTAGTACTACTACCAACGCTCTCTATCGCTGTTGTCATTGTCGGAATAAACACACCTGTCTCAGAGGCTGATAAATCCAAAGCACAATCAGATGACTTGGGGAGTGATACCGCTTCTTCTGTAACCTTGTCAAAAGAGCGCGCTAACGAGATTACTTCAATGTTAGATGAGAAAATACGCCGTGAGTTTCTCTATCTCGACCCTGAACTGACGCTTGCGAAACTCAGTCGTAAAATCGTGGTTCCTGCAAAACACATTTCCATCGCGGTAAACCAAGTACACAATCAAAATATCTCAAAGCTAATCAACTCTTACCGAATCGCTCATGCGCAACAGGCGTTACGCGGCTCGCAAGATTCCATAACACAGATTTTCATGAATTCGGGCTTTCAGACTAAGTCTAACTTTAACCGAGAGTTTTCACGCATTACGGGTATGACCCCTAGCCAATATCGAAAAGCCAAATCAAACCAACCAGCCTGATCCGTTAGGCCAATGAGAGAGAGAAGAGACTCAAACTTAAGTACCATTCAACCCTCCTCCACCTGACTAAAGTTGCGACTGCTATACTAGAGAAAACCCATCATCTAAACGGTACTGATGAAGCTTTCCGTATTGCTGTTGTTTTTTTTGTTGTTACCTTTTCAGGTTATAAGTACAGAGATAGCACTGCTTGTTCCTCGTACCGAAAGCGCCGCATGGCAGTCGCAAATTCGATTCGCCCAAGCAGCGGCCAGCGATCTTGGCGTTACCTTGCAAGTCTACGATGCCGAAAACCAACCCAAGACCATGTTACAACAAGTCTCCCAAGCATGTGAAAAAGGTGTAGATGGTGTTCTATTCATGAACTACGAACAGATAGGCGAAAAGCTCCTTGCCATTACTGAGAAGTGCAAAATACCTAGTGTGCTTTTCAACACAGGCTTCGACTCTCGTGATTTCCTCCCCCGAACCAAGTACCGCTACTGGATTGGAGAAATAACACCCAACGATACCAAAGCTGGCGCTGTACTTGCGGAACAACTGCTACTGAAGGCTCAAGGTCAAGTCGACAAGGTCAACATGCTGGTTCTCAATGGCAACCTAAAGGAACTATCTGCCCAAAAACGCAATCAAGGGCTTTACCAGTTCATTCGCCATAACCCCATTGTCACGGTTGCCGCAGAAGGGGATTCCAACGTGAGTTGGAGTAGAGAGGAGGCGAAACGGCAGTTTAAATGGTTTTACAAACTTCACCCTGAGATCAATATGATCTGGGCAGCATCCGATACCTTAGCCCTTGGGGCGAGAGACGGAATGCAAGAACTCGGTATCCCTATGGATTCGATCTTTATAGGCGGAATTGACTGGTTACCGGAAGCCCTTCGAGTCATTGAGAACCGAGCCCCCTATATTTCCATCGGTGGTCACTTTACGGAAGCGGCATGGAGTTTAATCATGCTGAAAGACTACCTTGATAAACATGACTTTATCGCCGAATCTACCCAGTTTAACTCGACGTTCTATTCAATAAACCATGATAACGTCGCGAAGTTTCAAAGCTTTATCGATGATAATTGGCAAAGAATAGACTTCAGAACACTTTCTAAACAGCAAGATAGCGATAAGCTGTATAACTTCAGTATCAAGTACTTATTGGATACTTACTACCAAAGTACGAAAGCCCTTAAACTCACTGCAGAAGAAACCAAATGGCTAAAGCAACATAACCAGCTTAGGCTCGCCATTGATATCGACTGGCCCCCTTTTGAGTATGTTGACGGCAGCGGAGAATATCTCGGCATAGCCGCAGACTACATTAAGCTCATCGCTCAACGCCTCGGGGTTGAGTTAATCCCCAGTACCAATATGAGCTGGTCTGAGGTTGTTGAAGCTTCAAAACAACGCGCACTAGACATTTATCCTGCCCTTCCTATCACACAAGATCGCGAACAGTATCTGGATTTCACTCGCCCATACCTTAGCTTTCCACTCATGATTATTACCAATCAAGACATTCCTTATGTTCGTGATATAAAAGCGCTCGACGGCATGAGAGTTGCGGCGGTTGAAGGCTATAGCTCGTACGAATTGCTTCAAGAGAACCACCCTGACGTGCGGTTAGTTGGAGTTGAAAGCGTCTCAGATGCCTTAGAGTCTGTCTCGTCAGGCAAAGTTGATGCTTATGTGGGTAACATTGCAACCTCAAACTATGTCATGACGCGAGAAGGTTACACCAACTTAAAAGTGTCTGGTCTTACACCCTATCGCATCGATATTAGAATGGCGGTCAGAAGTGATTGGCCAATACTAAGCAGTATTTTGCAAAAGTCGCTCGATGCTTTGTCTGAAGAAGAGAAGCAGACCATTTACTCACGTTGGGTAACCGTTCGATATGAACATGGCGTTGACTACAACCTAGTGTGGAAGATTGTTCTTGTCTCACTCTCGGTACTCATCTTACTCAGCTACTGGACGAGCAAGCTGTCGAAGTTAAATGACAAACTCAACAGTGAAATCACCGAGCGCAAGCAGATAGAACAGCAGCTATTACACGAAAAAAACAAAATCGAGCAGCTGTCGATTACTGACCCATTAACAGGGCTGTTTAACCGTCGTTACTACAACAAGAAGGTACCTTCAGAAATTCTAAGAGCACAAAACAGCCAAGATTGGCTGAGCTTTGTGATCATTGATGTCGACGATTTCAAACAGTACAACGACCATTACGGACACCTAAACGGCGACAAGCAGTTGATCGAGTTCGCCAATGTCCTCAAACAGCAGTGCCAACACGTGTCTGACTACTGTTTTCGTCTTGGCGGGGAAGAATTTGGGGTGCTCTTTATAGGAAAATCCCCACAAGAAGCTAAAAGCTTTGTCGAACAAATTAGGCTAGCCATTGAGTCTTTGCAGATTGAGCATCAGTACAGCCGCGCTACGGACGTGATCACCGCTTCATTTGGATTAGTCACTACCAATAAACCGAATTACAGCTTAGAACAACTCTACGAAACCGCCGATGCCGCTCTCTATGATGCAAAAGAGAGCGGCCGCAATAAAGTGGTGGTTAAAGAGTTAAAGTAGAGATTTAATCAAAGAGAGCTAACCGTTCAATCTGTAAGTCTCATTAACCCCGCTTTCTTGCACGAAATCCTCATCGTGACTGACCAAGACAAATGCTCCACTGTACTGATTTAACGTCTGTGCGAGTAACTGCTTAGACTCCAGATCAAGGTGGTTATCAGGCTCATCCAACAAAAGTATCGGCTGAGTTGGCTGATGGCTGACCACCAGCATTGATAACTTCATTTTCTCACCACCACTTAGCTGCTTGACTGTGCGGAAAACCGAATCACGCCGAAAACCGATACCTGCTAACAAAGTTCTAGTCTCCGCTTCCAATAGTCCACGGCACATTTCCATCACCGTCTCTAACAGAGTCTTGGTGTTATCTAACAAGCCAAAGTGTTGGTCTAAGTAAAATAACGGCGTATTGAGGTAACAGTCACCGCTGAGCAAAGTACTTTTGCCCCGCAAGATATTAAGCAAGGTAGACTTGCCTGACCCATTGCCACCATGCAACCAAAGTTTGCTAGTTCCCGTTAGCTGCAAATGAATAGGCTCCTGGCAGCCATAAGGCAAGACGCCATTAACTATCGAGACTAGCTGCCCTTTACGGCCTCCATGACTTTCACCCATATAGAACTTTTGCGCTTTTAACTGCTCACTCCTCTTGTTCAAAGCGTGCTCTTTCTTATCAAGCAAGTCTCGACGACTGTTTTCGTTTTTCAGCTTGTTGGACATGGTTCGCTCAGCACTGTCTTTCATACCATCAAGCAAGATTTTAGGTTGGCTGCCACTTCTACGCGCTTTCATTCCTTTTGCTTGTCTTTGCTCGGCTTTCTCTTTGTTCTTCTGTGCTTGTCGCTCAAGCCTTTTTTGCTCCTTGTGGACACTGTCTAGTTGACGTTCAACCGCAGTGACTTCTAGCTCTTTTTGATTTCTATAGTCATCATAGTTACCACCATATTGGGCTAACCCCAAGGTTGAAAGCTCCCAAATTTGCTCCATTTCTCGCAATAAAAAGCGATCATGGCTTATAAGCAATATATGACCCGTGAAGGCATTCATTTGCTCGCGAAGCCACTCGCGACCTTGTTTGTCTAAATGGTTGGATGGTTCATCAAGCACAAGCAGCTGCGCTTCAGATTGAAACAGTTGCCACAACTGCAAGCGTGCGAGTTGCCCACCACTTAGCTCTGAACAGAGAAAGTCCGTGTTTCGCGGTAACTGCATCTCACCAAGCTGGGATTCGAGCTCTTGTTTCAAAGACCATTGCTCTCCGACAATTTCGAACAACTGTTCGTCGCAATCCCCTTGCTCAATTTTCGCCAAAGCGCGAAGAACACTCTCGACCCCAAGGTACTGCGCAACCGTGATATTGCCATCCAGTAGCTTTGAAGGTAATTGAGTGTAGGTTTTCACGATCGCATTTAACGCGACTTCACCCTGAGTGGGACAAAGAGCCTTGGTTAGAATAGAAGCGAGAATTGATTTCCCCACCCCATTACGTCCGACTAACCCGACTTTAGATTGCGTTAACGAACAAGAGATATCACTGAAAAGCACCTCGCCATTGTCGAAGTGGTAACTGATTTTATTGGCTTGTAGAACTGGCATAAACTGCCTCCTGTTAGACAGGATTAGGCATTGCACGTAGCAAACAGATCGCAAAAAAATGCGATAAAAAAACAATCTTGTATAAGAGAAGTCATGCTCGATTGAGCACAGACGGAGCTACGCCGACTAACCCTGTGGAATCCTAATAACGATGTAAAACTGGATAACAGGTGTTAGTTATTCATATTGGCGTAATCTCCTAAAGAAGTGATGGCCGGAGTATAGGGTAATCTTTGTTCAAACTTCAAGCGCTAAAAAATAAAGAGATGATCAACCGCACACATAAGCTTGTTCATCTCTTTATCTCGAATGCTATTAATCAACTTGCTGAACCGAAATACGGTTTTTGAACTCGAAGACCTTCTCTGCACACACATCAATGCAACGTCCGCAGCTCATACAGTCTTGGCTCATGACTCGTCGGTCACCTTCTTTTAGCGGTTGACGCAAAATCTCTGGCTCTGGGCAAACATTGTAGCAATCCATGCATTTGGTGCAGTCTTCACGACGCACTGCTGAAACACGAAGTAAGCTCTTTGAACCAATCACACCATAGGTTGCACCTAGCGGGCATAAGTGACCACACCAGCCGTGTTCAACAAGCAACAAGTCTAGCAAAAAGACCATAACAATCAGTATCCATCCGGCACCCATTCCAAACACCAAGCCACGATGAAGGGTGGCAACCGGATCAATCCACGCCCAAAGCACGCTTCCCGAGATTGCACTGCCAATAAGTAGTACTGGGATCAACCAGTAACGAAGTTTAGATGACCAGCGGTAGCTCGCCTTTAAATTGAGCTTTCTTCTCAACCAAGCGGCGAAGTCGGTAACGATATTAAGGGGGCAAACCCAGCCGCAAAAAGCACGCGGGCTCACTACAGCATAAAATACCACCACAATGGCGAAGCCAATCAAAGCGGTGAGTTCAGGCATATGCCCTGCTGCGAGTGTTTGAAGAACAATTAATGGATCACTAAACGGAATGACATCAAACAGATTGCTAGACGATAGGTTGCCCTTTAGTACACCTAAGGTTGGCCCTGCCATGAACAAGGCAATGATGCTGAGCTGACAAACACGGCGCAGCAGCAAAAAGCGATGAGCCTTCCACCAGCCGAGTTCTCGGATTGCGTCTTTTCCTGCATCTTTCGCTAGATTCTTAGCCATTAGAGCTTACCTCCTAACGTTTCTAACGCTTCTACAGGCACTTCCGGCGCGCTATTTTCCAGTGACTTGGTTACCTCTTCCCAACCCAATTGGTAGTGAGCTCCCATCTTGCCTTTCGCAAGCTCTGTTGGAATGATCTTGATTGCGGCAACTTCGGTCACACAGGCCTGCTCACATTTACCACAACCTGTACATTTGTCTGAATGAACGGTTGGGATGAGCTTCGCGTGATAGCCCGTTCGTTCATTGCGAATATGCTCAAGGGTTATTGCTTCATCGACCAGTGGGCAAACACGATAACAGACATCACAGCGCAAACCTTGCCAGTTAAGACAGCTTTCATGGTCAATCAAGACCGCGGTACCCATACGAGCATCATCGATATTGGTTAGATTAGGGTCAAGCGCTCCGGTTGGACAAGCAGGCACACAAGGGATGTCTTCACACATCTCGCATGGAATTTTGCGTGCATTAAAGTAAGGCGTTCCTGCTTCAACAGAAGAGAGTAGCGTTGCCAATTTCAAGGTATCATAAGGGCAGGCTTGAACACATAAACCACAACGAGTACATGCGGCTTCAAATTCCCCTTTAGGCAGCGCTCCCGGTGGTCGAACCGGTACACCTTCACCGTTTCTTGCCTGACTTTGCGTCGACTGAAGTCCCAATACTGTCGCAGCGACTCCAACCCCAGCGGCCGTTCGAGCGGCATCGCGTAAGAACCGACGTCGACTCTCTGATAGCTTTGAATTAGACGAACTCATGACCCAATACCTCTCGCCTTCGCTTACAGTGTAAGGTGACTTACAACCTACTTAAGCATAGCAACCATAGTAAAATTGCGGTTATTTTTGCGAGCAATGAGATCGAGATACATACCTCTAAAGAGGTGTATCAAACTTCAATTGATGCTTATCAACAAACCGCAGTGATAAAGCGCCCATATTGAAAAATTGCAGGGAAAGCACAGCTCACCTTATCCAACAAATATCTAAAGATTGAGTTTTTTGTCACACGAACTTTCCTTGCGACATATTATCCTTATAGAATGTGTGGCTATATTTTTGCTGCGGGGGTCTTATGATTGAAATCGTAATAGACGGAAAGTATCGAATTGTTGAGCAAGGCTCGACCCTACTAGAAGCGGCCAAAGTGTGTGGTGTAGACATCCCCTCACTATGTGGCCTGAACAAATCTGACCAAAAAGTCCCTTGTGACTTATGTGTTGTCGAAGTCGAAAGTGGCGGAACAAAGCGTGCTTGTGAATTAGAAGTCTATTCTGGGCTTAATGTCATTACCCAATCAGAGCAACTCAGCGCCCATCGTAAGCAAGCACTCAACCGGATCATGCTAGATCACTACGCCGATTGTGAAGCGCCATGCAAAACTGCTTGCCCTGCGGGTGTCGATATACAATCTTACTTATATTTCATCGCACAAAACGATCATCAAAAAGCGATTGAAGTGATCAAAAAGACGCTGCCAATGCCGCTTTCAATTGGGCGTGTTTGCCCTGCATTCTGTGAGAGTGAATGTCGCCGCTCATTGGTTGATGAGTCGATAGCCATTCGACAACTTAAACGTCACGCTGCTGATGCTGACCTTGCAGCGCAAGAATCTTATGTACCAGAGAAAAAACCAGCCAAAAACCTTTCCATTGCGATTGTCGGAAGTGGGCCGGGTGGCCTAACCGCAGGCTATTACTTGTCCAATGAAGGTTACGATGTCACGGTATTCGAGTCTATGCCTCAAGCTGGCGGCTGGCTTCGATATGGGATCCCTGAATACCGACTCCCTAAAGCGATTCTCGACAAAGAGATCGAGTTAATGTGCCGTAATGGCATGATGGTGAAAACGAATCAGAAACTGGGTGAGAATTTTAGCTTATCTCAATTAAGCGAAGATTATGACGCGGTGTGTCTTGCTGTCGGTGCGTCACTCGCTGTGGAGATGAACTATCCGGGTAGTGATTTAGATGGCTGCTACCTAGGTGTGGATTACCTCAAAGATTATGTCACTGAGCAGCACTACACCACTGGCAAAAAGGTCGCAGTGATTGGCGGTGGCAACACAGCAATAGATTGTGCTCGAACTGCACGCCGAGCCGGAGCAGATACCACCCTGATTTATCGCCGTACTCGCGAAGAGATGCCCGCCGAAAACTACGAGATTGAAGAAGCCGAACACGAAGGTGTGAAGTTCTTATTCTTGACCAATCCTGCCGAAAATATTGCCGACTCAAATGGTCGTGTCAGTTCAGTTCGGTTAGAGAAAATGGCGCTAGGTGCTCCAGATTCTTCAGGGCGTCGTCGACCACAAGCCACTGGTGAGTTCTTCACTGAAGCGTTTGATACCGTGATTGCCGCAGTTTCGCAAAAACCTGATTTGAGCTTTCTGGAGAACGATTCACTCTCTATCCCATTGACTCGTTGGAATACCGCGCAAACAGATGACGCCACCATGCACACGGGCACAGGCAATATTTTCAGCATTGGTGATTTCAGGCGCGGCCCTGCTACAGCTGTAGAAGCAGTGGGAGATGGCCACATTGCTGCGAAAGCGATTGATTTATACCTCAATGGCGACATGGCAGATATGCCTAAGCCAGAGTTCAACTCGCGCAAAGAGCAGAAACTCTCTCAAGTTGATCCGCTTCACTTCGAACATATCGAGAAAGTCGCGCGAAGCATTATGCCCGAGCTCACTCCAGAGCAACGTGAGCAGAGCTTTGCCGAAGTCGAGTTAGGTTTCGATAACGATGATGCCATTCAAGAAGCACTGCGGTGCCTTGAATGTGGCTGCCAAGTCAACACCCAATGTGATCTACGTGACTACTCAACAGAATATGGTGCCGAGCAGCAGTTCAAAGTCTCGCTGGAGGTGAAATCTCATCAAGATTGGTTAACACTGCGCAGTAAAGATGCTAGACACAAGTTCAGCGTTGACCGTAGTTCGCAGTTTATCGAGTTCGATGCTAACCGCTGTATCAGCTGTGGTCAGTGCATTCAGGCATGTAGCGAACAAGCCGTTCACGGCATTCTCAACTTTGTTCACGATGAGAAAGGACGCCCTGCCCTTCGCCCCGATGATAGACCGCATTTTGGCTCAGCGAGAAATGGTCGTTTACTCATGGGGGACTCCAACTGCGTGCAATGCGGAGCATGTGTGCAAGCCTGCCCGACAGGCGCAATGGTCGATAGCCGAGATCGCTCTCAAGGTCGCAGCGAACAACTTAAACAAGTCGATACCATTTGTACTTATTGCGGGGTTGGCTGCAAACTCACCATGCATGTCGATGAGGCGAGCAATCAAATCCGCTACGTTAAAGGTGCAGAATCTCCCGTTAACCAAGGCATGCTGTGCGTCAAAGGCCGTTTTGGCTTCGACTTTATCAATGATGATTCAAGGCTTACCACACCACTCATCCGCAAAGATGGCTGGTTACAACCCGCCACTTGGCAAGAAGCGATCGATTTAGTCGCGAAGAAGTTCTCTTCGATTAAGCAAGACTTCGGTGGCAATGCGTTGGCAGGTTTCTCGTCAGCGAAAACCACCAACGAAGATAACTATGCATTCCAGAAGTTTATCCGTCGTGAGCTTGGCACTAATAACGTCGATCACTGCGCGCGCTTGTGTCATGCCTCTAGCGTTACCGGTCTTGAAGCCTCGTTAGGCAGTGGCGCAATGACCAACGACATCCCAAGCATTAAACATTCAGATGTTATCTTTATCATAGGCTCAGACACCACGTCTGCGCACCCGATTATCGCTTCGCATATCAAGCAGGCAATTCGTCATCATGGCGCTCGACTGATCGTCGCCGATCCAAAACGGATTGATATGGTCGACCATGCTGAGCTGTACCTCGCTCATAGACCGGGGACAGATGTCATGCTGTTAAACGGTGTGATGCAGCAGATCATTAAAAACGGTTGGTACGCTCAAGAGTACATAGAAGAGCGTGTGGATGGCTTCGATACCTTACTTCAAGAAGTGATGTCCCCTGCTTACGCCTTAGATAAAGTCGAGCTAGTCACTGGAGTCAGCGCTGAAGACATCTTTGCCATGGCGCGCACCATAGGCACCGCCAAACGTACCGCAGTCTACTACTCTATGGGCATTACCCAACATACAACGGGGCACGACAACGTTCGCTCAATCGCCAACTTGCAGCTTTTGTGCGGCAACATTGGTATCGAAGGTGGCGGCATCAACCCACTACGCGGTCAATCTAATGTTCAAGGTGCCTGTGATATGGGTGCACTACCAAACAACTACCCTGGCTATCAAAAGGTGTATAACCCAATGATACGCCAAAAGTTCTCTATTGAGTGGAACGCACCTGACCTGCCAGCAGAACCTGGGTTAACACTCACCGAGATCATTGATGGCGCATGCCAACGTGATGTACGCGGATTGTACATTATGGGTGAGAATCCAGTATTGAGTGACCCGAACCAAGCCCATGTAATTGAAGGGTTAGAAACGCTCGACTTCTTAGTGGTGCAGGACATTTTCTTAACTGAGACAGCCCAGTACGCAGATGTGGTTTTACCTTCATGCTCGTTTGCCGAGAAATCGGGTCACTTCACCAATACAGAACGTCGCGTGCAACGAGTCAACGCCGCAGTCAACGCTCCGGGAGAAGCAAAAGAGGACTGGTGGATCATCCAACAAATCGCCAATGCAATGGGCAGTGACTGGCACTATCAAAATGTCGCTGACATAACAGCGGAAATTACCCGTGTCACGCCACAATATGCAGGCCTCAAGTGGGATAACATTACGCCGGAAGGTGTCCAGTGGCCGAGCAATAAGAACAACCCGAACGGCACACGCATCATGCACCAAACCCAATTCACTCGCGGTAAAGGGCAGATGGTTGGGGTTCCATTCCGCTACGCAGCCGAACTGCCTGATGAAGAGTTCCCGCTCGTGCTTACCACAGGCCGAGTGTTAGAACAGTTCCACACCGGAACCATGACTCGTAAAACCAAAGGGCTCGACAAGCTCGCTGGGCCAAGAGCCATGATCAGTGTACAAGACGCCGAAGCACTAGGGATTTCAAATGGTCAAAGATTGAAAGTCTCGACCCGAAGAGGAGAGATAGAGATCGACGCGTTTGTGACCAAACGAATTCAGAAAGGGGTCATTTTTATTCCTTTCCACTTCGTCGAGTCACCAGTAAACAGACTCACCACCACAGCCACCGATCCACACGCTAAGATCCCAGAGTTTAAGGTCGCAGCTGTAAGAGTTGAGGCGCTAGACACCGCAGACAACCATGCCTAACTAGCCGTTTTAAATAAGGAAAGAGAGTCAACCAGAAGGTTGGCTCTTTTTGTTTATCCGTCTAACCCCAACATGATACGATATAAAATAGATTGGTGAATATTAAATACGAGTTGTAGTAGAAATACTCTCCCAACAGTAGTTTTAGCGCTTTGCAAATTTACGGAAAATAATCAGAAAGGAATTCGAAAAAATGATACGTAACTTTTACACTTGCGAAAAAGAAGTGGATGAAAATAGCCATGACGGAGAAGGCTCAATAGACATTTTTCGTGCGTTCAAGCGTAAAGATTTCGACGGTGCATGGGATTTCGCTATTCGTGTCGTTATGCCACCGGGAAGCTCTATGGGCGAACATACTCATGGAGACGATGAAGAAATGTATATCATTTTGAAAGGTGAAGGCACTATGACCATCGAAGGTAAGGAAAGAAAGGTGTCTTCAGGAGATATGATAGTTAACAAACGTTTTGGCACACATGGTTTGGTAAACACATCGAGCAATGAAATTGAGCTATTAATAATTCAAGCAAGTCTAAAGTAAATAGCAATTGCAAAACGTTTAAACGGATTCCAAACGCTCGGCTTTTTTTGTTCAGCGAAGTTGGTAATGACAATCAATTTACTGGTTTTTGTGGTTGGACGATTATAGCTTCAAAGGGGCAGATGTAATGAATAATTTGTTTACGTATGTATCAGCAATGAAAGAAGAGCTTGACGGCCTATCGATAATTGAGAGAGTACATACGCAACAGACTACCGAAGAAGACGGAATACTTATAGAAAACAGTGAACTACTCGTAACGTTTAACAATGGTGTAGGTGTGAGAAAGTTGACCGAACGAGAGCTGTCAGATCATGACTCGGATACAGTCTGTGAGGAATGCTGGATTTCATACGAAGTCACTGAGCAACCGAGTACACTAAACATAACCCCCAAGAAAAAATACTTTACGAATCAGTGCCAAGAATCATTCTGGCTGAAAATCAATAATGCACAGATAAGCACATGAAAAGGAATCTCATTTGGAGAAAGTTTTAGTTAGCTCGTGTTTGGTTGGCAATAAAGTTCGATACAACGCCAGTTGTTTATCCATTCCTGAATCCGATTTCCATTGGCTTCAATCAAATTTAGATCTCGTGATATTTTGTCCTGAAGTGTCGGCTGGCCTTCCCACTCCAAGAGCGCCTGCTGAAATCATCTTCGGAAGAGGGATTGATGTGCTTAGTGGCTCCGCCAATGTTGTTGGAGATGATGGTATTGATGTCACAGCTCAATTCGTAGTAGGTGCTGAGAATGCTCTGAAAATATGCCAGCAACAACAAATAGAGTATGCAGTACTGTCTGAGGGCAGCCCCTCTTGTGGTAGCTCCAAGATTTACGATGGAACATTCAGTGGCACCAAAATCACTGGCTCTGGCGTAACGGCTGCTTTATTGGAGCGTAACGGCATCAAGGTGTTCAGCCAACATACAATCGACCAACTTCGAAGCGTACTGAAGAGAGCTCGCTAGCGAGCTTCGACATTAGAATACTCGATGGAAATCAGCGACAATGCATTCTTGTCAGCATCCCCATTACTATCATCTGGTACCTCAACGTTTCATCATCTCCATTCACACTTTACGGCAAATAACGCTTAGCTGATTTCATCAGTTTTTTGAAAGATGGGCACTCTAGATGAGACGGCTGAGGGCAGTTCGCGACGTGATTAAGGTTATCGCGTACGATTGCCAGCCTTTTGATTTGCTCATCAATTTCTTCCACTTTTTGAGTAAGCAAATTTCGGTTAATAGCCAATTCATCATCGACATCAAACATGGATGCGATTTCTTCTAGCGATAACCCCGCAGCCCGACCCAGTGAAATAATATTTAATTTATTCAAAATATTAGGTGAGTATTGTCGACGTAAGCCATTTCTTCCAATCGAACGAATCAGCCCAATCTTTTCATAATACCTGAGTGTGGACGGCGCCAAACCTGACTCTTTAGAAACGACTGCAATATCCATAAATATTCCCGTTGACTTAAAGTTAACTTCAAGTTGTAACATGATTCAAAACTAACAGGTTAAAAACGAATTACAACAGGGAAAACGAATGGAACTATCGATTTGGCTACAAGCGATTTGGGTTGGTATCGGCGCCACGGTGATCATGGATATGTGGGCTTTAATTCAGAAGCGAGAGCTTGGCATTCCACCTCTTGATTACGCGTTAGTCGCGCGTTGGGTATGTTTGATACCAAACGGACAATGGGTTCATCGTCCGATTATGGCGACTCCATCCGTCAAGGGAGAAAGGCTGTTGGGTTGGGCTCTACATTATTTGACTGGTATCGTTTTTGCTTTGGTCCACATACTTATTTTGGGCGAAACATGGCTGATGAATCCGAGTATCGTACCTGCACTTATGACAGGCATAGTGACACTAGCGTTTCCACTCTTGATCATCCAACCTTGCTTAGGATTTGGTATTGCCGCAACCAAAACACCCTCGCCGTGGAAAGCACGAGGGTTAAGTTTGTTAGCGCATAGCTTCTATGGCTTGGGCTTGTATCTAACAGCGCTTGTGATCCTATATTAACTAACCCGCTTGAGAATCAACGCAGTACCCATACCACCGCCGATACACAGTGAGGCGAGACCGAGTTGAGTTTTAGAGCGGATCATTTCATAGATCAGCGTAGTGACAATTCGGCCACCCGATGCACCGATTGGATGCCCAAGGGCTATCGCACCGCCATTGACGTTGGTTTTACCTTCAAACCAATCGTAAGGCACTTGATGCTGTTCAGACAGCCCTTTCATCACGCCAATGGCTTGCGAAGCAAAGGCTTCGTTGAGCTCTAACCTTTGAATATCACTCAGCTCGAGCTCAGCGCGTTGCAATGCCTGTTTTACCGCCGGGATTGGGCCTAATCCCATCACCTCAGGCTCAACACCACCCTGCCCTGTTGCGACTACCTCAACCAGAGGAACAAGTCCATGTTGCTGAACCGCTTGTTCACTGGCAACAATCAAGGCTACCGCGCCATCATTTAAGCCGGAGGCATTACCTGCCGTTACGCTACCTTGCTTATCGAATGCTGCGCGAAGCCCAGACAGGCTTTCTATGGTAGTGCCGAATCTCGGATGCTCATCAAGATTCACAGCGCTTTCACCTTTGCGTGATTTAATCACTACCGGAACGATTTCTTGTTCAAAGCAACCAGACTTAATTGCCTGCTCGGCTCTTGATTGGCTGCGAAGGGCAAATGCGTCTTGCTCCTCACGGCTTATCTCATAGCGCTTGGCAATGTTTTCAGCAGTAATACCCATATGAAAACTGCCAAAAGCATCCGTTAAGCCATCTTTGAGCATGGTATCAACCATGGAGATATCGCCCATTTTATTGCCTTGGCGACATTTCCCATCCATCACGAAAGGAGCATTACTCATACTTTCGGTGCCTGCAGCAACCACAAGGTTTGCATCACCGCTTCGTACAGAGTTTATGGCGTTGAGTATGGATTTCATGCCACTGCCGCAGATCATGTTCAAGGTATAAGCAGGGGTTGTAACAGGTATCTCTGCGTGAATAGCCGCTTGCCGACCCACCCCCTGCCCTAAACCTGCACCGAGCACATTACCCACCACTACTTCATCAATCATGGTCGGGTCAAGTTCGGCTTGGGCAAGCGCACTCCTAATGGTTAAGCTCGCTAATTCAACGGCAGATTGGGAGCTCAGCCCGCCAAGGAAGCTGCCAATCGGAGTCCTCTTGGCAGCAACAATATAGACTTTCTCGGTCATCTTAGAGTACCAACCCACCATCTATTTTAAGAACTTGCCCAGTGATAAAGCTTGATTTGTCACTGGCTAAAAACTCGACACCATTAGTGATATCTTCGGTTGTCCCCATACGGCCAAGTGGTGTTTTGCCTTTCATCATATCGAGAACTTTCTCTGGCAAATCAGCGGTCATAGGCGTTTCGATAAAGCCAGGTGCAACACAGTTGGCACGAACTTGAGCCCCTTTACGAGCAAACTCTTTCGCCCACCCTTTTGTCATGGCGATAACTCCACCTTTTGTGGCCGCATAGTTGGTTTGCCCAATGTTGCCGTCGGTCCCAACTACTGAAGACATAGTCACTATCGAGCCGTAGTTGTTTTCCATCATTAATGGCGCGATGGCTTGAGTCAGGTTGAATACGCCTTTTAGGTTAACATCCAACACAAAGTCCCACTCTTGCTCTGTCATTTTGTCGATCAGTGCATCTCGGGTAACACCCGCGTTATTCACTAACACATCTACGCGCGAGTATTGTTGTTTAATTGACTCCACCAGCTCAGCAATCGCTTGTCGGTCACAGATATTCACCGTAACAGCTTCCACATTCTCTATATCAAAAAATGCCGCGGCTAATCCGTCCGAATTCATATCTAAGGCATATACCTTTTCTGCTCCGTTTTGAGCAAATCTCTCAGTGATTGCTCGACCTATTCCTTGCGCTGCGCCTGTTACCAGACAAATTTTGTTCTCAAACATGTCTTAATCCTTATGGGCAAAATAAAAAACTGACGAGTAAAACCAATCAATTGCAAACGCACTTAGCCTACCGATTTATCGGTGTCTGCCTTGATTGGAAGTCGATGAACGATTAAACCGCTATTCATCTTTACTAATTTTGAGTCGAAACTGCGTGTCAAAGATTGCAGTATCCATAAATTTTAATGACGAACTGACGACAGGAGCGAAATCCATGTGCTGCAAGATGTCTCGCTCTAAATCCATACCCGGAGCTATTTCTATTAGCTCTAATCCATTCTCCGTTAAGCGAAACACCGCTCTTTCGGTGATGTACAGAACAGGCTTATTACTCATAACGGCTTGCTTAGCACTAAACGTAATTTGTTCTACTTGGTTAATGAGCTTTTTCTGTCGACCTTCCTGAATAATAGTCAAAGCTTGATGATTTACCTCAACTTGTAAACCTTGTGTGGTAAAAGTGCCGCAAAAGTAGACCTTCTTCGCGTTCTGCGTGATGTTGATGAAACCACCACAACCTGCAATTTTGCTTCCAAAACGAGAGACATTAATATTGCCGCTTTTGTCACATTGGGCTAAGCCAAGAAAGGCTTGATCGACGCCGCCACCATCGTAGAAATCGAACATCTGATCTTGGCTGATAATGGCTTGTGGTAGACGAGAAGCACCAAAATCCAATCCACTTTGCGGCGTTCCACCCACAGCGCCCGGCTCAACCGTTAAAGTGAAATGCTCCAAAACCCCCGCTTGCTGCGCGACTTGTGCAATATACTCCGGAGCACCAATCCCTAGATTTAAAATCGAGTTGGCTTCTAGCTCCATCGCGGCGCGGCGGGCAATAATGGTTTTCGCATCAAGCTTAGGAGACTGGTTAGAATCAGAAGGTATTGTGTGCTCTTGAGGAGTAGGGATTCCTACAAACTCAGGATTCATCATGGTGGCGAAGGTTTGCATATGCTCTGCCTCGTCTTGGCACACAACCACAGCGTCAACAAAAATACCGGGGATCTTCACCGCATGTGGATCGAGCGTTCCAGCTTCGACGACACGTTTCACCTGAACGATCACTTTACCTCCGTTGTTCTTTGCTGCTTGCGCCGCTGCTAAGCTTTCAACAATTAGGCACTCATCTTCCATCGTGACGTTGCCATTCTCATCGGCTGTTGTACCACGCAGTATGGAAACATTGACGGGCAGTTTATGATAGAACAGGTGTTCTTCTCCTAGCAGATCGATCACTTCTACCCAATCTTGTGTGGTTGCTGAGTTGATCTTTCCACCTTCGATTCTAGGATCAACAAACGTACCTAACCCGACTTTGCTAATCGTGCCCGGCTTACCTGCTGCAGTGTCACGTAATAAGTGAGAGATAATACCTTGAGGAAGGTTGTAGCCTTGAATCAGGTTGTCGACCGCTAGTTGTTGTAGCTTAGGGACTAAACCCCAGTGCCCACCAATGGCTTGTTTCACTAGACCTTGTTTTGCAAGATGATTAACAGCGCGGCCTTGCCCATCGCCCTGCCCTGCGGCAAAAATCAGAGTAAGGTCTTTCGGTTGCTGAGTGTGAGTAAAACGCTCACCGATGGCTCTTTCAATGGCTTCAGGCACCACACTGCCAATGAACCCCCCAAGTAATACTGAATCACCGTCATTAATCCATTGCGTTGCCTGTTCTGGCGTAAGCTTTGCAACCACTTCAACCTTCCTTGTTGTCTCTGCCCGAGTTTATTTCTACCAAATCAGCTTAGTTCCTGTCGGCGCTGTTGTTAATTGCACAAATAGAGATTGTGAATTTCATATTAGGAATTATTCAGCTAGGGGAGTGAGCGGCGCAGATCTCTTCGACCCTCTGATAGAGGTACTGTTTAAAGCCGAGGCAACGTTCTGGCATTGGCGTTCTTGGGCGGAAAAACAGGTCGATATCAAAACTCGCGCACTGGTAATCTTGCATTATGTGTTGCAGCTCGCCGTCTTGAATCTGCTTGCTCACCAAGGAATGAGGTAAGTAAGCAATCCCAGCATTTTCTAGGGCAAGATCAAGCAGCATTTCGCTGTTGTCACACTCTAGCGTGTCTTGAATGGTGGCTATCTCCGTTTCTCCCTCACGCTCAAAGCACCATCGGTTGCCACCAACCAAGGTTCGCGCATAAAGGCAACGATGCTGACCAAGCTCATTGGGATTTTCTGGCATACCATGTTTAGTAAGGTATTGGGGAGAGGCGCATAAATATAAGGGCTCACGCAGCAGCCGTTTACGCACAAGTAACGAATCTTGTTCTGGCTCACCGTCATAACTGGCGCTGGCACGAAACGCGAAGTCGATACTGAGTGGATCAAACTCTCCTGCCTCGATAAAGATCTTAAAATTCACCTGAGGGTGCATTTCAATATACTCGGCGACAATCTTGGTCAAATATTGACGTGCAAATAAGGGGGTGGAAGAGAGCTTTATCTCACCACGTTGCTCTTCCGCTAGATTTTGCACCTCTTCACACAAGCTATGAATGTCGGGCAGTAGCGGAGAAAAGCGCTCATAAAGTAATTGGCCTGCTTGAGTGGCGATCAACTGCCTCGTACTGCGTTTAATCAGCTCGACTGACATCGCTTCTTCCAGCTCTTTAACCCACCGACTGCCCGCCGCAGGAGAAATACCCTGTTGAATGGACGCCTCACGAAAAGAGCCGAATCGAATCACGGCACAAAAAAAGACGATCTTATCCAGAATAGGCTGTCGGCTTGAAAGCAGATTCGTTGTCATTCACTCACCAACCCTTTTTGCAGAGCGAGTTTGACTAACGCGGCTGTTGAGGTAGCGCCCAGCTTCTTTTTGATTCTGAGTCGATGCGTTTCTACCGTACGAACACTGATATGAAGCGAGTCGGCAATATCTTTATTGCACGCGCCATTAACAATCGCCTTCAGCACATCTGACTCGCGGTTAGTTAGCGTATCGTCTTTTGGCTCTGGCTTATCGTTTATCTGCTCAAGCAATCGATCTGATGCCTGAGGACACAAATAAGAACGCCCTTGCGCCACTTGGTTGATTGCCATGACCAACTCTTCAGAACCCACATCTTTGAGCACATACCCTTTCGCCCCTGCTTTGACAGAGCGAACGACATAGTCACGGCTATCGTGCATCGACAACATAATCACTGCCGTGCGTGAATGGCTTTTTTCGAGCTTCTCTAAGACTTCAATCCCATTGAGACCCGGCATATTAATATCGAGCAACAACACATCGGGCTTAAGTGACAGTGTGGTGTCCAGTGCATCGATACCTGTTCCCACACAAGCGAGGATATCTAGGTTGTCTTCCCTTTCAAGTCGCGACTTTAGCCCGTCCTGCATCAAACGATGATCGTCGGCTAATACAAGTCTAATCATACAAACTCCATGTTTAAGCTCACTCGTACTTCTGTACCTTGTCCCTGCTCACTGGTTACGGCAAATGTGCCACCAATCGCCTGAATCCTTTCCTTCATATTCTGCAATCCCATATGCTCAAATATAGGTTGTTTGCGCTTTCCTGATTTTAGTTTCTTGGCCGGAATACCGACTCCGTCGTCACTGACGGTTAAAATCAACATTCTGCCTTCTCTTTGCATAATCACGTCGACACCTTGTGCATTGGCGTGTTTTTCGACGTTATGCAGTGCCTCTTGCACAACCCGATACAAGGTTGTTTCTACTTCTGGTAAAAACTCTTCTCCATCAATATCGTGTTCGAACACGAGCTCTAACTGCGTGCGCTCCCTTAGCTCGTTTATATAGGCTTCAATCCCCGCCACCAGCCCTAAGTCATCCAGTTGCGGTGGGCGTAAATCGCGCGAAATTCTTCTTAACTCGACAATCGCCTGCTCCATCGCGTTTTTGCTCGCATCGAGCTCAAGTTCTTTTTTCTCTTCATTCGCTTCTTGGGAAACATTGTCTAAACGGTATTTAGCGGCGACCAACAACTGGTTGACGCCGTCATGCAGCTCTCGCGATACGCGGCGACGTTCATTCTCTTGCGAATCGATAATCTGTTGATTCAATACGCTTAACTGTTGATTCGCTAAACGACGAACATTGAGGTTAAGCGAGGCACCCAATGCGGCAATTACAGATACTGCAACAAATACCAAACCAAACAAGGCAGTACTGGTTTTGCCAACATTCTGGTCAAAGCCGTTTTGCATATGTTCAACTTGTCGTTCAATATCGTCGAGATAAACCCCTGTGCCCACCATCCACTGCCATTTATCAAGCGAGACCGCATAGCTCAGCTTGGGTAATGGTTCTTTCTTCGACGGCTTATGCCATAGGTAATCGACAAAACCGCCACCGTTTTTTCCCGCTTCGATGAGCTCTTGCAGCAGTTTTTTTCCTTGAACATCTTCGACGTTCCACCAGTTCTTTCCTATTCTATCTGTTTGATATGGCAACACGAGCGCATCGCCTTCCCAGGTATAGGCGAAGAAATAACCATCACTGCCATATGTGAGGCTGCTCAACTTTTCGGCAACAATTTGCTTGGCGAGCTCCTCAGTTAACGAGTCATCTAGGTAGTAAGGCTCGATACTTTTGACTGCCATTTCTACGTACTGTTTTAATTCTTGCTTCTTGACCGCGAGGACATTATTTCGGGTCAAGGCAACCTGCTCCTCAACTAGCTGTTTTGCTTGACTAAATAGGATGCTAGCAACAATCACCACTACGATAATTAATGGAACTATCGATAGTAGAATGATGTTGAGTGTCAGCCTTCTGTTACTTACAAATCCCATTTCGCCATCCATGCTTGTACGTAGTTTTACTGAAACTTTATTCGGAAAATTGCACTTAATACCGACTAAATTTGCGCAATTCTCCCAATAGAGAGCAATAAATCCCCTCTCTAAACTTAAGCCCAAATGTAACATTGCATTAACACAAATTACTACGCGATGTTCACATTTCTCAATATTGACAAGGAACTCAGCTTAACAAGGAGACACCCCCATGAACCTTAAGAAAGTTGCCATCGCTACTGCACTCACTCTTGCAGCTTCAGGTCTTTCTATCAGCGCTCAAGCCGCAGATAAAAAGGTACTACTGAAAACCCCAATCGCTTTTGGTAGCCACTTACCTGCTCTCGGTACACCAATTCAATGGTACGCCGATCACATCACCAAAACCTCGGGCGGTACGATCAAAATGAAGATCTATGAGCCAGGTAAGTTGGTCAATCCAGCTGAGATCTTAGACGCAGTATCTACAGGTAAGGTCAACTCAGGCTATTCAACTGCTGGTTACTGGCAAGGTAAGCTTCCTGCATCCGCACTTTTCTCAGCAGTACCATTTGGCCCAGAAGCGGGGGAATACATGGCGTGGCTGTTCTTCGGCAACGGGCTAAAGCTCTATCAAGAGATGTATGACCAAGGTGGCTACAACGTAAAAGTGATGCCTTGTGCGATCATTTCCCCGGAAACATCGGGTTGGTTCCGTAAGCCTATCGAGAAGCCAGAGGATCTAAAAGGTCTTAACATGCGCTTCTTCGGCCTTGGCGCATCGGTGATGGAAAAACTTGGTGTTGGTACGGTTCAACTACCTGGCGGTGAGATCTTCGGCGCTCTAGAGAAGGGGGCGATTGATGCTTCAGAATTCTCTCAGCCTGCCATTGACCAACGTTTAGGTTTCCACAAAGTGGCTAAGTACAACTACTTCCCGGGCTGGCACCAACAATCGACCGTATTCGAGCTGCTGATCAACAAAGATACGTGGAACAAGATGAGTGACACTCAGCAAGCTGCGGTTGAAACCACTTGTATGGCAACCATGACCTACTCAATTGCAGAAGGTGAAGCACTGCAATTTGCTGCGATGGAAAAAGCTAAGGAAAACGGCGTAGAGATTCGTTACTGGAACAAGGAAATGCTCAGCCTGTTTGAGAATACTTGGCTAGAAGTGGTTGATGAGAAAAAAGCCGCCGACCCATTCTTCGATAAAGTCTGGAGTGATCTAAGCACCTTCCGTGAAGGATACGCGCTGTGGGCAGCCAACGGCTTCTTACCTCGTGAAACCCAAAGCCAATAAGCTTGCGTAAATTGGACTTAAAGGCCGACGTGAAAGCGTCGGCCATGGTTGTAAGGAGTAACCAATGAGCAAAGTATTGTATTCAACCCCGACAATACCTATGTACTGCCACATTGAACGCTTAATCACCACCGCAAGTAAGGCCTTGGCTTGGACGAACCTAGCCCTAGTTGCAGTGATCATCATTCAGGTAGTGCTGAGAAAAGTCTTTTCAAATGGCCAAATCGCGCTTGAAGAGTTGCAGTGGCACCTGTACGCAACGGCGGTAATGTTCGGTACCGCTTACGCGCAAATATCCAACTTACATGTACGTGTCGACCTGTTTTATCACAAGTTCTCGGAACGTAAAAAAGCACTCGTTGATCTGTTTGGTCTAACCCTGCTAGCGATACCTTTTGTCGTGATTGTGATTCTTCACTCTTATGATTTCGCTTATGAGTCTTGGCGCGTGAATGAAAGTTCTGCGTCCCCATCCGGACTGCCTTATCGCTGGCTTATCAAAAGCGTTATCCCACTCAGTTTTACGATGTTACTGCTGTCGATACTGGCGAGAATTCTGCGCAATTTAGAAACTTTGTTTGGCGGCGAACAATCAAAAGGAGCAAGTCATGGAAGCGAATGAATGGATTGTGATCGCCATGTTTGGCTCGTTTATCCTGTTACTGTTTACCGGCATTCCAGTTGCGTACGTACTTGGCGGTATTGGTGTTGTGTTTGCAGCAGTGGGGTATTTCGCGGATATCTATCTCGATACTTTTACTGGCCTCGATTACACCAGTTTAGGTTTGGTGGTTAACCGTATCTACAAGATCATGGACAACTGGATCTTGGTTGCCCTGCCTATGTTTATCTTCATGGGTAACATGCTCGATAAATCAGGAATCGCGGAAAAGCTCATGGCTTCAATGCAGGCTCTGTTTGGTAAGGTACACGGCGGCTTAGCCATTACTGTGATGGCAATTGGTATCATCTTAGCGGCTTCTACCGGGATCATCGGTGCTTCTGTGGTGCTATTAACTGTGATGTCACTGCCAAGCATGATGCGTCAGGGCTATCACCTACCTCTTGCTCTCGGCACCGTCGCATCAGCAGGCACGCTGGGTATTTTACTTCCCCCATCCATTATGCTCGTCATCATGGCGGATCAGCTTGGTCTCTCGGTCGGTGACTTGTTTATGGGTGCCATCATGCCGGGCTTGCTACTGGGTAGCTTGTACATTATCTACATATTGGTTGTAGGTAGAATGAACCCAGACAAAGCGCCTGTACCAGAAGACGTCGAGCCCGTCGATTGGAGCTTGATTCTGCAAGTTTTCAAAGACATCACACCAACCGTTATGCTGATTTTCTGTGTACTGGGCTCTATATTCGCTGGAGTGGCTACGCCAACTGAAGCGTCTGGCATTGGAGCAATGGGGGCGACTATGCTCGCGGCTTACAATAAGAAGCTTAACCTCAAAGTACTGAAAGAGGTGTTACTGGCTTCTTACGGCACTACGGCTTACATCTTTATGATCTTTTTAGGCGCTTCGTGTTTTGCTCTAGTGCTGCGAGAGCTAGGTGGGGATGAACTCATTGAGTCATTCTTAAGCGGCTTACCGTTTGGTCCTTATGGCATTATTGCTTTCATCTTGATGATCGTCTTTCTGCTTGGCTTCTTCCTTGATTGGATTGAAATCACCTTGATTGCGCTGCCGCTACTTGCACCAGTCATCGCAAGCCTAGGAATTGAACTGGATGGTCACGGTGTGGTGGATAACCCAAGCTTGGTTTGGTTCGTGATGCTGGTTGCTATGGCACTGCAAACGAGCTTTCTAACCCCACCGGTTGGCTTTGCGTTGTTCTACTTAAAAGGGGTTTGCCCAGAGGGTGTCGCACTAAAAGATATCTACCGCGGCGTTATTCCGTTTATCGCCATTCAGTTGGTCGCACTTATCTGTTTGGTTGTTTGGCCGCAGTTAGTTCTTTGGTTCCCGAGTGTTGCCTACGGTTAATCTTAATCGCAAAGTATAGTGTTCCAAAAGCCAACTCATTTGTTTGAGTTGGCTTTTTGTTTTATATCAAAACATTTATTCAAAGTGCAAAGTAGTGCGTATACTAGGGCTTATACCCAACATCACATTACAGAGACAACTTGGATGAATAACAAACTCATTGCCACAGCATTAATCTCCGGCTCACTATCTTTGTTTGGCTGCTCATCAACTGGCGACATCGAAAATGCGGCCGATAAAAATGCTGATGCCCAGATTGCAGAATGGGTAGACTCACAGATTTTAGCCCCAGAAGGACTCTCGCTAGCCACTGACAATGTCGAATATCTATCAGGGAAAGCGGACTTAAACAGCGATGGTAATCCCGAGTATTTTGTTCTAATTCGAGATCCTTACTTTTGTGGCAGCGGCGGCTGTAGTGCGACCATCTTTGACAATGCAGGCAACATCATCACCAACATGACGGTCACTGATACGCCAATCTTACTCGCTGATAGCTACCGCAATGGCTGGCGAGACTTTATCGTTTGGAGTAATGGCGCATACCGACTGATGAGCTTCAATGGAGAGTCTTACCCAAGTAACCCATCTGTAGAGCCAGTGGCAGATCTGGAGTCACAGCGGCAAAGAGCCATGGAGAAAGTCATGGCAACAGAGCTTTACCAGCAAGATGGTTACGATATTAAAGCGGTTTATGATGTCGAGATTTGGGCACCTGCCGAAGAGTTTCGCTTCACCTTCAAGCACTACGGTGATCCCGGCTTCACCTACCATGCAAAAGTAAATCAAACGACTGGCGAAGTGGATGTTCATACCAAGCCAGTTAAGTAAGCTAAACAGGGCAACCAAACACCATTGGTAGCCCTAAATAGGCACAACTCACCAGTAAAGGTTTCCCTATTTAATCTGCGACAGCTTAAGATAGGAGTGAATTTCGCCATTCTTGTGCTCTACCGCAGAATGAATATTGATCTCAGCGTTACCGACAATGCAAAAACTGTAGGTATTCTCCCCTTTGTAGATCTCTACCGAGACGAGCCCCTGTTTCAATGACCATTTCCCCGTAGTATGGAAACGGTCAAACAATCGATACTCGTCTAAAGTACCATCACAATGAAAAGCGACTTCGGTAATGTAGCCACCAGTGCAGGTCTTAATCCAATGATTGCCCGCAACATCGTCAAGCGTAAGTTCACGCTTACCTTCAAGCCAATGTAGATACTCACTACTCTGCATTTGCGTTGGTGATAAGGCTTCTTTGTTAACCAAGGCTTGCTGCTCAGCTTCCCGATTAAATAGTTGCAGTAAAACCTTATCTGTATCCATCTTTATACCGTTAGTTCTAGTCGATTACCATCTGGGTCAAACACACAGCTTTCGTAGTAGCCATCGCCAGTATGCCTTGGACCGTCAACTCTCTCATACCCATCCGCAACCAAGCGAGCCGTTAACTCGTCAACTGCCTGTTCGCTACCCAATGAAATCGCGAAATGAATCAATCCAGTAAACTGTTCATACAAATCATCTTTTGATTCTGGTACCCCTGCCATCTCCATAAGTTCTAGTCGACAACCGCTATCAAAGGAGAGAAAGTACGAAGAGAATTTCTTGCTTGGGTTATGGTACTTTTCATTGGCCGTCGCATTAAAGTACTTAATGTAAAACTCTTTAAGTACTTCAAGTTGTTTTGTCCAGATTGCGATATGTTCGATTTTCATCACTTTGCCTCTTCAGTCTCGATAAACATCAGATTAAAGACGAACGAGAAGGTAAAAAAGAGATGAGATTTGAGGCGAAAATTTCCCATTATCACTTACTTTTCTGCTTGAAAACTAAACGCTTAAATCTTAGCTTTCTCGGCACGATATTGATTTCCCTGTCAAAACCGATACAATCTCTGCGCTATTTAAGCAAACGTTTATTTATTCTCAGGGCGGGGCGAAATTCCCCACCGGCGGTATTCCCTTCAGAGTTTAGGGTGAGCCCGCGAGCGCTCGATACGTCGAGGTCAGCAGATCTGGTGAAAACCCAGAGCCGACGGTCATAGTCCGGATGAGAGAGAATGAAAACACACCACCATGCAGAGAGCGATTGATCTCAGTGTATCGTGGTGCATTTCGTTTTGGCTGGGGTTTACACCTCAGTGCTCATGTATGCCCTGATTCTGGTGATATTTAGGAGTTAACCATGAATCAGTCATCTCTACTTGCCGAATTCGGCGAACCAATTGCTCGTGTTGAAAACGCACTTGTTGCCCTTAAAGAGGGCCGTGGCGTGCTTTTGCTTGACGATGAAGATCGTGAAAATGAAGGCGACATTATCTATTCAGTTGAATCACTCACAACACAACAAATGGCGTTAATGATCCGCGAATGCAGCGGTATCGTATGTTTATGCCTTCCAGAAGAGCAAGCAGACCGCCTTGAACTAACCCCAATGGTAGAAAACAACAACAGCGCAAACCAAACTGCGTTTACCGTTTCAATTGAAGCGAAAGTTGGGGTGACGACAGGCGTTTCAGCTCAAGACCGCGTGACGACTATCAAGACTGCTGCAAACCCAACAGCGCAACCTTCAGACTTAGCGAGACCTGGTCATGTCTTCCCACTGCGTGCGCGCAAAGGTGGCGTTCTGACTCGCCGTGGTCATACTGAAGGCACAATCGACCTAATGCAGATGGCTGGTCTTCAGCCAGCAGGCGTACTTTGCGAAGTGACCAACCCAGACGGTAGCATGGCGAAAACGCCAGAAATCATCGCCTTTGGTAAGCTACACAATATGCCAGTACTGACCATTGAAGATATGGTGATGTACCGCCAGCAGTTTGAACAAAAACTCGCCTAAAGAGATAAAGCCAAGTGTTTTAGCACTTGGCTTTTTAAGCTTGCTCTCGCTCTTGCAACCACATGTTTAGCGCTTCAACAGGAATGGGTTTAGAGAAGTAATAACCTTGTACACAGTTACAACCGTATGAACTTAGCATCATGTGTTGTTCTTTCGTTTCGACCCCTTCTGCGACCACTTTAATTTCGTAAGTCTCTCCGATTGCCAAGATAGCTTTGATCAATGCATTACTTTGCGCGTTGTCCGTTAAATTAGCGATAAAACTCTTATCAATCTTTAACTCATCAATAGTGAACTGATTAAGATGGCTCAAGCAAGAGTAGCCCGTTCCAAAGTCATCCAGTGAAATACTGAATCCATTTGACTGCAATCGAGCAATGATGGGTGTCACTCTCTCCAAATCATGAATAAAAATACTTTCCGTTACTTCAAGCATTATTCGTTTGGTGGTTATTCCCACCTCTTCCGTTATAGCAAGTAAACTTTCGACAAATCCGTCGAGCAGCAGCTGTTTAGGAGAAACATTGATAGAAACATTTAACCCCTCACCGCCATTACCCGGTAAGTGGCAAATATCTTCACAAGCTTTCCTAAACACAAACAGCCCTATTTCGTTGATCATTCCATTTTCTTCTGCAAGAGGAATGAAGACATCCGGTGGGATAAATCCGTGTTTTTTCGAGTTCCAACGGACTAAGGCTTCAACACCCACCGTTTCTCCTCGCTCAGTACATATCTGGGGCTGGTACACCACGCTAAGTTCCTGACGGCGTAGCGCATGCTTTAACTGTTGTTCAATTTGATACTCATCTTTGATCTGCTGATTAATCTCATGATCAAAGAAAAGAACACTGCCTTTCTTGTTTTGCTTAGATCGATAAAGCACCATGTCTGCATTGGTGATTAAGGTTTCTGCGCTATCACTGTCACATGGATACATACTGACACCAATGCTGCAATCAGCTGTCAGTAAGCGTCCATCAATGATCAAAGGCTCATCAAACACGCTTTTGACCGCCGATGTTTTTGCGATCGCATGCTGCTTGTCGTCTAAAGCTGGGAAACAGAAAATAAACTCATCACCACCGAAACGAGCCACTGAGTCTTGAGGTTCAAGCAGTGATTCGAACTTACGACTTAAGCACTCTAATAGCTTGTCACCCACAGAGTGTCCATAAAGATCGTTAACTTTTTTAAAGTCATCTAGATCCAAGAAGATAACGGCAAGCTTTTTCTGGCTATCTTTCGATTGTTTGATTCCCATTTCAATTTGCTCTATCAGAGCAGAGCGGTTGGATAACCCTGTTAGTGGGTCATGCAGCGCCATATACTGCATTTGGTTTTTGGACTCTTCTAAGCGTTCAAAGTCATCGGTAATCCGTTGTTGAAACTTGCCAAATCGCGTCACAATAACATGGCTTGCGACGAAGCTTAGCCCAACCATGAGCAGCGTTGAGGCTAAGCTAATAAGAACGAGGTTTATTAACTGCTGGTTGTGGCTGTCTTCAAGTATCTCTTGTTGCTTCTCTATGTAACGATTAACTTCGTTGATCGGTAACGAGGCACCGATGTACCAACCCCAAGGATTAAACTGCCTTAAGTACGCTATCTTGGACGCCTCTGACACCTCTCCGCTTGGTGGTTCAATAAACTCCCCTTGCTCAAAGTCGTTGCGATTCAACTTCTGCCAAGCTTTAGCCAATTGACCATCTAACTGATATACGTTTTTCCCCACCAAGTTAGTATCTTCATGGACAAGAATGACGCCATGTGTATCAAAGATAAACACCTTCTCTTCTTGGTTAGTTTGATAGTCAGCGATACTTGTAATCAATGCAGATTTAACGTCTCCCTCTACATCAGCTACGTATTCTCCCGTTCCTATAAACCAGTCATACGGCTCAAACGCTTTACCAAACCCAATCTTTTCAAATTCTTGCGTGACAGGGAAACCCGGCTTTTGGTACCACCAGCGATAAAAAGCTTCACCACCATTCTGCTGAATAAGCTTAATATGCTCTCTTAAGATGTAGGTACCTTTAATGTCGACAGCATTCCACGCCGAATTACCTTCTATTTGCGGCTTAAGAGCATGCATGACGTTGATGCCATCCATCTGAAATATGAAGAAGTAACCGCGATTGTTGTAGAAGCGAATTGGCTTGAGGGCATCAGAGATCATTTTCTTGATCTCTGCTTTACTTTTGTTCGGGTTGTTTTGGAAGATACTATCGGCGATCTGATGAGCTTCAATAACTCTTTGCTTTGCCTGATTTTTTAACTCTGATACCGTTTGTGCCTGACGATAGACCACTCGGTTGTAAACCTGCTCCACTTGCTCAAAGACCACTTGCTTTTGGTGATCAAGCATATTGCTTCGTAACGATTCAACACTAACGCGTGCTTTTTCCTTACTGTCGCTGATAAACACCAACATGATGACGGTTGCAAACAAGGCAACAATCAAAGTCGGTACATATCGAATCAACAGCACTAATTTTTTATCGTTAAGAGACGCCAATTCAAACAACCATCATTACTATAGATATATTTAATAACTATACTGCATGGAGTGACGCACACTAGAAAACAATACCAAACTTGAGGCTTAGGTTAGATTTCACCCCAACACAGTTCAAAAATGAAACCAAATGCTTAATTGGCGCACTATTGGAAGCAATTTTCTTAAGGGAAGAACTGCCACTGCTAGTAATGTCAGCGATTACGCATCTCTTTCAATCTAAGACTAAACTCTTAGCTTAAGGCTGCTTCCTTAGATGGAGAATAAATGCACGACGAAGAAAACTCAGACGATGATTTGATGCCAATCATCGACGACGTATCTGAAGTCCCTCAACAAAGTGCGCCTCTACCTTCTTGGCGGGTTCTGATCGTCGATGATGATCCTGAAGTTCATCAGGCAACCATATTGGCGTTAAAAGACCTGATCATTGAGCATAAACCGCTTGAACTGCTTCACGCCTATTCTGCAGCAGAAGCTGAACGCTTATTAAGTAAAGAGCAAGATATTGGTGTTGTCCTGCTCGATGTCGTGATGGAAACTGATAGTGCAGGCCTAGACCTTGTTGAAGTCATAAGAGAAAAGCTCAACCTTGTTGCTATTCGGATTATTTTAAGAACGGGGCAACCGGGTTATGCGCCCGAAATGGAAACCATTCAGCGCTACGACATTAACGACTATCGTACTAAACCTGAACTGACTCGAATTCGCTTGTTCACTATTTTAACCAGTGCGCTTCGCGCGTATAAGCAAATATGCAATCAGAAGGCGATGCGTCAAGGCCTTGAAAAAGTCGTCAATGCCAGTACCGAACTCGCCAATTATCACGGACTGAGAGTTTTTGCTGAAGGTGTCGTAAGACAGATCAGTACCATCATTCAAATTGAAGCGGATGGTTTGATATGCGTACAGGAAAATGAAAATAGCGGCGATTCGATGGCACAAATCATCGCCGCCGCAGGGCGATATAGCCAGTTTGTCCAGTCACCATTGGCCAGTCTTGATTCCCCTAAAATACGTCAACGTATCACACATTGTTTGGAGCAACGTACCAACCAACTCGATGATGGCCTAACTCTCTATTTCGCCACAGAACATGGCCGACGACTAGCGGTCTATGTTGATATCAATCGCCCGTTGGAGAACGTGGACTACAAACTGCTCGAAGTATTTTGCGCTAACCTTTCGGTGGGCTTTGACAATGTGTTGCTTTACAGTCGCTTAGAAGAGCAAGCATTTACGGATCCACTACTCAATATCCCCAATCTCAATCGGTTACTGCAATATCAGTATACGTTAGAGGATACGGCCTCAGCTCCGATGCTCGCGCTCATCGATATTGATGACTTCTCTGCGTTTAATGATAGCTTCGGACACCGCTCTGGCGACAGGCTGCTCCAATCCGTTGCTGACAGACTGTCAGAAGCTTTTCCTCGTTGCTTTCTCGCTCGGGTTGGTAGTGATGTCTTCGCCATTGTCGGTTTAAATCACGATGTCACATCGCAACGGATCGCCGACGTATTTGATCAAAGCTTCTTAGTCGACGATCAACCCTTCAAAATCTTTGCTAGTACAGGGCTTGTTCGCTTGGGAGACAGTTCAACTGACCTTGCGCATCGCTATAAGGATGCTCAAGTCGCTTTGAAACAGGCGAAAATTCATCATCGCGGCGCTGCAATCACCTTTTCAATTGAAATGGGGCAAGATGCCAGAGATAGAATGTTGCTACTCACCGAACTTAAAGAGGCACTCGATGATAAAGGGCTGTTTCTCATGTATCAGCCCAAATATCGGCTTAATTCTATGGAGCTATCTGGAGTTGAAGCTCTGCTACGTTGGAGTAACAAACAAGGCAGCCTTGTTCCACCTGACCAATTCATTCCACTAGCTGAGCAATCCGGTATGATGACAAGAATTGGTGAGTTTGTTCTCCAACGCGCTTGCGAAGAGTTTCGTCAACTCATTGAGTCTGGTTACAACAATATCACGATGGCAATCAACATTTCTCCGGCACAGTTTGATGAACCAAACTTTATCGCTCAGTTACAGCAAGCGATGATTATCAATGCCATTCCAGCTCACCAAATTGAACTAGAAATTACCGAAACGATCGCGGCAAAAGACTTACCCTACCTAAGTCGAATGTTAGAACAAGTCCGAGAGCTTGGATGCAAAGTCGCCATTGACGATTTTGGAACCGGTTTTTCGTCATTGAACGTGCTGCATAAATTACCCGCCACTCGGCTCAAGATTGATAGAACTTTTGTTGATGCCATGGAGCATGACTGCACAATCGCGAAAATGATCGTTAACTTAGGGCAAACACTCGGCATGGAGATAACGGCAGAAGGAATAGAGACGCCATTCCAACTCGAAAAACTCAAGAAATTCCAATGTGAAGAAGGGCAAGGTTGGCTATTTGCAAAGGCAATGAGAATGGAAGAGCTAATCCACTTCATAACAAACGAAAAAGACACTTGAACGGTAGTGAGCGATATGAAAATCTCAAACCAAACCTCAAGCTCTACAAAGCCAAATGCCCCCCCACAAGCACAAGAGTCTCACCTCACGGCAACTTCCCTGATCCAACGCTACCGAACTATGATTTATATTGGCTTGCTGTTGATCATTCTCATCACATTAGGCAATGCTCTTTACCTGAGAGCACAAGTCAAATCTCAACTGTTAAGTCAGCAAGCTCAGTATGGCTTAGAGTCAATGCTGTCGCTAAACAAAACCATTTCTGTGTCACTCAACCATATCGATACGATGCGTAACGCAATAGAAACCGCGTATCTGTATCCTCAACTTGCACCGAACAAAGTCTCACTCTATTTCCTTGCGAGCTACTCTCAACAATCTCCAGCGAATGCGCCTTGGGAAAACCTGCCACAATCGCTCAAAGATAAGATCGGTCAACTTTACGTGCGCTCCAATGCACGCGATTACTCATTTGATCAACTCGCGCTCTTAACTATGGCCTCTGAAGTGGTGTCAACACACGCGCAGCACGATGATTTCCAGTGGAGTTACTACTACGATGCTCACGAGGTCATCACCTATATTTACCCCTGGCTAAGTTACCTGGACCTTATGGCTGCCACCAATACCACCACTTTGGATGATGCACTAGATGTAGTATTTGAAGCCGGTGGAACCTATCCCTTATCGCTGATCAACCCTGAAGCTAACCCAGAGAGAAACAAAGTTTGGACCACGCCTTATATGGATGCAGGTGGCAAAGGAATGATGGTTTCACTGCTTGCCCCTGTCTATCATGATTCAAAATACATTGGGGGGGTAGGAACAGATATCACGCTCAAGGTTCTAGATAAGATACTCACCAAACGCCCACTCGAAACAGGAAGATTAGTCATAGTAGACCAGCAAGGGCTAGTTGTCGGTGACAGCAAGGGAACGCTACAAGGCAAGACCGAGTCTGTCTCTCAACAAAGTGTTCTTGCTTTAAGTGAGATTGGTGATGCACACCAAGCGACACACGGGAGACTCAATAGTCACTCAAATGGCTACTGGATCTCATATACTCTAATGGATACCCCTTGGAGACTCGTGTTAGAGATCACCAACTCTGATATTAATCGACATGTACTTACCACATTGCTGCCGAACTTGATTTTAGCAACAGTGTTTACTGCGATACTGTTGTTCGTTGTTCTATATCAACATTGGAACTTTAGCCAACCAGCGCTTCAGCTTGCTCAATACGTCGAAGAACTACCCACTAAAAATGTGCTTACCATACCTGATATTCCAACTCGCTGGGAATACTGGTTTAAGCGGGCGGCGGATACAGAGCGAGATCGCCGAAATCATCTAGACACCATTGAATTGCAAACACATGAACTGGAGCAGCGCGTCCATGAACGGACAATAGAATTAAAAGAAACACTAGAAACCTTGAAAGCGACACAAGAAGAACTGGTCAGGTCAGAGAAGTTGTCTGGATTAGGGTCACTGGTTGCAGGTGTGGCTCATGAGCTCAATACCCCGATTGGTAATGCTATGATGGTTGCAACTAGCCTTAAAGATTTCAATCAAGAGTTCATTGAATCCACTAAACAGGGTCTAAGACGCTCTGTGCTCGACAACTACATTGCTCAAAGCACCGAAGGGTCTGAAAGTATTGAGCGCAACTTACGCAGAGCATCGGAACTGATCTCAAGTTTTAAACAAGTTGCGGTTGATCAATCAAGTTATCAAAGGCGTGAGTTCGCTCTCGATGAAATATTGCATGAGTTGCAAATCACGATGTCACCTAATTTGTCACGCAGCCAAGTGTCTCTTGAAATGGAGTGTGAGAAGAGTGTCCACATGAACAGTTACCCAGGCCCATTGACACAAGTATTGATGAACCTACTGTCCAATGCCCTTACACACGCATTCAGTGAGCAAGAGCATAAAACTGTCTGTATCCGTGGAACCTTAGTCGAACAAAAAGCCATTATTACTGTTGAAGACAATGGTCACGGAATCAGCCAAGAGAACATTAGCAAAATTTTTGACCCATTCTTTACCACTCGTCTTGGTCAAGGTGGATCTGGCTTGGGGCTAAATATCGTCTATAACTTGGTTACGGATCTGTTAGGCGGCGATATTCGCGTAGAAAGTGAACTCGGATTAGGAACCACCTTTATCCTTACCCTACCTATTTCCGCGCCAAATAGTGATACCGAACCAGAATAGAGATACAGAAAACCCGTTAAGCTGCCGATTGTGCGGTTAATCGCTCTCTTTGACGGACTTTAATCGAGAACAGGCTAAGTAGTATCAAAGCACAGACTGTCCCTATTAACGATACGTATAGGGTAGTGTAATAGTTATACAACTCACCAACCACACCCACAGATAGGCTCGCCACCAACATACTTATATTTAACGTATTCGAGAACAAAGTAGACGCTGTCCCAAGTCGGTCGCGCATCATATCCTGCAATACCACCATCCCCAATGTGGCACAAATACCGATAAAGAATCCATTGAGTAATTGAGCCGCTAACATAGCCGTAAAGCTGGTATTGGTCAGCATCACCGCATAAAAAAGCGTACCACTGGCAATTCCCATAAGCAGTAGTTTTACTGTCCCCACTTTCTCCGATAGTCGCCCCGCCCAAAGCATCACAGGGATCTCACACAGCGCGCCAGCACCAAATAAAAAGCCTAACCAGTTAGGGGCGACTTGTAACTCTTGCGAGAGATAGAGAGGCATACTGGTGATATAGAGATTGTTGGCTCCAAAAGCGACAACCAGCACGAGGCAATACAGAGAAATTAAGCCCCCTTTACCTTTCGAGCTTGGTTTTGTAGGGTCTGCTTCTAGCTCTTCAGCAGCCGTTTTGCATGAGGGTAAGAACAGCAGAATGACAATGATCCCGATAGTGACAATCGTGGCTGACACGCCAAATGCTGCACCAAACCCAAAGCTGGCTTTGAGCATAAAAGCCGCTGGCGGTCCGAATACCCACGCAATTGCAATACCCGCGCGCATGGTCGATAGGAAAGTGGTGCTGTCTTCAACGTTGTCATCTGCATACTCTCGCCCCATTGCAAACAGTTGCCCAAACGCCGCACCTCCAAAGCTGCCAAACAATGTCGCTATCGTGACCCCTACCCAATAGTCTCGGATAAATATAAAGCTCACCACGGTGATCAAATAGCAAGTTAGTGAAACGACTAAGATTGTTTTTCGTTGCCAGTTTTTGTCTGATTGAGCAGCCAACATCTGTGAGACAACGACTGAACTCACGACTGCGAGCACCATATATAAGCTCAACATCATTGGCGAGGCACCAAGCTGTTCAACAATAAACAGACTCGAAAGTGGGTAAAAAAACGCGCCACATAAGCCTGTTACAAAGGCGGTGAAAATAAATAAGATAGCGGTTTTATCTTTATACATCATGAGATAACTCTTGCTGTGTAATGTCATTCAATTAGCGCTAGTTTAATCAAACCGATGCCTATCAATTGATAGTATTCGAGCTACCTCTAATACTATTCCTTCAGTTTTGAATTAGTTTTTGACGGTTAGAGTCATCTAACTTAGCCTAGGTGATGAGAGAGGGGCTTATCGATGAAACCATTTATTGAAAATGTACTCAGCGCACCAAATTACGACTGGTTAGTGCGAGAATTTCATTGTCGTGTGAAGAAAGAAGAGTTTGCTTGTTCATGGCACTATCACTCAGAGTACGAGCTTGTCCTGTATCTTGATCCGGAGAATGTCTTTAATGGCAATTACCTTGCGGGCGATGCAATAGGCCAAGTACATAACAACACGCTTCTGCTTTATGGGCCCGGGTTACCGCATATGATCACAGGCAAACTTGCAAGCAGTGTAGAAAAGCCGCATAGCTCAATCATCGTATGGCTTAAGCATCATTGGATTGAAAAGCTTCAGTCAACGATTCCCGAAGCACGCAATATCAAAGCTCTACTAGAAAAAGCAGCGTTTGGTATCAAATTCAGTAACGAAACGGCCCAAAAGGTGGCGCAGTTGTTAATTGGAACGGAATCGCTTGAGCGCCACTACCAAGCTTTAAAAGTCATGGAAGTTCTTATTCACTTAGCGGATGATTTAGAGTCCCAGAAACTTTCTACGACGCCTTATCGAATTAGCCAAATCTCTGATAGGGATGCCCATCAGAAAGTGGAAAGAGCCACGCACTACATTGAAAAGCACTTCCACGAGCCGATCAGAATCTCTGATGTATGCCACGCCCTCCACATGAGTGAAAGCTCGGCATATAGGCTGTTCGAAAAGCACTTTGGTGTCAGTTTCTCCGATCACTTAAAGCTATTTCGAATTGGTAAAGCGTGTGAGCTGCTTGCTAGTACTCAGTCTCCAATCGCGTTGGTCGCGGAAAAAGCAGGCTTTCCTAACCTTTCTAATTTCAACCGCCAGTTCCGCGCCGTAAAGCAGATGACACCCACTCAGTTTCGGGCTCGGTTTAATTAGGGCAAGCAGGAACTTGCCCTGTAAGGAACATGATTTAGAGATTGTACTTCGACAAATCTGGACGCGTCGCTATCGCTTGTTCAACCAACGCAACAACTTGCGCGCGTTCTTCACCTTTAAGCAGCTGACGAGGAGCGCGTACTTGTTCGCTGCCTCGGCCACACACTTGTTCCGCCAGTTTAATACATTGAACCAAAGTAGGAATTGTATCGAGACGAAGCAGTGGTAAGAACCAACGGTAGATTTCTAACGCTTCAGCATAGCGCCCTTGGCTTGCTAGTTTATAGATAGCAACAGATTCCGCAGGAAATGCGTTGGTTAAACCAGAGATCCACCCGGTAGCACCGAGCATGAGAGACTCCAGTGCGATATCATCAACGCCACTAAAAACGGTAAAACGGTCGTCGAAGCGATTATACAGTTCCGTAATACGACGCGTGTCAGTGGTAGACTCCTTAACCGCAACGATATTTCCACACTCTGCAAGTTGTTCCATCAGATCAAGATTCACATCGACGCCATAGGAAACTGGGTTGTTGTAAATCATAATTGGCATTTCAGGTGTTGCTTGCGCAAGAGTACGGTAGTAGTCCACTGTTTCGCTATCCGATGTGCGGTAAACCATTGCTGGCATCACCATGCAGCCATCGATTCCTATTTTTTGCGCATCTTGCATGTAATCAATCGCCGCAGTGGTTATCGACTCTGCCGTTCCTGCAATCAACGGTACTCTATCAGCAACCACTTCCTTTGCGGCCAAAAGCACCTGACGCTTCTCTTCAGGGTATAGCGCGCAGTTTTCACCAACCGTCCCCAAACAAATAATGCCGTTGACGCCATCATTAATTTGGTTATCGATTACAGTTTGTGTGGCGTCGAGATCAATGCTCTGATCTTTACGAAACTGAGTACTTACTGCAGGGTAGACACCTTTCCAATCTACGTTCATCTTTACCTTCCATTTGTATATTGTATGCAATTTAAGTTTGCAGTCGAAACTGCAATTAAAGCGGGGATTTCCCCTAGTTAAAAATCTCTTTTTCTTGTAGCACAAACTTTACCGCCGCAAGATCAGCAAGAGCACTACCTACTGATTTATATAAGGTTATTTCCTCTTCATCACTGCGACCTTGATGAGATTTACGACACAAGTCAGCCAACTCTGCTTGTATGTTCTTGGCAGCAAAAACTCCCTCTTCGATCGGGATCAACAAATCACCTGCTTCTGCCAATACATTAACTCTACTGTCGACAAACACACTGGACCGTTGAACTGCAGTGCTGTCACACTCTCGCTTGTCAGAATCGTGATTACCAATCAGATCGATATGAGTTCCCGGTTGAACAAGAGCACCACTAAACAAAGGCTTATCTGATCCCGTTACGCATGAAATGATATCCACTTGATCAAGTACTGAGTCGACATCGTTAATGACTTCTAGCGTGAACTGATCAGAACTTGGCAGAGACTGATACTCGTTGCTCGATGAAATAGTATCGAGAGTTTGACGTGCTTTTTGCTCATCGCGCCCCCAAATCAAAACTTTGCGTATCGGACGAATGGCTGAATAGGCGTAAGCAATGTAGGGAGCAAGGTTGCCCGTTCCACAAATCAGCAGGGTTTCAGCATCACGCTTTGCTAAATAATCCGCAGCAAGCGCAGATGCAGCAGCAGTGCGCCAGTAAGTAAGGACTTTGCCATCGAGCAAAGCCAGTGGTTCACCATTAGAGCGATCAAAGGCGAGGATTTTTGACGCTAAACTGTCTTTGCCTTCGATGTAGTTATCTGGGAAATAGGTAAAAGCTTTGACGGTGATCAGCGATTCACTCCAAGCAGGTAACAAGGCAAACGCATCGTATTTATCTTCCTCTAAAGGCATCACGTTACGCTGTGGAATAGTTGCTTGCTCTTGGTAGGTTAGTCGCATTGACTCAATCAGCCCTACCATCGAAAGGCAGTTGACTATTTGCTGTGCGTCTAAGTTAATCATCTCTCGTTCCTTTTGCATTTTCACTGCAACCTTTTGTTAACATAATATGTCAGTATATTTTATACAATATTTAATTTTAAATTTTTTAGCAAAAGCGACTTAGCGCAAATGGAGAAATATTAAGCGATGGTTCACGCTGTCGACTTAGCTCACTGACTAAGTCTGCAGTGATAGCCGCTTGCGTAAGACCAAGGTGTTGATGGCCAAAAGCAAACAGTATTTTTCCATTTTCTACGCTGTCGATGACGGGTAAAGAATCAGGTAATGAGGGGCGGTTTCCCATCCATTTTTCACCATCCAACTCATACGATAACTCCGACTTCAAAAGCCCTTTCGCCAACTCTTTAAGCATGGTTGCGCGTTTCATGTTAGGCGGCGAATTCAGCCCTGCATACTCAACCGTACCCGCTAACCTCAGTCCCTCTTCCATAGGTGTCATTATGAATTTTCTATCCGCAGAACTGACAGGAAACGGGAGACAATTTTTCAGCTCCGGCACCATTAAGTGGTAACCTCTTTCTGCTTGTAGTGGCACCTTAATGCCGGTGATTTTTTTGACCAAGTCTACGGACTCTGCGCCAGTGGCAATGACAATTTTGTCAAACGAGTAGCTTTCATTTTCCGTTGCGACAACACCTAACTCACCGTCAAAAAAAGCCTCTTCCACTTGTTCTTCTACCCACTTCCCTTGTCGAAACTTAAAAGAAGATTCAAGCTCAACGCATAGCCTATAAGGGTTTAGACTATGGCCAGTATCTGGAAAAAACACGCCAAACTTTACTGAATCAGAAAGTTGAGGAACTCGCTCGCGCAGTTTGTCTTGTTGCCAAACTTGGCACTCCACCCCATGCTCTCGTAAGCTGTTTAGCGTCGCACGATACGAATCAAACAGCCGCTCACTTTCAAATGTCAACAATGAACCGTCCATCTCGATTAAGTGTTGCAACCCGACTTCTTCAAGCAGCGCGAACCAACTTTGCATCGCGTTCTGATTGAGTTGAGTCAAGGCTTGAGTAGATTGCTTGGTCGTTTTTTCTCTCGCATTTAATAAGAAACGAATCATCCAAGGAGTGGTTTTGTGAATGTCTTGAAAGCGTATTGATACCGGGCTTTGACGAGACAAGAGCATCTTCGGAAGTTGAGGTAAAAGATCAGGTGTAGCAAGCGGAAAAATTTGTTCTGTCGCGAAGTGCCCTGCGTTACCTTTTGAGCATCCTTGTCCAGCTCCACGCTTATCGAAAACCGTCACATTTTCACCTTCAAGTTGCAACTTCAGAGCGATACACAAGCCAATTATCCCACCACCAATCACTGCAATATTGTGCGAATCTGCTGAATTGTTGCTCACCATTTATTTTGCTCCTTATCACGTTTCAAAAACAAAATTGTATAAAATATACTTAACATCACGATAACATCCAATCTCACCACTTCAACTAATTTCTTATTCAAGGAGCAAGAAATGAGACAAGGAACCTTCTTTTGTATCGATGCCCACACCTGTGGCAATCCTGTCCGGCTAGTAGCAGGCGGTGTTCCTCATTTAGAAGGCAAGACGATGAGCGACAAGCGTCAGTTTTTCTTGGAGCACTATGATTGGATCCGTCAATCGCTCATGTTTGAACCTCGCGGTCATGCAATGATGTCTGGTTCGGTTGTTCTTCCTCCTTGCAGTGAGAATGCTGATGCTTCGATTCTGTTTATCGAAACTAGCGGCTGCCTGCCGATGTGTGGACACGGCACGATCGGTACCGTGACATCAGCCCTAGAACATCGTTTGATTACTCCGCGTGTCGAAGGCAAATTGATCCTCGATGTTCCAGCTGGTCAAATTGAAGTGCATTACCAACGCGATGGCGAGAAAGTCACCTCAGTGAAGATCTACAATGTTCCTGCCTACCTAGCCCATCAAGATGTCACCGTTAACGTGGAAGGGCTGGGTGAGATAACGGTTGATGTTTCTTATGGTGGCAATTACTACGTCATTGTTGATCCACAAGAAAACTATAAAGGGCTTGAACACTACTCATCAGATGAAATTCTAATGCTTAGCCCTAAAGTTAGACAGGCGGTGTCACAGGCCGTCGAATGTATCCACCCTGAAGATCCAACCGTATGTGGTGTATCTCATGTCTTGTGGACAGGCACACCGACTCAGCCAGATTCTACCGCACGAAATGCCGTCTTCTACGGTGAAAAAGCGCTCGACCGCTCACCATGTGGTACAGGAACAAGCGCGCGAATGGCGCAGTGGTATGCCAAAGGAAAACTCAAACAGGGCGAAGATTTTATCCATGAAAGCATTATTGGCAGCTTGTTCACTGGGCGTATTGAAGGTATCACTGAGGTCAACGGGCGCGCGGCCATACTGCCAAGCATCGAAGGTTGGGCTCAAGTCACAGGACACAACACCATATGGGTAGATGATCAAGACCCTTACGCATATGGCTTTGAACTTAAATAACCCGAATCGAATTAGAACAACTAGGAACCCGTTATGAGTACCGCAACTACTTTTTCAGCCATAAACCCTCAAACACAGCAGCCCCTACAAGGGGTATTCGCCGAGCATACTGATCAAGACGTTGATCTGGCGATTACTGCTGCTCACGAAGTAGCAAAAGCATATAGGCAAACCTCTCCCAATATACGTAGTCAATTGTTACAGACCATCGCCGACTGCTTAGAAGAGGCGCGCCAAGCGATTGTAGAAAGAGCAAATCTTGAGTCTGCCCTCCCGCTCGCAAGACTTAATGGTGAGCTAAGCCGCACTACAGCTCAACTCCGTCTCTTTGCCGATGTAGTTGAAGGAGGTCTTTGGCAAGAGGCAATATTTGATACTGCTAATCCATCCCGCGAGCCTTTACCTAAACCAGATATTCGCCGCCAAAACATCGCCTTAGGTCCTGTTGCCGTATTTGGTGCTTCTAACTTCCCTCTTGCCTTCTCAACCGCTGGTGGCGATACCGCTTCTGCACTTGCGGCAGGTTGCCCTGTGATTGTAAAAGGTCATCCAGCCCACCCTGGAACCAGTGACATTGTCGCTAAGTGCATAGCAAAAGCACTCGACGCAGTAAACTTACCTCAAGCCATTTTTGCTTTGTTACAGGGAACCACTCATGAACTAGGACAGGCTGTGGTCACTCACCCTGCAATTAAAGCGGTTGGTTTTACGGGGTCCATTCATGGAGGTCGAACACTGTTTGATCTCGCTCAGCGAAGACAAGAACCGATTCCATTCTATGGTGAACTAGGCGCTTCAAACCCTGTTTTCATTCTTTCGAATCGAATGAAGAGTGGTGCAAGGACTTTAGCTGAAGAGTATGTAATGTCGATGAATATGGGCTGCGGTCAGTTCTGCACCAAGCCTGCGGTCGTATTTGTCGCGAAAAGCAATGCAACCGATGAGTTCCTAGCTGCCGTACGCAAAGGTATTACTGCACAACAAGGGCAAACCATGCTCACTGCTGGCATTAGGCACAATTATCTAGAGCAAAGTGAGCTAAGAGCACAGCAATCAGGTCTTACTCGCACACTATCGTCAGCGGAACAAGGCGTACCGTCAATGCTGTTTGAAACCACCAGCGAGGAGTGGCGCTCCAATCCTCAGTGGCAAGAAGAGATCTTTGGTCCCCAATCCATTGTCGTTTTGTGTGAAGACGACCAAGATATGCTTGAACTTTGCCAAAACTTAGCAGGTAGCCTTACCGCGACCATACAAGCAGAGCCCAACGATCATCCGGTCGCAGCTCAACTATTGTCTGAGTTAGAAGAAGTCGCAGGTCGTATCGTGTTTAATGGTTGGCCAACGGGTGTCGAAGTCAGTTATGCCATGGTACACGGCGGCCCTTACCCTGCCTCGACTATGCCCGCGAGTACTTCTGTCGGTGCAGAAGCGATTAAACGTTGGCTAAGGCCGGTCGCTTATCAGGCCGTGCCTGAAGAGTTATTGCCTCAAGCATTGAAATCAACAAACCCATTTAATGTACGACAGAGCGTTGATGGGAAGTAAATCAGTGTAAAACGAAAAAGCCAACCTCGTTTGAGGTTGGCAAAATCTTACCAATCAGGTGATTTAGGGGGGAAAGGTAAGATCAGGAGGTAGCGAGCACTCCGTGAATTTCAGACTTAATGGTATCTGACTTAGTACCAAAGATAGCTTGCAGACTGTCACCTATCACTAGCACATCGTGGGCACCGAGCTGCTTGAGTTTTTCTACATCAACATTAGCAATATCTTTTACCGACACTCTCAAGCGGGTTATACACGCATCAACAGACTTGATATTCGCTTTACCACCGAGAGCGGCAATCACATCAACCGCAATCTCATCTGGCTGACCCGCGATTTTTACTTCTGCAATTTCAGTCTCACGACCCGGCGTCTTAAGATCCAGTTTTACGATTAAGAAGCGGAACAAGCCATAGTATAGGCACGCCCATATTGGACCTATGATGATAAACATCCAAGCTTTAGTCGACATTGGGTAGTACAAGAAGAACTGAATCGCTCCGTGGGCAAAGTCAGTACTGTGCTTGATCTCCAAGAACGCAGTAATAGCAAAGGCGATACCAGTCAAAAAGATGTGAATGATGTACAGCACTGGTGCAACAAATAAGAAAGTGAATTCGATAGGTTCTGTAATACCTGTTAGCCACGAGGTTAGCGCCGCCGACATCATTAAACCACCGACGATTTTCTTACGCTCTGGTGTCGCGCAGTGGTAGATAGCGAGAGCCGCTGCGGGTAGTGCCCACATTGAATACATAAAGCCACCAGAGAGGTACCCTGCTGTTTTATCTCCAGCAAAGAAGCGAGTTAACTCACCAGTGATCTCTTTGCCTGTCTCAGGATCAATGTAGCTACCGACTTCAAAGAAGAAAGGCGCGTTCCATATGTGGTGCAAGCCAACTGGAAGTAGTGAGCGCTCACCTGCTCCATAAACAGCCCAGGCCAAAACCGGATTCTGATAAGCCGCCCAATGGGAGAATGCATCTAACATTTGCCCTACTGGTGGCCAAGCAAACGCCAAAAATGCACCAACGACAATGGCACTTAAACCAGTTACAATCGGCACAAAACGTTTTCCGGCAAAAAAGCCAAGATACTCGGGTAAACGAATATTGTAGAAACGGTTGTACATTAGAGCTGCGACGGCACCAATGATCACGCCGCCAAACACCCCAGTTTGCAAGGTGCTAACGCCCATAATGGTCGCATCCGTTTCAAAACCTCTAAGCCCAGTAACGATACCGAGCGAGGCGTTCATAATAATCAAACCGACTAAGCCAGCGAGTGCCGCAGCGCCATCATTACCTTTAGATAATCCTAGCGCAACACCGACCGCAAACATCAGCTGCATATTACCAAATACGCCATCGCCCGCCGCTAGCATAATCTTACTTAAGGATTCTGGGATAAAGGCAAATCCGGCATTACCTATCCCGAGCATAAGGCCCGCAACAGGTAACACGGCCACTGGCAGCATCAATGACCGCCCTATTTTTTGTAGTTGTCCAAATAAACTTCCAAACATGGTTCCCTCCTGACTTAAGTCAGTCATTTAGTACCCGAGAAAACCTCGGGTTTTGTGTTTCACGTAAAGTCGGGGAAATTTTATCGAGTCTTGAAATGTTGAAGGTTACAAAACGCTACCAGTTTGTAAGCGATGACTTACAAAAGTGTGGCGTTTAAATCTAGAATTGCTCCATCCTCGATTGAGAAAGGGTGAGCAAAAATGCATCATATTTGAGCGCACAAGCTTGGATGCATGATAATGGAAAACAAACAGATACTGGTTGTAGACGACAATTTAGAGCTAAGAGAAGCCCTATCAGACTACCTTGGCCGGGCAGGGTTTGAGGTCATCGGTGCTGAGAATGGTCACGCGATGTGGCGCTTATTGCAATCAAATCAGCCCGATTTGATCATTCTCGATATCATGATGCCCGGTGAAGATGGCTTTACCCTGTGCCAAAAACTTCGTCGTGACTCGCAGATTCCGATCATCATGCTAACCGCAGTAACGGAGGAAGCCGATCGAGTGGCCGGGCTCGAAATGGGCGCGGATGATTACATCACAAAGTCATTTAGCCCTCGTGAACTGTTAGCACGAATTAAGACTATTCTAAGACGCAGCCAGCACAGCGCTGAGGCAAAGCTAACCCGTAAAGTTATATTCAATGAATGGCAACTCGATACGGTCACTCGTCAGCTTACTCACCTAGATAACAAACATGTCAAACAACTCAGTGGCGCAGACCTCTCCTTGCTTGGTCTATTTATAAACAATGCTCAAGCTATCTTGTCTCGCGACGATATCGCCCGCGAAATATGGGGCAGAGACGCCGACCCGTTTGAACGAGGTATTGATGTTCAAATCAGTCGCCTCCGACATCATCTCGAAGATAAAGATCGCTCTTTGATCTTAACGGTTCGCAACAAGGGCTACATGCTGACAACGGACGTCCACTATGAAAATTAGAGCACTCAGCCAGTCGTTAGCCTTTCGTGCTAGCGCATTCCTGTTGGTGGTGATTCTTGCCGCGCAGCTATTATCTGGACTGATTTGGTATCAGCACGCTAGTGAGCGGGACAGGCAAGGACTCTCCAATACCGTTAAAAGCTTAGCGTTAAGCGCCTCATCAACGATTTCATTTTTCCAGACTCTTCCTGCTGAATATCGCCACTTAGTCCTAAACCAATTGAGAAATATGGGCGGCACGCGCTTTTTTGTCTCTCTTAACAACCACCGTATTGATGTCCCGCCAATTGCTCAAAGCGAAACTAAAACACTGGTCGTCAATCAAGTCGAGCAAGTGCTCAAAAGCGAGTTACAAGGCGTTCCGAATATCGACGTTGAGTTTACTGAAAGAGAAAACCTGCGTGTGTTTAATAACGAGTTACCCATTGATGAGCTACCACTACTCTGGGCACATTACTCACTCTCGTTTGGGGATTTAGATCCGCCAATTCTAGTGATGCAAGTTGAAGTAGCCGAGAATGAATGGTTTTACCTTGCTGCCGTTCTACCCGCTCCCTATGTGAACCTTGAAACCAGTTATTTCGAGCTCAGAGAATGGTTAACACTCTGTTTATCTGCCTTGTTACTTTTGCTCTGTACTTGGTTTATCGTTCGACGCGAGATACTACCTATCCGTGAGCTCGCCAAGGCTGCGACCTTAATGTCGAGCAGGCTCGATGTACCAAAGGTGAAAGAAAGAGGGAGCAAAGAGTTAAAAGCGGCGGTGAGAGCGTTTAATAAAATGAATCGCCGAATAGATAGCCATATTAATGATCGTGAAATGCTATTCGGCGCGATTTCTCATGATCTCAAGACCCCAATTGCTTGTCTGAAGCTAAGGGCTGAAATGCTTGAAGATGAACGAGAACAAGAGCGCTTTACTCGCATCGCCAACGACCTCGACCTCATGGTCAAAGGTGCCCTTCAATGCATAAAAGACATAGATATCCACGAGGAAATAGAACCTATAAACCTTAATGAGTTGATCCAACATATTACCACTTCATTTCCTCATCAAGCCGATAACCTAACGGTCTTAGGGGATGTTGATAAACCCTTAGCAGGTAAGCCTTTAGCCATCAAACGCTGTGTTCAGAACCTAGTCGACAACGCGCTTAAATACGGTGATAAAGCTGAAATCACTTTAATTGAAGAGACCGAGCATGTTGATATTCGGATTGAGGATCATGGTCAGGGGATAGAGCCAGATCTATTCGAAAAGCTCTACCAACCCTATTTCCGAGCCAACACTGAGCATGAGGGCACTGGACTAGGCTTGACCATTTCCCAGAGCATTGCCAAAGCGCATGGCGGCTCTCTCACCTTATCCCGCTCTCAGTTTGGTGGATTATGCGCTACGTTATCTTTCCCAAGAGATTCGCTATGAAAAAACTTGTATCACTATTGTCCCTCTCTCTTCTCTCGCTACCGGCTCACGCTAATGTCGAGTTTCTTCATTGGTGGACATCGGATGGAGAAAAGCAGGCACTCAGCGTGCTTGAAAAACAGCTCACTAGCCACGGCTTAGCGCTCTCCCCTAGCCCAGTATTAGGTGGCGGTGGTGACAGCGCCATGACGGTTCTGCAAGCACGCGCCCTAGCGGGAAATCCACCAAGTTTTGCCCAAACTGAAGGACCGAGTATCAAATCTTGGGATGCGATAGGTATTCTCCATGACGTCAATTCCGTTGCTCAGAAGCATCGTTGGGATGAGACTTTGTACCCGCTCGCAAGAGGTATTAATAAAACGCAAAACGGCTATGTTGCTCTACCGCTGACCTTACACCGACTTAACTGGTTGTGGGTGAACCATAAACTTCTAAACTCTCTCGATCAACCTGTCCCCAAAACATGGCAGCAAATGTTCGCCACGATGGAATTGGCCAAGCAAAGCGGAATCAGCCCACTTGCCGTTGGTGATCAGCCGTGGCAAATCGCCATGCTGTTTGAAAACCTAGTTATATCAACGGGTGGAGTCGAATTTTACACCAAAGCCATGGTTGAGCTACAAAAAGAGAGTATCGACAGTGAACCTTTGAGGCTCGCGCTCCGGCAATTAAGACGAATTAGCTTACTGGTAGAAAACTCGCTACCGGACACCAAATGGGACACAGCAACCCGTGCGTTGGCTTCAGACCAAGCTCTGTTCCAACTTGGCGGTGACTGGATATTAGGCGAGTTAATGGCGAACAACATCGATGTACCCAATGACGTCGGTTGTTACGCCACCCCAGAAAGTGACGGTGTATTCCTGTTTAACATGGATAGCCTTATTTTTATGGCGAGCAAAACCTTTAGCTCGTCTCAAGCCAATCATGCTGCTGATATTCTGGCAGATAAAGACTTTCAACGTGACTTCAATCAGATAAAAGGCTCTATTCCCGTTAGAGAAGATATTGATATCAGTGACTTCAATCCTTGTCAGATACAGTCGTATCAGGACTTCCAAGTAGGGACAACCAATAACAAAGTCGTGCCGAGTATGATTGATTCAATGGCGGTGAACCCAGTGGCTCAACAAGCGATAAACTCAGCCATTTTCCGCTTCTATCGCGACAAAGATCTTAAGCCCGATACGGTGATAAAACGGATTATAGCCATTGCAGAAAGCAATTAGATGATGGAGTAAGTGAAGCAGCCGTGAATGACTGCTTCACTATGTTAACGAGGTTTACATGATACCTCTAGCAACGCCGACGCGACGCCCTTCTTCCATTTCCCACTGCACTCCATACTTGTCAATCCAGTAGAAAAACGAAATTGGGAAACCGTCTAGCTTCTCAGGGTGATAATCATCAGACGGGTCAATCATCGCCACACCTTCTTGCTGCTTAAGGAATCTGAACACCGCAGTACAGTTCGAGACTTCAAGAGCAATATGTCGCGGGCCACCTAGATCATAGGTTCTTGGTTGAGGCGGGATTTCTGATTGACCTATCGGCTTGTGATAACGCATCAGCTCCAAATAGATCGAAGCATAAGGGTGTTTGAGGAAAAGCACATCCAGCTCGACATCTTGGTCTGATAGTCCAGCATCCTGATTGAACTCCGCCATTGAAACATTGCGATAGTCCATCTTCTGGCCTTGGTCATCGATCGCACGGTCGAAACCCAGTACTCTATGATAGTACTCAGCGGCACTGTCAACATCTTCCACAATGATGTTAACGTGAGATAAACCAAGTATAAAACTACTGATATCCTGTTGCGTAAGACGTTTAAAGAGCTCAGGCTCAGCACTAGGTGACAACTCCACCGCGTAGTTAACCAATTTGCCCGTGGTTAGCTGTTCATTGCAGACTAGGTATTCCTTGGTTTCACCTCTATCGGTGTCACTTGGAGCGACTTGAACCTGAGTATGCCATTGCTTTAAAGCAAACCACTCAGGGTTAATCACATAAGCCGCAGCGACCATATCAAAAGGAATAAAGCCTTGGCTTGAACCAAATAGCGCCGCCCATTCAAGTGCCCAAATACGCGACTCTTTTTCTAAGTACTCAGCCAGTGAACTGCCGTTGCGCATCTCTCTCAACTCATGGAAATCAATCCAAATATCATCACAAACTTCAAACGGAATAAGCGTGAGTTGTACGTCACTGTTTAGCAGCACGTTAAACGCCGCTTCGTCGACTTCAAAGTTAAGATCTCTGAAAGGTCGTAACTGCCTCTTACTCGCTACGAAATGTTGGTCTGTATTTCGACGCCCAGCAACACAGACAACTTCTTCAATGTTCGCAACCAACTCAGGAAAGTGTTTAATAAGTAAGGCTATGTTGGTCAACGCGCCGATAGCAAGAATGGTCAATGGGCCTTGCTTTAACTCTTGAGCGAGATTTGTAACGGCTTCTGGTAACTCTTTATCTTGCGCTTCAGAATAGAAAACGGAACTTCCTTTCGATACCCTCAAACTGGTTGGCCCAAATTTGGCGGTAAACTGAGTCGCAATCTTCGTCGTCACGTCAATATCATCAGTATTACCAAGCGTTGAGCTCAAACCAACAATATCGACTTCTTGGCTGCGGAATAAAACACCTAAGGCGTACCCATCATCAACGTCACAAGGGATTAACCCATTGTAGTGGTCGATTGTGATATCTGTATCTATCCATGTACGTTTTTGAGGCTGCATTAAGAAGTCTTTAGAATCAAGACCTTGCATAGACTCTCCTTTGCTTTCTGTTTATTAGTGGGATTATTTTTTAAGTAGGATAAAAAGGAAGGCTTATTCAATGATCAAAGCCTGGCTATACATCACCACATTTCGGCCAGCTTCTTTACCCAAATAGAGTTGCTCATCCGCTTTGACAATAGCGCGTTGGATACATTGGTCTGATTGTTCCACGGTGACATCGTGCAACCCTGAAGATATCGGAACAGCTCCAATAGACACAGTGACAACGTCATGCGGGTAATTCTTGCAGTGCTCAATATTGAGCTCCTGAACGGCGGTTCTTAGTGCGTTGACCCTTTCTTTTAGCTGCGTTTCCACTTTGCTCGAAAGAATGAATACAAACTCCTCTCCACCTAGACGACAACCTAACTCTTGTGGCTCAAGTAAACCGTTCATTGCATTCGCCACATCAGTCAGGACATTGTCCCCTTCCGTGTGACCGTAAGAGTCGTTAAACAGTTTAAAGTTGTCGATATCACACATGACGAAATAGACAAACTCTCCCTGATGCAATGCTTGCTGTACCGTTTTCGCGGCATGTTTCTGATATTTAAAGCGAGAGCCAATACCGGTTAGCGGATCTGTTTCTGTTTGATAATGTAAGATCCGCAGTTGGTTTTTAATCTTGGTGATCAAGCTCGAATAAGAGCGTGCTAAATCACCAATTTCATCCGCTCTTTTTATCTCTGGAATTTTTGATTGATCAATCTTTTCAATATCTTGCTTCATTGACAGCGCTAAAGCTTTAACCGGGCTGACCAACCAAAAAGTCACCAAATAAATCAGTAGGAATGAGATAACTAGCGCAACCAATGCCTCGTACAATACTCGAACTAACAATTCCCTTTGGATCTGCTTGAGCGAGGTGGCATCAACAACTGCTCTAAAGTAACCGCCATTGTTATTGCGTAACTTAACCTGAACATAGAGTAGTCCCGCTTCCTCATCGAGGTAATAACCCGAGTCGTATAGATTCTCAGGTATGGTCGGAATTGGCAATGAGCGTAGCTTAAGATTCTCATTGATAACCGAAAGATCGACCTTTAGCTTATTAATCAGGCGATTAAGCTTCTTAGTATGTATAGCATTGGTGGTTGGTGTTGCGGCTAATTTGCTCTCAAGCTTAACCAATTTGTTTGCCAGTATTTGAGCCTCTTCTTCGGTAACATCCAGCCGCCACCCTTTGCTTTTCGCTATCGAGTATCTCACCTTAACGGTTTGCTTTAGGTAGTCACTGGTACCTGAAACTTCAGCAAACTTTAGGTTCGGTATCGCTTTGAGGTTATCTAACGTCGACTGCATAAGCAGGTTGGCATAGTTTCTTCCGGCAACAGAGCCAGAAAAGAAGGTGTTATATGCCGTAAGATGACTGGCAGACATATCCGCTAGATACTCAACTTTTGTTGACCAGTCATTTTGATAGCGGCTGTAAGACATACCAAAAATGATGGACAAAACAAGAACCAGATGCGAAACAAACAGCATCTGGTTTATTGTCATCCAGCCAAATAAACGGTCACTCAACAGCGTTACTCTTTGCTATCCATATAGGTCGCGAGCACAGGCTCAGTACAGGTACCATTGATACAGATATCTTTGTAAGTGGTGTGGCAGCTAGCGCAAAAGCTAGGCTCTAAAGAAGGGTGCATCGAACTGATGTCCTCGCCTTTACGATTGTAGCTTCCATAAATCGCTAACCCTTCTATATGTTCCGTTACCCATATAATGCCGTCTACTTCTGAAACCGCGACAACCGTTGGGCCATCGGTATAAGGCCCATGAGTCTTGTATTGCTCTAATTTGCTTGGGTTAACTCGAATAGTCAGAGGGGAGCCTCTTCCTTCATTGATCCACGCGTACGCACGAACTGACTCTTGAATAAACAGAGAGGTATCTGGCGGTAAAACGGTATCAGCAGGGAGGTTCATTGACTCTTTCACCACTGGCCAATCTTCCCACCCTTCTGGGTAACTTGCATCTGAATCCGCGTAGGCAAAACCAATAGATGCGATTGAAGACACTGCACACAACAAAGCCCCTTTTAGGCGTTTGGAAACTTCCATATCATTCCTTTGAATTTATACTTATTACTTTCTGTTTCTGCACTTTAAGAAACACTGCTCAAGCCTTGAGCAATCAAGGCCTATACGCATGTTATGAAACTAAAGTTTATACATCAGTTGAATATAGTAATGATATAGATATTAAGTGCAAATTGAATACGACAAAATCAGGGCTTGCATAGAATTCTTCAACGACTACGCACTCTTCTCTACGTTCGAAATGATGGATTAAACGCGGTCATAATTTAAAGGCAAAGAAAGCCCCAATATTTGGGGCTCTAGTCTTCGCGCTAAAGAGTTTATTTGTAGATAGGAGGGTAATGCACTTCTTTGGAGTTATCCGACTGTAGTAGAAGGGCTTACAATGCTTCAAAGCTAACTAGATCCGCAATTTTCGGTCGTGATTCCTTTTCATTATCACAAGACGCAAAAACACCTATCTGAAAATATGAATTGTTTATCCCTGTCACATAGGAGCTATAACAGAAGTTTCCTTCATACACACCATCGTTGTTTACTTGCATTAATAGTTTCAAGATTTGAGCATCCGTTTCATTGTGTGCGACTAAAGTGACATAGCAATTTTCTCTACGATAAATACGGGTATTTCCCACAAAAAAACTAGCTTGTCCATCACCTTTAGCGACTTTAGAAGTAGGAGTAAAGTAACAATCTCGACAAGTTTTCTTTTCTAGCAAGATAAAAGAGTCATCTATATCATTTACAAACAGCATGGTGTTTAGATCATGAACTGAGCCACCCACTCCGTCGCTATACTCATAAAACTCACTAGACTCAAAATCTCCTATATATCGATACTGACTATCTATAAGTATCTTTAGGTTCATAGAGTCAGACGTTACAACGTTATCTACTCTACTAAGAGCATTAGATTGGCAACCCGAGAGAAACACTAAAGAGAATAGCACTAACAACCCACTAATATTTTTCATAAAAATTCCATATACAACTAACGAAAACCTCAATATTAACAATGAAATGAAATGCACAAAGTATTTGATTCCAAAAACAATAACTAAATCAAATCACAATGCAGTTATCGGGAGGATTTGACGACCACTGTTATCATCTATTGACCAATCCCCCAAAAAGCAGCTGTTTTTGAGTCGTAAAGTCGCATTACGCCAATCAAATGGTATATTGAATACAAAATAGTAATAGAGAAACACCGGAGACTTGGATGTCGCAACAACCTGTTTTTAAGACTCGAACCCAATTAGTGGAAGAAGCAATCCGCAGCAAAATTTTAAAAGGCGAGTTAAAAACTGGGCAGCCATTACGTCAAGATGCGTTGGCAAAGGAGTTTAATGTCAGTCGAATCCCAGTACGTGAAGCCTTGATGCAGCTTGAGGCGCAAGGGCTAGTGAGCTTCGAAGCCCATAAAGGCGCAACGGTAACCGAGCTTTCACCAGATAAAATTGATGAGCTGTTTGAACTGCGCGCAGTGGTTGAATGCCACATCTTAGAGCGTGCTATTCAAAATATGACAGATGAAGACCTGGCGCGTGCCAATGAGATTCGCGAACGCTTCGATGATGTAGTGAGCCGCGGGGACGAAGTCGAAGAGTGGAGCAATTACAACTATGAGCTTCACAAAGCGCTTTACGCTCCGGCTAACATGCCTGAGACAATGGATGTAATTTACAACCTCAACACCAAGTGTGATCGCTACATTCGCATGCAGCTCCTTTTCACCGAAGGAACGGCAAAGGCAGATAAAGAACATCAGGCGCTACTGGAAATGTGCCAAAACCGCGATATTGACGGCGCTAAGTACATGCTGAAAAAGCATATTCTTGAGGCTGGTGCTGCCATTCGCGACTTACTGCTTGAGCGTAATAACCATCAATAGAGTGAGAAAAAGCCATGCATCTAGGCCCAGAGTTCTTACTGGCGGCGATTCGCCAGAAAATTAAAGACGAAGGTTTGTGTTACAGCGAATTGTCGGAGAAGACGGGGATACCGCTATCGACAATAAAACGCCAACTACACAATCCATCGCTGGGCTTAGATAAAATCTTGCTCTACACCACGCACCTTAATACTGATTTACAAGGCATATCAGATATCGCGATTCAAATTCAACGCGATAACGAACAGTTTTTATCCGACGAACAAAACGCCTTGTTTGTTGAACACCCTTACCTGCTCGACTTCATCTACCTAGTGACTTCTTGCAATAAAACCCCAGAGGAAATCGCTGAGGATTATCAGTTGTCTGACACCAGCGTGCGTTTTTACCTTAGTATTGCAGAAGTACTGGGCTATATAGAAAATCTCGGAGATAAGATTTTTTATCGTTCTGGACGCCGCTTTATCATGGAAGAAGGTACTGCACTTGATACTTTGTTCAAAAAACGCTTTGAACAAGTTTCTATGGCGGATGAAACCCTCTCACAAGTGTGCCATGCTCGCGTGCGATTAACTGCAGAGCAACGGCTGCAACTAGAAAAAGAAGTCGATCAGAAAATCGGTGAGATGCATGCCGCCAACAGCGCCAATGGAACGGGCGAGTTGACGAATGTCTTGCTGCGAAACATTCCTGGGCAACAGATTTTCTTCTCTGACGGCATTCCTGAAATTGATGGAAAGCTGCTTAAAGAAGTCTCTTCCCGCTTCCGTCGCCAGTAACCCTTTCTTCCTGAGAGCTTACTGTGATCAAAGCCTAGTAACTGTCATATCAACTGCTCATTTTTGCTCGGTCTCAATTTATAAGACTGCCGGTCTCTCTTTTTGCCACCTTGTTACAAACATGTTAATTAGTGTTGTTTGATTATTTTATACAATATACATTTCTCTTATCCCTTTGGTGAAACATCAAGCTTACTCTTGTGCCGTTTTTCGAGTAGGTCTCCCCCACAAAGTGACGCCAAAGGGCCACTCCGATAAGGACATAACGAGGAAGCTATGAAAGCCAAAAAACTGATCGCACTAAGTACCATCGCTGCTGCGCTGCTGACTAGCAACGCGATAGCTAAACCCTTTCCTGCTGGGACACAGCTCGCAGATAAACAAGAGATTGTGTTAAACAACGGAGCAGAAGTCACCTCTATTGACCCTGCAAAACAAGCGGCAGAGCCTGCATTTAATCTAGGACGAGACCTGTTTGAAGGTCTTACAATCCAAGATAAACAAGGCAAAACCATTCCAGGTATCGCAGAGAGTTGGCAGGCTAATGATAACAACACTGTCTATACCTTTAAGCTGCGTGAGTCTCAATGGTCAAATGGCGAGCCTTTGACTGCGCAAGATTTCGTTTATAGCTGGAAACGCTTAATCAATCCCGAGACCGCTTCTCCGTACGCATGGTTTGCTGCGATTCCGGGCATAAAAAACTCAAACAAGATTATGAAGGGTGAAGCATCGGCAGATACCTTAGGTGTGCGTGCCGTTGACGACTATACCTTTGAGGTAACGCTAGAAAAACCCGTTCCTTTTTTCATCAAACTGCTTAGCCACCCTGTACTCGCACCTGTTCATCAGGCAACGGTAGAAAAGCATAGCAACGCTTGGACACAGCCCGAAAACATCGTGACCAACGGCGCATTCACAGTTTCAAGTTGGAAAGTCAATGAGAAGATGGTGATGGCGAAAAACGCTCACTACTGGGATGCAGATAATGTCGTACTAGAGAAAATTACTTGGTTACCGATTGGTGATGCTAACGTGGCACTAAATCGCTACCTTGCAGGAGAAATTGATCAAGCACTCTCGATTCCAGCGGCGCAGAAAAACAAACTCCTTAAGAAATACCCAGAGCAAGTCGCTGATACCAGTGCCTCTTTAGGATCGACTTTCTACTACTTGAATACACAAAAAGGGCCAACCAAAGATCTACGCGTTCGTCAGGCTTTATCATTTGCGATTGACCGTAACATCATTACCAAAGCGATTGCTAAGAATGGCGGTATCCCAATGTTCACTTTGGTACCACCGCAAACCGATGGTTTTAAAACTCATACACCAACCTTCGCAACTTGGGATCAAGCTAAGCGAGATTCTCAAGCTAAAGCGCTGCTTGCAGACGCGGGGTACAGCAAGAGCAACCCACTTAAGCTGACCTTCACTGTCCCTACCTTCTCTAAAGATGTGAAGATGGCCACCGCAATGGCTGGTATGTGGAAGAGCAAACTGGGTGCACAAATCGAAATCAAACAGCTAGAGCCTAAGGTCTTTTACGCACTTAAAGATCCGGGCAACATCAGCCGTGGTGGTTGGACCGCCGACTACAATGAAGCTTCGACTTGGTTAGATATCTTTGTCTCAACTGGCGAGTACAACGACTCAAAATACAACAATCCAGAGTATGATCGCCTGATGGCTGAGTCTAAGAGCCTCAGTGACCCTTCAGCTGAATATATTGCCGCAGAGAAACTTCTTATCGAAGACATGGCGATCATTCCAATGTATCGCAATGGCAACGACCAATACCTGATTAAGGAGTATGTCGGTGGATTCGAGCGCACCAATCCTGAGTCGTCATACTACCGCAAGAATGTTTACGTAAAGGCCCACTAATTGGGACGGTTTGCCCGCACCTAACGATGTACTCGTAGTTAGCGGGCTTTTTTGAACGAAAGGATGCGTCATGTTGCTGTATATTCTCCGTCGCTTGCTTATCGCAGTGCCCACATTACTGTTCATCGCCTTGGTTTCTTTTTGGCTGATGCATATTGCCCCTGGTGGGCCATTTGATATGGAAAGGCCGATGCCAGAAGTGGTACGCGCCAATATTGAAGCCAAATTTCACCTAAATGAACCTTTTATTGTTCAGTTTTTTATCTACATTGGTAACTTCATACAGGGCGACCTTGGCCCCAGTTTCGTTTATCAAGACTTTAGTGTCACCGAACTTGTCGCGCAATCATGGCCTGTTTCAGCTGTGTTGGGTGTAATTTCTTTTTGTATTTCAGTCCCTCTAGGGATGGTTTTAGGCACCATAGCAGCGCTCAATCGCAATGGAAAACTCGACTACTTACTTATGTCACTTTCAATGACAGGTGTCGTGATTCCAGCGTTTGTTTTGGCGCCTGTGCTTGTAACTATTTTCTCTATCCATTTAGGCTGGCTACCCGCAGGCGGATGGGAAGGCGGTCAAGCTTCATTTTTGATTTTACCTGTACTTAGTTTAGCGATTGGATCTGTAGCAAGTATCGCTAGGGTCATGCGCGGCGCAATGATTGAGACGCTCAACCAACCTTATATACGCACAGCAAAAGCAAAGGGGCTGTCCACCAGCTACATTCTGTTTCATCACGCTCTTCGCCCTTCACTCATACCGATTGTCGCGATGCTCGGCCCGAGCTTTGTTGCCGTTGTCACTGGCTCGGTGATCATCGATATCTTCTTTAGTACCGGAGGTATGGGGCAACACTTCGTCTCTGGAGCTCTTAATCGAGATTACGGCTTAGTCATGGGCATAACCCTGATTGTCGCCTCTCTTACCATCTTGTTTAACTTGGTGGTCGACATTCTCTACACCGTCATCGACCCGCGTATTCGTGTTTAGGAGGTAACCAATGTTAACCAAACGTATTGACGCCCAGGAGCTAGCAGATCAAGTAAGCTCTCAAGTTGAAGCGGTTGAAGGGCGTAGCTTATGGCAAGACGCTTGGACTCGCTTTCGTAAGAACCGTGCCGCAATGACATCCATTTATGTGCTGATGTTTATCGTCTTGTGTATCACGTTCGGCCCACAGCTTGCTGCCTTCGGTCACGATGAAATTGATTGGAACGTGGTTGCTGACCCTTATGAATTAGGCAAACCTTCGCTCAGTTCAGGGCACTACTTTGGTACCGATGATTTAGGCCAAGATATTTTCGCCCGCACCATGCAGGGAGGCAGGCTCTCGATCATGGTTGGCTTTATGGGCGCACTGGTCGCGGTCGTGATTGGAACTGCTTGGGGAGCCTTATCTGGTTATCTTGGTGGCATCGTTGATAGCACTATGATGCGCATTATAGAAGTGCTCGACTCCGTCCCATTTATGTTTCTGGTCATTCTGTTCGTTACCCTATTTGGCAATAATATCTACCTGATCTTTGTTGTGATCGGCATGGTCTCTTGGCTCGGCATTGCTAGGGTCGTACGCGGTGTCACATTCAGTATCAAGAAAAGGGAATTTATCGAAGCAGCCCATTCTATCGGGGTGTCTCGATTGACCATAGTACGCCGTCACGTGTTACCCAATGTACTGGGCATTGTGATGGTTTACTCCTCACTCATGGTACCCGGGTTCATTATGTTTGAGTCCTTCTTAAGCTTTTTGGGGCTGGGCGTTCAACCACCCGATACCAGTTGGGGCATCTTAATCGCTGAGGGTGCGAAAACAATAGATGTCGCCCTTTGGCAATTGGTGTTCCCTTCAATTTTCCTTGTTGCCACCTTGTTCTGTTTTAACTTTATCGGTGATGGTCTGCGTGACGCACTCGATCCAAAAGATCGCTAAGGAGTAGTGATGAGTATTCTCTCGATTAACCAGATGAATGTGCGCTTCCAAACCCCTGATGGCTTAGTGCAAGCGGTCAGTGATTTGTCCTATAGCATAAACAAAGGCGAAACCTTGGGCATTGTCGGCGAGTCTGGCTCGGGCAAAAGCCAATCGGTTTTTGCGCTGATGGGCTTAACTGCTGACAACGGTTTGGTCAGCGGAGAGGCCAATTTCCACGGTGAAAACCTACTTTCGATGTCAAAGAGCCAACTCAATCATATTCGTGCAGAAAAGATTGGCATGATCTTCCAAGATCCGATGACCTCACTCAACCCGTTTATGAAAATTGGTAAGCAACTTGCCGAAGTTTTGATGATTCACAAAGGCATGTCACGCAAAGAAGCCGATAAAGAAGCCATTGCCATGCTTGATGCGGTAAGGATTCCATCAGCGGCCACAAGGATGGCGCAGTATCCGCATGAAATGTCAGGCGGCATGCGCCAACGAGTAATGATTGCAATGGCATTGCTGTGCAAACCTGAACTACTGATCGCGGATGAACCGACCACCGCACTGGATGTTACGGTACAAGCACAAATTTTGACTCTATTGCGTGAGCTGCAAGCTGAATTCAACACCGCTATTCTGCTTATTACCCATGATATGGGCGTGGTCGCAGAAATGTGTGACCGAGTCTTAGTCATGTATGGCGGGCGTAAAATGGAAGAGGCAGATACGGAGTCAATATTCGCCTCCCCTTCTCATCCATACACACAAGGTCTTCTCAAAGCAATTCCTTCAATCAGTGAAGATATGGATCGCCTGCCTACTATTCCCGGTAATCCCCCTAGTGCACTGATTCACAACAAAGGCTGCCCTTTTAAAGAACGTTGTAACGAGTACCGGGCGGAGTGCAGTGCGCAAATGCCGCCATTTAGAGCACTCTCTAAGAGCCAAGGGCTAGCTTGCCATGTCAATGCCCCCGCTTCCATCACATCCATTGCGCGTTCAGCTTAGGAGCTAACATGAACCAACCAGAAGTTTTGCTTTCAGCGCGTGATCTAAAAGTTCACTTCGCGATCAATAAACACATACTGCCAAGTAAACGCAAAGTGGTGAAAGCCGTCGATGGTATCGACTTAGAAGTATTCCGCGGAGAAACTTTAGGCATTGTCGGTGAATCAGGGTGTGGAAAATCAACCCTAGCACGAGCGCTGCTTCGCCTGATAGAGCCAACAGGTGGCGAGCTCTCATGGAAGGGGCAAGATATGCGTGGGTTTGGTAAACAAGAGCTAGCGAAAAAACGTCGTGAGTTTCAAATGGTGTTTCAAGATCCTTCTGCCTGTTTGAATCCTCGTCTGACGATCTCCGAATGTATCGCTGAACCCTTACTGACTCATGAACCCCACTTAAGCCGCCAAGAGATAGAGAGTCGCGTTATCGCGATGATGGACAAAGTGGGCTTACTTGCGAGCCAGCGAAATCGCTATCCGCATGAGTTCTCGGGCGGTCAATGTCAACGCGTGGGCATCGCACGTGCTCTGATTCTCAAACCCGACTTAGTGGTGTGCGATGAACCTGTCAGCGCCCTTGATGTATCGATACAAGCGCAGGTGATTAATCTTCTTGATGATTTAAAACAAGAGATGGGGTTAACACTGGTCATGATCGCCCACGACCTAAGTGTAGTAAGACACATAAGCGATCGTGTCATGGTGATGTATTTAGGTAAACCGATGGAAGTTGGCCGCTACGATAAGGTTTTCGATGACGCCCAGCACCCATACACTAAGGCCTTACTATCTGCTGTTCCTATCGCTCACCCAACACTCGCTCGCAATCGTGATATTCAACTACTGCCTGGCGATCTTCCATCACCGCTCAATCCACCAAGTGGATGTGTATTTCGCACTCGTTGCCCAAGTGCAACTGATTTATGTGGCCAACAAAAACCGACTCGAAGTGGTCTGCCAGACCACCACATTTTCTGTACCCATACTTTGCTAGGAAGCCAAACATTATGACTTTAACCACTGTTCCACAACGACTTAACGCTTTACGTGATGGCATGCAAAAACATAAATTTGATGCCTATATCGTCACCAATAATGACCCACATGCCAGTGAATACTCGGCCGATTATTGGTTGGCAAGACAATGGATATCCGGCTTTACTGGCTCTGCTGGCGATGTGGTGGTGACCAAAGATGGCGGCGGACTTTGGACAGATGGACGCTACTACATTCAAGGAGCCGAGCAAATCGAAGGCTCTGGTTTATCGCTGTTTAAAGCGCGCCTAGCCGAGACGCCAACAATTGCGCAATGGTTAGCTCAAACCTTGCCAGAAAACGCGACGGTAGGTGTCGATGGTCGCAGTATCAGTAAACAATTTTTCGATGAGCTTACTCGCGCATTCGAAGACAAATCGATTCGAGTGGTACTAGAGCACGATCTTATTTCCTCCATTTGGCATGATCGACCGTCGCGACCGACTGCACCTGTTTTTAACCATCCAATAGAGGTTGCAGGGCTAACATGTGGCGAAAAAGTCTCTCAGATTCGTCAATACCTTAATGATGAGAAGGCCGATGCACTATTGATTTCAACGCTAGACGACGTGATGTGGACGCTCAACATTCGCGGAGGCGATACCACCTATTGCCCGATATCTGAGGGCTACTTACTTGTCGATAAGCAAAGTTGCCGTTTGTTTATTGACACTCGAAAGCTCACTCAGCAAGTTGTCGCTGCACTTGAAGAATCTCAGGTTCATATCCATGATTACGAGCACCTTAGCACAGCGTTAAACCTTATCGAAAAAGGCGCTAGGGTCATTTATACCACTAAAAACTGTGACAGCCTGTTAGCAAGCCAGATTAAATCTGAGCTCTGTCTAATTGACCGCCCATGCCCTGTCACGCTAATGAAAGCCCAAAAGAATTCAACCGAACTTGCAAGTATGGAAGAGACGTTGCGCCAAGATGGCGTAGCGGTCGTAAAATTCATGCAATGGCTAGATGAACAAGTACCCAGTGGCAAAGTCACCGAGTTAAATGCCGAACAACAGTTAATGGGCTACCGCAAGCAGATTAACGGCTATTTAGGCGAAAGCTTTAGAACCATCGCGGGGTTTGCTGAGCATGGCGCTAAGATGCACTACGCGGCAGACGAAACGAGCTGCTACCAAGTCGATGAAAGCCATTTCTTCCTTGTCGATTCGGGTGGGCAATATCCAGGTGGTACCACAGACATCACTCGCACTTTCCACTTTGGCAACCCTTCAGCACAAGAAAGAAAAGACTACACCTTAGTGCTAAAGGCTGTCATACGCCTAACACAAACTTGCTTTATGAAAGGCTCGACTGGAGCCAATCTCGATATCATGGCGCGCGGCGTGTTGTGGCAACATGGCATCGACTATAAATGTGGTACGGGTCATGGTGTCGGCGTATGTTTGAATGTTCATGAAGGGCCGCAAAACTTTTCGCAAAATCCTGCCGAAGTCGCCCTTAGACCGGGTATGGTAATAACTAATGAGCCCGGTGTTTACCGCGAAGGTATGCATGGAGTGCGGATTGAAAACATCATGAAGGTGATCGAGTTAGAAGAGAACGAATTTGGCACTTTTTATGGCTTTGAGACCATAACCCTCGCGCCAATCGCGACCAAAATGATAGATAAATCGATGCTGGATAGCAGTGAGATTGAATGGCTCAATGACTACCATCAGCAGTGTTGGAGTAAGCTCTCACCAGACCTCGATGAGCAAGGAAGAATTTGGTTAGAGAAAGCCACGCAGGCGATCTAACCTCATAAAGTCACTCTGCCAGATACACCATGATGTATCTGGCAGAATCAATAGGTTTTGTTGAAGCGTTACTTTCGTGAACGACCGCCGCGCGAAGAACGGGCTTTATGCGCCGAGGCCGCCTTTGCTTGTGAATTCAATATTGATTCAACGGTCAGTTCCATCGGCTCTTTTGGTTTAAGGCCATGTGGGAAAGTGCGCGCGCGCGGAGGTAAATCATACTCTTCACTAGACGCTCTAGGCATACGCTTAAAACGGTACAGATAAAAGTTTTCTACTTTCTCTCGCGCCCAGTCGGTTTTCTTTAAGTATTTGACACTACTAGCAATCGAAGGGTTGGTGTGGAAGCAGTTGAAGCGCATTGCGGTATCTAAAATATCCCAACCATAAAAGTCTACTAACTCTTGTAGCAAAGTCTCTAATTTCAGGCCGTGTAGAGGGTTATTTTGTTGTAGTTCAATTCTTTCTTCATCGGTCATCATATTGAGATCCTAGGTGTCTTACTAATTGCAGCGAGTTAAATAGCCAGTGTTGCTCATACCCTGATGGATAAGTTTCCAAATAGTAAGGATAACAACACTTGGTGGCGCGGATTCTAGCAGAGTTAATCTTGCTTCCCTATTCTTATTATCAACTAGGCAAGCTTTCCTCTTCTCTTAACGTCAGCACTTCATATCCACTACTAGTCACCAACACAGTATGCTCTGATTGAGCAGACAGCTTTTTGTCTCGGGTTATTACCGTCCAGCCATCTTTCTTAGTCTTGGTTTTCTCGGTACCTTGGTTAACCATGGGCTCAATGGTAAACACCATGCCTTCTTTTAACAGCAAACCGGTATCGCGAATACCATAATGAAGCACTTGCGGCTCTTCATGCATTTCTCGACCAATGCCGTGACCACAGTACTCTCTTACTATGCTGTAGCCGTAAGTTTCTGCATAGCTTTGAATGGCATGGCCAATATCGCCAAGGCGCGCTCCTGGTTTGACTTGCTTGATCCCCTGCCACATCGCTTCATAAGTGACTTTCACTAACTTTCTCGCCAGTGGGTTTGCATCAGGCATCACATACATTTTGCTTGAGTCAGTGATAAAGCCACCTTTCTCTAGCGTAATATCCAGATTGATAATGTCGGTACTTTTTAGGATTTGGCTCGCTTTAGGCACACCATGACAAACCACTTCATTCAACGAAGTATTGAGGACGTACTGGTAATCATACTGCCCTTTGCTGGCAGGCCTCGCCTGTAGCTCATTGACAATAAAATCTTCAACTCGGTTATTAATGTCCATAGTTGAAATACCCGGCTTCACGTAGTCATCCAGCATTTGAAACACCTTAGCCAACAACTTGCCGGAGGTGCGCATCAATTCAATCTCGCTTTCTGACTTAATCGCTACATTACTGTTCATTAGCAACGTCTTCTGTCGCAGAAACATTAGTCACTGACACTTCTGCCGATTTCATTAAATCTGCCACCAAGTCATTGAAAGAGAGCTGAGGACGCAGCTCAGCAAGCATACCAATCTTGATCCAGAACTCTGCCTGCGAGTTGATCGAGCGCGCCATCACAGAGCTCGCTTTTCTGAGCTCTTCATGCAACTCGTCTGAAATTTTAACAATACCCATAAAATACACTTTATATATAAAACGTATATTTATTGTATATGTAGTACCTAAAGGATCAAGTAAAGAATGACCAGATTAGTCATGGGTTTCTAATTGCAATATTGATCAAAGAGTTAATAGAAATGCGCATATTGCCTCACTACACAAATACTGTTACGTTGTGAGGATGAAAGAATTTAACACCTCTCACATCAATCTTTTCTGGTGGCGCTCTAACTAGAGCGGCGCGGAATAGTCACATTCTTACGCTGCTGGATGGTAGCTAAGAGTGCGGTGCTTTTTTTATCTCCAGTAGCGATCTATTTAACTCGGAGATAAACCATGAACAATCATCCAACCACTTCACAGCGCGAAGTCATCCTTACTGGGGATAGAGCAACAGGCCCTTTGCATCTAGGCCATTATGTCGGCTCGCTGCAACAACGCGTTTCCCTTCAAGCACAACATGATCAAACCATCTTGGTCGCCGACATGCAGGGTCTTACCGACAATGCGCACAACCCGGCCAAAGTCTCATCAAACATTTTGAATGTGGTGGCAGACTACTTGGCCGTGGGCATAGACCCATCGCAAACAACCATCTGCTTGCAATCTCAACTGCCTGCTCTTGCCGAACTCACCATGTTCTATAGCAATCTGGTTTCTATAGCGCGCTTAGAACGCAATCCAACCGTTAAAAATGAAATCCAGAGTAAAGGTTTTGAGCGCTCTATTCCGGCTGGTTTTCTTACTTACCCGATTTCTCAGGCAGCTGATATCACTGCATTTAACGCGACGCTGGTTCCGGTTGGCGATGACCAGCTACCTATGCTCGAGCAAACCAACGAAATCGTTCGAAAAATTAATAACCTAGCAGGCAGAGCCATCATCAATGATTGTCGCCCGTTACTGAGTGACGCGCCGCGTTTACCTAGTACTGACGGCAAAAACAAGATGTCTAAAAGTTTGGGCAATGCCATCAATTTAGGCGCGAATGAAAAAGAGATTCGCGCTGCGGTAAAGTCAATGTTTACCGACCCGAATCACTTGAGAGTGGAAGATCCAGGGCAAGTGGAAGGTAATATCGTCTTCACCTATCTTGATGCTTTTCATACCGACAAAGACTATGTTGAGCAGCTTAAAGCCCACTATCGAAGAGGTGGTCTCGGTGATGGTACAACGAAGAAAATCCTTGAGGAGTGCCTGCAAGAACTGCTTCGTCCAATACGAGAGAAACGTGCCGATTATCTCGCTGACAAAGCACAGCTTGTTGAGGTGCTAAAACAAGGCAGCATCAAGTCTCATCAAACAACACAACTGATGCTGACCAAGGTAAAAGAAGTGTTTGGATTGAATCTGTTTTGAAAGTTTTGTAGCTTGGCAAGCATACTATAAGAGCACATCCACAAATGTGCTCTTTTATTTTAAAGTAACTCGCTTATTCCCTAGTAGAATTAATTTCTCTACGGTAAATAAACCACTCTAGAGCCTCAAGAAACTGTTCAGGCTGCTCTAACATAGGAGTATGTCCTGACCGACTAATCTGTTTGAGCTCAGCCTGAGCCAATCCAAAATCAATGGATTGCCAGCACTCCAATGGCGCAATACTAAAATCATGATCGGATCCGATGATCAATAGTGGTATCGCAGGTAGTGCTTGATAGAAATTTCCACTTATCTCAGTGAAAACTTGCCCCCACAACTTATCTAAAACAACCGTATGTGTCGGGAAACCTTCCCACAACGGCAATTCGTTAAAGCCGAAATAAAACCAGCGCATAGCTCCCAAACGATGACACATATGAACAAATTTACGTTCTGGTTGCGCTTGAATATCATCATGCAGCTTTGCGATGTTTTCAGAAAAATAAGCCTTTCGGGTCTCATCGGCTTCAGATTCCCAACGTTCGAATTGCTTCGACTGCATCTCTGGCGACAGACTGGGAGAAATGTTGCTTAACACTAGGCTACTTATACGTGCTGGATAGCGAACAGCAAAGTATGCTGCCATATATCCGTGACCAGAGTGGCCAAGTATAGCAACTGTATCTAATTCTAGAGATTGGCAAACAAGATCAATATCATCAGCAATGATATCAAGAGAAGCATCTCTAATATCTGGCTCCCTACTACAAGAAGCAAAGCCTCGATGATCGATGTAGATGCATTGAAAGTTGGAGTAAATAGACTCGGGCATTATGCGGTAATAATAATCTGTACTACCGATAATCAGCAGAGGTTTACCAGTACCTTGGACAACAACCTTAAGACTGAAGCCTCCAGATTCAACAATTTGGGTATTCATTAGAAATTACCTTTATCAATTCGTGTTTAACCCCTCTTTGATGAAAAAGAGTGGGCAATAATGCGTTTGAAGTTAGGTAAAAATCGTCAACGAATAAGTGTCATGGTCGTCTGTCAGTCTTTAGATAAGTTGATTGGAGATTATTAAACATACGCCTTGAAATCAATAGAGCATTACAGAGCACCATTGCTGGCATAGTATATTAATGGCATATTAAGTAGCTGATATATGCCATCAAACTAGGGAGAGTTAAGTGCACAAAGTATTTGTTTTTGGGACGCTAAAGGAAGGTTTTCCTAATTTTAAAACCAACAAAGGGACTCGCTATGGCAATACATTCCAAACCAAACAGCGATTCCCTCTTTACCTGATTGGTGAACGTCACTCCCCTTGGCTAGTGTTACAACACGGGCAAGGTCATCCGGTCAAAGGGCAAATCTTTAGCGTTACTGAGCAAGCTTTGTCGGCAATGGACAAGCTTGAACGTATTGATGCAAAGGACGGCTATAGGAGAGTTTCACTTGAAGTTGAGTGTGTAGAAACAGGAGAGGCTCTCACTGTTTATGCTTATGGTAAACCGCCAGAAATGCTAGTAGACGCCGATATTCGTGCTCAGTTAACTGACGAATATTGTTTATCGCACGCGAAGCTTTATCGTAGCCGCTACGCCACTTCTTAAAGGTTGCAAATGGACATTTTGAAATTTGCAGAAAAAGCCATGTCTATGGACGACGACGCGTGGGCAAAACACTCTAGCCCTTGTAGTGTCTATTCTCGCTTTTCAATCTTGCCACTGCTTACTTCTGCCCTAGCGTCAAGAGAGTGGTTAGGCTGGTATGCTTTGATTCCAACATGCTTGGTATTGGCCTGGGTATGGCTTAATCCGCGTATGTTCCCGGCTCCAAATTCAACCAATAACTGGGCTTCAATGGGAACATTTGGCGAACGCATTTACCTTAATCGCAACAAAGAAGATCTTATTCCCAAGCATCACATTATTGTGTGCAAAATTTTGATGCTGCTACAGCTTCTCGGCTTACCCGTTTGGCTCTATGGCGTCTATTCGCTCCAAATCGAATCAATGCTGTTTGGCACGCTTTGGCTTATGGCTACCAAAGCGTGGTTTGTTGATCGTATGGTTTGGATTTATCGAGATGTTAGGGATCTAAACCCAATTTATCAGTCTTGGTTTAAAGACTAACCCGTCAGTTATTCAGGAGAAATTGAATGAAGTGCTCATTACAAAAAATAGATAAGAGCAACTATATGCAAGTGTGCCACTTGCAAGTTTCACGGCAGCAAGAACAATATCTAGCACCAAACATGTTGTCTTTGGTGGAATCAGCTTATAACGAAGATTATATAGCTCAAGCTATCTATGCGGATGATAACCTTGTCGGGTTCTTTATGTGGGTTCACGAAACAGAGGCAAAAACATCTATTTGGCGTTTTATGGTCGCAGAAGAGCATCAAAAGCAAGGCATAGGTAGACAAGCCTTAAGTCTTGCCATTAATGAAATTAAACAAAGGGACGGCATCCGAGAAATTGAAATCCGTTACAACCCAACCAACCCAGTAGCAAAAGATTTTTATACCACGTTCGGCTTCGTCGAAACTGGGATGGATATTGAGCATGACGATATGCTAGCCGTTATTGAGTTAACCCAGCAACAAGCGGCCTAAATGGCGCATCGACAAAAAGAAATGGAGGATCAAATGCCTCCTTTCTGTTGTCTTATTTTGGTTACTTTTATCAAAAACACCTTAAAAGCAAAATGATAATTTAGGACTCATTACCTATAGTTAGAAGTGTAGCTTGATCCATTCCACATTATGTTGGAGGAAGGTATATGACATTTACTCAACTATTGGTCCCAATTGCTCCTGGACAAGAGATTGATGACTCACACCATCAAGCTTTCCAATTTGCTAATAATTGTTCAGCAAATGTTACCTTGCTGCTAGTTATCAAGGAATTGGCGGAGTTCAAAGAGATTTTTCACCTTTCTGGGTCATCGCTCAACGTACTTGACCAAGCGACCCATCATTTTAAAGACCATTTGGCTCAACAAGCACGAACCCTATCAGAGCAATATGCCAACATACGTTTTACGACTAAGGTTCGTGTTGGCACACCATTTATTGAGATCATTCAGGAAGCTGACGAGTCGAACTCGTCAATGATCATCATTAATTCCTATCGAGAATCGAAACAAGATGCATGTGAAAGAGGCAGTAACACTCTCAATCTAATGCGTAAATCAGAAGTGCCTATCTGGTCTTTAAGCCGAGTGCCAAGAGCAACTCGCAACGTTGTTGCCGCTGTCGATCTAACCAATAACGAATATCAAGATTTCAATGCACAGCTCTTGGCAATGGCAGTAGATTTCTGCATCCAAATTGGCGCTTCTCTCACCCTTTGTCACGTTTGGAAATTTGAATCTGAAGGATTTCTAAAAGATTGGAGTGGTTATAGTGACATTGAGATCGCACTGCTAGCCCAAGAAATGCGCAAAGAAAGACAGTCTCGTTTGAGTAAACTATTAGAAGGACAAAAAGAGTGCTCAGTAGATATAGCGACTAAAATACTTGAAGGTGAAACTCGAGAAGTTTTCCCTCAGTATGTCGCTGATGAAAACATAGATCTTGTAATCTTAGGCTCAATGTCGCGGACAGGCATAGCAGGTTTTGTGCTCGGAAACACAGCTGAAGCAATGGTTAGCCAACTCGATTGTTCAGTTGTAACGCTCAAACCAGATACGTTTGCGTCGCCCGTTCTAAAACATCATAACGAAAAATGAGTACTAAGACTTGAGCTACACTAAGACAATAATAACAATTCCATCATCGATGTCGTAGGCAAATACCAATAACTAATCAGAGCATTGGGGAAAGAACTTATGGACTCGTTCGCCATTGAGTTTGCCTTTGAAGTTTTCATTTCAGCGTGTTGTGTTTATGTCGCTGCACAAATTGCACTTGAGAAAGTGCATTTCGCTTCTCTCACAGCAATCGTTGTTGTTGTGTCTCTTTTTTCCTTGATTCCGTCACTAGGGTGGGTGATTAGCTTAGTCATTTTTGTCACCCTTCTTTACTACGTGACCGAAACACCTCTTGAAGGGTGTATATGGATCGCATTTATCTCTAAATTAATCAGTTTCGTTTCCATTGAAGTGATGCGGTACTTGTTCATCTAAACTTTCTAGTGTCGCTAATTGTGAACCAAAAAAAATGGGACTAACCAATAGTCCCATTTTTAGATCTTGTTTCGTTATCTTTACTCAGTTGGATTAATCGTAACTGGCTTGAAGGTCGCCGTAGCATTACCACCAGCTCCAGGGCGATCCACATATGGCGTGTTTTGCATCAAGGTGTAATAAACATCGACATAATCGTCATCGTTGGTCAGCAATCCATCAGGAATCACGTCAATAATTTTTCCCGTAATCTGAGCGATAATGGCATAGCCTTGCACTTCCGGATCTGGAATCATTTTTAGGATTTCTTCAGCGGCTTTCACTAGAAGCTTGGCAAGTTCCTTATAGTCAGTGCCGTCATCCTGCTCCATCAGGACCATATCAACGGCTCCCCAACGATAACGAGGCCAGATGATAATTGTTTGCCCTGGGTAGTAATCTTGACCGTCGTAATCGAGGTAAGGCATTTCAACTAAATCGATCTGAGGCGCGTCTCTGCTTGGATCAACACCAGTGATGATAGCGTAGATCTCTGCCTTGCCAGAAATCCAAGGTTCTTGGTCATCATTGAGGCGAATTTTCGTAAGCTGAGTCGTTCTCAGGGGTTGCACATCTGCTGCCATCGCTGAGCGTTTAAACCGCTGGGCTGTTGGCTTAGCAACGGGTTCATCGGTTGTTAGCTTGGTTGGTTGGCCTAAGCGCTGCATCTCTGCCTGCATGGCTTGGAGGCCCGCTCGTAGCTCTTCGGCACCGTTACTATCAACAACCAGAACAGGTACGTCTGGCATTTCATATACATCTAACTGATGAAGCTGACCGTATATGTCGTAGGCCTCTATATACTGCCAGTTGGAGTCATCGCCAGCAGGTTCAAATGCGAAAAGTGGGCTTTCCCCCTGCTTCCACTGTTCTACCATCGAAGCATCAGCAATGCGAAGCTCGATTAAAGAGTCCGTAAAATCTTCAACTCCTTTGATCGTCCGGTAGTCTTGATCTGCTTGTTGTAACTGACGACTAAAGGCCGAGTATGGCTGGGCTGACTGAATCTGACTGACGGATGCCGACAAATTCTTCTCGGTGATTTGCGCTTTCAGGTTAGCTTCTAGCGATTGGTACCTTTCACTGAACTGAAGTGCGAGTTCTTGTTTCTGTTTGGAGATTTCTTCTGCTTTCGACACCGGAGTCATGTCTTGTGCAATAAGAGGTTTTGCGTTGGATTGGAATCCAACCACTGCCGTTGCAAGCATTAAGCTGATAGAAATATTCGGTCTCATAAATGATCCTCATTGTAATAATTATCAGTAGTAGAGTAATTAATCTACAACTACAACCTATCAGCTTGATGGATAAGAGGAAGCAAAATGATTAGATTTTGGCCAATTTTTCTGCTCAAGATCACTCTATCACATAAAATATCAATATTTAATTTTGTCTAAATTAGCAACAACGAATTTAACCTCCTACTATTGATGCATTTGTAATATCATTAACTAAAAGAGCGCCGTTGGCGCTCTTTTATGTTTACTTTTAGTAACTTGCAAATAGCTCTATTTCACTGCCTAAGTGAGAAGACTTGAGAGTGAAGTGCACATAGCCCGTTTTTTCGACATTGAACTCAAGATACTGGTGTTTGCCCTGTGAAACCGTGGAAAAATCATACTGATTTTCAGATGCCCAAGCCTCTAGACCAACGTACATATCGACTTCTCCTTGCGCTTGCTGTTTAGGTGTCAACCAAATACGAACAGTACCTGGCTGTTCTACATACAATCCGATATAGCGGCGCTCATTCACAGTGAGTGATTTGGCCTTATTATTTTCAATCAATAGTGGCGATAGGTCATCTTTCGGTTTATGAGTTTGATTTTGCTGTTTAGCAAACGTAACAACTTCGACATTTTGAAATGCCTCGCGCGCTGCCAAGCTAAAGTAGTATCTCCCAGGGGCAACCAAACCGTTCGATTGTGCAAGGAACTGAATCGCTTCTTCACTTCCACGCTGGAACTCTGAAACCTGGTAGTCATAATAGTGCGCGACTTTCTCGTAACTAGCGTAAAGATCAGCGTCTCCGTCGCCTGTTATCGAAATACTGAACTCCGAAATACCGTTAGGAACATCAACATAAAACAGCTGCTCCTGATAATCATCAGCCTTAAAACTCATTGTTTGATTTAAGCCGATGTTTAATAGTTCTTGTGGTTGAGGTTTGTCGGTTGTGCCCGATTCACCATTGCCGCCCCCCTCTTCTGTATCCGGCTGTTTTGACACCACTTTCAGCCAAGTAGCAAACTCGGCATTCAAGTTAGCACCAAGCTGCTCTACTTCGCGAGACCATGTCACATAATCGCCCGAACGAGCAAACTGAAGCAGACGGTCGACTTCACTTGGATGTTGCTCTAACAAGAAACGAACCGCTAAGTAGCCCCATCGGTAAACTCGATTAAGGTCATGTTCGTATGTTGTTGTTAGTATCTCTGCCAATGAATAGTTTTCGTCACCAATGAGATCCACCGCAGCCTGATAGCCTTTTTTGTAATGCATGTACTCAGCAAAACCTTCGAGCCACCAAACAATGCTTCCTTCACTTAGTGTCTTACCAAAACCACCATACAAGTTGAATCGACCATCAAGATAGTGAACGTATTCATGTTCTAAATTGAGGATTGAGAGTTCTTCTGACGAATATCGATACGCGAGGAATCGCGCCACGTTGTTCTCATCCGAAGGGTCTCCTTCCAAATACTGACCACCGTTATCAGTACTATTACCAAACAGAAAGTTCGAATATGTGGTGTACGAATTATTGTCTTGCCAAACCACAACCTCTACCTTGTTGTTATGGTCGTCTTTGACTGGAACCTGACCAGTATTGGCAACTAGATGGAAATCAGCCTCAGTCGAATCCAGTATCTCACATGCCTGCTGAGACTGCTGCTGAGTAAGGTTCTGAGAGCGAATGACTGCCGGGCCATTACACTCATACCTACTCACTAACAAGCGGTGCTCTAGTTGCTGCTTTTTACCCTCAATATTGAGCTTTTTCGCCTTTTCAGGTGCGTAGAACATCAGCATTTCAGCGGATGCCAGCCAAAGTTTTTCACCTTGAGTTCCGATTTTATGCTGAGCCATAATGCTTTCTAAGAAAGGCATAACTTGCTGGTTAAGCGATTCGTTTCTGCCCGCTAGAAGACGCCCTGTTTCACGCACTGCGTTGTAAATAAGAAACTCAGAGTCCGTCCCTAGAGCCCACAAGTTGCTATCGACAAATTGTTTTAATCTTTGCAGGTACTGGGGATGTTGTACCAACTCTTCATAGAAAGCATGGCGAACAATGTGACCGTTCATTGCTCGAAAGAGGTTATTTAAGCCATCAACGTACTGAAGATTGTTGCTGTTTTCACGATCAAACGACTCTAGTAAAGTCAGCATAGACTCCATCGTTACATGAAGCTGTTTAACACTATCAACCAACAACGTCATGGACGACATCGCCCTAACTTGCTCGCGTCCTTGGTCTGTTGCATGTTGAGAACGAATAAAGCGATCTGAGATTTGTGCAATCGAGCGACTCATTTCATCAGAAAAGTAGCCGTACTGCTCCTGTGTCGCATAACGAGCAAAATACGCCGCTTTGATAAATTCGCTTAGATTAGCAATACGAACTGCCTGCGCATCTTCCCCCTTATACTGATTCACTTCAGCACTTAACGCGCGTGCTACTTGGTTTAGAGACGCTTCGCTATAAAGTGAAACAGCCGCTTCAGCTGGCGCATTGAACCAAGATTGATAGCAAGATGATTGAGCAGATGCGATACTCTCTACCCATAAATGACCTTGAGCTAATTCGTTAAATTCGCATTGTGTAGAGGCTTGAGCATGGCTTCCCAAGCTCGCTACTAGACATGCTCCCGCTAATTTACCGAGAGCCCATTGACGTTGTTTCATTTGCAACACCCTGTTTTTATTGATAAATGGCAGGCGCGTTATAACAACAATCAATATATTAACTAAAAACATATCAGGAGCCTTTTAGACTCCCATTCAAAAATTTCGCTCTCTGTTAAAATAGCAATCGTTTTCATTAAACACTTATTTAACAATTACTTAGAATTAAAAAAGCCGATACGGAACTGGCTAATCTGCTCATTGTAATAGGCTATCCAATCTGAATCAGTCATCGCGCCGTAAGTGGAACTTCGCTGTTGACTCAGTGAGGACTTCAATGAAGAAAGCTGGCTTTGATAGTCTTGTATTTCTTGCTGCTGCTCCTTTACCTGCTGCTGCCGAGTGCTAATTTCATTGATTTGTTCACTATTAAGGTAAGTCCCTGCAAGTTGATTGACGACCGCATCTCTTTGCTGCTGGCTGTAACTAGCAGGAATGAGAGAAACCGCCGTTTCAAAAGTGGCAACATCACCGTCCAATCCCACCGATGTCGCATTCTGCTGCCAACGCTGCGAAAGGGATTGGAACTGAGCAAGGTAATCATCTGACGAGATATCAGCGAGTGCTTGGGAGTCGAGAGCAAAATCATAGGCTGCAAATTGATCTGCAAATATTGTTTCAGCTTGCTGACCCCAAATCACTTGCGCTTGACGTTTAAACTCAGCAATTTTGTCTGCTAACGTTGCTAGTTGGTTTAACTCTAGAGTCCCTAAACTGTCATGCCATTGCTGCTTCAATTGAGGATAATTTGCCAGCAAGAAGTAACCCGATCCAGTCATTAAAGACTTCAGCGAGACCAGTTGCATTTCACAGTTGTTCAACTCTAGGCAATGTTGCCAGAATGCTTCGAGCTCCTGACTTAGCGCTGCTCCTTCCAAACCTGATAAGCGCGCTACCCATTCATTTGCATTAGGCTGATTAGATTGAGCAGACGGAGCCTGAGTTTGAGCTTTGTCTCCTTGAGCAAGATTATCAATAGGGGGAGGTGTTCTCGCCGCCTCTACAACGGACTCTATAGGGTTAACGTTATGATTCATTGTTGAAGAGGACGGGACTTCAATGACGAACCAACCAATAATGCTCGCCGAAGCGACGAGCATAATCAATGACAACAAACGCAGCATTATTTCACTACCGCAGTCACTGGGAAGTGATCCGACAGATTATAGTGTTTCCATAATCTTTCGTCGGTTGAGCGAGGGACATCCACACGGTTATCGTTATAGGACTTCACCTGATATTCATTGCTGACCATCACGTAATCTAGATACTCGACATTTTCTCCACCAGACATGGCTTCACCAGCAAAGTCGTTGATTCGAGGATCAAACGTCGACGCCGTATAGCCTGAGTAGGTTGGCTCGATAGCGCTTAAGTTGGCAATCATCTGTTGGTAATCACCTGGGAACTTCAGCTTGTTGACGTTGAAGTCACCGCTGTACACCACAGTATCTGTTTTGGGAATGTTGAGTGACGTCGCTAACTGGCGAATCTGTTTGAACTGACGCTGACGGTAATCCCTCGCCGTATCAGTATCAAACGACGCAGTATGAGTGGCGAATACGTGGTAAGCCTTGCCACCTTTGATCACCTCAGCATAGTTGACGCCTTTATCCGCAAAGCAATCCGTGCCGGTACAGTCTGGGAAAACATATTGCGCCTGGTTAACAATAGGATAGCGACTCACGATCATCACACCACCGTCGTAGATGTTGATCCCTTCCTTATCGAGCATCTTGGTTTGGTAGGGGTATTCTTTCGCCAGTTCACGCAGAAAAGCATCACGTCCACTTGCAAATACTTCTTGCAGTGCCAACACATCATAACCCTTCACATATTTAGGGATCAGATCATAACGATCACCAATATGAGAAGCGATAACAGGCAACGCCCAAATATTGTAGGTCATCATTTTGAGCGTGCTATCATCCTTCTCTACTTGCTCTTCGACCTTTTGTGGCGTGATGGTGTAGTAAAGGTCATCATAACGAGCGGTTTTAGCCGATTTAAAAGCAAGCTCAGCACTACGCTCCCCAAATGATTGGCTGTTGTAACGGTGAATATTTCGATCATCTTTCAAACTTAACGAAACATCTGACGCAGATACACCATACTCAATAGAAGAGTTGTACCAATGCCCTTTCATCACCTGATTTAGCGTTACACTTTCACCCACCGGGTTTGAAACAACGGTACTAAAACGGTAGGTTTTACCGGATTTAACCCCTTCCCAACGGTTGAAGCTCATCACCTGCTTGGTTTCCCAAGGTCCGAGGGTTTCAACATGCTGCTTCCACTCTTCACCATGTTTGAGAATGTCTGTGCCCTCATGGCTGACTTGAATGGTCAGCGCTTGGTCAGAGTTGTTGGTGAGATACACATCTGTGTCAGCAAAAGCTGAGCTTGCCATCAAAGCGACTAAGGCGATGGAACACTGCTTAAAATTCATTACGTTATCCTTGTTGTGTTTTGGAGGCTTGAATCTAGAGCATATGCTTTACATAAATGTTATGAATGTATGACATGGTTATTTCGCAGTAATCGCGATACAAATTCGTGAATCAGACATTGTTTATGTGCAACAAGAAGCAAGGCTATAAGTAAGCATCTGGCAAAAGATCAAACTTTCATAAACTGTGGTTCATAACTTCAACAAAAAAGCTCAGCGATTGCTGAGCTTTTTCTTTGGTTAGATGATTACGGGCGACAGCTTGAGGTATCGAAATCAACGACTATTGCTGCATTTTCAAAATTGCCGGAAACTTTCAAATATCCCCAGTAATTAGCTTGCCCAGCGATAGTGACACACTCACCGTTGCCTTCATTGTCTGACCATCCGTGAAGGTTCGATCCTGCTTCATTCGGCCATCCAAAATTGCTGTATTCCAGTTTAAGATCACCTGTCCCATTAGCAGAAGTTATTGCCATCGACTGATGCTCATTGACTCCTTCGATACTGAGCCAGATGGTTGACTGACTCGCAAGACATGCGGGCTCTCCTGCCACCAAACGTCCACCTGAGATTTTACTTTGGACTGCACAATCAGTCGGTAGCGATGAATCACCTCCTTGCGGTGAAATAACAATCGAAGCGGTCGTCGTGCCGGTATTTCCATCGTTATCCGTGACGGTTAAGCGGATCGTGTAGTTACCCTCGCTGTTGAACTGGTGCGACGGATTGGCCTCGGAACTTGTCGAGCTATCACCGAAGTCCCAGAGGTATTTTGTGATTTGCCCGTCTTTGTCTGAACTACCTGCACTGCTGAATGAAATGGATTCACCGATTTTACCCTCATTGCTTACATTGATTACCGCGGTCGGTGACTCTGCACCGCCACTGACCAGTTGTTGTTGCCACTGTTCGAACTCAGACTGATACTGAACTGCCCATTGATTGATGATGACTTTATACTGGGACCAGTTTCCGCTTCGTGTTTCAACTAACATGCGATTGACGTCATCCATGTGGCGTTCAAACATGAATCTCACGGCTAAATAACCCCAACGATAGATGCGATCGACATCGAAGCCATCGTAAGTGGTTTCGAATATTTCGCTTAATGTGTAAGTAGAACCATCTTTAATTGTCTCTATCGCTCTAGGATTGTTGTCTTCATTTGCGACATACTCAGCGACACCTTCACTCCACCACACTACTTTTTCAGTTGGATGACTAAAGTCACCATACATGTCGAATCGCCCATCTAAGTAGTGGACATACTCATGCTCAAGGTTCCAAACGAAATGATCCGGGTTAGCGTAAGACGCTTCATAAGCAATGAAGTTAGGAATATTGCCCGGCTTAGAAGGGTCACCTTCTAGATACATGCCACCATTGTTAGTGTTGATATCGAAAATGGGTCCAGCGTATTTGCCGTAATCGTCACTGCTATCGAAGATATTCACCTGCAGCTGAGTATTGTGATCGTCTGCGACAGGCTGATTGCCAGTTTCCAGTCGGGTGTGGAAGTAACCTTCCTCAAAACCCATTTTTTCACAAGCAGCCTGATGCTGAGTTTGAGTCATATTCTGCGACAGAATACGAATAGTCGGGCTACAAGTGTAGCTTTGCGCTAAAACAAGGGACTTCAGTTGTTGTTCAAAATTACAGATGCCAAATTGAGAACAATCGGAATGATAAGAGGCAGTATCAGCGGTCGCGAGCCAAACCGTATCACCATAGCCATACATCTCGTATTGGCTGAACACCTCAGTGACCTTAGCTTTTACTTTCGCTTCAATCGCAGCGCCACTGTACTTTAGTAATCTGGCCATTTCACGACCCGCATTAGCGGTCATAAACTCATCCGCTCGCGTAATAGAATCTCGATTGAGTGCCATCTTAGCGAGTGCGTCGACCAAAGCGGTCTGCGAACCTATCGCCTGAACGTATTGGTCATTCCATTGCCCGCCGAACAGCACGGTGAAAACGCCATTGACGGCATCACGCATATACCAATGCTGAGCGTAATCTGAGTTCCAGCGATTTAGCCACTGCGTAATAACATCAAGGTAGGCATGCTCAAGACTTGCGCTATCCATTGTGATGATCACTTCGCGCAACACCTTACCGTGAGTATCGCTGCTTTCATAAAAGTTAGCGTTGGCGACAAAAGCATCGACCGCTTCTTTTACCGCAGGTGTCACCCAAGATAAAAAGCTCACGTTATTGTTATAGAACTCAGCGTAGTAGCCTGCGCGCAAGAAGAGGAACAACGCCTCTAACTCATCACTTCCACCACCCTGATATGCTTTTGCAATATTCACCGTGTGCTTGGCGACATTGAACATGTTGCTAGACTCAAATGCTGTTTCTTGAACACGGCTTTCAGCTGAAAAAAGCTTGTTCACGCAACTCGCTCCCTGCGTCGTAATCGCGGAGATAAGCGCTGTACTATTTGAAGTGGCAAATGTCTCTACATCACAGGTTACCGCTGCTTCGTCTGCAGCAGCGGCAAACATCTTAAAAGTTGGCTCTGGTTTTTGAGTGAGTGTTTTCTTCGGTGCGTTGTCTGGTTGATGATCTTCGACACCATGATGTTCATGGTCATGAAGAACACTTCGGTCTACATATTGCGGCACCGGCTCGCTCGCCGCGTACACGTTCAAAGAAAATAAAGCACCTGCCACTGCTATTGTTAGTTTTTTAAGTTCCATCTTAGCTTTTCTACCTATGTATATTTTATACAAACGGCATTGCCGTCACCGGATCTCACTTACTGCGAAATCACTGATTAATCTAGACGGGAAAATCTTAACTATGAAACAAATTACTGATACTCAATTTTTGAGTCTCAGTTTATAAGACGCACAGAATCACTATTTAAGCTTGGATACTTAATCATTCATTAATTTAGTAGCAGTGACTTTCTAAGCTTTGAAAGTGGTAGAAGCCACGTGTGTAGGAAAAGCATAATACTGGCTAAAGTGTGGGATTAGGCTGAGATTTAACCTTATGAATATCAATAAAAAAGCGCCAGAAAGGCGCTCGTATAAAATTGGAATTTTTTGCGAAGTGTTGGACTAAAACGATTTCGCCCAACTATGGAGCGCATCTTTCATCTCGGCTCGGTCATGTTTCATTTGATGCATTTCTCCGTCACTAATTGGAGAATCTCGCAACTCAAGGGTTCGAATCTCTTTATCTAATGAGTTGTAGTTTCTCATCATCTGCGCAAAGTCCTCATTGGTTTCGACAAGCGCAAGAATTGCATCTTTATATTCAGGAAATTCTTTTAGTAGAGAATGATCTTCACCGAGCATATGTACTCCTCCATGGTAGAAATTAACTGTTCAATTTTTAACCATAGCAACGAATACTGATGTGAAATGTGCGCTCTCGCACTTACTGGCAATAAACTTCCCGTTCAAGTGTACTTTGATTATGGAAGCTTTAACCCATAATCTTCGGAAGAATCGATTAATGTAGTCTTGAGTCATTTGTCCCATAATGGCTACATCCACATCAGACAGGTTCAGTAAAATGCAAAAGGTTATTCTCGTAACAGGCGCAACAGATGGCATCGGTTTTGAAACTGCAAAAATGCTCACTAGCCAAGGGCATCACGTTCTTATTCATGGCCGTAATCCAAGCAAGCTGCAACATGTAGAAGAAACACTAAGTCAACTTGGCAACGTCTCTAGTTATGTGGCGGACCTGTCTGACTTAAGTGACGTAGACAAGCTCTCCCAGCAACTTATTAGCGACTTTGAAACTATCGATGTGGTGATTAACAACGCGGGCGTATTTTCTACTCAACAACCACGTACCGAAGAGGGTTTAGATGTCCGCTTTGTGGTCAATACACTTGCGCCTTATAAACTCACTAAAGCGCTTTTGCCTTTGCTACCAAGTGATGGTCGAGTAGTAAACTTATCTTCAGCCGCTCAAGGAAGTGTCAGCATTGAGGCTCTTATTGGCAATAAAGCGCTTGCCGATGGTGACGCCTACGCACAGAGTAAGCTCGCGCTCACTATGTGGTCTCGTTACTTAGGTTTAGCCCATAAAGGTACTGGCCCTACGATTGTTTCCGTCAATCCGAAATCGCTGCTTGGGAGCAAAATGGTAAAAGACGCGTTTGGTATTGCTGGCGGCGACCTCAGCTTAGGTGCTGATATACTCGTGAGAGCGAGCCTTTCAACCGAGTTTGCCAACGCGCATGGACTCTATTTCAATAACGATCTCGAACGTTTCTCTGAGCCGCATGCCGATGCGCTTGATGATTTGAAAGTTCAACAAGTCGTGGAGGCAATTGAACGCTTAGTTTGATCGAGAGTGCTCACTAAAAACAAAAATAGGTGTTTGGCTTAACCAAACACCGATTGTTTTCTGTTTAAGCGAGTGCCTAATAAGCAAATGTCTCGCGGTAAGCAAATAAGCCTTGGCTCCCCCCGGTATGCAAAAACAAAACATTGCTGCCCGATTTGACCTATTCGACCCAAAACAAACTAAGCGGTTGTCGCTTCTTGGCCGCGCTTGAAAAACTTCTTAGGAACTTTAGTCAACAAGATACCAAAAAGGAGAGGTAACATCAGAACAACTGACTGATCTGAGATCATTTCATCGTTTACATAAGATGAAATAAACAATGCAACAATCGGGAAGATCAAAAAGCAGATTGAAGCATGAAATGGAGAAGACACCTGCCCCAGTTTAAAGTAAGCCACGATACCACCAACACTGGCAATCAAGCCAAGATAGATAACCGCCCAGATCGAGTCCCATGTGAACGCGCCAATCTCTACGTTTTCACCGACCGCCGAAACCGCAAATAGAAATAGAGAAGCGATACAACAAGGTATCGCGTTATAGGTCAGTACCTGAACATCACGACACTGCTTTTGAGCAAAGACATACATAAACGCGTGGATCGCAACAGCCATACCTAGCGACAAGGTGCCAATGAGATAATCTTCGCCTCCAAGCTCCATTTCATTAGATAGGATGATGCATAGGCTGATCACCGCTAACACTAAACCGAACATTTGGTGCTTTTCTAGACGCAGACCAAGGAATAGCCCTGAAGTAATCAAAACAGCAATCGGCATATTGGCAAAGATAATCGATGCTAGACCAGACGAAATATACTGTTCACCATAAATCATCAGAGTAAACGGGATAGCAAAATACATAATCGATACAATCAGCATCCAACGACGTTTACCCTTAGGGAAAAGCAAAGGCTGGTTAAACACTTTGGTCAAGAAAATAAGCAGTGGAGCTGCGAACAAAAAGCGCAAAGCGGTGGCAAACATAGGTGGGATAGAATGCAACGCGACTTCCATCGCAAACCAAGTTGTACCCCATATTAAACAAACCGAGAGGAACAGAAAAATGCTAAATGACTTTGAATTCATGGTGATAACTCATTAACTACGCAAATAAAAACGGTGCGCTGAAGCACGAAAAATTTGGCATGTAGTCTAAAGAATCACTGAGAGAAAATGTTTTCCTTTTACATCAAACCTTACCTATTAAAGGTAAAAGTTTTCTAATAAACCGAGATCTCTTAGAAAATTTTTATATCTGGTAAATAACGCAAACAATAACCTTGGTCAAAACAAGGTTATCAGTAGAATTAAAGCATTTACGGTCGCTATACAAGATAGTACTTCAAGAGTGAGTCGCTATGATTGAGCAGGATAATAATGTTCAAAGTTGGGAATATGCTGCTCCCAAATAGGCGGAGTCCCAATGTGTTTTTGGACTGCAGTAATAAACTCTCTAACCAATGCCGTTTGCTTACGGTGAGGATATAAAGCGTAAAGAGCCAATCCTTTGTTACACAAGGTATAGTCAGTAAGAAGCGGCTTCAGCCCTAGCTCATCAATAGAGCAGTTGAGATTGGAAGAAGAAAGCGTCACATAACCGAGCCCATCTTGAACCGAAGCAATCAAGGTCGGGACATCATTCACTTTGAGCTTGCCTCTCATCTTGTAGTTGATGATATTACTGGAGTTGGGTTGCTCGCTAAGTCTCATCGTATCGACAGTTAACGAGCGGTTGCTGTACACCACAGAAGGAAGCTTCACTAGCTCTTCAGGAGTTAACGGCTCACCATACTTTTCAATAAAGCTGTTTGAAGCAAGAATCACCGCCCTAATATCGGCAATCTTTTTCGCTATTAAGCTCGAATCATCTAAGCGCCCTAAACGAAACGCCACGTCAAAGTGGTCAGAAATAATATCCGAGCGTTTATCATCCAGTAGCAGTTCAATCTCAACATCTGGATATGACTGCATAAACTGACTGATCACAGGACGAAGATAGTTTTGACCCACATGGTAAGGAGCAGTCACTCTAATTCGTCCTTTAGGCTGAGCATGATAAGAGTCAGCGATTGATTGAACGTGCGTCAAAGTCCCCACAAGGTTATGAGCTTGTTCGAGAATCTCTTCTCCTGCAGGCGTTAGTGAGAATGAGCGCGTCGAACGGTTAAGAAGCTGAACGCCTAAATCAGACTCTAGTTTTTTTATCTGCTTTGAGAGAGAGGAGTTGTCCATATCATGCAGAGCGGCAGCCTTAGTAAATGAACCTTGCTGAACGACATCGATAAACAGAGAGAGTTGATTCACTAACGCCATATTACAACCTTACTTTTGAGTTCGCTGCCATTGCACCAACCACTTATCAAGATGGTTCGCAAACTGCTGGCGATCTGCCTGACTTAATGGCGCAGGCCCTCCTGTTTGGATACCGCTGCTACGCATTGTCTCCATAAAATCACGAATGTTCAGCCGTGATTTGATGTTCTCTTTGGTAAACAACTCACCGCGCGAGCTCAGTGCATGGCCGCCTTTGGTGATGATTTCGTCCGCAAGCGGAATATCACTGGTGATCACCAAGTCACCCGTTTGGCAGCGTTTTACTATCTCATTATCAGCCACATCAAATCCGGCTTGAACTTGCAGCATGGTTACCTTTGGTGAGGCTGGAGTGCGGATAAACTGGTTAGCCACCAAGGTCACTTCGACCCCAGTACGCTCAGAAGCGCGAAACAAGATGTCTCGTACAACGACAGGACAAGCGTCCGCATCTACCCAAATTTTCATTCTTCATTATTCCTAAAAACGGTCTACTGACGCTATTAGACCGTAATTACTAGGGACTTAATAGCGTTATTTAAACTTAACCGCCGTTCCGCTAACACTCACCATCATCATGCTACCGCCGCTACCTATCACTTCGTAGTCGATATCAATACCGACAATACCATCTGCACCCAACTCACGAGCTCTGGACTCCATCTCTTGGAAGGCGATTTCACGCGCACGCCCCATCTCTCGCTCATAGGCACCGGAACGACCGCCAACCACATCACGAATCGCGCCAAACATATCTTTGAAGATATTAGCTCCTAATATTGCCTCGCCAACAACAACACCCAAATAGTCTTGAACCGGGCGACCTTCAACAACTGAAGTGGTAGTTTTGATCATAGAGTTCTCCTTATATTTATCATAACTAACTCATAAACAGCCAAACACCGACACCCATCATAAGCGTGCCAGCAATACGATTCAGCAACCGAACGTTCTGCGATTGCCCAAGTAGACGTTTCAGCCCTTTCCCGCCAGTTGCGTACAAGGTCATACAGATAAACTCAAATACCAAGATTATCGAGACCAACACGATCAGCTGAGGGGCTAAGTCAGCACTCTGGTCGATAAACGGAGGAAGTAAAGAGATCATAAACGCCCAGCCCTTAGGGTTAGCGATCGCAGTGACAAAGCCTTGCACCACCAAATCCCAATCACTTGAGGGCTGAGGAGCTTGCTCATTTAGGTTAATGGCAAGCTTACCTTTTGAGCGCCACATCTGAATGCCTAGATAAAACAGGTAACTGCCCCCAATGAGCTTCAGTGCTACAAATAACCACGGATAGTTGAGCATCACAGCTGCAATACCGAGAACGGCAGCGACAGCCACTAGACCGACCCCAACTAACTCCCCTGCCATCATCCACAGCGCTCGGCGATAGCCAATACTCATGCCTAAGGTCAGCGCTAACGTCATGCACATCCCAGGCGTAATTGAGACAAAGAAAAAAGTCGGAATAAACATTCCCAGCAAAGCGGTATTCATAGTCGATATTTTTATCGTTAATTGTTGTGTTATGCGTCTAACATATAGCAATGATCGCTAAAACCAAACCACTCTATTACTCTGATTAGTGGTAGCAACGTTAAATGATATTATAATCAGCCTATTAACTGTTTTTCATTCGCAAGGGGCTAAGCTTGTTCACTCTCAAATGGCGCATGCTTACGCTATTGTATTTCACCTTGTTGGTTGGCTGTGTATCAATTGATCCAAGCACGCTTCCCGAAAAATCTTACTCCAATCATTTGGGCTATCAAAAGAGTAGTCAACTCGCCAAATACTTTGAATCAGATAAACATCCCGATGCTTCTCTTACTGGATTTGTGCCTCTCGACCAAGGAGAGGACGCCCTTCTAGCTCGCCTCGCCTTGATTGAGTCTGCACAAAACTCGCTTGATTTACAGTACTACATCTATCGTAGCGATGAGACAAGCCAACTCCTGACTTGGCGACTTTATGAGGCGGCCGAGCGCGGGGTAAGGGTTCGCTTGCTCCTCGATGATATGCAGGATAGAGGTGACAATAAACTTGCCGTACTCAACGCTCACCCCAACATTGAGATTCGTCTGTTTAACCCGCACCACTATCGAAATGCACGTGTGATAGCAATGGCAAGTGACTTTGAAAGACTCAATCGTCGTATGCACAACAAGTCTTTCACTGCCGACAGCGTTGCTTCTATTGTAGGTGGGCGCAACATAGGTAATGAGTACTTTTCATTTGAGTCTCATGTCGAGTTTGGTGATTTCGATGTACTCTTATATGGCAAAGCCGTCGAGCAAACCGCCGAGCAGTTTGATCTCTACTGGAACAGCCTCTACGCCATTCCAATAGAGTGGATAGTTGAAGACACTCAACGTGTAGATTACAGCACTATTGAAAAAGAAGTCACAAAGAGAAAGTTACGCGAAAAATTCTCCGAAGGGCAATACAACTTCACTAAGCTAGACCTTTACGAACAACTGGTTCAAGGTAACTTGGATATGTATTGGGGAGAAGGCGTTGTTTGGTATGACTTGCCCGACAAAGTCGCCACACAGAAGAGCCAGTTGGTTGATAACTTAAGTGAACTGCTGGCAGATATTGACGCCTCAATTGTACTAATTTCTCCCTATTTTGTTCCGACCGAATCCGGAACAGCCGCCTTGGTCGATGCCGCCAAACGTGGAATAGACGTCACTGTTATTACCAACAGCCTTGCCTCTAACGATGTATTTGCTGTTCACGGATGGTATGCAAAATATCGCAAAAAACTCGTTGAAGGTGGAGTCAAACTCTGGGAAACCAAAGCGAATGCTGATCTTAACAGCAAATGGAGTGTGACAGGCAGCAGTCGATCAAGCTTGCACGCCAAGATGATGTTCATCGATGGAAATACTCTATTTGTTGGCTCTATGAACTGGGATCCTCGCTCTGCCTACCTCAATACAGAAATGGCAGTGGTCATAGAACAAAAACGCTTTGTAAAGGAATCACTCAATCAGCTGCCTAGAAGCCTAGAGAAAAATGCTTATCAGATTGTCCTTCAAGACGATGACATCGCGTGGAAAGATTTTTCTTCTGGGAAGCTGTTAACCTCCGAGCCAGACGCCAGTATATGGCGAAAGGTGGGCGCTTGGTTATCAGGAATGCTACCAATTGAAGAACAACTCTAGCCCTATGATTTCATGTTAAAAACTGCATAAGTCTCGACTATATATGCAGTTTTTAACACCTCATACCAGTATATGCATTTAGATTCTCAAGTAATGAGAAACCTATATATATTAACGACCAGGCTTTTCCTTGTTACAAAATGGAATTTATAGATAAATCCGTTAACCATACTGGTTAAAATCCTGTTAATTAACACAAAATTCTAGTGATGAGTGTCACATCTATAAATCTGGTCAGTTATTTTGCTTTTTGATCTTTCGATCTGCCTGCTAACCTCCTGCTCGCCTTGAAGTGAACTCAAGGTGCATAACTATAAGGAGTGTTCACTATGAATACCAAGAAACCGATGTCGCTAACCAGCCGCGTAATTCTAGGTATGGTTGCGGGTATCTTGACAGGATTTGCGATTCGCAGTCTCTTTGCTGACAACGGATTTGTCGATGCATATATTGTAAATGGATTATTTGAAGTCGGCGGCCAGATCTTTGTCGCTAGCTTGAAAATGCTTGTTGTCCCACTAGTCTTCGTGTCACTAGTTTGCGGTACAAGCTCTCTAAAAGACCTTTCTACACTGGGTCGTATGGGTGGTAAAACGCTCGCGTTCTATGTTGCAACCACAGCCGTTGCTATCACTCTTGCCCTAACAATGGGTAACCTTTTTCAGCCGGGTGCAGGCGCAGACTTAACTGCCGCAAGCTCGTTTAAATCGGCGGAAGCGCCATCTCTTGGTCAAGTTATCATTGATATGTTCCCGACCAACCCAATTAGCGCTATGGCAGAAGGTAAAACACTTCAAGTGATCGTCTTTGCTGTGCTATTTGGTATTGCTATCAGTGCTGCAGGTAAACCGGGTGAGCGTATTGCTGCTTTCTTCTCAGATCTCAATGAAGTGATCATGAAGCTAGTTGCAATCCTAATGAACTTAGCACCATACGGTGTGTTCTTCTTGATGGCGAAGCTATTCACTGGTTTAGGTTTAAGTGCCATTGTAAACCTAGCAGAATACTTCTTGGTTCTTGCGGGGACACTTGTTCTTCACGGTCTGGTTACTTACAGCGTGATGCTAAAAGGTTTTACGGGGCTTAGCCCAATAACTTTCTTGAAGAAGATGGAAGACGCCATCATGTTTGCTTTCTCTACGGCTTCTTCAAACGCAACGATTCCAGTCACAATGGAAACTGCGAAGAACCGTATGGGTGTTGAAAACCGCGTTTCTTCATTCACTGTGCCATTAGGCGCAACAGTGAATATGGACGGTACGGCAATCATGCAAGGTGTCGCGACCGCGTTCATTGCTCAGGCATTCAACATTGATCTGACTATGGGTGATTACCTAATGGTGATCATGACGGCAACTCTGGCATCAATTGGTACAGCGGGTGTTCCGGGTGTTGGCCTTGTCATGTTAGCGATGGTGCTTAACCAAGTCGGTCTACCGCTTGAAGGTATCGCTCTTATTATGGGTGTTGACCGTCTACTGGATATGATTCGTACTGCCGTAAACATCACAGGTGATAGTGCCGTGACCATCATCGTTGCTAAATCTGAAGGTGCACTAGATGAACCTCGCTTCAATGACCCAATGGCAGGTGTCAAAGAAGAAGAAGTTCATTTAAAGCGCTCTGAAGCCTAAAACAATGATATAAAACAGGGCCCTTAACTTGAAAAAGTTAAGGGCCTTTTTGTTAACCTATTAACCGCTTTCGCTACACATACAGGTAACCTTGATGGAGGTTATATCCTAAACTCTGCAAGGTAAGCTGCTGAGCGTAAGTTTCTACGCCTTCTTGGATTATTTCGCATTCTGACACCTCACCAATTTCAGACAAGGTCCCTAACAACCTTTGCTTAGCTTCATTTGAATCTATATCGCGAATAAATTCTTTATCAATTTTGAGGTAATCAAGAGATACCTTTTGTACAATTTCAACATTGTTATTGCCAGTTCCAAAGTCATCAAGTGCTATCTTGAAACCTTGCTGTTGAAGCTTGCTGATGTTGCTATAGATCTCCTTGTCGTAAGGCAAGTTTGAGTTTTCCGTAAGTTCCAAGACGACCTCGCTTGGCTTTAACCGAGCTAAATATTTTTCCAAGACAGAATAGTGGCTACCTAGCAAAGAGCCTGGACAAATATTAATACCGTAGACTCCAGTTCCCCCCTTTCTCTTCGCATTCGCAACGGTCTTAGCTATGAGTACAGTATGAAAAGTAATTAGCTGATTTTCTGCCAAATTCTCGATGTACTGCAATGGCGTTCTTTCAGCAATGCGAGTTAATATTTCTCGATAAATCGTATTATTTTTCTTGGTATCAACTACTGGCTCTAACGCGTAATCAAGCAAGACCCAATCTTGGCAGAATCGGATGAACCTTGAGATTTTTCGCCAATACAGTGTAAGAGATACTAGGAGAAAAAGAGATGCAATTTCGGCCAGTAGATTGCTCGCATAGAAGGAAACTTTGGTACCACCATCCAGTACTTTTGTATAAATGCGAATACCGCTAGGCTGACCAAGAGCCACAGCCTTATCATCTTTATGTTGGACAACCAAACCATCAACCAACAGCGACCATAGGTTGTTGCTATACATACTCTCAACAGCTCGAATAGAAATCCTACCGATCATCGTGGTATAAGTCTCATCGTTGTCTCTGACGCTGTATATAAATTGGGGCAAGTTGAGCAGCGAGTTAACGTAGTCTTCACTAATTTGCTCAACCGAATCTCTATCAACAAAACATGATTCAAAGGGGAAACTAAAAGAGCTGAATCAAGATATAGCGAGTGGTTGAATACGTTGTGAGTTTCATCATCGTGGCAACCGAGTGACGTTAACTCTTGGGCGACGCTGTCAATATTGCTTCGAAACTGTTCAACGATTGAGATCAGTTGATAGATATGTAGTGAATAGAGGAAGGATGTCATTACTGCAACATACAGCAAAGCTCGGGCCGATTTTCGGAATAAGGCCATTTTGTAGGTTATTAAAAATGAACCCAACACAGAAAAAAGACTCGGCTTGAAATCGCTTAGTTTAGGCTCGGTGTTATGAGTGTTGGCCCTTGTTGAACGTGCAAGAGCAACATAATAGCCTTTGTGACGTACGTCCGATATTAACCTCTTTTCATTGATACTTTGACTATAGCCAGTGGTCAAGCGCTTAAATTTTGATTGCAATCTCCGAATCGTTGTCTGCCACGGTTCCCTTTTAATCTCTTTTCTCTCGATATTCCTGTAAGCACTTTCGAGATCGTATAGACTAATCGGGTTGTCTACAGAGCCGTTATTGATAAGAAATTCGAGTACAAAACGTTCTCTTTCATCAAGGTCAGTTTCACGCTTTTTATTCTCATTTTCAACGCTATATAACTGACTACCACTTAGAACTAAATCTAATGAACTATCGTCACATAGATTAAATGAATAGAACATCTATCCCCCGAAAAACAATACCTTACTGCATATAAATTAAGCCAACAGCGATATCGTTGTATTTGTTTAACCAACTAAATCATTTATTTAAGAACCGTTGTATTCATTCCTTTATTACAACCATGGTATGTATAGCGACTCAGTAACATCTAGTATGTTTCACTAAGATATCCGTCCATTACTTTCGCTTTCACACCTATCGAAGTTAGGCTCAGTCCTATCTGATAGAAAACGTTAAGATCCAAATCAAGCCGCCAGAATGACCAACAATGCAACCAATCACGCACAATGTATCAAAAATAAAACAAAACAAAACAAAAGAGGCGACCCATTAGAGAAACCAAAAAATGACACCAATCTCACATGATAAACAAACTCACATTTACCACCCACATAGTTAATCATCAAACCATCCTCCTAAACATTGATTTATCATGGTTCTACTCACACTTGAGATAAATAGGAGATAAGCCAAACCATTTTGCTAAGTGGGTAGTCTATGATGGGTATGGGTATAAAAATGCCCCAATAATTGATTACGCAACCATTGGGGCAGATTCATTATCTTGTTTATGGTGTTTTCTATTTAGCTAACATGGCAACCTTTTTAAGGAAGCTATCTCTAAGGTGTTCTTGGTCATAATCGAGATGATAGGTATTGTGAAAGCCGATTTTTAGCTCAACACCATTACCTCGCATATATACATTGTAACCATCGTAATCAGAGAAGGCTTCGACACCTTCATAGATCTTACCATGCTCAGTTGGTGAGCCGTTCGCCATCACCGTTTCATAAGCTTGTAGGACCTTGGTTGGATCAAGTTCATTCTTCATAGCTCACCTCCTTTCACTACCCAAACCTACGTACAATGTTTGAATAGCGATCTACTAAAAAGTATGAACGGTGATCGAGATTTTCGCCATCTCTAGTCTTGAGCCAAATCAAAACTCTAAACGTTATTATTTTCGCGAACTAGCTCTGCCAATGTTTTTAATCGTTGTTCGCTATTCTTAACATACGGGTTGTCTTGATCCCACGCATACCCCGCTAAGATAGCGCTGATCATTTGTTTGATACGGGGGTTAGGGTTCTGATAGAAGATGACATCTTGCAGAATACCGCTATACCAGCCTTCGACATAAGTTCGGAAAGTGTTTACACCAACCATTAACGGCTTAGCGTACTCGTCATCCCAATCCACTTCTTGCCCATTTAGCTGTTTCACCACGCACTCGGCGGCATACTGGGCCGACTTCATCGCAATGGTCACACCGGATGAAAATACCGGATCAAGAAACTCTCCTGCATTGCCTAGCAGAGCGTAGTGCTTGGTCGCGAGCTGTTTTACGTTCGCTGAGTAGCCGCCTAGGTCTCCCGCAGGGTTTGGATATTTTGCATTGGCAAGCAATCGGGCTAAACCAGATTCTTCGCTCGCTAGTTGCTTAATGGCGGCAATTTTGTCTTCCGGGTAGCGATCAAAGAACTCAGGTTCCCCCACCACACCAAATGAACACACGCCATTGGAAAAAGGAATCAACCAGTACCAGACATCGTGATTTTCAGGGTGCACGGAAATTAGAATCTTGTTGCGGTCGTACTCTAACGCTTGCGGGTCAATGTTATCAACGATATGAGTAAAAATCGCTTTGCGTGGCGGAAGACAAGACGGCTCTTCAAGGTCGAGCATTCTTGGTAAAACTCGCCCGAAACCACTCGCATCCAACACATAGTCTGCTTCTATTTGGTAGCTCTCACCCTGCTCATCTTTGACTGTCAGCAAAGAGCGATCACCAACAAACTCAAGTTCAGTTAACTCATGTTGATAACGGATTTCTACCCCTTGAGTCTCAGCGCTATCAGCGAGGACTTTATCGAAGTTACCTCGCTGAACTTGGAACGTAGTCCCTGGTCCTGAAGTGAATTTATCGGTGAAATCAAACTGGGTGTATACGCCATTGCGTCTAAACGCTGCGCCATCTTTGTACTGAAAACCGTATTGATTAACCGCATCAAGCATACCGGCTTGTTCTACCACTTCCATACACGCGGGAAGTAGGCTTTCACCGATAGAAAAACGTGGGAACAGCGCCTTTTCAATAACAATAACGTTTATGTCCTGCGCGTTTAACAACGCAGAAACAGTAGAGCCTGAAGGCCCTGCACCAACAACAACGACTTGGGTAATTTCTTTTTTCATAATTTTTATTGTGATTTTAGCTTGAGCAGCGTATGGCCAAGGCCAATATTATCGGTTCTTTCTTCAACGGTTAATCCTGCTGCTTCAATGATCTCTAAGAAATCGTCGCTACGATAGAAACGGCTATTGCCATTGGCTAGGCAGGTGAAGTAGAGAGAAGTGGCATTCAAACTGAAAGAAGCGGCGTCATATTTTTGCGCATCCCAAAACAACTCTAGAATGTAAATAGAATCACCTTCACGAAGCTGACCTTTGACTTTCTTGAGGATATTAAGAATTTCCATTGGCGAGAAGCAATCTAAGAACTGGCTCATCCACCAAACATCGGCGCTTTCTGGCAGTGCTTGCTGCTTATCGAGCATATTGGCAGGGTGCGGATGAACTCGACTTGCAAAGCCCTGCTCTTTGGCATTTTTCATCGCCATCTCAAGCTGCTGAGGTAAATCAACAATGGTGATCTCAACATCCGCATTGTAGTTACAGCATTGCATTGCCCACTTACCGGTGTTGCCACCGATATCAACCAGTGTTTTCGGTTGGCTTTTAAAAACTTCTTCGAGCAGAACCGGGAACGAACGGTCAGAATAGAAATGATCAAACTTAAACCAGCTCTCTTTTGCTTGCTCTGGCAGAGTCGACAAACCTTGATATATGGTTTCCCAGTCACCAAGCTCCTTCAAGCCAGCTGGTTTGCCTTCAACTATCGCTTCGGTGAGATGCATCATCGCCGCGTAACAAACATCAGCAGTAAAATCCATGTTGGCATTGGTCATGCCATCATGGAGGATAAAGAAGCCTAAGTTTGCTAGGCAATAGTTAGGTTTTTCCCATAACACGATATTGGCGCTGATCGCCATATCAAGCAACACTTTAACGCCATACTCAGAAACCTGAGTTTGCTGAGCAAGTTCTACCGCATTTAGACCTTTCTCACCTGCTTTATCTAGTGCAGACAAAATACCTAAATCACGTAAAGTGCGCGCTGTTTGGAACACAATTGGTGCAAATGATAGCTTTTGAGCTTCTGTTTTTGCTTCTAGAGCATTAAACGGGTCTTTGTTTTCTTGTACCACGAAAAACCTAACTATAAGTTAATTAAATGATTATTGTGCAGACGCTGTAAGCGCAAGCTGCTTCTTAATATCTACGTTTAAGTTGTTAATCCAACGATTGTAGTTACGGTGAATTTTGCCATCACCTGCTTTCAAGTTTTCTGAGTTGAGATAAATAATTGAGTAAAACTTGTCGTTATATGGAATTTTTACTTCCGCATAATGCGAGCGAACGTGTAATTTCGCATTCAGTTCATTTGCAGAAACTTCTTCTACAACCCAACCGCGATTCATGGCAGCTTGCATAATCGCCATCTTAACTTGTTTACTTTGAAGATTATAAGCAACTGGAGTATCCTCAACGTTCATTACTGGCTGAACGCGACCACAACCGACAAGTAGCAATGCGAGCAATACTGAGCTGAGTAACTTTAGTGGTGACATATTAATAATTCCTTATTAGGTGTTTAGTCTTTAATAGTATTTCGCTGTAAAAACGACAATTCAATATCTTATGCTAAATTCAGATATCAACATCTCATTTAACATCGACGCGTGGCTCGCGCATTCTAACGGATTCTCAGTGTCTCAAAACTGGGAAAGTTGGGCAAATAGCTTACAGTGGCCTGAAGAGGACAAATTAATTACCTCTGCAATTCCACCCATGATGCGCCGTAGAATGAGTAATCTGAGCAAGCTTGCCGTTCAAACGACCATCGAACTTCTCAATGAGCACGAGGTCGACTACCTGGTCTTCGCCAGTCGTCATGGAGAACTGCACCGCAGTGTCAAACTTGTCGACGATATCTTAAATGGTGAAGAAGCTTCTCCGATGGCGTTTTCTCAGTCGGTACACAATACTGCAGCAGGTCTTGCCACCATCGCGACCAAAAAGCCTATTCCTCTTACCTCGATTGCAGCTTCAGAGAACACCTTCCAAAGTGCAATTCTCGAAGCTTGGTTGTATTTAAACGAGCATCCAAACAGCAAAGTATTGGTTATCGATTTCGATGAGCCACTACCTGATGCCTACAAAAAGTATGAAGACCAGAACTATCGCGGTTACGGCTTAGGACTTGTTGTTTCAAATGGCAACGGCTTCTCGCTATCGCAACATCAAACTAGCGAGACATCAGCCCAAACACTGCCACAAGGATTAGAATTCATCCGTCATTTCTTGTCTAATCAAAGCCAATGGAAAATTGAATCCTCGCAACAGACATGGACTTGGCAGAGAAATTAATGAAAACATTCGATCAACATTGGCGTGTTTTCGCGACGGGATTCTGCTTCTCTGTTTTTGGCCTTGGCGGCTTAACCCTGAGTTTCGTCGTAATCCCCGCAATTCACCTATTGACCAAAGATCAAACGGTTCGAGAGTACCGTGTTCAAGGTGCCATTCAGCGTTCATTCAATCTGTTTTGTAAACTGATGAAGTTCACTGGTGCGATTGATTACAAAATTGTCGGTGCTGAGCTTCTGCAACAAGACAGAAACTGCTTAATCGTTGCTAACCACCCAAGCCTGATTGACTATGTTTTAATTGCATCACAGTTGAAACGCTGTGACTGCTTAGTTAAATCTGCCATTTGGGCCAATCCGTTTATGAAGCATATTGTTAAAGCGGCAGGTTACATTCCAAACGAAACGCCTGATGACTTGCTGGCAATATGCGAAGAGCGTTTTGAACAAGGCAACGTATTACTCGTTTTCCCAGAAGGCACCCGAACCACACCCGGTGTTGAATCGAAACTCCAACGAGGTTCAGCACAAATCGCAGTGCGAACTGAACGAGATTTACGCGTAATTCACATTAGCGTTTCTCCGAGCTTTCTCACAAAAGAGACAAAATGGTATCAAGTTCCCCCTACCAAGCCTTTTTTCCTTGTTGAAGTTAAGGATAAAGTTGAGGTTAAACCATTTATAGAGCAAACTACGTCCCCAACAATTGCCGCTCGCCGTTTGCAGCAGCATTTATCAGAGACGATCTTTCCAGAAAATGACTAGTGACAAGTAGGCCCAAGTGGAAAAACTACACAACGAAATAAAACAACTTATAATTGATGCACTAAATCTAGAAGATTTAACCATTGATGATATTGAGACAGACGCTCCACTGTTTGGTGATGGTCTTGGCCTAGACTCAATCGATGCGTTAGAACTAGGTTTAGCGATTAAGAAGAAATACAACATTGTCATCGATGCGGATGATTCAAATACTCGTGAGCACTTCGCTTCAGTGAGTAATTTGGCGAAGTATATTTCTTCACAGATCAGTGAATAATCCGTAGGTACACCCATGACAGATGTAAATAAAGAACAGGTATTTGCTCAAGTAAAGGACGCACTTGAAGAGTTATTTGAGATTGATGCTGCGGATATCGTGCCTGAAGCGCACTTGTATCAAGATCTTGATTTAGACAGCATTGACGCTGTTGACCTAGTAGTTCACCTACAGAACGTGACAGGCAAAAAAATCAAACCCGCTGAGTTCAGTACTGTGCGTACTGTCGAAGACGTGGTTAACGCAGTGACTGAGCTTCTTAAGGAAGCCTAATGCGCCAATTGCTGACAGTTCTGTCTGCACTTGTCCTGCTCGCTTATCCATTCGCCGTTTACTTCGGCATAGATAAATACGGCCTTTCCATGGTGGGGATTCTATTGATCGCCGCCTTGGGAGCACGCCTCCTGTCCGTACATCGTACCAAACTAAAAGAACTCAAATACGTCGCGCAAGTTACCGCTGTTACGGGTATCTCACTCGTTGGATTAGGTATCCTGTTCAAACAACATGGCTGGTTGATGTTCTATCCCGTCGTTGTCAACTTATGTATGCTGGTTGTGTTTGCTTCTAGCTTGAAGCAGCCCCAGACTATCATAGAGCGCTTGGCACGCCTTCAAGAACCCGACCTACCTCAAAGCGGTGTTGATTACACGCGTAAAGTCACCATAATTTGGTGTCTATTCTTTATTCTCAATGGTTTGACTGCCCTGTATACCTGTTTCCAACCTATCGAAGTTTGGACACTATACAACGGGCTGATCAGCTACATTCTTGCTGGCAGCTTGTTTGCAATTGAGTGGGTTGTGCGTCAGTTTATTCGTAAGGATCACTCATCAAAATGAACCTAGTTAACCCCGAATTTACTTCGATTGCTTCGCTTATGAACGCATCGCGCTTGAGCACAAAGCCAGTGGCGTTCGAGTCAAACGAAACCATTACATGGGGTCAGTTTCAACAAGATGTGGCTGAATTTTCTCAGCAGCTATCGCAACATTCCGCAAAACGCGTCGCTCTGTGCTTTGGTAACAGCTATCTATTTGCGGTCAGTTTCTTTGCCAGTTGTTATGCTAGCAAAGCAATCATCCTACCGGGTAATTACCAAACTCAAGCCGTGGCGGAGCTAAATGGCCATTTCGATCTCGTTATCCATGATAAGCAAGTCGTGGTAGCGAACGAACTGAAAGCACTAAAGCTCAATCACAATACACACGAGACGATCAAAGAAGTTTCCTTTGACGCGTTATCACTCGAACAGATCTCGATAACCTTGTTCACTTCCGGCTCTAGCGGCAAAGCGAAAGCGATCAATAAAACGCTTTTACAGCTTGCAACTGAAATTGAAATATTAGAGTCACTGTGGGGACAAACCTTGGTAGATACACGTATCGAAAGTACCGTGTCTCACCAACACATCTATGGCTTACTGTTCCGCCTGTTATGGCCTTTGTGTGCAGGCAGACCGTTTGCCCAATTCAATCTTGAGTTTCCAGAACAAATTGTTCACCACGCGGATGACAATACTGCCTTGGTTAGCAGCCCTGCCTTGCTTAAGCGTTTGACAGAAGAGCATAACAGCTCACCACTACGCTGTGTGTTCTCCTCGGGCGGTCCATTGCCCTTAAGTGCAGCCAAACACAGCAATGCGTTATTTACTCATCTTCCTATTGAAGTCTTCGGTAGTACAGAAACCGGAGGGATTGCATTTAGACAACAGCAAGTGGCAACGACACCTTGGCAGTTGTTTCCGAGTGTAGAAGCAGAGCTAAATAGCGAAAATTGTCTAAGACTGCGTGCTCCGCACATTGCAGGCGATGAGTGGTATCAGACAGCGGATGAATGCCAATTCCATGATAAGGTGACCTTTGCTCTAAAAGGGCGTACTGACCGAGTCGTGAAAATTGAGGAAAAACGTATTTCTTTGGTTGAGGTGGAAAAACGTTTGGAACAATTAGATTGCATTGAAGAAAGCGCGGTCATTCCAATGCAAGATGGGAACCGTTTAACACTTTGCGCAGTCATAGTATTAACCAACGCAGGCCAGCAAGAGGTGGAGCGACTTGGTAAAGGAAAGTTCTGGCTCTCTTTACGTAAAAGTCTGCGCGACTGGCTAGAGCCTATCGCGATTCCAAGAAAGTATCGCGTACTAGCTGAAATTCCGCTTAACAGTCAAGGTAAGCGACAAGTCGCTGAAATTGAAAAGCTATTCCAAGATTAAAAGAACATGGATAAAAGAAAACCAACGATAATAGATGTAAAGACAATAGATTCAGAAACGACTTTAACTTTTAAAGTGGATGCTGACATATTGGATTTTCGTGGTCACTTTACTGATTTCCCGCTGCTGCCGGGTGTCAGCCAAATCGATTGGGCGCTGTATTATGCCGTTGAACAGCTAAACACTCCGCCAACCTTTAAAGGCATGGAAGTGATCAAGTTCCAAGAGCCTATCTTGCCAGATATGACAATCAACCTCGCACTGAACTGGGATGAAACAAAGCAAAAGCTCGCCTTCAAGTACAGTTCACAACAAGGTGAGAGATTGGTCATCCACTCTTCAGGTAAAATGAAGTTAGGTCAGTAGCGTGGAACATTACCAACCTTGTTTCCTTATCCCTTGCTATAACCATGGCAGTACCATCGCTGCTGTGGTGTCATCGCTCGAACCTTTTTCATTACCTTTTATTGTGGTGGATGACGGCAGCAATAATGAAACTAAACAAGCACTTCAACAGATAGCCGAGCAAGACAATATTACTCTGGTCACTCTGTCTGAGAATTCAGGCAAAGGTGGCGCAGTCATGGCCGGTATTCGCAAAGCGAAAGCGCTTGGCTACAGTCATGTAGTACAGATTGATGCCGATGGGCAGCACGACGTAGAAGCGCTGCCTAATCTGCTAGCGTCTTCACAGCAAAACCCCAATCACCTCATTTCTGGTCAGCCCGTCTACGATGATAGCGTACCTAAATCGCGCTTATATGGTCGATACGCGACCCACGTTTGGGTCTGGATAGAGACATTGTCGTTTGCCATCAAAGACAGTATGTGTGGCTTTCGAGCCTATCCAGTTGCCAAAACGGTAGACGTGCTCGATAAGTACGACATTGGCACACGAATGGATTTCGATATCGAAATTCTTGTGCGTATGTATTGGGAAGGCGTCGAAATTGATTTTGTTGAAACTCGCGTTATCTACCCTGAAGGCGGCATCTCCCACTTCGATGCCCTGTGGGATAACGTAAAAATCAGTTGGATGCACACGCGACTTTTCTTCGCCATGTTACCAAGAATTCCTCGTCTACTAGCGCGCAACCGTCGAAAGAGCGCAGCCAATAAAGACGCACACTGGTCAAAACGACAAGAGCAAGGCACCATCTTTGGTATCAAATTGATGCTCGCGATCTACAGCTTGCTGGGGCGTAAGGTGTTTAACCTTATCCTCAAAGTCGTCATGCGTTACTATCACCTAACTGGCAAAGACGCGAAACAAGCTTCTGAGATCTATCTCAAGCAGCTGAAAAGTTACGCTCAGCAACACTCGCTCACTCTGCCCAATGGATTAGATAGCTATCAGCATTTACTCTCGTTTGGTCATACCATGCTGGATAAACTGGCCGCTTGGAAAGGTGACTTCAATGTCGATAATCTGACCATTCACGGTCAAGAACATTTCCAAGAAATGGTCGACAATAACCAAGGGGTACTTATCCTTGGTTCGCACTTAGGTAATATCGAGCTTTGCCGTGCGCTCGGCCGCCGGCATTCACACGTCAAAATTAACGCTCTGGTCTTTACCGAACATGCCGAGCGTTTCAACACCGTGATGAAGGCCGTTAACCCAAATTCTGAGTTAAATCTGATACAGGTGAGCTCGATGGGGCCGGATACCGCGATTTTGCTCCAGCAGAAAATCGAGCAAGGAGAATGGGTGGTTATTGTCGGTGATCGCACCTCCACCAGCAAAGAAAGTCGCTCTGTATGGGCAGAATTTTTAGGTAAACCTGCCCCCTTCCCGCAAGGCCCATTTATGCTGGCTTCAGTACTCAAAGCGCCTGTTTACCTGTTATTTGGCTTAAGAGATGACTCAAGTGAGAAACCTCACTTTGACGTCTATTTCGAACCGTTTAGCGACAAGATCGTTCTTCCTCGTAAGGAGCGACAGCAAGCGCTAGAGAAAGTGGTGCAGGATTATGCTAATCGCCTGCAACACTACACCCTGCAAGCACCCTTGCAGTGGTATAATTTTTTCAATTTTTGGACATTAAGTAATCAGAATGATGACAAAGCAAAACACTAACGCCATTAAGTTTGGCGCACAGGCGCTAACCATAGAAGATGTGGTTGCCATTGCCCAAGGTGCCAATGCTAGCCTCAACAATTCACCAGAGTTCACTGCAAAGATTGATCGCGGTGTCGCGTTTTTAGAACGCCTGCTGAAAGAAGAAGGCGTCATCTACGGTGTCACAACCGGCTACGGCGATTCTTGCACCGTTGCGATTCCGCCTAACCTTGTTGACGAACTGCCACTGCATTTAACTCGCTTCCACGGCTGTGGATTAGGTGAGGTGCTCTCTCATGAACAAGCAAGAGCAGTGCTTGCAACGCGACTTTGCTCATTAGCGCAAGGTGTGTCTGGCGTTACCCATGATCTGCTTAACCAAATCGTTACTCTGATCAATCAAGATATTGCTCCACGTATTCCTCAAGAAGGCTCTGTTGGCGCCAGTGGCGACCTTACTCCACTTTCTTATTTAGCTGCAGCATTAATTGGCGAACGTGATGTCCTTTATAAAGGTGAAGTTCGCCCTACCGCTGAGGTGTTTGCCGAACTTGGCATTGATCCTATTCATCTTAAGCCAAAAGAAGGTCTAGCCTTGATGAACGGTACATCCGTCATGACCGCTTTGGCTTGTCTTGCTTATAAACGCGCCGAGTACTTAGCGCAACTTTGCACCAAGATTACCGCCATGGTTTCTGTCGGCATGCATGGTAACGACTTCCACTTCGATGAAGCTCTGTTTGCGGTTAAACCTCACCCGGGTCAACAGCAGGTCGCAGCTTGGTTACGTGATGATCTAAAAGCGGATCGTCCACCGCGTAATAGTGACCGACTACAAGACCGATACTCACTGCGCTGTGCGCCGCATGTTATCGGGGTAGTACAAGACTCACTGCCTTGGCTACGTTCAATGATTGAGAACGAGCTCAATAGTGCCAACGACAACCCAATAATCGATGGCGACAACGAACGCGTTCTGCATGGTGGTCACTTCTATGGCGGCCATATTGCGATGGCAATGGATACGCTAAAAACAGGTATCGCTAACTTAGCTGACTTGCTCGACCGCCAAATGGCGCAGCTAATGGATTACAAATTCAATAACGGCTTACCCTTTAACTTAACTGGTGCCGAAGGCGAACGTAAACCAATTAACCATGGCTTCAAAGCGGTACAAATTGGCATCTCGGCTTGGACAGCAGAGGCGCTAAAACACACCATGCCTGCCAGTGTTTTCTCTCGCTCAACGGAATGTCATAACCAAGATAAAGTCAGCATGGGCACCATTGCAGCACGTGACTGTATTCGCGTATTAGAGCTGACTGAACAAGTTGCTGCCGCTTCGCTTTTGGCAAGTGTTCAAGCGGTAGAGATTCGTCGACGTCATAATGAGCTCGATGAACACCACATGAGCGACAATCTAAAAATGATTCGCGATGCCGTACTTGGAGAATTTGAATTTGTCGCAGAAGATCGTCCATTAGAGAAAGATCTGCGCCACTTTATTTCACGTATTCAACAGCGTCACTGGTCTTTGTACTCGGAGTCATAATGGAGCAAGAGATCCTATTCCCGCTCGAATCTGAGGTGACAATAGTCACCTCTTTTCAAGATGCTGACCCAATGGGCGTCATCTATCACGGTAACTACTTCCGCTACTTTGAAGAAGCTCGTCGTGTGATGATGGATAAGATTGAGTACGGCTACCTAGCAATGAATGCCTCTGGCTATATGTGGCCTATCATAGGGACTCAAGTTAAGTACGTAAAAGCGATTCCATTTAACCATGAGATCCGCGTAGCCGCGAAACTCACCGAGTGGGAAAACCGACTGCGCGTCGATTACGTCATTTATGATGGCAAAACAGGACAGAGAATGTGTAAGGGCCACACAATGCAAGTCGCAGTGACAATGGAAACGGAAGAGATGTGTTTTGCCTCACCTAAGGCGCTAACGGATAAAGTAGAATACTGGCACCAACACGGGAGAATTGCCGAATGAAAAAATGGCTGTTAATCGCCCTGCTTGCTGTCTCTCCATTTTCATCGGCTAAAGTCACTGAACTTGAGTCGCTGCAAGTTCAACTTGCACAGCATGAAATTGTTCGCGGAGACTTCACCCAACTGCGACACATCGAAATGTTCGAGCAACCTCTTAGCTCACAGGGCAATTTCACATTAAGCAAACAGCAAGGGCTACTTTGGCAGCAAACAGTCCCTTTTCCAGTTAATCTCGTTCTGACTGAAGATAAGCTGCGCCAAACTTTTGCAGGTCAAAAACCACAAACCGTCACCGCAAAAGACAACCCGATGGCCTTTTATTTCAGCCATGTGTTTTTGGCGGTTTTCCATGGTGATACGCAAGCACTGCAGGAGCAGTTCGACATTGCTTTCAAGGTGACCTCCGGCGACTGGACTATTGCGCTGACGCCAAAACAAGCGCCATTAAATGCAGTGTTCGAAACGATCACCCTAGTTGGAAGTCAGAACATTGATCAACTGACCTTAAAAGAAATTCGCGGCGATAAAACCGAGATTATTTTCTCCAATCAAACTCATCAACCAGAGAGTCTAACGGATGCTGAACAAGCGCAATTCAGCTTCTAAGCTCCCTAACTCAGCAGAAGCAAAAACAACGAAAAAAATCGCACTCGCATGGCTAGGTTTGGTCATGCTGTTTATTGCTGTGCTCGCGAAGCAATGGCTCTGGTCAGCCCAATCTCCGATAGAAACCAATATCCTCAAGCTGCTGCCTGTTAACCAGCAAGACCCTGTCGCAGAACAAGCCTTTGAATCGGTCTCTAGCAACCTAAGTGACAAAGTCGTGTTTGTTGTCACCGCCAACAAAGATGAGCATGCCTTCGCGGCGGCCAGCCAATTGGAACAAGATTTGACCCAAACAGGGCTGTTTGCCGAAGTCGTCGGTAAAGTAAGCGCAGCGCAACAAAGTCAGTGGGCAGCCTACTATTTTGATCACCGTTACCAACAACTGACAGCCGAGCAGCGTGATAGGTTAGCCAATCAACCTCAAGCTCAAGTTCAACATGTACTCCAGTCACTGTATAACCCGTTTTCTGGTGTAACAGGTCAAGAGCTCGCGAGCGATCCATTCCTCCTCTTTCGAGATTACCTTTCTCAATTAACTCAGTTGAGCTCGGCTTTTGTCCTTGACCAAGGTTTCCTCACTACAGAGTTTGAAGGGCAAAAATATATACTTGTCAGTGCGACACTCAATGACTCCCCTTATAGCTTAACGGCGCAGCAAGGTGTCGCAGATATTGTTTCGATTGAGCACTCGCTAACCGAACAATTTGATGCCAATACCTTCCATACTGGAGTGCTGTTTTACGCCCAATTTGGTACTGAAAGTGCCAAATCTGAGATCAGTACCATCGGTTTATTCTCGCTATTAGGCGTTATCATTTTAATTGTTGGTGTTTTCCGCAGTGCAGCACCTTTATCACTTGCGCTTCTTTCTATTGGTGTAGGCCTTTTATCTGCGTTAGCTCTGACAACCTGGATATTTGGTAGCGTACATCTGTTTAGCTTAGTATTTGGAGCGAGCTTAATTGGCGTCTCCATCGATTACGCATTCCACTACCTAACCGAACGATTGGCCGCGGGTCAAAAATGGGACAGCCGTAAAGGGCTAAAGCATATCTTTACCGCAATCACTATGGGGCTCATCACTAGCTTAATCGGCTACCTAGGAATGCTGATTGCGCCTTTCCCGGGTCTACAACAACTGGCTCTGTTCTCTTCAATAGGTTTAATCGCCGCCTACGCCACCGTCGTTGCTTGGTACCCTGTACTTGCGGTTAAGCCAAGTGTTGACAGAAAGCTTCCAGGGCAATGGTTCTGGCAACAGTGGCTCGCTGTGTGGACTAAAGCTGCAGTTAAGTATGGGCTACCTTTAACTTGCTTAATCGCGGCGACCTTGCCTTTATCAAACTTGCACTATGATGACGATATCAGGCAGCTTCAAGCCATGCCTGAGAGTTTAAAACAGCAGGAAGAGTTCATTACCCAACTAAGTGGCCTACAATCATCTCAACAGATGTTAGTCGTGACCGCCGCCAGCGATGAAGCGTTACTGCAAAGGCTTGAAGCTTTAGATACACAGCTAAAAGAATGGCAACGTGAAGGTAAAATCCAAGGCTATCAGAGCCTAAGCCAATACCTGAGTTCAACCATTCGCCAAGAGCAAAACTATCAACTGATTCAAGATTTGTATCAGCAGCAAGGGACTCTTCTCCGTGATACGTTAAAGCTATCAGAGGTGCCAAATTTGTCTGCACCTTTGTCGCAGGTGACACTGCAAGAGTATCTTGAGCATACGGTTTCAGAGCCAGTGCGCTTTCTCTATATCGGCAAAATAGAAGATAAAGTCGCCGGGGTCGTTATTCTCAATGAGCTCTCGCAACCAGAAGAGATCAAGGCATTTGCCAATTTCCATAGTGATATTAGCTACCTCAATAAAGCCGAAGAAATCTCAGCTTTGTTTGCCGACTATCGAGTTAAAGTTATGGAGTTGCTTATTGCAGCGCTTACGGTTATCGCACTGCTACTGGTGAAACGTTATGGCTTCAAGCATTCAATCAAAATTTTGGCGCCTTCTTTGATTGCCTGTGTTGCCGGTTTAGCGACCGCTTCAGCCGTAGGTTCAACACTGAATCTGTTCAATTTACTCGCACTTATTCTCATTATTGGGATTGGCATCGACTACACACTGTTTTTTGCTGAAAAAGCGCGTAGCCAAAGTACATTACTGGCAATTACGCTTTCGGCGATGACCACATTGCTCTCGTTTGGCTTGCTGTCACTGAGCCAGACACACGCCATTCATAGTTTTGGTGTCACAGTGTTGAGCGGTATTTTCGTTGCTTGGTTGCTGTCCCCTATGGCTATTGAAGAAAGGAAACCATCATGAAATCACGTTTTCTATCCCAAACGCTATTAGCCACATTGCTTGGTGTGATTGTAAGTGCCTGTAGCTCAACACCACAATCAACCACCCCTGTTGTTCAGATTACTCAGCAGGAGCAAGTTCACTTACCAACACCCAGCGACCTAGGTTATTCCCTAACGGCAAGCCAACTGATTGAAGCGACGTGGAACAGCGACAAGCAAAAACGTACAGAGCAGCTGCCTGTTCAGCTGCAAGTCAGTGGCGACAAACTGGTTTTAGCTGGTTTTTCATCTTGGGGTACTCGAATATTATCGCTTAACTATCAAGATGATGAGATTACAACCGAGGTATTAAGTGGTCTGGGGGGCGTCTTACCTCCTCCAGAACAGGTACTATTTAACCTGATGATCACGCTCTGGCCCGTTTCTGCTTGGGAAGCCCCATTAAATAAGGTAAGGTGGCGAATAATTGATAACTATAATACTCGAGCAATTTTCGATAATAGTGGTAAAAAGGTCATTGATATCCAATACAGCAACAAGGACAGGCTAAGCGGAGATATCGTTTTCCATCACTTAATCGACAACTACACTATTAAAATTAAAACACTGCAATTTAATAAAGTTTAGACAACACCATAGATAGCCATCATGCTGACACACGTTTCAAGACCCATTTTTATTCAAGACTGTGGCTTTCATTCTGCAATGGGATCTGAAGACTCTCAGATTCATCAGTGCCTGTCCGGTCAACGCGCATCAAATATGGTGCGAGATGATCATATACTCAATACAAAAACGTCAACCATAGTCGGTCGCGTGCAAGCTGAACTGCCCGAACTTCCTGAGCACTTAAGCGCATTTGATACTCGCAATAACCAATTGGCTCTCTCTGCACTTAAGCAAATTGAGGGTTCGGTCCAAAATGCCATTGCTGAGTATGGTGCATCACGTATCGCTGTAATTATCGGCACTAGCACATCTGGCATTGCCGATGGCGAAATTGCTTATAAGCAGAAGTTAGACAGTGGCGACTTTCCCGATTCATACCACTACCGTAAACAAGAGTTAGGTAATACCAGTGACTTTGTCGCGTCCTACTTTGGAATTACCGGACCTTGTTATGCCATCTCAACCGCCTGCTCTTCTAGTGGACGCGTATTTATTACTGCTCAGCGCTTAATGCGCAGTGGGTTGGTTGATGCCGTCATTGTCGGAGGCGTTGATACGATCTGCCGCCTAACATTAAATGGCTTTAACGGTTTAGAAGCTTTATCCCAGAACCTTTGTCAGCCATTTTCAGAGAATCGTGATGGCATCAATATCGGCGAATCAGCGGCGATAATGCTGCTTGGCAAAACACCATCAAAGGTTGCGTTGCTTGGTGCAGGTGATAGTTCTGACGCTCACCATATTTCTGCGCCTCACCCAGAAGGTGTTGGTGCTGAGCAAGCGATGCAGAAAGCACTTGACGATGCAGGACTAACCGCCGCTGACATTGGCTACGTTAATGCACACGGTACAGCGACCCCACTCAACGACAGTATGGAAAGCAAGGCCATCCATAGGTTGTTCCCAAACAACGTGCCCGTTAGCTCAACCAAGCCTTTGACAGGCCACACCTTGGGTGCTGCCAGTGCTACCGAAGCCGCGATCTCTTGGCACATTTTAAATTACGATTTACCACTACCGATACAGCATTGCCAAAACAAAGCAGAAGACATAGAAGTTTCACTGGTTGAAACTCAAACCAAACTGCAGGGCAAAGCCATTTTAAGTAACTCTTTTGCGTTTGGTGGTAACAACATTAGTCTAATTTTTGGTTACACCCATGACTAACTACCCTTCAGTAGGGCAACTATTGCCTCATGATGAGCCCATGATACTTATTGATCGTGCGCTAGACATTCAACAAGACACCATTCACTGCCAAGTGGATATTGGTGATAAGAATCCGTTCTTCAACGCCGAGTCACAAACCATTCCTGCATACGTCGGTATTGAGTTTATGGCTCAATCAGTCGCTGCTTGGTCCGGTTACCATGCCCTGCAACAAGGCCAAGAACCGCCAATAGGATTTCTTCTTGGCAGTCGCCGTTACACATCTCATTGTGACTATTTCAATCAAGGTCAAATACTCGATGTATACGCCGAGAAAATGATGGAAGATAACGGAATGGCGGTGTTCACTGCGCGTATCGAATTCGAGCAGCAAACCCTGGCGAGCTGCCAATTGAATGTTTACGTACCATCTGAAGAAAAATTAAAAGAAATGAAAATCAGGAGTCAACAATGACCCGACAAGTTTTAGTGACAGGCGCAAGTAAAGGAATCGGTAAAGCGATTGCCGTTCAATTAGCGAAAGATGGCTTTACCATTGCCGTCCATTATATGGGCGATCAGCAAGGTGCTCAGGACACATTGAACCTCATTGAGGAAAACGGTGGCAGCGGCCGTCTGATCCAGTTCGATATCAGCAATCGCGAAGAGTGCCGCTCTAAGCTAGAAGCCGACATCGAACAACATGGTGCTTATTATGGTGTGGTTAACAACGCAGGCATTACCCGTGATACCGCCTTCCCTGCAATGACAGAAGAAGAATGGGATGGCGTTATCCACACAAACTTGGATAGCTTCTACAATGTGCTCCACCCATGCGTGATGCCAATGGTACAAAAACGTAAAGGTGGCCGAATCGTCACACTAGCGTCTGTATCTGGCCTGATGGGTAACCGTGGGCAAACCAACTACAGCGCGGCAAAAGCTGGGGTTATTGGTGCGACGAAATCTCTCGCGTTAGAACTGGCCAAACGCAAAATCACCGTTAACTGTGTCGCACCTGGTCTTATTGATACTGGCATGGTTGATGACCATGTTAAAGAGCACGCAATGCCTCAGATTCCGTTGCGCCGCATGGGCGAGCCAGAAGAAGTGGCAGGCTTAGTCAGCTACTTAATGTCTGACATCGCGGGCTATGTGACTCGCCAAGTCATTTCAGTTAACGGAGGTTTAGTATGAGTCGCCGCGTCGTAGTAACCGGTATGTCGGGCGTTACTGCCTTTGGTAACGACTGGCAATCAGTAGAGCCAAAGCTGAGAGCCTGCGAAAACGCGACTCAATATATGCCGTCTTACGAGCAGTACGATGGTCTTAACACTAAACTCGCGGCACCAGTTGATAACTTTGAGCTGCCTAAACATTACAAACGCAAGCAAGTTCGCGGTATGGGGCGCGTGTCTCGTTTGGCGACGGTGGCAACTGAAAACGCACTTGAGCAGGCAGGATTAATCGGCGCTGAGGTGCTTACCAACGGTCAGACCGGTATTGCTTACGGCTCTTCGACTGGCAGTACCGACGCCGTCGGTGCATTTGGTGTGATGCTCAACGAGAAATCAACCAGAGCCATTACCGCCACGACCTATGTTCAGATGATGCCCCACACTGCCGCAGTGAATGTCGGCCTCTTCTTTGGTTTAAAAGGGCGTGTAATCCCAACCAGCAGCGCATGTACTTCGGGTAGCCAAGCCATTGGCTATGCCTACGAAGCGATTAAACATGGCTACCAAACAGTGATGGTGGCGGGGGGCGGTGAAGAGCTATGCCCAACCGAATCTGCGGTCTTTGATACCCTATTTGCCACCAGCTTAAAAAACGACGCGCCAAAAAGTACGCCTCGTCCATACGACACTCACCGTGATGGGCTAGTGATTGGTGAAGGCGCTGGTACTCTAGTTCTTGAAGAATACGAGCATGCTAAAGCACGCGGTGCCAAAATCTATGCAGAAATCATCGGCTTTGCCAGCAACTGCGATGCAGCTCATGTGACCCAACCTCAGATGGAAACCATGCAGATTTGTATGGAAATGGCGCTGCAAGATGCGGGCATCGAACCGGAGAAAATCGGCTATGTTTCAGCTCATGGTACGGCGACAGATCGGGGTGATATCGCGGAAAGTAACGCCACCGCGAACGCATTAGGTAAAGTGCCAATCAGTTCGCTTAAGAGTTACTTCGGGCATACTCTTGGAGCTTGTGGTGCTATTGAAGCATGGCTGAGTCTAGAGATGATGCATTCTGGTTGGTTTAGCCCAACGCTAAACCTAGACTCATTAGACGAGCAGTGCGGTAATCTCGATTACATCACAGGTAACGGTCGTGAACTTGATGTCGAATATCTGATGAGCAATAACTTTGCTTTTGGTGGAATCAACACATCGATTATCTTTAAGAAGATCTAACCATAGGAGCCAAGTCCAACCGTGACTTGGCTGACTTCTCCCCCCCTAATTTCCTATTCCCCCCTCTTCTCGTTTCTCTAATAATTCTATGTACTTGCGCAAAATTTTTACTGGTTAGGCTTGGGGAAAATCCAAAACTGAAGCAATCTCACAAGTTATTTTTAACAATTAAGCAACATGCAATAAATCACTCATTATCTCGTGATTTCAGCCGCATAACGCTCTTAGCATAACCGATTTCCCACCTATTCCTGCCAAGACTTGCTAACTTATTTTTAGGTAATTATTTATCTAACCATACGCAGTTTATAAGCGTTAGAGCGTGAAACGGAAATAATAAAATAACGAGTAGAAAGGAACTATTATGTTTAGAATGAGCAAGTTAGCGGCTTCGTTAGCGTGTATTGTTTTAAGTGGCAGCCTATACGCTGCAGAACCTTACGATGCGACGAAGAGCTACTCCGGTGGCAGTCAAGTAACCGTCGATGGAAATACCTACGAGGCTAAATGGTGGGTGAATGCAGGACAAAGCCCTACTGACAACTACGCCAATGAATGGGATTCTCCATGGAAACTAGTCAGTGGAACAACACCAGAGCCAACGCCAGATCCGGACCCGACACCGGATCCAACACCTGACCCTACTCCCGATCCAACGCCAGATCCAACACCAGACCCAACACCCGATCCAACACCTGGTACTGGAGTCTGTGCTGAATTCAACGTGTACCCAAATTGGACGCAAGGCGATCATGCCACTGGTGGCGACATCATGGTTAATGACAATGTTGCCTACAAAGCAAACTGGTGGACATCTTCCATTCCTGGTAGTGACAGCAGTTGGGGACATCACCTAGATTGTGACAATAACTCTTCAGGTGGCACTACTGCTCTGAAATTGCCAAACCCATTAGATCCAGTAAGGCTCGAAGTCGCCGGTTGGCCAAGTAACTTTGTGGTGGCAAGTCCTGCAAGTCTTGATGCTCCATCCACTTTGACTATCAATGCGATTAATAGCCAAGACCTTGCAAATCTGACCAAACTGACTGACGCCTTCGTGGCCTTGATTCAAGCAACAGATCTTGCGGGCTCAACATCAATAATCCTCAACAGTGACGTATTGGATGCTGCAACAGCCGATAAAGGTGCAGCCCTTGGTACTGTCGCGGTCAAACAAGCACTAACCGCAGCAGTAGACGCCACTGGTACTCATAGTCAAATTGACGTTAACGCTATCAATGCGCTTACGGATGATGTTAAAGGATGGGCGCAAGCTCATAACCTTGTCATTTCAGCGCTGGCACCACAGGCGACATTCGGTTGGACATTGAGCATTGGTGATTTTGCTTACAACACTCATTCAGGTAAACGAGCTGTATGGAACGCCGCTTCTGGCGCGTCTTCAGATCTATTGGCAAGTTTCGAGCTTTATAAAGCAGACTCACTCAACAAAGCCGACTTTGTTGCCTTTACTAAATCAGCAACGACTGCCGCTCTTACCGATGAGCAATGGCACTATGCGTTAGAATACGTTAAACAAGTGTCTGACCATATCAAAACACCAGCGCTACTCTCTTCGATTCCAACCGCGCAGGCTTCCACCTACTTCTTAGGCAATAACTCTGGTGACCGCCATATTCGCAAAGCTGCACACAGCAACATTTTTGCGATTTTATTTGATACAGACAGTGCTGACCTAAATACTAAGATCGCTCGTTACCAGACTGCGACCGTACCTTTGTATTACGTTGGCGAAAGCGTGAAGAATGGACCACTAACTCGAATCACCTCATTGAATGCTGAGTTGGCAAGTGCTGAAAATGCAATGAACAACCAAGCCTTCCTCTATGAAGTGGCTCAAGCACAATGGGCACCATCTACGGTATACAAATGGAATGACTTCTTAGCAGGTCTTAACTCGATGCACAATGTCGGTGTCGCTGGTAACACCTTCTGGCTATTGGATGACAATGCTAACGATGCGACGAACTCAGTTTACGCAAAAGTCGCCATTGCCGCATTCTTAGCGCAAAGTATGCAAGAAACCATTCGCTACAATGCTTGTGATGAAAACAACTGGTCCGAAGTAAGATACGGCGCTCCGGTTAACTACCCAATGACAGCAAGTTGTGGTCAGCTAGGTCAGAAATACGCCGATTACGGTAAAGACCCAGTTACCGGCATTGACCACCCTTACTCGTGTCCGCGCGATCCGAAGATGGAAGTCACCGCACTAACCAATGCGAAATGGTACGGTGCACCAGCGCCAGTCTTCGCAGCACCAGACTCTGTACTTGCAGAGAAAGGTTTACTCGTGAATGGCAATGTTGGTCGCTGGACAAACGACGGTCACTGTATGGAAGTCCCAACTAGCGTAGATACCTCTAAGCAAGTGTGGGAACGCGGCGAGTGTAAAGTTTACGAAGGCCAGAAAGCAGGTAAGTTCATCTGGGATGGTAGTGACACTAACGGCACTGTTGAAGGCTGTGGTTGGTGGGGCCGCGGTGTTATTCAAACCACAGGTCGCCAAAACTTCGGTACGCTAAACCACTTCATGGGCCGTTCTCACGTTGATCCAGATACAATTGGAACCACAGTGAATGGTGTTGTCGTTCAAGCACCTCCAGCGAACCCACTCTATGCCGATCTCGACTTCTGTTCGAATCCTGGCTTAATTTGTAGCTCTGAAGAGAACAGAGAGATCAAGTGGATTGCTGGTCTATTCTACTGGGTAACCTCCGTACAGGCTTACAACGATGAAGGTGGTCCATACGCAAGCTGGAACTACCATGCAGAGCTGAAGAGATACGTTGACGGTGGTCTACAAGGCACTGAGTTTATCGACGCAGTTTCTGGCATTGTAAACCGTGGCTGTCCTGATAGTCATTGTCCGGTAAGTGGCGAAGTTCACGCAGTTAAAGAGCGTCAAGACAACTTCAAACTTGTGTTACAAACTCTGGGTCTAAACCCTCAGTAATGAAGTGGCCCCTTAACTACAACAAAGGCTCCTGATGTTCAGGAGCCTTTTTGTTTTTTTAAAAGACAAACAACTAGAATAAAGATGACAACGTGGAATGCAAGCCCCTGCACTAATGCATAAATCACAAACCATAAATTACACCTATGAAAAGTATGATAGTCTTACGCTCCCACAGGCGACAGGGTTGCTTGTCAGGTTATCAATAATTAGATCATAAAAACTAAGGATTAATGATGTTTAAACGCCTACTTTGCGTTGCTGCTGTACTTGTAATGGCAGGGTGTAGCTCACCTAAATTTGACGGTAAGCCCCTTGAAGAGACAAACCAATCAAAGCAACTCACCATTGTCGAAGATGATGCGACACGAGATATTTTTCTGGCTTCAATGCTAAATTGGTGCGATATCAATGGCTACACATGTAAAGTTGTCGTAGATGGCACAACCCCTAAGGAAGATGAACTCACTCTCGACTATGTATCTCGCTGGAGCTGGGACTTTAAAACCTTTATCGCAGATGCTCGCATCACTGCATACCAAGAAGGGCAACGCGTTGGCTACGTAACATTCAAAGCACCGAATCAACTTAATTTTGACAAATACGGAAGTGATGAAGAACGCATTAAAACCATGATGGACGTTCTTTTCAAAATCACCTCTGCAAAAGAAGCGACTCGCAAAGCTGGTAATGGTGAAATTTAACAATATAGAGCCCTCTTCTTGAGGGCTTTTCTAAATAATTTAAACGAATCCCTTCGAAACCTACCCAACCTTCACAATAAACCTTTACAATGCGCTAAGTTCAGGTACTATCTACGTGCTCTGCAATTCAGAGTTATTAGTGAAACTGCAAGTCGAAAGTAAATTCTTAGTAAAACGCGTTACCGTTGTTATCCTTAGTGTTTCCCTTAGCTTCATCGTTACATTAAATAGTTCAAATTTTCAGTGCATATAGAAGATTAACTTAACTTATATAAGGAAGACATCATGTCTAACAAAACTACTGGTATCGTAAAATGGTTTAACGAAGAGAAAGGCTTCGGTTTCATCACTCCAGAAAACGGCGGTGCTGACGTATTCGTTCACTTCCGTGCTATCGCTTCTGAAGGTTTCAAAACTCTAAAAGAAGGCCAACAGGTTTCTTTTGAAGTTGAACAAGGTCAAAAAGGCCCACAAGCTGCTAACGTAGTACCAGCTTAATTTTAGATTGACCTAAGCGTCAATTATCTAAGATTCGAAAAACCAGCCCAAGTGGCTGGTTTTTTATTGCCTATAAGAACGAAAAAGCTCTACCGAAGTAGAGCTTTCTTTAACAGCGATTACCACATTAAATCGTCTGGCACGACGAAATCTGCGTATGGATCATCTTCAGCTGGGATATCTTCCGCTGGTGCATTTTGTTCGATGATGACGCTCTCGTCACGCATTGCAATTTTCTTCGCTACGCTGCTTGGAATGACCACATAAGTCTCATCGGTGCGGGCAATAGATAGGATGCCTTTTGCCAATTGGTCACGAATCAATTGCTCAACATAAATAGCTTTAACCAGTGTGCCATCAGTAAAGTTGTATTTGATTTCGCCATCTTTCTGATCGATGGTGTTCATCTCAATCAGTTGCTTGATTTGCGCTTTAATCTCTTTGGATAAACGTTGCTCTTTCTGCTCTTCACTCAGTGCTTTATCGCGCTCTTGCTGTTGACGCTTGTTCTCTTCCACTGCTGCTTTAACTTCACGTGCCTGTACACGAGATTTCTTCGAGCCTTTCTTTGCTTTTTTCAGTTTCTTCTCGTTCACTAAGCCTGCTTTAAGCATTTGCTCTTGAAGTGTCAGTTTTGCCATTGTTCTTCCACAAGTAAGTCATCAATTTGTGTCTATTTTAACGACTCAAGGCAGTCAAAGAAAGGCTTCATCCAACATAAAATCCGCAGTGGAAATGAATAGAAAATCATCGCCTCGCCAAAGCGATTTCATCAATCGTGACGACAAAATTGTTTTGTTAGACTCTGATGGCTTTTTATCTGTTAATGCGCTCGACGCGGAAGCTTAGAGAAGCCAAATTCAGTCCCGTGTCAGGTATGACTCAGCTCCACTGGGTCATGTATTTCTCTCCCTATCTTTGTGAGATTTGAAGTGGAAAACAATTCCAAACTTGATCGTGTTCGTGCTGATTACAATGTTCATTACTGGAGCCAAGGCTTCTACGGTATCGATAACCAAGGTGAAGTGTATGTATCACCTCGCAGTGATAATGCCCATCAGGTGCCACTAAGCAATATCGTCTCTAAGCTAGAACAGAAACAACTGAATTTGCCGGTATTGGTTCGCTTCCCGCAGATCCTGCACCAACGTGTGCACGGCATTTGCCAAGCGTTCAACCAAGCGATTGAAGAATACCAATACGACAACAACTACCTGCTGGTGTACCCGATCAAAGTAAACCAACAGAAAGAGGTCGTTGACGAGATTCTTGAAAGCCAAGCTCAGCTAGAAACGAAGCAGCTTGGCCTTGAAGCAGGCAGTAAACCTGAGCTACTCGCAGTACTGGCATTAGCTCAGAAAGCGAGCTCTGTGATTGTCTGCAACGGCTACAAAGATCGTGAATACGTCCGCTTAGCGCTAATAGGTGAAAAGCTAGGTCATAAGGTCTTCATCGTATTAGAGAAATTATCTGAGCTCGATCTGGTTCTGAAAGAGGCGAAAAGTCTTGGCGTTAAACCTCGCTTAGGTATCCGTATTCGCTTGGCATCTCAAGGTGCAGGCAAATGGCAATCGAGTGGCGGTGAAAAGTCTAAATTCGGCCTAGCCGCGTCTCAAGTGTTAACCGTCATTGAGCGTCTAAAACAAGAAGACCAACTGGATGCGATGCAACTGGTGCACTTCCACCTAGGTTCGCAAATGGCCAACATTCGTGATATCCGCAATGGGGTTAATGAGTCAGCTCGCTTCTACTGCGAATTACGTGGCATGGGAGCAGATATCAAATACTTCGATATCGGTGGTGGCTTAGCAGTAGATTATGACGGCACACGTAGTCAGTCGTCTAACTCGATGAACTACGGGCTGACTGAGTATGCACGTAACATCGTAAGCACAGTGGGCGATGTATGCCAACAGTATGAGCAGCCAGTACCAGTCATCATCTCTGAGTCTGGCCGCTCACTCACTGCCCATCACGCAGTATTGATCACAAACGTAATTGGAACAGAGGCGTATCATCCAGAGAGCGTGGGACAGCCAAGTGCTGAAGATCCAACTCTGCTACAGAATATGTGGCGTAATTGGGAAAACCTGCAAGATGGTAGCGATGCGCGTGCCTTAATCGAGATTTATAACGACACCCAAAGTGACTTAGCCGAAGTACACTCACAGTTTGCAACTGGAGTACTTAACCTACAGCAACGCGCTTGGGCAGAGCAGCTTTCGCTACGAATTTACTTCGAGCTGAGCCGCCAGATGAGCAATAAAAACCGTTTCCACCGTCCAATCTTGGATGAGTTGAATGATCGACTAGCAGATAAGTTCTTCGTTAACTTCTCGCTATTTCAATCTCTACCAGATGCTTGGGGGATTGATCAGGTGTTCCCTGTCCTGCCACTATCAGGATTGGAAAACGTTGAAGATCGCCGTGCAGTCATGCTCGATATCACTTGTGATTCTGACGGTGCTATAGAGCAATACGTTGAAGGTCAAGGTATTGAAACCACGCTGCCTGTTCCAGCTTGGGATAAGGATAAGCCATACCTGATGGGCTTCTTCCTTGTCGGTGCATACCAAGAGATTTTGGGCGACATGCACAATCTGTTTGGCGACACCCACAGTGCAGTGGTGACCGTTGATGAAAGCGGTGAGGCAATTATAGAGCGCATTGATGAAGGTGATAGCGTCGAAGATATGATGCGCTATGTACACATTGATGTAGATAAGATTCGTCAAAACTACCGTGAGTTAGTTGCTGAGCGTGTCAATGTGAACGAGCAGCAAACCGTCTTAGAAGAATTAGAAGGTGGCTTAACAGGCTACACCTATTTAGAGGATTTCTAAATGAATGATTTGTTTACAAAAACTGATTATTCGCTTTACTCGAACTCAATGAGCTTTATGCGCAGACCTTACCTGCGCAATCCTGTCTCTGCAGATGCCGATCTCGTCGTACTTGGCGTACCCTTAGATATGGCAACATCAGGCAGACCAGGCGCTCGAATGGGGCCAGATGCAATTCGTCGTGCATCAGTGAATCTTGCGTGGGAAGGAAACAAGTTCCCTTGGGATTTCAATGTCTTTGACCGCGCTAAAGTCATTGATGCAGGTGACTTGGTGTTCGACTGTGGCGACGCGGAAGATTTCACTTACCGCCTAGAAGCTGCGACCAGTGAGATCCTTAAAAGCGGTAAAACGATGTTAGCGCTAGGTGGTGACCATTTCATCACTTTGCCGATTCTGCGTGCTTATGCTAAACATCACGGAGAAATGGCACTGATTCATTTTGACGCGCACACAGACACTTATGACAACGGCAGTGCTTACGATCACGGCACCATGTTCTACCATGCGCCAAATGAAGGTCTAATTTCAGCAAAGCACTCTGTTCAGATTGGCATTCGTACTGAGTATGACCAAAATGATCATGGATTTAATGTCATTAATGCCATGGAAGCGAATGACTTGAGTGCAGAAGCGATTGTAGCGCGTATTCGTGACATCATTGGCGATAAGCCAGTCTATGTGACCTTTGACATCGACTGCTTAGATCCTGCTTTTGCACCGGGTACAGGCACTCCAGTTTGTGGTGGCTTGAACTCTGACAAAGTACTTAAGATCTTGCGTGGTTTAGCTGGTGTTAACATTGTTGGGATGGATGTGGTGGAAGTATCTCCTCCTTACGATCATAGTGATCTGACTGCCTTAGCGGGTGCAACCGTTGCGCTAGAATTGATGTACGCTTGGGCATCGAGCCGCGTTAGCGAATAACCAGTCTAATATCAATCTGTCTAAATAGAGCCTGCCAACTCAAAACTGGCAGGCTTTCACCGCGCCCCACGAAATCGTTGAGGCGTTATTCCTGTCCAGCGTTTGAACCCCCTTCTGAAATTGGCGGTATCACTGTACCCCAAACGAAAAGCAATCTCTTCAATGGTCAATTCGGTACGAAGCAGAAACTCTTTGGCAATGTCGCTACGTACCTCGCCGAGCAATTTCTGGTAACTCGTCCCATCCAGTTCAAGCTTTCTTCTTAACGTACGTGAAGAGCAGCCAAACTGCAGTGCAACTGCTTCAATCGATGGGAATACACCCGCACTCTGATACAGAATTGTTTTGATCTGGTTGGTCAGTAGATATGGCGATTGTAGTGCTGCAATGACTGAATCACAGGATTGAAGACAATTGCTCAACATATCCGCGTTATGTGTTTTAAGCGGCAGAGACAATAGCGAGGAACAAAAGCTCAATCTTAGACTAGGCGCTTCAAACTCGACTGCACAGCTAAATCGCTCGCTATACTTCGAACCATAAGCAGGTGCTCGATAAGGAAAACAGAGGCGAGTAATCTCGAGCCTATGCCCTGTTAGCTCTTCGAACATAGCCACTAGCGCACTAAAAAAGTACTCGCTACAGAAAGGCAAAAGCTCGCCAATTTCGAGCGTATTTTCCAATACGATAGAAGCGATACCGTCATCTATTGTCACTTTTACAGAAAATACCGGACCATTTAGGTTGAGATATTTAAACCCCGTTTTGATCGCTTCTTCTAAAGTACGACTGCTTAAGATGGCATAACCTAAAAGACCAAAATGGCTCAGCTTAGCTCTTTCTCCAATCAACAAGCCCAGCCCTACGTCGTGAAACTGCTGAGACACATGGCGAAACAGCAGCAACTTGTCCGCATAGGTCAACTGCGTCTTCTCGCTTTGCCAATCTAAATGAACCAAGCCGAGCTCCTCTAATATGGGAGTAGTCTTGACTCCAAAGCTCTCCACCGCTTTTAGCAGCAAGGCGATGTCCATAACGCCTAACTGGTGACGGTGGTCTATAGGTAGATACTCAGCGACAATTTCCATAACTCGTTTGTTGGTTTTTTGGGGTGGGTTGGCTAATTGGTGTTTGTAGCATACTGACATTATGAGTTTACTTTCGTGATCGTAGATGACTTTATGTCCGAAAGTGACCTGATTAATCACTTAAAAATGGCTCAAGCTAAGTCAAGTGTTAATCATTTGTAAATCAAAGCGATGATCTCTACTCAATCTGCCCCTGAGAATCTTGTGTCGTCAGAAGGAAAACCCACCTATGGTCATTTTGATGGTACGCCTAAGCAGCTCAATACGACCTGTTTTGACTATCGAAATAGTATGGACAAACCTGCAAGCAAGCTTGCCAAGCATTTCCACTACAAGCAGTTTCAGTTTGTCAGTCTAAAAACGGCAAGACACATCATAGGATTCGCCATCGCAGATATACGCTACCTTGGTTCATCGTTTTGCTATATCTACGACACCGAAAGCGACTCGCTAAGCGAACAAAGCTGGTTAAGACCACTGTCGTTTGATAAACAAATGACCGAGTCGCCCTACTCTGGTATGACACAGTTCGCGGGAACAAAACTGCAGTTTGAAATAGCCAAAGGCCAGTGGCGTGCTAAAGCGATGAGCAACAATCTAAAGCTCGATATTATCTTACATGCTCCAGCCAATAGTTTGCCGCTTTCCGTATGCACGCCCACAGCTTATTCCGGATGGACTTACACCCAAAAGCACAACGCACTAACCGTGACTGGCAAGCTAGAAATCGATGGCAATAGCGTAGATCTAAACAGTGCACTCGCCAGTTATGACTTTTCAGCCGGGTATATGCGCCGTGAAACAAGTTGGCGCTGGGCAAGCATCAATACCCGTGATGAAAACACCTTGCTTGGATTGAACCTAGCCGCAGGGGTTAATGAAACCGGCAGCTGTGAGAATGCACTTTGGGTCAATGGCCAACGACATTTGCTCAATCCAGTCCATTTTACGTTTGATCGCGACCATGTTGAGCAAGATTGGCACATATATTCCGACGACGGACGAGTATCTCTTAGGTTCAAGCCACTCAATAAACGCAGTGAAAAGCTCAACTTACTGCTACTTAAAAGTAACTTTCGCCAGTTCATCGGTCTCTTTGATGGCTTTGTTGTCGATAACGATGGGCAAAAGCATCAGCTAAAAAGTGTTCTTGGGCTCACTGAAGATCACTATGCCAAGTGGTAATCCTGTTTAACGGAGAGCAGAAATGGAATTTCAAACGATTATTGATCACCCAGAGTGGCTGCTGATGTTGCTCGCTCCACTGTTTATTGGCTTGATGGCCGCAGAGTATTTCATCGGTCAGAAAAGAGGAAAGCTACCAGAAAACTCCGCCTATAAACTGCCAGAGGTGCTGTGCAATTTTTCGTTAGCAGGCATGCATCAATTAGCGGATCTGCTGACAGGTCTCGTCATCGTAAAACTCTATTTTTGGCTGTCTGGCTGGAAGTTGCTCGACATTGAAATGAACGTGACCTCTTTCATTGTTTTACTTGTTTTGCAGGATTTCTGCTACTACTGGTTTCACCGTGCGAGCCATAGGATACGCTGGATGTGGGCTGCCCATGTCGCACATCATAGCTCGGAAAGAATGAATTTTAGCACCGCATTTCGTCAAAGCTTGATGTACCCGGTAGCCGGAATGTGGCTATTTTGGGTTCCCTTGGTCATCATAGGTTTTGAACCTAAATGGGTCATTTTTGCTGTGCTGCTCAACTTAGGCTTGCAGTTTTTCGTCCACACTCAGTGGATTCGCTCACTGGGTAAATTCGAGCTCATTTTTAACACGCCATCGCATCATCGAGTCCATCATGGACGTAATCCACAATACATAGATAAGAACTACGCGGGTGTCTTGATCATATGGGACAAACTGTTCGGTACGTTTGAACCTGAAGTGGAAACCGTCCGCTATGGGATCACTAAGCCTATCGACAGCTACAATCCGCTGACGGTCACCTTCTCCGAATGGCGAGATATGTTCCATGATGTGCAGAGCAGGCATATGTCACTAAGACAGAGGCTGAGGATCTTGCTTGCACCTCCCATTGATAAACCCGTGGCTACTGAAACAAAAGATACAAAACAGCCTGTAGAAGAAGCCAATCAGTAACAGACTAACGGTCGACACTGTGTTCTTTGCGCAAGCCTTCAAGCAACTGCTGTGCTTGTTTAGGGCTACGCAAGCGAACAAACCGAATATGCTGATAATCTGGGTGATTCATATCCGCTAGATAACGCTGCTGATTCTTGTGATAGGTTTTCACAGTCCAGAGAATTATTGAGTCACGGCTAAAGAAAGACTTGGCAAAAGTTTCGCGATTGCCTGTTCCCGGCCAAAGCTCTTTGCCTGTAATACATCGATGTATCGCTCGGCTTACCGCCTGATACAAGGTGCGTGGGAGAGAGTAATCTACCCAAATAACGGTATCGACGTTCTCCCATTTCACTTTCCGTGTACGGTTGTAGTTGCCATCGAGCACCCAACTGGAGCCTTGCAATGCATTGCGGATCTTGGCAAAAAACTCTAGGTCTGGTGACTCCTGCCAATCAGGCTTCCAAAACAAGCGATCCATCTCGATATGCTTGCAATCAAGAGCACTTGCTAGCTGAGCACTAAAGGTCGATTTTCCACTTCCACTTGTCCCTACAACATTCACCTTATGCATTGTAACTCCTTGTATGCTAGTCAAAAAAGGGGCGAGAGTAGACCACAAGTTGCACATTCAATCAAGAAAAATGTTGCAAATAGCACCAGACTAAAAAGGGCACCCGAAGATGCCCTAAGTCATATGTCTAAGATCGTAAGCTTAATCGAGTCTTAGAGTCACGCCAGAGTAGTTTGTATAACCTCGCAGCATCACATGATAAGTCACACCTTTTTGTGCTGATACACTACATTGCTCGCTATTGCCGTTTCGGTATGGACGACAATCATAGCTACTCGTCGTTGGTTTGCTGCCTGCTTTTACGTACAAATCAGCATCACCTGAACCTCCAGAAATAGACACAACTACATTTGATGCTGAATCTACGGTAAAGGTGTAAAAGTCTTGAGCAGAGCGGCTGCCACTAAGGTTAGTGAGAGGCTTACCTTTCTCGAGAACGTTGCCGCCAGGAGGCGTTGCGCCACAGCTCGCATCAACACCAACAGTGGTAAATGCCGCTTTAACATCATCGACGCTGTATCCCATATCTGAGGCAGCTTTCGCTACACCACACGCACCTTGGTCAAAAGTACTGTTTGCTGTCCAGTAAAGTTGGTTAGCCACTGTAAAGACTTCGAACCCCTTACGGACATTCCATCCAGTCTTATTCGACAACAAATAGAACGCGCGGTTGAAAACACCACTGGAGTAGTGAACATTTAAACCATCATAGTATTGAGATGCATGATCAATTGAACGACCATCTTTTGAAGGCTGATCAAAGTAGCGTAGGCCACCCTCTGATTTAAAGATATCTGCACCCACAATCCAGTCTACATTGCCACGCATGTAGTACTCCGCAGCCTCACCTGCAATATCAGAGAATGCCTCGTTAATACCGCCAGACATGTTTTGGTAGACGAGCCCTGAGTTTTGCTCTGTAAATCCGTGACTCACCTCATGTGCGCTGACGTTAATGTCCACTAGCGGATAAAAGGTATTTTGACCATCACCGAACGTCATTGACGATCCATTCCAGAATGCGTTTTCATAGTTAGAGCTATAATGCACACGCATTGTTAATTGGAAAGTAAGAGGGGCGGTGTTCATCCACTCTTTATACATATCAAACACGACGTTACCGAAGTAATGAGCATCATTAAGTGGTGAATAAGCACCATTGATGTATTTGTGATCGGTAAAGTTAGTCCCATCAGTACAGTCGTACGTATAGGCCTGAGTACCGGAAGTGCCATGATTTAAGTCGATGGTTTTTACCGCAGCATTTTCTAACTTACACTTGGTGCCAGTTTTGTCGATCGCAAACGCTGGGAAGTCTTTGCCGTAATCATAACGATTGGTCTTTAAGTTTCCTCCAGGGCCTGTACCGGTAGCTTCTGCATGGTTTAAGCCATCCCAATGCTGAAGCACTTTACCTGTCATCGCATCAATGAAGTAGAACGGGCGCGCTGGTTCTTCCTCTGCGACAAAGAAATCTACCATGTATACCACTTGTGCCGTCTGCGACTCATCTAAGCGGACCATGAGTTTAGCGTTTTCATTTTCAACGTTAGGTTTAGCAATAGACTTACCTTGATAGGCTGCAATTGCTGCAGAGACGGCCTGCTTTTCATCCAGCGTCGGACTTGTCGTTGCTAGATCGGCGCCAATTCCCTGAGCCATGGTACCAAACACTTGGCTAGGCTGATCTTTTGACACTGTGGCGACAACCGAAGTATCGAATACAGGCAGACCTAGGTGTGTTTGTTGGTAACGGACTTTGGTTTTACCGTTTGGCAATACGACACGCTTCACTTCAACGAAACCTGTCTCCACTGGAGCCACGCTGTTCGACTGAGCCTGAAGAGTTTGTTGGAATAATGCATCATCACTGACTTGTACCATTTCTGCCGCAGTCACAGACCAGCTCATAGACGTGCCCAAGATCGCGGCGATCATCCAGCTTAATTGACGTTGTTGGTTCATTATTTTTTCCTGTCATTTGTAGAAATTCCTTCTTCCCAACAGCTAGATAGGAAGTATTTAGCGATAAATCGCGCATTAAACATGGAAGATCGCGTCAAAAACGCGCAAGTTTCCTAAACAGATAATTTATACAGAACGCTAACTAAAATTTACGCAAATGAATCAATAACGAGCAACAAATAAAGGCGAGCAATAAATGGTAGTTAAAAAGCAAGGATTTAGAGCTAGTGATAGAAATATGTGCTTATTTGTTAACGCAAAAGTGTCAACAACTAGTCAGTGACTTACGCCAAAAGTTTATTTCTCGCTTTCATACTTTGCAGTATATCCTCCCGCCAAAGATATGGAGTAAAAACTCAGTTAACACCTCAAAAATCCCGATATCTGACACAATAAAATATCGTCTCAATTTTAAGAAACCACACACTTATAAATCGGTTTTTGTTCTGTTTGAATTCCAGTATTTATTTGAAGTAATTTTGCATGTTGCAAAAAAGTTGCAATATGCAAACTAGATATACAACTAAAGCGTAAGAAGACGGTATTTAAGGGTTAATTCCCTATTTATTCAGCACCTTCCTGTGGCACATCCTTTGCTTTGATGGTTATAAAAATGTAAATCAATATTGCGTCAGACAATAAATAAGGAATTTCCGCATGCTGTCTAAACTAACGATTGCTCAAAAGGTGTATTTATTAGGCTTCTGCCAGCTGCTTGCTATGGCTATCTTAGGAGGGTTCGCACTCTATCAAATGAACAAAATTGGTAACGAACTTATCGACATAGCGGAAGAGGATATACCGCTGACCAAAAAGCTCACCGTTGTTACTGAACATCAACTTGAACAAGCAATTCTATTCGAACGAGCCCTAGTCAAAGCCATTCGTGTAGAGCAAGGAATGGAAAGCAAACAAACATTTGAAAAGGCCAAAGATAAAGTGCATGACCTGACGGTACAGATACAAGAAGAGATCATCGAAGTTGAGTCATTCATAGAACATGCGATCCCTTTACTTCACTCAGAAACAGCCAAACAGGAATTTGCTCAACTGCTCGCAGACCTAAAAAAAGTAGAGGCGTCCTACAGTACTTTGACGGGCGAAGTCGACCAAGTCATGGGGTATGGACTCAACGGTGATATCGAGAAGATGTTAAAAATCTCGCATAAGGTCGAGGCACATGAAGATGAACTGGACAAAGCTTTAATCGCGATACTGGATAGGGTTCAGAACTTTACGCTGAAAAGCGCATTACAGGCCGAGCAAGATGAGAAAGAAGCCATAAAATGGATGACTATCATAGCCGCTATATCTTTGGTGGTCGGTATTATCCTGCCACTTTTAGTGACTCGCTCTATTCGTTCCCCCATATTGAACCTAATTGAAAGGTTAGATCAAGTGGCTAGCGGAGATGGAGACCTCACTGTAAAACTTGAGACCAGTGCCAACGATGAGACGAGCACAGTGGCAAGATCCTTTAACAAATTCTTAGGTGTCCTGAGCTCCATGATGTCGCAAATCAACTCTAAGGCAGAGGAGTTGCAAAGTTCTTCGAGCCTGACTTCTAGCTCTTTGCAAAGAACATTACAAAACGTAGAAAAACAGCGGATTGATATTGAACAGGTCGCCACTGCTATTAACCAGATGAATATGACGACCCAAGAAGTTGCAAACAGTACAGCTAATGCTTCATCAGTCACCGACCAAGTTAAGAAAAACGTCTTAGAAGGACATAGAGAAGCACTCGCTACACAAGAAGTTATTCAAGAACTGGCGAACGAAGTTACAAGCTCATCAGGTGTCATTGAAAACTTGGTTTCAGAAACCAACAACATTGGTCAAGTCTTGGACTCAATTCAAGGCATTGCTGAACAAACAAACTTGCTCGCACTAAACGCTGCTATTGAGGCCGCACGAGCTGGTGAAACTGGACGTGGTTTCGCTGTAGTCGCAGACGAAGTGAGATCTCTGGCTAAAAGAACTCAGGAAGCTACTATTGATATTCAACAGTTAGTGGAAAGATTGCAGTCAGAAGCCAAAAACGCAGTCACGAGTATGAAGAAAGGCACCGACACAGCTGAGCTATGTCTATCTAAAAGTAGTGAATCTGCCAATACTTTCTCGCTTGCAGCTGAGTCTGTAAACCAAATTGCTGACCTAAACCTGCAGATCGCAGCGGCAGCCGAACAGCAATCAACTGTTACGCAAGACTTAGACAACAATCTTATAAGCATCAAAACGCTAGCAGATGAGACCGCCGAAGACACTAAGCAGTCTGCAGTTGCTAGTGAAGCCATCGCTCAAAATGCTGTCGATCTTCACAACAATCTACGCAAATTCCGTTGTTAACCAAATGTTGAAAACAGCGGCTTTGAACAGTGCGTTCAAAGTCGCAAATTCAGCCCTGCTCTAGCCACATGTATACAAAGTAAAGTATGATTGTTTTATAAAGGAAATAAATGGTTTAAGAGTGAACGCCGCCTATGGCAAATCTAAAAAATTCTGTGGCAAAAAATATCAAGACTAAAGTCGCGGGTCAGACCCAAGATGATGTCGTTTACTGCCACATTTTCGATGCAATTCTGGAACAGCGCCTTCCACCAGCTACGAAACTCAATGAAGAAGCCCTAGCCGAAATCTTTAGTGTCAGCCGAACCATCATTCGCCGCGCTCTGCTTAGACTGTCTATGGAGCAGGTTGTCAGTATTCGTCCAAACCGTGGGGCTATGGTCGCTGCACCAACTAAGGAAGAGGCTAAACAGATCATTAAAGCGCGTGAAGTTATGGAGCTGGCGATTACTGAGTTAGCCGTTGAGCACGCAACACCCTCTGAGATTGACGAGTGTCGTCGATTGGTTGAGAAGGAAAATGAAGCTTTCGACAATGGTGATTATGGTAAAGGGCTACGTTTATCGGGTGAGTTCCATATTAAGCTGGCTGAGATAGCAAACAACGCTCCGCTACTTGCCTTCCAACGTAGCTTAGTTTCTCAAACGTCACTGCTTATCGCCCAGTACGAAACAGGTAACCATGCTAACTGTTCTTTAGATGAGCATACGGTGTTACTTGATGCCATTGAAGCCGGTAAAACCGAGCAGGCCGTCGAACTAATGCGAGTACATATCGACCATATCCGTTCCAAGCTCAATTTAGACAGCGGTGCCGCATCCAACGATCTGCACGTTGTGTTCTCTGATTTGATTAAAGGGCGTTGATAAGGTAGCACGATGCGGGAACGCTTCGCTTTTGGATGCGAGACCGCTGCGCTACGAGAAAAAGCCAAATTCCCAACGCTAACTTAATAAGGTGTTGGGAATTTCTCTCCCTCAATACTCGCTGCAAGAGAGCCTCAACTCACTCGTCCCTCGTTCTTCAGGATGACAGTGCCTACATCCCGCATCCCGCATCCCGCATCCCGAAGATTGTACACAACAAAAAATACAATATTAATTTTCTTTACGTAAAGATTTTTCACTCAAAGATTAGATAACTTTATCCATATAATCATTAGCTTACCAAAAACACCTCTGTTGATAAGCGCCTAGAACGCGCCTTTTCGTGTTGCATTTTTGTAAAAATAAAGTTGACCTTATGGTCAATTTATCCAATTATTGACCACAAGGTCAGAAAAAACATCAGAACAATAGTGTCAATGCACAAGGAGGTCTCTTGATTACTTTCCTACTCAATCAAGAACTCAAACAAGAAAGTGAGCTGTCGCCTAACATGACAGTGCTTCAGTACCTGAGAACACATGTACAAAAAACGGGTACCAAAGAAGGATGTGGTTCAGGTGACTGTGGTGCCTGTACCGTTGTACTGGGTGAAGTCATCGAAGGAAAACTTCAGTACCGCTCTGTTAACTCTTGTTTGACGTTCGTCTCTAGCCTTCATGGTAAGCAGCTTATTACCGTCGAAGACTTGCAGAACAAAAACAAACTGCACCCAACACAGCAAGCCATGGTCGACTTTCATGGTTCTCAATGTGGTTACTGTACTCCGGGCTTTATCATGTCCATGTTCGCTCTAAGTAAGAACAAACCAGCAGCGAACAAAGAAGATGTCATGGAATCACTGGCTGGCAATCTATGTCGCTGTACGGGTTATCGCCCTATCGTAGACGCAGCCTTGTCGTTGGTTTCAAACGAGCCACTAATGGATCAGTTTGTTGAGCTTGAGAAGAAAACTGTCGCGAGACTGCAAACCTTGCAAGAACAGCCAGCTAGCTTAAGTCATGGAAACTTGACCGCGTACCTTCCGCGTAGCGTCGATGAGCTAGCAGAAATTTACACTGCAAATCCTAAGGCGAAACTGGTTGCCGGCGGTACCGACTTAGCGCTAGAAGTAACCCAGTTCCACCGAGAAATCGAAACTCTAATCAACGTCAACCTTGTTGAAGACATGAAGGTTTGCGAAGAGAGCGAAGACGCTCTACACATTGGTGCAAACGTGGCGATTAGCGATGCATACCAACTGCTGACCAGCCACTACTCTGATTTCGGCGAACTGCTACATCGCTTCGCCTCACTGCAAGTACGCAACCAAGGTACGCTTGGCGGCAATATTGGTAACGCTTCACCGATCGGAGACGCGCCACCACTTCTTATCGCCCTCAACGCTCAGGTTAAACTGCGCCGCGGTAAGCAATCAAGAATCCTGCCGATTGAAGATTACTTCATCAGCTACAAGGTGACAGCTCAGCAAGAAAGCGAGTTCATTGAACAAGTCATTATTCCTAAACCGAAGAGCAACGACACTTTCCGTGCATACAAACTTTCTAAACGCTTAGATGACGATATCTCAGCTGTATGTGGGGCGTTTAATATCCAGATCGAAGACAACAAAGTAGTCGACGCTCGCATTGCCTTTGGTGGAATGGCAGCAACACCAAAACGCGCTTCGAACTGTGAAGCTGCCTTAATTGGCCAGAGCTGGACGCAAGAGACTATCGATAAAGCAATGAAAGAGATATACAGCGACTTTGAGCCGCTATCTGACTTCCGCGCCAGCAAAGAGTATCGCTCTATGACTGCCGCTAACATGCTGCGCCGTTTCTTTATCGAGCAGAACCATCAGAACAACCAGATTGAAACGAGGGTAACGTCTTATGTCTAACGCACACCATCAGACCCTATCTCATGAAGAGATGGTCGCCATCGTAAAGCAGGATCTCAAAACTGGCGTTGGTAAAAGCGTAAAACACGACAGCGCCCCAAAGCAGGTCACGGGTGAAGCGGTCTATATCGATGACCGTCTTGAATTCCCAAATCAACTGCATGTGTATGCGCGTTTTAGTACCCACGCTCATGCGAAAATTACCAAGCTTGATGTCTCTCCATGTTATGAATTCGAAGGCGTAGCGATTGCTATTACCCATGAAGACGTACCTGGGCAACTTGATATCGGCGCCATACTACCCGGTGATCCGCTGCTTGCAGATGGGCTAGTTCAATATTATGGGCAACCCGTACTCGCAGTTGCAGCAAACGACATGGAGACTGCACGTAAAGCCGCGCAAGCCGCCATTGTTGAGTATGAAGCACTGCCACCTATTCTGGATGTCAAAGAAGCGCTAGAAAAAGAGCTATTTGTGACTGAAAGCCACCAGCAAAAACGTGGCGATTCGGCAGCAGCACTTGCCAATGCTAAGCACATCATTGAAGGTGATTTAGAGATTGGCGGTCAAGAGCATTTCTACCTTGAAACTCAGGTTAGTAGTGTTATGCCGACCGAAGATGGCGGTATGATCGTATACACCTCAACGCAAAACCCAACTGAAGTACAAAAGCTAGTTGCTGAAGTTCTTGGCGTACCTATGCACAAAGTCGTGATCGACATGCGCCGTATGGGTGGTGGTTTTGGTGGCAAAGAAACCCAAGCAGCAGCGCCAGCATGTATGGCGGCTGTGATTGCCCATCTCACCAAGCGCCCGACTAAGATGCGCCTACCACGTGCAGAAGATATGACCATGACGGGCAAGCGTCACCCATTCTACAACCAATATAAAATTGGTTTTGATGATAATGGCGTCATTCAAGGTTCAGAGATCATCGTTGCAGGTAACTGTGGTTACTCACCAGATCTATCGAGCTCGATTGTTGACCGCGCTATGTTTCACTCAGACAACGCCTACTACCTAGGTGATGCAACGGTCACAGGTCATCGCTGTAAAACCAATACTGCCTCAAATACGGCCTATCGTGGTTTTGGTGGCCCGCAAGGAATGATGACCATTGAACACATCATGGATGAAATTGCCCGCTACTTAGGCAAAGATCCGCTCGAAGTACGCAAAGCCAACTACTACGGTGGTGAAGGACGTGACGTCACTCACTACTACCAAAAGGTTGAAGACAACTTCTTACCAGAGATCACAGAGCAGCTAGAACAAAGCAGTGACTACCACGCTCGCCGCAAAGCAATTGCCGAGTTCAACAAGCAGAGCCCTATCTTGAAAAAAGGCTTAGCGATCACTCCAGTGAAATTTGGTATTTCATTCACGGCGACTTTCCTCAATCAGGCTGGCGCGCTCATTCACATCTACACCGATGGCAGTATTCATTTGAATCACGGTGGTACAGAGATGGGACAAGGCTTGAATATCAAAGTGGCACAAATTGTTGCACAGGAGTTCCAAGTTGATGTTGAACGTATCCAAATCACCGCCACCAATACCGACAAAGTACCGAACACATCGCCAACAGCAGCCTCATCGGGCGCCGACCTCAATGGTAAGGCCGCGCAAAATGCCGCACTAACCATTAAGCAACGCTTGATTGATTTTGCTTCTAGCCACTTTAAGGTCTCGCCTGAAGAAGTAGTGTTCAAAAATGGCATGATCATGATTCGTGATGAAATCATGACCTTCGAATCTTTTGTTCAATTGGCCTACTTCAACCAAGTATCGCTATCGAGCACAGGCTTCTACCGTACGCCGAAGATCTACTACGATCATGAAAAAGCTCGCGGTCGCCCGTTCTACTACTTTGCTTACGGTGCCTCTTGCTCGGAAGTAATCGTTGATACCTTAACCGGTGAGTACAAGATCCTACGTGCAGACATTCTGCATGATGTAGGTGCTTCGCTAAACCCTGCCATTGATATCGGTCAGATTGAAGGTGGCTTCCTGCAAGGTGTCGGTTGGTTAACCACCGAAGAGTTAATCTGGAATGAGCAAGGCCGCTTAATGACCAATGGTCCTGCAAGCTACAAGATCCCAGCGATCGCAGATATGCCAATTGAGTTCCATACCCACTTACTGGAGAACCGAGCAAACCCAGAAGATACGGTATTTAATTCAAAAGCCGTCGGTGAGCCGCCGTTCATGTTGGGTATGTCGGTCTGGAGTGCATTGAAAGATGCAATTGCTTCTGTCGCCGTCGAGGGAGCGATTCCTAAGTTGGATACACCAGCAACACCAGAACGTGTCTTGATGGCGATTGCGAAAGTGAGTCAGCCACAAACGGCATCTGAGAAAGCTGAACAAGCCTAGTACGCGTCATTCCATAGACTGACGACAAGATAAATAGTTCAAGGAGAGACGTATGTTTAAGGACAATTGGATTCATGAACTGGCACAACTAGAGAAAAACAGCGAACCGTGCGTGATGGTGACTGTATTGGAAGACCGTGGCTCTGTGCCAAGGGATGCAGGCACCAAAATGCTGGTCACCCGTGACAGGTTGATTGCCACTATAGGTGGCGGTCACCTTGAGCATGTCGCGACCAAAATGGCTCGTGAGATGCTGATCGCTGGTGAACGCTCACTCAAAGTAGAACGCTTTAATTTAGGTGCCCGTCTAGGCCAGTGTTGTGGCGGAATGGCAACACTAAGCTTTGAACCTATTGGCACCGCGCAAAAGCATCTGGTTGTGTTTGGAGCAGGTCATGTTGCCAAAGCCCTTTTACATATCGTCTCGACTCTTCCCTTCCGAGTTACCTGGATTGATGAGCGTGATGATGTTTTCCCTGAAGAACTGCCACGTAATGTGACTAAGTTAGTGACCGATGATCCGGTCGCAGAAGTACGAGACTTGCCACCAAACAGTTACTACTTAGTCATGACTCACAATCATCAACTCGATTTTGATCTCGCTAGAGCCATTATTGACCGAGATGACAGCGTCTATTTCGGCATGATTGGCTCCCTGACTAAACGCAAGAAGTTTGATATGCGCTTAGCCCAGCGTGGGTACAGTGATGCACAGATCAACACTATGATTTGCCCCATTGGCGTCAGCATGGTGAATGGCAAGCATCCAGCAGAAATCGCGGTATCAGTTGCAGGTGAACTAATCGCACACTATCAGGGCATTCCACTTGAAGAAAAACGCCCTACGGCACACAGTAAAAGTAACCATATGAGCGATTCGCCACTGGAAGAGAAAATCGCCTAACCCAATCAGCCGTTTAATTTGGGTTTAAAAAGGAAGTAAAAATGACAACGCAACGCAACGCTTATCGTGCAGCAATTTTGCACAGTATCGCGGATCCGAAAGATGTCGGACTGGACAATTCATATCAATTCTTTGATGACGGTATCATCGTTGTCGAAGACGGGCATATTGTGGATATTGGTGAAACCGAGGAAGTGCTCGCCCGCCAACCCAAAGATCTCAATATAACCGAGTACGAAGACAAGCTGATTACCTCTGGGTTTATCGATACCCATATTCACTACCCGCAAACGGGTATGATCGCTTCATACGGTGAACAACTGCTCGACTGGCTAGAAAACTACACTTTCCCAGAAGAGCGCCGTTTTAAGAATCCAATTTACGCACTCAAGGTCGCTAAGTTGTTTTTTGATGAACTGGCAAGCAACGGGACTACTACAGCCCTCGTATTTGGTACGGTACATAAAGAGTCAGTAGACGTATTTTTTGGTGAAGCAGAACGTCGTAACCTACGCATGATTGCAGGCAAGGTATTGATGGATAGAAACGCGCCTGACTACCTAACCGATACGCCCGAATCTGGATATGAAGCATCAAAAGAACTGATTGAAAGATGGCACAATCGCGGGCGACTGCTTTACGCTGTTACTCCTCGATTTGCTCCCACTAGCACACCTGAACAGTTAGCCACAGTGGGTAAGCTGCTTGAAGAGTACCCCGATGTGTATATGCACACTCATCTTTCAGAGAACAAGAAAGAGATCGAATGGGTACTGGACCTATTCCCTGAACGAGATTCTTATCTCGATGTCTATGACCACTATGGTTTGCTACATAAACGCTCGGTATTCGCTCATGGTATCCACCTGTCTGATTGTGAGTGCCAGCGCCTAGCCGACACGGAATCAGCCATCGCTTTTTGCCCTACATCTAACCTTTTCTTAGGTTCGGGCCTGTTTAAACTACCAAAGCTAGAAGAGCATGGCGTGAGAGTCGGGATGGGCACGGATGTCGGAGCCGGAACCAGCTTCTCGATTCTTCAGACCATGAGTGAAGCGTATAAGATAATGCAGCTTCAACAAGAGAAGCTGCATCCCCTTAAGTCTCTCTTCCTTGCAACATTAGGTGGTGCTCGTTCACTCCATTTGGAGGACAAGATAGGCAACCTTGAAGTGGGTAAAGAAGCCGACTTTGTCGTACTCGACCTACATGCAACTCAATTAATGCGTTTCCGCATGAATCAAGCGACAACCCTTGAAGAGAAGTTGTTTGTTCTAATGAGCTTAGGTGATGATAGAACCGTGTGCGAGACCTTTATCTACGGCGAGAAAGCGTATGATGCTAAAGGTAAGATAGATGGAAAAAAGTTCGCTAGCTAAGTTCCCAACACGTAATATAAAAACGCTCCCGATTTGATGGGAGCGTTTTAAATTATCAGCCTAGCACCTCTACTTAATTCCGTATTTGGCTAATATCTTGTCAAAGGTACCATTGGCCTTAATTTCGGCCAGCCCTTTATTAAACGCTTCAATGTACTCAGCATGGTTAGGATTTGCTAGCCCTGCGGTAACATGCAACGGGTTAACTGACAACGCATTGTTAGTGAACTCAAAATCGGCCAAATTCATTCCAGCTCCAGACAAGGTAGACTTCGCCACAAGCTCATCTTCTAAAGTCAGGTCTATCCTTTTTGCCATCAGCTTCTTAGCATTAGCGACCAAGTCATTCGCCTCTGGCTTTTTAAAGTTATTGGCCGCTAAAAATTCATCACCATAGCCGTAGTTACGGATAATACCCACTGTTTTACCCGACAAGCTATCAAGTCCGTTGTATTCGAACCCTTCCCCTTTGCGCATAATAAACTTGAGCGAGTTTTCTAAGTATGGCTCACTGTACTTCAAGAAAGAGGTACGTTCATTGGTAAACCAAGTCGCGACTAACACATCAACCCTACCACCTTTCACTTCATTGAGTGCGCGTGTCCAAGGCATAATTTTGAAATCAACGGTATGCCCCTGCGATTTAAAAGCTTCAGTAATAATCTCAACGGATACACCGGGATTCGCTTTGTCTTTCTGAACAAACGGCGCCCATGGATCTTGTGCGGCAGTAATCACCGCTGCATTTAAAGCAAAAGAAAATAGTGAACTCACCACTATTAAAATGAGATTTCTCATAACATGTCCTCTGTTTATATCCTAGGTACGGAACTTAGCCATATGATTGGCAATACTTTGACTCAAACCCAGTACTTCTTCAGTCCTTTGTGCATTCTTAGTTGCGCCAGAGGAAACATCATTGGTAGCCTCTGATGCTTCCACAATCGCTTGGCTGATTTCTTCCACAGCCATCCGTTGTTCGTCGGTAGCCTGAGAGATTTGCCCACTTCTATCTGAAATAACGGTTATTAAGCTTTGTACTTCACTGACTGAGCTTTGCGATTCACTCACTCTCGAGGCCGTTTGCTCAAGCAAAGACGCTATTCGAGTCAGTTCATCTTCAACCGACTTGGTCGCAGCACCTAATGCTGCAATGTTTTTTTGAATTTGCTCTGTCGATTCACTGGTTTTTACAGCAAGATTTCGCACCTCATCTGCAACAACGGCAAAACCTCGCCCTTGCTCACCCGCCCTCGCAGCCTCAATCGCAGCATTCAGAGCAAGTAAATTGGTTTGCTCTGAAATATCATTAATCACATTAAGAACCGTGGTGATTTTTTCTCCTTCCTCAATCAAGATGTGCATCTCAGCATTTACATGGTTCATCTCTTCACGCATGTTGATGATGTCGTTGGCTGAGCTCTCGATTGCATCATTAACATTTGAAGCAAGTGAGGTAGCCGTATGTGCTTGTTGGGCTGTTTCGGAAGCCGTATCCGCAACAGTAGAGACCGATTGATTTAACTCTGTTGCAGCTGCCGCTACAGTGGTCAACTGATGTTTTTGCATTTCAAGTTTTTCAGCATTGGACTTCGCCGTAGCACCATTCGCTTGCGCTTTGTCTTTAAGCGCATCAGAGGACTGATTTACATCTTGAACAATCACCCTAAGCGACTCAGTAAAACTATTAATGCCTTCAGTGATGTCTGCAAATTCTCGATATTTTGCTGGCGCAAGCTTATTGGTTAGATCTCCATCTCCAGAAGCGAGATCTTTAACCACTTCTGTCAATTCAGATATGGGGCGAATCACCGTCATAGACAGTGCAACTACGATCACTATCGATAGAATTATGTCGAGTACAATCAGCTCGATAATGTTGGTTTTGAGCGAATCAGCAAGCTTAGTATCGAGAGCATGGGTATCAAAATAGACAACAACCTTACCTACTGGGTTTTCTTCTCCATATTCGACAAAGGTCAGTGCAGCACTCATGCTGTTATCTTCGGTAAACAACGACTTGTCCGTCACCTCAACCGTTTCATACTCTTCACCAGCAAGTTGATGTGTGAGAAACAAAAGATCACTGCCTTCATTATCAATAAGCTGTACAGCGGAGATTTCAGGTAAATTCAGTTCCGCCGAAATAGAGACTTTTGCGGAGTCTAAGTCAAAGTCCCACACGGCTTTGGGCAAACTGATCATCATCCGCTGAGTCGTGTTCTCGACGGAATGCTGTAGTTCAACTAATAAGTTGTCTTTAAAACCTTGATACTTAATGAATGCCGATACTAGTAACACTAAGGTCAGCGCTATAATGACCTGTACTAAAAATACGACTTTTAACTTTTTCAAAACTGCCCCCTAAATTTTTTGACAGTTAATAAAAAAGTAGTAACTGATTAATCAATTATCAAACAAAGAGATTAATTAGACATCAATCACAATTTTCCGGGTGTATATCTTCCATTACAGCAAAGAATAAATACCAAGAGACTGTCATCAACATACCTAACATCTATCGTTAAAAACTATGGGCAGTGATCTTAGTTAAACCTAAATGGTCGCGGGCGAGTATTTATCCAAAATTCGCTGCACTAATTCCATACGTACAGGCTTAGGCACAACATCATTAAACCCTAGCTCTAAGTAGTGCAGTACATCTTTGTCGAAGGTATTGGCTGTCAGTGCAACAATTGCGGTATCGGGCGCTAAGTCATCTTGACGGATTCTCTTTAACGCTTCTATGCCATCCATGATTGGCATTTGAATATCCATGAAGATGATATCGAAATGGCGCTGTTTAATAATATCTAGGCACTCTTGTCCATTGTTTGCCGTGGTGGTCTCAACTTGTAATGTCCTCAACATTTTCTGCGCGACAATTTGATTCACTCGCATATCTTCCACGATCAAAGCAGATAAACCAGAACTCCGGTTCAGCGACACCTCTGATTGATCTAGATTCCGGTTATGATTGCCTAAGGCACTAAGCAGACTGAAAATATCATAAGGTTTGGTCAGCTTTACCTGCTTTTCTGAAAGGGGGACTGAAGCATGTAAATCCGCAATCACAACACTCATTTGCTCATCAAGATGAACCTCAGGAAAATTGTCCTCTACTCTGTTTTCACCACTATGGTAGTAAACCGCGATATCGCCAGATTCATCGAACAAATCAAAACGCTTAAGTTCGTCACTGATTAGCTCCTTGGCGTGTAGGTCAGCGCTAACCACCCTTATTCGCCTTTCAAGATTCATCGCACAACCAATTGTTTTCTCTCCCTCTACCTGAACTGGTATTACAACGCTAAACTCAGTGCCTTTATTCAGTTCACTCTTAACCTCTATCCTCCCACTCATCAGATTAACCAATGACTGGCAGATAGACAGTCCTAAGCCAGTGCCACCATATTTTCTTGTGATTGAGTCATCGGCTTGCGTAAATTCCTCAAACACTTTATCGAGTTGTTCTCGTGACATACCAATACCAGTGTCTGACACTTTGAGCCTTAAGAAGCTCTCCGGTTCTGAGCGCTCCAATGAAAGGCGCACATCGACATAACCCTGCTCAGTAAACTTAAGCGCGTTGTAACTTAGGTTATTGATTAACTGCAGCAACTTGGTTTTATCTGCAATGAGCTTGTAGTCTTTATTCAGTTCTGTAGAAAAAAAGATCTCAACATCGATTTTACTCATATCGACAAAAATGGTTTTAGACAGCTCAATTAACTCACTGCAATAGAACGCTTCTGTTTGCAGCTTCATCTTTCCTTGCTCAATTTTGCTGAGATCGAGCACACTGTTAATAAGCTTAAGTAGGTGTTGCCCTGAGCTATTAATCATCGACAGAAAGTTACGCGTTTGCTCATCGGTAGCCTCGTAGTACTCTTTATGGCTCAAACCGATAATAGCGTTTAATGGCGTCCTCATTTCATGAGACATATTGGCAAGGAAGCGAGCTTTGGCTGTAGCATGTTGCTCTGCGAGTTTTTTTGCCTCTTCCAGTTTGTCTCCACGCTCGGTCAAGTCTTGGCTGAGTTTAATTTGGTGCAGATACATATAAGAAATCACACCGACTAGAATAATGGAGCAGGCAATGATCACTACCATGTACAAATACTGACGGTCATAAAGGTTTTCTTTGTCCTGTGTGAACTCGAGTTGATTCCTTTGCACTTCAGCGACGAAACTAGAAAGGTACTTATTGAGATCAAAGTACGTTTTTTCCACCGCGCTCAAGGAGTCCGCTAACTCCTCTTCGTTTTTGAGAGTAAGACCAGATATTTGCGTCGCGAGTCGACTAATTCTCTTTTCCAATTCGGCTAACTCATCCAAGTCGCCGTACTGAGCATGTATATTTCGCGTCCGCTGTGCTTTCAGATCTTGTAGGATGCTGGCTTTATGCACTCTCGCTTGCATTTTTAGTCGCGCCAACGAACGAGGATCTTGTTGAATCGAGAAGTTGAGTATTTCAGCCTTCAGTAACAACAGTTTGGCTTTTGCCGAAATATTGTTATTGACTATTGTGACATAGGGTTGAGGGGATATTTTTCTAATTTCACTTAACGAGTAGAAGAAATAGGTAGCCATTATCAGCAGCACAATGCTAACACTCGCAATAATGGCTATGAAGGTGCGCCCCTTTGGTAAAAGACGGGAACTCATTGTTCTATTCCACAACAATCTCTCTCACCTGCCACACTGACAGGCTATAGTAAAAGTCGTTTCTAATTTCAGCGTGCTCGGTGAAAGGCAATACAACAAACAAAGGACCTTTGTCATCAATGGTCATTCTAACCCCTGCCTCATGCGTTGCGAGTAGAATGCCATACTTCTTAATGTCCTCTAGCGAGATAGTGACAACATAATCATCCCACGCGATTACTTGTACCTGCTTACCCTTAGCACCCACATACTCGAGTAAGCTAGCTAATTTTGGTCCTTTGTACTCGACCACTTCAGTGACGACATGATTATTGGTATGAATAGTCCCTTGCTCTAAACCAAGGAGCATCGCTTCATCAAACTCAACGCCCTGTGGTGAGTTCGTTTGGCTTATATTGCCCGAGATCCAAAGGATAGGCTCCTCTGCTGGAGCCGATATCGCCAACACATATTGGCTAAAAAACAGTAAAGTGCTCATCGCACTTATAACTAGAGCTCTTCGCATAATCGCCCCTAACATCCGGTAGTTGAGTAATCGCGCTGTAATCTAGGTCTATCAAGTCAGTATAGACAAAGATCGAGATTAGGATGGAAACCAACAAAGGTATGTCATTGAATCGAAGACTATTTACTCCCTTTAACTAAAGCGATCACTTTCACCAATAACCTTAAGATCGCTATCAACGCTGCACCAATAATGTTACAGCTTGTTCCTTATCAGTGCGTTCAAGCTTTGCGAAACACTATAAAAAAACCTACCCCGTTGTTTCTAAAAGAATAAATCTCTTGGCACATAGATTGCTCATTATAGAGATAGTTATTGTATACAAGTAAAAATACAAAGGAGAACACAATGGAAAAGGATTCCGACTTAATCTACGCACTCGGTGATAGACCGGAACCAAAAGCTGCTACCTGGGCCGCCATCCAACATGTACTGGCGAGTTTCGTCGGTATCATAACCCCAACATTGATTATTGGTTCTGCACTAGGCTTAGCTGAGCATGTTCCCTATCTGATCAGTATGGCGTTGATGGTGTCTGGGGTCGGTACGTTTATTCAAGCAAAGCGAGTGGGGCCAATCGGCGCTGGGCTCATTTGTGTTCAAGGAACGAGTTTTGCTTTTCTAGGTTCAATTCTGGCTGGCGGCTTTTTAGTTAAAGGACGTGGTGGAAGCGCAGAAGAGATTCTGGCGGTTATTTTCGGCGTTTGTTTCCTCGGGGCATTTGTCGAAATCTTCCTTTCCCAATTGATCGATAAGCTAAAAGCTGTCATCACACCGATTGTCACTGGCATTGTCATCACGACGATTGGAATCTATTTGATCAAAGTGGGCGTGACTGATTTAGCCGGCGGTTTTAACGCACCGGATTTTGCCAGCCTTGAGAATTTGATGTTAGGCGGCTTAGTACTCGCGACCATCGTTATCATGAACTTAAGCCGCCATACTTGGGTTCGGCTCTCGTCCATCCTCGTTGGTCTTATCGTTGGCTGGATTGCAGCAGCATTGGTGGGAAAAGTTGCTCCAGTTGATCTATCCAGTCAACCATTGCTTAGCATACCCGTTCCATTTAAGTATGGTTTCAGTTTTGACTGGCAAGTGTTTCTTCCCATCGGGTTCATATACCTAATCACAGCCATTGAGTCGACGGGTGACATTACAGCAAACTGTATGTTCTCCAAACAAGAAGTGTCTGGTTCTGGCTATTTAAAACGTTTGAAAGCGGGCGTGTTAGGCGATGGCGTCAACTCTCTTATCGCTGCGACTTTCAATACCTTTCCAAATACCACCTTCAGTCAAAATAATGGTGTAATTCACTTAACCGGAATCGCCAGTCGCCACGTAGGGTATTTTATCGCTGCTATCTTGTTTATTTTGGGTTTATTCCCAATTTTAGGCGCGTTGCTGATGACGATTCCAAAGCCAGTATTGGGCGGCGCTACATTAGTTATGTTTGGCACTGTTGCGGCAGCTGGCATCAAGATCATCGCTAGCGAAACCTTGAATCGTGAGAAGATCATGACGATTGCGTTGTCATTTGGTTTTGGGCTTGGAGTGATGTTAGTCCCTGATCTACTCAGCCAGACACCTAAGCTAGTGCAAAGCATCTTCGGCTCGCCAGTGACACTGGCTGGTATCACGGCACTTACCATGACGTCACTACTGGCAGTGTTTAAACGTCAGAAACAGGGCAAAGAGCCATCTATCGCCCTAGTAGATAACTAAACAGTGGAAAATGCCCTCAGCAACCGTTGAGGGCAGATATTATTATTGCGCCCACCAGCCTAAACGAGCAACCGCCGTTGAACACCAGTAGAATTGCAAATCACGATTATCGGTACCAATTCTTGCGCTCGCGCCATTTGGGCCATCAGTAACATTGTTCAACGCAGCCTTAAGCGTTGCAAGAGAATAGGTTATCGCCCCCACTCCATGTTGAGTGCTCACATCCACTTGACTCTTCTCTACTTTGTCAAAGAATGGGTCATTGGTGCTATATAAAACGTTGCCTTCTCCAACATAGTAAGAGTGCGGTGTATGGGTCGGATGCCCTGTCGCGTTAGTTACTGTAAGCACACCAGGTTTTAGAGTATCAATATTATCTGGGTGAATAAGCTCCATCTTGGTGCGCAAGATACGCCAAAGGTCGACGCTTTCTTTTGCACTGGGTGTTCTGTCTTTGCTCTCGACAGGGAAACAACGAGTGAAGGCGAAGTCATGACAAATTCCATTGATCGGCATAAAGGTTTCCTCCTTTTATTATTGCCTTAACATATATTTATAAAACGCTCAGTACAATGTATAAATAACTGGTAAAACCAATAACTTGGGTCACACCAAGATCAAAAAAGGCACCGATTTCGGTGCCTTTTGCCAATCGATATTTTTAGCCTTTCATCGTTAACATACCTTGAGTGACGATAAAATCAATGATGGTATCGAGCCCTTTGCTTTCCTTTAGGTTGGTGAACACAAAAGGTTTAGTGGGACGCATCCGCTGGGTATCTTGCTCCATCACTTCCAGTGACGCTCCAACGTATGGTGCCAGATCGATCTTATTAATAATCAGCAAGTCTGAACGAGTAATACCTGGACCACCTTTACGCGGGATCTTTTCCCCTTCAGCCACATCAATCACATAGATGGTTAAATCCGCCAACTCTGGGCTAAAGGTGGCACTCAGGTTATCTCCACCGCTTTCCACAAACACTACATCAAGATTTTTATGACGTTTTGCCAACTCTTCAACCGCCGCTAAGTTCATTGAGGCATCTTCACGAATCGCAGTATGCGGACAGCCGCCCGTTTCAACACCGATAATACGATCCGGCTCTAACGCTTCAGCACGGGTGAGGATTTTGGCATCTTCTTGAGTATAAATATCATTGGTCACAACCGCGATATTGAGTTTGTCTCTGATCGCTTTACACAACACTTCAAGCAGTGCTGTTTTACCCGATCCTACGGGGCCGCCAATACCTACGCGTAAAGGTTGTTTGTAACTTTCCATTATTAAGTCCTTCTAATTCTTTGCTTGCTACTTCACTAAGAACGAAATAGCCGTGTGTACTGAGTTTCATGCAAACTGCTGGCAATTGATATTGATGGCGTAAAGCTGCCGACCATCCAATCTTCAATCGTTCCGGCTCTATCTAACGCTTTAGGAAACCGTTCACTGAGTTGAATCAAAGCACGTTGCCCATCTGTTTGACCTAAAGGCACGAGCTTGACCCCTGCCATGATCAGGTTTTCAGCCCAGCTCCATAAGTAGCCTTGTTTGAGTTGCTCGATTTCTATATCCCAATGCTGTGCGGCGACGCAAAGCCCAAGCAACTGATTTGGCTTGCTATCGGCATAATCAAAACTGTCATGATAGATATCGAGCTGTTTAAGTAAGGTATACAGCGCTTGCCCACGCTGCTTCTCTTCGGCTCTCAGCTCTTTGGTCTCTCTGCTGCTGTAGAGCAAGTCACTCAGCGCAGCTAACTGTTGTTGGTTATTGTTAATCAGCGCTTGGGAGTAACGTTCAAGGATTGGCAGCTCGAGTGTCGCGACACTGTTCATCAGCATGTTATCGAGCCAATCTTGCATTGAAACACGATCCGATACCCACTGCGCCTCGACCGCCCACTCCAAACCTTGTGAATAAGTAAAACCTCCGATGGGGAGAGAGGGGCTTATCAACTGAAACAGCCGATACAACGCCAGATCGCTTGGCCTATTTTGATAAGACATAGGCTAAGGTTTACAGGATAACGAGGGCGCTAACGGAGGCAACACCGACAGAAAGCCAAGGGCTTGAAAGTGCGCGACCAAACTGCAAGCCAAGAACCATAAGTGCCGCTGCACTGACAGTCATACCCCCAGCAAACGAAGAGATTGCACCTTGCGCTTCAACACCATGCGCATAGCCGTGGAAAAACACTAAACCAACACATAAAGTCAGCGCCAAACGCAGCATATCTTTTGAAGCGTGGAAGGCTTGCCAGATTGCGCCGCTCACGACAAACAGCGAAGCCCCTATCGCAAGCTCGACGCCATTAAAGCCGCCAAACACCTGCCCAGCTGCAAGACCAGCTAACAGTGAAGCAAGCGCACTGAACACTAATCCTACTTTACGCACGGCTGACGTCTGTATACATGCGACTAAAATACCAAACGCAACCAACATAACCAGGTGATCGAAACCGGTTACCGGGTGAGTTAAGCCTGCTGAGAAAGAGCCCGTTTCGTGCCCGGGGTGCGCCATCACTGATGATGAGAGAAGGGCCAGACAAGTGAATGCAGCGAATTGTTGTGTTTTGTTCATGATAACTTCCTTGTTGTTATTGCTTTAATTTGGGTGTGATTAGTGATGGTGATGATGCCCACCAGAGCGGCCACCATAAGCGCCACTTTCTGGCTCGAATGACGCGTCTTCTGTGGTGACTTTTGCACCCAAGCCTTGGACCATTTCGTCTAATACATGGTCGTGTTGGTAGCGGACCCAGCCAAATTCCACTTGCAGCGGTACATGCCGGTTACCAAGGTGATACGCCACGCGCGTCAGTAGATGCAAATCGCTGCAGTAGACCGTCGAGACCTTTTCAGGCGCAGCTTTGATTTCGACGATCATGCCGCATTGGCTTTTAAGTTGCTCACCGCCACGCAAAATGTGTCCACGCGGCAGAAACAAGCCTGCTTCACGACCATCATCTAGCTCAACTTTAAGTCGGCTCTTAATTCGGCTATCTATTGGCAAGCTCAGAAACGCATTAGGTTTAGTACAAATTTCTTTGCTGATTTCGGTAAGTTCGATCATCTCATCTCCTTATCAGTTCGTTTTCTCATTCAATCGTTCGTTTACTGGTTGGCTATTTCGTTGCTGCGTTAAAACAAGAAGTACTTTTGTGCCATGGGTAACACGTCAGCAGGTTCACACACCAACAGCTCACCATCAGCTCGAACTTGGTAGGTTTGTGAATCCACTTCGATGTTAGGCTGCCAGTCGTTAAGCTTCATGTCGGCTTTACTGATATCACGACAATGGCTGACAACCCCGATTTGGCTACCAAGACCAAGCTCACTCGCGATGCCTGCTTGCTCAGCCGCTTGGGAGACAAACAGCATCGAAGTGTTTTGCGATGCCTTGCCGTAGCTACCAAACATGCTGCGATAATGGACAGGCTGAGGAGTTGGTATCGAAGCATTAGGATCGCCCATCGGAGCCATGGCTATCATGCCCCCTTTTAGAATCACGCTCGGCTTAACACCAAAGAAAGCGGGCTTCCACAACACGAGGTCGGCAAGCTTACCCACTTCAATTGAGCCGACTTCATGCGCCATACCGTGAGTAATCGCCGGATTAATCGTGTACTTAGCGATGTAACGTTTAAGTCGAAAGTTGTCACTGTAGGAAGAGTCTTCTTTCAAGCTGCCGCGCTGTACTTTCATTTTGTGCGCAGTTTGCCAAGTGCGAGTAACCACTTCGCCCACACGCCCCATTGCTTGAGAGTCTGAGGCAATCATAGAGAAGGCACCGAGATCATGCAGAATGTCTTCGGCAGCGATGGTTTCGCGGCGAATTCGAGACTCGGCAAATGCCACATCTTCAGCAATAGAAGGAGACAAATGGTGACACACCATCAACATATCGAGGTGCTCATCAACCGTATTTACCGTGTAAGGACGAGTTGGATTGGTCGACGATGGCAGAACATTGGATTCACCTGCCGCGCGAATAATATCCGGTGCGTGCCCACCACCTGCTCCTTCGGTGTGATAGGTATGAATCACGCGATCACCAATCGCACCTAAAGTCGATTCAACAAATCCTGACTCATTCAATGTATCGGTGTGAATCGCGACCTGAACATCCATCTCATCAGCGACCGACAAACAGGTGTCAATCGATGCTGGCGTCGTGCCCCAATCTTCATGCAGCTTCAGTCCCACCGCGCCCGCCTCTACCTGCTCTCTTAGCGCTTCTGGCTGGCTAGCGTTACCTTTCCCGAGTAGGCCAAAGTTCATTGGAAATTCATCTAACGCTTCAAGCATACGATGCATATTCCACGGGCCGGGGGTACAAGTTGTCGCGTTAGTGCCTGTGTTGGGGCCAGTACCACCACCAATCATGGTAGTGACACCTGAAGCCAATGCTTCTTCGATTTGCTGGGGACAAATAAAGTGAATGTGCGAGTCGATACCGCCCGCGGTTAAAATTGATCCTTCCCCTGCTAAGATCTCTGTCCCCGGTCCAATCACAATCGTCACTTCTGGCTGCACATCAGGGTTGCCGGCTTTGCCTATGGCTTGAATACGCCCATTTTTAACCGCCACGTCTGCCTTAACGATACCCCAGTAATCCAATACCACTGCGTTGGTGATAACCAGATCTGGCGTTTCGGCGCTTGGGCGTTGACTTTGCCCCATGCCATCACGAATCACTTTACCGCCGCCGAATTTAACTTCGTCGCCGTAAACAGTAAAATCCTTTTCTACTTCAAGCCACAGTTCGGTGTCTGCGAGACGCACGCGATCGCCCACTGTTGGCCCAAACATTTCGGCATATGCCTGACGAGAAATGCTTGCCATTACCTATCCTTGTTTTTGTTCGTTATTGGGCGAGTTTGCCCATGACCTTACCTTGGAATCCGTATATCTCTCGCTTACCTGCAAACTCAACCAACTCAACCGTGCGAGACTGGCCAGGTTCAAAGCGTGTCGCAGTGCCAGCAGGGATATTGAGACGGAACCCTTTACACGCTTCACGCTCAAAACGCAGTGAATCATTGACCTCAAAAAAGTGATAATGCGAGCCAATTTGTACTGGTCGATCGCCAATATTTTCCACTTTGACCTTGATGGTTGCGCGGCCAACATTGAGTTCAATCTCACCAGGGGCGGATTCAATTTGACCGGGAATAAAACCAGAATATTGACTTGTTGATGCTGACATATGATCTCCTAGACGATTGGCTCATGAACGGTGACCAATTTGGTCCCATCAGGAAAGGTGGCTTCGACTTGTACATCAGGAATCATGGAAGGTACGCCCTCCATAACGTCATCAACAGTAAGAAGTGTTCGTCCAAAGTCCATAAGCTCAGACACCGTTTTGCCTTCGCGAGCACCTTCAAGAATGGCACTACTGATAAACGCTACAGACTCTGGATAGTTAAGTTTTAACCCTCGCTCTTTTCGTTGCTGCGCCAGCATCCCTGCGCAGAAGATCAACAGTTTGTCTTTTTCTCTCGGTGATAATTCCATTGGTTTCCTTGCCATTCCCTTAACATGATGGAGAAGGAGCAAAGAGAAACATGGAGTTTAGGTTGCCCAAATTCTTGGGGGCTGGGGAGTTTCACCAGTCCAGTATTGACGCGCTTGTTGCCAAACTCTCTGAAAGCTCTCCAAGAATCACCTCACTCCATCGACCCAGTGCTCTTACGACAACCAATTCTTCTATCTGTGTCGCAGCAATCACTAAGTCCTCTGTGCCGACTTCTTGCTGTATGTTAGAGAGCAAGCTCTGTACCAGTTGAAAAAAATCCTCATTTTCGACAGAAATATACAGCGTTCCCGCGAGAGAGAAATTGAGCAAGCCCTTTTCAATCATGGACTTATCGCCACCAAAAATATTTAACCCCTCGGTCAAAATTTTTCTTCCGTCTCGGTAAACCTCTGTTTTTCCAACTAAATGTCCGGAGGAAAATCCCTCATTTAGTGCAGGGCGCCCAAAACAGTGCATTTCCCAGCCCACAAATAGGGCATCACGATCGAGATGAATCTCGGTATCGAGGCGAGCATGAGCATCAGGAAAGAAGATGTTTTCCTGTGGTAGCCATTCGAGTAAACCACCACCTTCAACATGCAATATCTGCTTCTGATGAGCGTAGCGTTTTTCCGAGCGATAAAACTTAGTCGCACCCGGTGTGGTGACCAGAGCATGAGCTCCTTGTTCCACGCGAGTGCTTATTTGCAGAGTGTCGCCACCGACCACACCGCCGGGTGGATGTAACAAATAGGTATGGCACGTTTTCCCTTCGGGATACAAAGGGCGCTGAATCGCTAAAGGCCCTTTCTGTTGACGGTCTTTGATGACGGTTTTATCCCCTCTATCTTTAAACAAAAGCGATAACATGGCCTTCCAGCCTTTCTCTACATCAGACTCGATGTTCTTTTTAAGCGTCTGATTATTATCACCTAAATCAAACGCAACGGCAGGTTCACAAATCATACGGTGAGATACTCCTTTATCAATCTTTCATCCAGCTCTTCCATGTCCCCTTGGGCGACAGTGCGCCCTCTATCCAAGATGCAAAACTGATCGCCGACCTTACGAGCGAACGGCAGTTTTTGTTCTACCAGTAAAACCGTAAGTCCGAATTTCTCATTCAACATGCGTATAATATCGCCGATTTCTTGCACAATATTGGGCTGAATCCCTTCCGTCGGTTCATCCAAAATCAGCAAGCTAGGGTTGATCACCAGCGCCCGAGCTATAGCCAGTTGCTGCTGCTGCCCACCTGATAAATCGCCCCCTCTGCGATGCAACATTTCCTTCAACACAGGGAATAGCTCGAAGATAAATTCAGGGATGTGACGGTCTCCTCTTGATCGGATAGGTAAACCTACTTGCAAGTTTTCTTCCACAGTTAACATTGGAAAGATTTGACGACCTTGAGGAACATAGCCAATCCCCATTCTGGGCCGAGCTTCGGCTTCTTTTTTGAGAATAGACTGACCTTCAAGGGCAATCTCGCCACTCTCGGTTTTGACCAACCCCATAATGCATTGCAGTAAGGTCGTTTTACCAACACCATTACGCCCCATTAACACAGTGCATTTTCCTTTGGGGATCTCCATCTCTAAGTCCCAAAGTGTGTGGCTCTCACCGTAAAACTGGTTCAATCCAGAAATTGATAGCATGTTATTCCCCCAAATAAACCTGTTTGACTTGCTGGTGCGCTTGAACCTCATCCATGGTGCCTTCTGCCAACACATGCCCCTGATGAAGCACAGTGACATGGCTAGCGATTGAGCGGACAAAGTCCATATCATGCTCAACGACCACCACAGAGTGTTTACCAGCTAGTGAGTTAAGTAGCTCAGATGTACGATCCATCTCTTGGTGGGTCATGCCCGCCACAGGCTCATCAATAAGCAGCAGCTTAGGGTTTTGCATCAACAGCATTCCTATCTCTAACCACTGTTTTTGGCCGTGAGAAAGGTTGCCTGCCAGCAGCGTTTGGTGGTCCTGCAGATGAATTAAACTCAGCACCGATTCGAGCTTATCTTTTTGCTCTCCTGTCATCTTCGCCACATACGAGCCCCACACTGAACGCACGCCCGACATCGCCAGTTCGAGGTTCTCCCACACTGTTAAGCACTCGATCACCGTCGGCTTTTGAAACTTACGGCCAATTCCCGCATTGGCGATCTCGGCTTCATTCATATTAAGTAAGTTGAGGTTCGAGCCGAGCCAAACCTCACCAGTATCCGGTTTCGTCTTACCCGTGATGATGTCCATCATGGTGGTTTTCCCGGCTCCATTTGGGCCAATAATGCATCTGAGTTCTCCTTCACGAATGTACAGATTGAGATCATTGATCGCTTTAAACCCATCAAAGGTTTTATTTACCCCTTCCACATAGAGCAAGATGTTGTGTCTGGTATCAATCAGGGGATGGACGTCCGGCTTAAGAAACGAGAACACTTGATCTCGACGCGTAACTTCAGCGAATGATTGCTTAAATTGCTCGGTACGCTTTAACTCAGTCATACCAAGGCCTCCTTACTTTTCTCTTCGTCAGTGCTCGACTCAGCGGCGTTATGCCTGCGGTTTCGATTGACGACTAAATACCACTTATCACTGACAAAACCGATTAAGCCTTTCGGGAAGTAGAGCGTTGAAAGTACGAACAAGCCTCCGAGGGCAAACAACCACACTTCTGGAAACTCTACCGTGAACCAGCTTTTGGCATAGTTGATCACCAAGGCGCCAACAATCGCACCAAACAAGGTCGCACGACCACCAAGAGCAACCCAAACCACCACCTCTATCGAATTGAGCGGAGCAAATTCACCTGGGTTAATAATGCCAACTTGCGGCACGTACAGCGCCCCAGCAATCCCGGCGATCACCGCAGAAAGGACGAACACCCACAGTTTGATGCCATCGACGTCGTAACCCATAAAGCGTGTGCGCGATTCGGAATCACGAATCGCAACCGATACGCGACCAAGACGGCTCGCCACGACGCTGCGACAGACCAAATAGCTGACAATAAGGGCAATACCAGTCGCAATAAACAATGCGATTCGAGTACTGTCTTGCTGCAAGCTAAAGCCCAGAATGTCTTTAAAGTCGGTTAAGCCATTGTTGCCACCAAAACCCATTTCATTGCGGAAAAACGCCAACATCAGCGCATAGGTGAGAGCTTGAGTAATGATGGAGAGATAGACCCCAGAAACCCGAGATCGAAACGCCAAATAGCCGAATACATACGCCATTGCGCCGGGTACCAGCACCACCATCAGAGCCGCAAACCAGAATTGGTCGAAGCCATGCCAAAACCAAGGCAGTTCTTGCCAGTTTAGGAACACCATAAAATCAGGCAGGATAGGATTACCATAGACACCGCGATCGCCGATCTGACGCATTAAATACATACCCATCGCGTAGCCGCCAAGCGCAAAGAAAGCGCCATGGCCTAAACTGAGAATTCCCAAATAGCCCCATACTAGATCGACGGCGAGCGCTAACATCGCATAGCTAAGGTATTTACCCAGCAATGAAATCGTAAAGGTTTCAACGTGAAGCGGGTGCGAAGCGGGCAACATCATATTCGCCGCCGGAATTAAGATCACCGCTGCCAAGATGACCAATATTGTCATCTGACCGCCTTTATCGCCTTGCAGTGCAGAAAGGACAAAAGAGCGTGAGGGTTTTGTGTGTGTTTGATTGGTCATAACGCCTCCTTAACTCTCAACCGCGCGACCACGTTGAGGAAACAATCCTCTTGGTCGCTTCTGAATAAATAAGATGATAAACACCAGCACCAGAATCTTAGCCAGCACCGCTCCGGCCCATGGCTCCAAGATCTTATTAAACAGTCCCAAACCTAAACCAGCGACCAGCGTTCCCCAAAGATTGCCTACGCCACCAAACACCACCACCATAAAGGAATCGATAATGTAGGCTTGACCCATATTTGGCCCAACGTTGGTCAACTGAGACAGCGCCACACCTGCCACTCCTGCCACACCCGCACCTAAACCAAATGTCAGCGCATCGACACGCTCAGAACGAATCCCCATAGCTCTCGCCATCGGGCGGTTTTGCGAAACGGCGCGAACCTGTAATCCGAGTGGTGTTTTCTTCAAGATCATCACTAAAGCCATAAATACCATGGCACAGAACAAGATGATGTATAGGCGGTTGTAAGTCAGTGACAGCATGGGGTTGATTTCTAGCGCGCCCGCCATCCAATCTGGTGTACTTACCGAACGGTTTAACGGAGAGAAGATAGAGCGAACTGCTTGCTGGAGAATCAAACTGATACCGAAGGTTGCCAGTAGCGTTTCAAGAGGTCGCCCATACAGATGGCGAATTACGCTGCGTTCAATCAAGATACCAACCAATCCTGACACCACGAATGCCATAGGAATCGACAATATCAGCGCCACACCAGTATGAGCCGGCAGAAGTTGCTGCATCACATAGGTGGTATAAGCTCCAAGCATTATCAACTCACCATGCGCCATGTTGATCACGCCCATGACCCCAAAAGTAATCGCTAGGCCGATTCCCGCCAGTACCAATACAGAGCCAAGACTTAGCCCAAAAAACAACGTCTCGACACCTGCGTAGAGTCGCTGGCTTTGCTGGTAATCTTGTAAACCACGCTCTGCGGCCGCAATGATTTGTGGATCTGTCTCTTGCGCCAAAATCGTGTTAAGAGTTTTAAGAACAATCGGTTGATTGGATTGAGAGATAGACTCGACAGCGTCAATGCGATTGGAGGCCTTGGGGTCAAGTGCCGCATCAATCGCAATAGCGAACGCCAACATAGCGACGATCTCTGCGTTGGTTTCACTTTGTTGTAATGCGCTGAGCTTGTCGATTGCTTCAGGATTACCTGTCAGCGCTTTGATTGACTGCTTGCGAACCTCTGGGTCCTCGCTGTTAAGACCAAGTGATGCAATTTCAGTACGAAGGTAAGCACGAAGTTTATTGTTCACTTTTATTTTTTTAAACTTACGCTTGTTTTCAATGATCAGAGGATCGTTAATCCAAGCCTGTCTCGCCTCTGCCCCTGTTTGAGCACTCTCGATAATAAATAGCTGCTGATGCTGAGCGTGTTTATGATCTTTAAGGTAATAGAGCTGTCCATTCAGCCACGCCTCTAGAATGGGCTTGGCTATGTCATGAGAATAGTTTGAGGCAAGCCAGCTAACCGCTTGCTGCTTTTCGTGTGTGTTCTTTCCAGTCAACGTCTGGAAAAAAGAGTCTTGAGTCAGTGGCTTAACGTTCTCGGCCGACGCTGTCGTTAATCCAATAAGCACAGAAACGAGCACACAGAGCATCCGTAATACGGTCGTCATGATATGCATCCTTGCGTTAGAATTTATGGCAATAAAAATGCGCTGCGTTACCACATGCAGCGCCAAACTTTTCAGGTTATTGATTGGGGGTATTGAGTCTTAATTGGTCCCTGAACATTTCTTGGTTTCAACATTAAACGCACCGCAAGAAAACGGCTTCGACCAGCTAGAGAAGAGTTTCGCCGATTCAGGGAGATACTCTGACCAAGCATCACCTGCTACAAGGCCCGTCGTTTCCCAAACAATATCAAACTGACCATCATCTTGGATTTCACCGATTAACACAGGCTTAGTGATATGGTGGTTAGGCAACATAGTTGAGTAACCGCCTGACAAGTTTGGTACAGACACGCCAATCAATGCATCTTGCACGGCTTCGGGATCTGTCGTTCCTGCATTGGTGACCGCTTGCGCCCACATGTTAAAGCCGATGTAGTGCGCTTCCATAGGATCGTTAGTCACACGCTTTTCGCTGGCGATAAATTTCTGCCACGTCTCGACGAACTCATCGTTCTTCTCCGTATCGACGCTCATGAAGTAGTTCCATGCTGCTAAGTGGCCGACAAGCGGAGAGGTGTCCATGCCAGACAGCTCTTCTTCCCCAACGGAGAAAGCCACAACTGGGATGTCTTCTGAAGAGATACCTTGAGCGCCAAGCTCTTTATAGAAAGGGACGTTGGCATCGCCATTAATGGTCGAAACCACAGCGGTCTTTTTGCCTTCAGCGCCAAACTTCTTAATGTCAGAAACAATCGACTGCCAGTCTGAATGACCAAATGGCGTGTAGTTGATCATGATGTCTTTTTCGCTCACCCCTTTACTCTTGAGGTAAGACTCTAAGATTTTATTAGTAGTACGTGGATATACATAGTCAGTGCCGGCCAGTACCCAGCGCTCAACATCAAGTTCATTCATTAGGTAGTCAACCGCTGGAATCGCTTGTTGGTTTGGCGCAGCACCAGTGTAGAACACATTCTTCGACGACTCTTCACCTTCATACTGAACAGGGTAGAAAAGTAGGCTGTTGAGTTCTTCGAATACCGGCAACATAGATTTGCGCGATACGGATGTCCAGCCACCGAACACCACATCGACTTGCTCTTTTTCAATCAACTCGCGAGCTTTTTCTGCAAACAGCGGCCAGTTTGACGCAGGGTCGACCACCACCGCCTCAAGCTTTTTACCGAGTAGGCCACCTTTTTTATTTTGCTCTTCCACCAGCATCAGAACCGTGTCCTTCAATGTGGTTTCACTGATCGCCATGGTGCCGGAAAGCGAGTGCAACACACCAACTTTAATAGTGTCGGCGGCGCTCACCACTCCTGACATACAGGCTAATGCGGTACCTACTGCTGCAAGCTTGAGTTTGAACTTCGTGTTCATTGGATATCTCCTTATAGTGAATTGTTATTCAATTCTTTTTCCTAAGGAAACAAATCCAAAATCGATGCCAATTTATCCGCTCATATCCAAAACAAACAAGCCATTGATAATTATAAGATTAAAATTTTGATTTGTTATTTTGGTGCAACTAAGAGATAGCGTATCGCTGCATACTAGTGCAATTACATATTCAATTTCACCAATTTGGAGAGATGACTCGAAAAATCATCTTCCTCAACGAAATCCGTTAACCGCCCACACAAGCCCATCCAGTGATAAATCTACATATCTATCACTAAGCAGAGGTATATAGCACTATTTCAATAAACAGCAGCATAATAATGCCGACCTTTGACATTCAGCCAACCGATATGAACTTAGCTTACTATCAATTTCAAAAATCTAGTAAATGGCACTCAAATTTATAACGCCAAGCAAATTTAAAATGAACACAGTTGCATATGGAGATATTTTTGAGGAGTGTCGACGGGTTCCGTTATAGACATAAGAATCGACAAAACATGCTTGTTGTTTGTAGTAGGCCATGTTCAACAATCTCTTATACCATTCAAAGGAAAGTTAAATGTTTAAGAAACTATTAAGTTGTTGTATCGCCTCTTCACTTTCAGTGATCTCTGGCTCTGCCTTAGCAGAACAAATAGAGGCTCAGGTTAACCAGCCAGAAAGTGAAATACTTGCCCCGCTGTTGATGGCATCAGAAAACAAAGGAATACAGAACCAATATATTGTCGTGTTAAAGCAACCTTTATCGCTCAGCAATGACAACCCACAAGCGATGCAACAATTTACGCAACAAGCCGTTACCAGCTTAGAGAACGAGCACGTTCTGCAAATCAGTAAAGTGTTCGACCGCTCAATCAGCGGATTTGTTGCCACCCTGTCACCACAACAGCTCAACGCACTTCGCTCAGACGCACAGGTTGATTTTATCGAACAAGATCGAGTGATCTCTATCGATCCTGTGATTTCAACGAATGCCAATCAAAGCAACGCCATTTGGGGGCTAGATAGGATTGATCAACGTAGTCTGCCACTGAATAATAGTTACAACTATAACTACGATGGTTCCGGTGTCACGGCTTACGTCATAGATACCGGGGTAACGACAACGCACGCAGAGTTTGGTGGTCGCGCGACATCAGGCTACGACTTTGTCGACAATGACAGTGATGCGACGGACTGTAATGGGCACGGAACCCACGTTGCTGGTACCATCGGCGGTACACAGTATGGCGTGGCGAAGAACGTCAATATTGTCGGTGTCCGCGTTTTGAGTTGTAGCGGTTCAGGTTCAACTTCCGGGGTAATTGGTGGTGTTGACTGGGTTGCAGCCAACGCATCGGGCCCTTCAGTCGCCAACATGAGCTTAGGTGGCGGCGTGTCTACCGCGCTCGATAGAGCTGTTGCTAACGCTGTTCAATCAGGTATTAGCTTTATGCTAGCGGCTGGTAACTCTAATGCTGACGCTTGTAATTCGTCTCCTGCACGTGAACCTAGCGGTGTAACTGTTGGCTCAACCACAAGTAATGATAGCCGCTCTAGCTTCTCTAACTGGGGCAGCTGTGTTGATGTATTTGCTCCGGGATCGAGCATTAAGTCTGCTTGGTATGATGGCGGCTACCGTACAATCAGTGGCACGTCTATGGCAACGCCACATGTCGCCGGTGTTGCAGCCTTATACCTTCAAGAAAACAGTTCTCTCTCTCCAGCACAAGTGGCAGCTCTGATAAGCGAGCGAGCAAGTGTCGATAAAGTGAGCGACACACGCGGTACAGTGAATAAACTGCTTTATAGCCAAACAGATAGTGGCTGTGAGCCTGACTGTACAACTCCAAATCCTGACGGCGAACTCAAAAATGGAGTCCCTGTATCTGGAATTAGCGGCTCTCGTGGTGACCAGAAGCATTTCTATATTGATGTAGCTGCAGGTCAAACCCTTACTGTCACAACAAGTGGTGGTAGCGGTGATGCAGACTTGTTCCTCCGCTATGGTGCTAAGCCTACCACTAGCTCTTGGGATTGCCGACCATACCGTTACGGTAACAATGAAACTTGTACTGTCTCTAACACCCAAAGTGGTCGTTATTACATTATGCTCAACGGATACAGCAGTTTCAGCGGTGTTAGCGTAGTGGCTAACCACTAGTTGATCGCACTCTAACTTAACAATAATGGCCAGACAGATTTACTGCTGGCCATTTAGTATAACTTGTTGCTCTCACTGCAATGCTAAAACTTAAATTTAGCCACCAATTGACTTAAAGATTCTGCATTTCTCTTCAAACTAACGCAGTGTTGCGAGGTTTGTGTGACCATCTCTGTATTGCTTTTTGCTACATCGGCAATACTTTCGACGTGCGGTGCAATCTCATTGATCACCTGAGACTGTTGACCTGTTGCGGTGGCAGTCTGTGCACTGAGTTGATTGATCTCCTCAACAATATTGCTGATAGAGGCAAGGTGGTGTTCAGACTCTTGAGCTGCTGCGAGACACTCACTACCAATTTTGTGGCTCTGACTGACTTCGCTAACGACTGTGTTACTAAGCCCCTGTAAGTTTTCTATGATGGTACGAATTTCACTGGCGGACTCATGGGTTCGAGACGCTAATGTTCTTACTTCGTCGGCAACAACAGCAAAGCCACGGCCTTGTTCACCTGCTCGTGCCGCTTCGATAGCAGCGTTTAATGCCAGTAGATTAGTTTGCTCTGATACACCACTGATGACATCCAGTACTGTATCAATGGCATTGATATCATTAGATAGCTTTCCGATACTTTGATTGCTCTGCTCTAGCTGCTGGCTCATAGCTTCAGTGCGTGCGTATGTTTTGCTCACTGAGCTGAGTCCGTTTTTCACCTCTAAAGTGGTTTTATGGACGTTGTCTGAAGTATGGTTAGCGTTATTGGCAATCTCTTCAGAGCTAGCGCTCATCTCATGAACCGCGGTTGCTACCTGATCAATATTATGTTCTTGACCATGGATCTGCTGTTTCATTTCGTTAGCTTGTTGATCAATCAGATTGATGGTTGCAACCAGTTCTTTACGCGCTCTTTCTATTTCTTGTAAAACGTTGCCCATATAGGCGACAAATTGATTGTACCCCTTGGCAATGTTACCGACTTCATCACGACGACTTTCATCCAATCGTTGAGTCAGATCGCCGCCGCCACCACCAATTTCAAGCAATAGTTGTGCTGTGGTTGAGAGTGGTTTAAGCAAGATATTCGTCATATATGCGCTGATAATGATGAACAGCAGTGCTACAGATCCGCCGACCCAAATCATCGTTTCAATGAAATGGTTGATCTCGGTGAGCACTTCAGCCGTCGGTTGAACAGAAATCAACACCCAATCAAGTTGTGGCAGAGCCATCAAACCAACGATCGTCGATGTTTGTTCAAGCTTTGATTCATGTATAACAGGCGCTGTTCCAGCTAAAGTTTGCAGCTCAGGCGTCAATGCACCAAGACCAATATCAGCCAACTGCTTTCCAACTTGCTGCGTACTAGGGTGCACCTTCACCTCACCGCTCTTGTCGACCAACATTAGTCGACCTGAATCGCCTAGAGAGTAGTTAGCAACAGTATTGCCTAAATTTTCGAGCGACAGACCAATCCCCGTCACTCCAACGCGGCGGCCTTGGCTAATCACAACATGGTTAACAAAAACCGTTGCGATGCCTGTAGCATCATCGATATCAATCGACAGCTCGACCTGCTTATCGCCATTGAGAAAACCATAAAACCATTGGTCATCCGCTGATGAACTCGACATAGATTTGAGCTTTCCACTTGGCAAATAGTAGCTGTCGTCGACAGTGGTAACGAAAAAGGCGGTTAAGGCATTAAACTGCTGCTTGATCGAGGCGAGTTGTGCACTGATTTGTCCACTATCTTGACCGTCAAAATCCGTAAGTGGTTGTAGCTGAGACATCACTTCAGCAACAACCAACGGCTTTTCTAGCTCCAGCTGAATTTGGTTACTGACCTCTCCCAACGCCGCTGGCATCTGCTGTGAATAAGTTTTGTCGAGGATAATCTTCTGCCCCTGACTGACCGTAATGCTAATTAGCACCACTATGACAAGAATCACTGCCATCACCGTAGCCAAGATAGTCTTGTGTCGAATACTTAATGCAGTTGCCATCACTTGTAACTCCTTTTAGCGGTATAAAAAACCCCGGAACAGGGGCCGGGGGATCTCACTTGAGATAAATAGCGGGAAATACCACGTTTGCATGAATCACGCTTATCGGGCTTGCAATCCGATAAGCGAGATAAATTGGGTTAGTTGATTACTGACCCTTGTTCTACCCAATTGCCAACCAGAACACGTTCGTCATCTGTCATTTGGGTCAAATTACCTAATGGCATGTATTTAGTATTTACGGTTTGCGCTATACGTGGACCATTGGCTTGAATCTCTTGAGGTGTATCTAAGATCACTCCGGCTGGCGCAGCGGCAAAGGCAGCATGGGTTGGCGTTGCTGAGTGACATACCGAGCAGCGCTCTTGAATAACCTTGTTGATTGCTGCAAAACTCACACCGCTAGGCGCCGCAGATTCCGATGCCGACGCACCTGTTTGCTTAAGGCTCTCTGATGTTACTGCCACAGTGTCTGTAGAGCTTACTTCCGGCTGCGCAGTCACTTCAACCGCAACAGGCGCTTTAGCCACTGGTGCTGCTGCTTTCTTAGCATACGGTGAGGTTACAAACGCAAGTGTCACCATACCTAATGCAGCTACAGGAACCGTCCAAGCGAATTTCTGGCTACCATGACGAGTATTGAAGTAATGGCGCACCAAGATACTGAAGATCGCCAAACCTGCAAGTATTGCCCAGTTGTACTCCGAGCCATAGGTGCTCGGGAAGTGGTTACTGATCATAATGAACAGCACTGGCAAGGTTAGGTAGTTATTGTGACGAGAACGCAGTAAGCCTTTCGCTGGTAGCGCAGGATCTGGCTCGCGGTTTTCTTCAATAGCACTCACTAAGTTGCGCTGTGCAGGCATGATAACGCGGAACACGTTACCGACCATAATCGTACCGATGATTGCACCAACGTGAATATACGCGCCGCGACCACTGAAGACTTGAGCTAGACCATAAGCCGCGCCAACTAAGAGTACGAATAGAACCGCGCCTAATAGCATTGGTGTTTTACCTAGTGGTGAATCACACAACAAGTCATAGATAAACCAGCCAGCAACCAAAGCACCGACACCAATGGCAATTGCTGTCGTTGGTGATAAGCCCGAACCCGGTGCAATCAAATAGATCTCAGCGTTTAAGTAGTAAACCACTGCCAATAGCAGCACACCGGTGATCCAAGTGAAATACGCTTCCCATTTAAACCAGTGCAAATGCTCTGGCATTTCTGGTGGCGCAAGTTTGTATTTTTCTAGGTGATAAATACCACCGCCGTGAATCGCCCAAAGGTCACCTGAAAGGCCCGTTTTTGGGTTAACCCGGTTTAGGTTGTTCTCCAACCAAACAAAGTAGAATGAAGCACCAATCCATGCGATGCCAACTATCATGTGAACCCAGCGAATCGCTAGATTCAACCACTCCGTGATATGTGGATCCATAATTTACTCCTTTACAGCGCTTGTTCCATGCGCTGTTTTTCTTCCAGCTTGTTGTTGCTCGGTAGATCGTCCAAATGCAGTGAGACTAAGTCGTTCTCGAAATAGACTTCATCGCAGTTATGCCCTTCACCGCCTCGGTCGACGATAAGAAACTGATCTTGGTCAGTTAGGGCTAACACTGGGTGATGCCAAACGCCTTTGTGGTAGTTGACACCTTGACGTCCATTGCTCACGAACGCGCGGCATGACTTCAGACTTGGCTGATCCCCTTTTGGCGCAACAACAATAAGATACGGTTGACCAAGCAACGGAACGAAAGCTTGCGATCCCAAAGGATGGCGCTCTAACATTTTTATCGTTAACGGATAGCTAAGCGGCGTCGCTTGAAAGATACTGATGATGGCTTCACCACCTTGCTCTTGTACATCGGTGCTCGCTAGCTTGTGATAACGACGAGTCGAGCCATTGTTGATCATAAAGTAATCGCTATTGTCTACTTCAATCACATCCCCAAACTCAGCAAATGCCTGTTTGGTCAAAGGTTCGATGGTTAAACGGCGAATTCCATTGCTCATATTGCTTCCCTCGCTTATTTCGCTTTAGTGCCAAACAAACGTAAACGGCTGATACCACCATCAGGGAAAATATTGAGACGAACATGAGTCACAGCGCCAAGATCATTCACCTCTGAACTGAACTCGTGAATATCATGTGCCTTGAGCTTTTGCGCAGGTAAGAGTTCGCGCCAGAAGAGACTCTGAGTCGCAACTTGATCGTCCGTTCCGCCTTTGACATACGCAGCTTGAATTGAGCAGCTATCTGGGAAGTTACCTTTAAAGTGAGCTGTATCGACAACCACTCGATCAATGTTGCCTGCATGTCCAAGCGCGACAATCACCCAATCATTACCCGGAGTACGACGACGGGCTGTTTCCCAACCATCGCCCATGTTCTCACCGCGACCTGGGCCAAGAATGTTAGACTTGTTGCCGTAGTGCTCATCGCTACATGCCAAAGCGCGACCGCCATTTTCAACCGCAGCAAGGTCGACTTTCTGTTGGCTATCGATGCGATCCCAATCAACGCTAGGTCGACCATAAACGCGTAAACGTGCAACGCCACCATCTGGATAAATGTTGAGACGTAAGTGAGTAAACACTTCATCACTTTCGATCTGTTCAAGATGATGATGATCGCCTTGCAAACCCATAGAAGGCAGAATCTCTTGCCACTCGGTTGCGTCGGTAGGATCACCGTCTGGAGAATAACAGGCATCAATCGAAGCCGACGGCGGGAAGTTACCCGTGAAGAAAGACGTATCAATATCAACACCCGCAATCGTGCCTGCAAGACCTAGGCGAATGACACAGTAATCGTAGCCTTCACCACGCTTACGGCGGCTTTCCCAGCCATCCATCCATTTGCCGTTATCATCGTAAAGATCGTCTTTCCATTCTGGTGCTTCACGGCGCAAAAGTCGGCTCTTATCGGCAAAAAAGTCGTCGGTAGCGTAGATAGCTTCTGCGCCAAGTTTATCGTCAGCAAGGTTAATGTATTGTTCAATATCTAAGGACATGTCCTTTATCCTTCCAATTATTCAAAAATAGGTTAAGTGAGTATGCTCATCTAGAGCTCTATGCCCTTCGTCGGGCAGATATCAATCGATATCAGAACGAAACAGTCGCCATCTCCGTGACTTACATATCTCGTAGGCGAAACAGTGCGATCTTGTTGATCTCCTGTATCGCAGTAGCAAACTCAGTGTCACTATCATTGCCTAATCGCTTCTCGAAGGATTCAAGAATTTGGTAACGATTGGCCCCTTTCACTGCCATGATGAAGGGAAAGTTGAAGCGGCTTTTGTAACTGTCGTTGTACGTAGTGAATTTTTCGAACTCTTCCGCTGAGCACTGATCAATGCCCGCGCCAGCTTGTTCCGCAGTGGATGCGGCGGTAAGTTCGCCGTTAATTGCTGCTCGCCCCGCTAAATCTGGGTGAGCATTTATAAGTGCAAGTTGTTTTGCTTTCTCTGCGTCTAATAGCGTTTCAGCCATTCTTAAATGCAGATTTGAAACAAAGTTATCCTGATCTGATAACCCTTGATCGTAGACGGCTTCTGCCACCCATGGGCTATGCTCATACACATCGCCAAAGTGGGAGACAAATTCCGTACGTTCCATTTGAGATGGTTTGCAAAAACGAAATTCAGTCATGTTATTTTCCCTCTTTTGGTGTGTATGGATGATGCTCGTGCCAATGGCGAGCGATATCAACACGGCGACATAACCACACATCGTCATGTTGTTTAACGTAATCTAGGAAGCGCTTTAGCGATGCGATACGACCCGGTCTACCGATCAGACGACAATGCAGACCAACCGACATCATCTTAGGCGCTGTCGCACCTTCAGCGTATAAAGTATCGAATGTGTCCTTTAGGTATTGGTAGAACTGTTCACCCGAGTTAAACCCTTGCACAGTGGCAAAGCGCATGTCGTTGACATCAAGTGTGTAAGGAATCACCAACTGGGGTTGACCCGCCTCGGTATGCCAGTAGGGCAAATCATCGTCATACGCATCTGAGTCGTATAAGAAACCACCTTCTTCTGCGACTATCTTGCGGGTATTTGGCCCAGTACGACCTGTATACCAACCAAGCGGTCTTTCACCAGTGATCTCTTTAATGATTTCAATCGCTTTCATCATGTGGTCGCGCTCTTGCGACTCATCCATGTATTGGTAGTCAATCCAACGATAGCCGTGACTACAAATCTCATGTCCCGCTTGAACCATAGCTTCTGCGACATCTGGATGACGTTCAATCGCCATCGCCACTGCGAATACGGTCAATGGAATCTCGTACTCATCAAATAGCTTTAACACACGCCACACACCTGCGCGACTGCCATACTCATAGATAGATTCCATGCTGATGTGTCGCTCACCTTTAATCGGCTGCGCGGCTGGAATCTCTGACAGAAAGGCTTCGGACTCATCATCCCCATGTAAAAGGCAGCGTTCACCACCCTCTTCGTAATTCAACACAAACGACACGGCGATACGAGCACCACCTGGCCATTTAGGGTGAGGAGGATTCGCCCCATAGCCAATCAGGTCTCGTGAATAATCCTTATCCATTCAGGCTCTCCTTAAATACAAGACACTTTGTCTTTATGCCTTCTTAAACTTCATACACTCATTGTATACAATAAATTATCTTAATGTAAAGATTTTGTTGTTAAAGTTAATTTACGTAAACAAAAGCTATTTTATCAATAAGTTATGTACACTTAGGCTCAAATAGGTATCTAGCTCGATCTCACAAAACTGATTTTTGCTCACTTTCGTTAGTAACAAAATTATAACATCGAGCTTTACTATCCGAATATTTTGTGTACATATATAGGTAACAGAAGCAAGTTTAAAACAACTTTGTATACAATTTAAAATCAATAAACGCTAAGGAGAGCGCTGGGCGCGAATGACAATTATGGGCAAACTAACTACACACGTATTGGATACAATGCACGGCGTTCCCGGTGCAAATATTCAAGTTGAGCTGTTCCGTGTTGAAGGCGACAGCCTGACCAAGATTAAAACGGTCACCACCAACTTCGATGGTCGAACTGATGAGCCAGTGCTAGAAGGCGATGAGTTTGTAACAGGCAAATATCAATTGGTATTCCATGTTGCCGATTACTACAAAAACCAAGATGTCGACCTTGGTGAAGTCCCATTCCTAGATGACGTTGTGATTCGCTTTGGTCTCGGAGAAACAGGTGCACATTACCACGTGCCTTTGCTTGTCTCACCGTATAGCTTCTCTACCTATCGAGGTAGTTAAGGCAAGAAATTACCAATAGATAACCCTAACAACGTCATACATATCAATCGGGAGAATTGGAGTCTGCAAAAACACCATCAAGATGCAGAAAGCGGTATTCAATTTCAGAAACACCAAAACAAAAGGACTTGCTGACATGAATGAAAGCAAAGCAGAAGTGCTTAACAACGAAAGCCAAACGGGTGGCTTACTAGAGCGCTTTTTCAAACTGAAAGCACATGGAACCAGTGTTAAAAACGAAATGATCGGGGGGATCACCACTTTTGCCACTATGGCATACATCATTTTCGTTAACCCTCAAATCATGGCGGCCTCAGGGATGGATTCTGGCGCGGTCTTCGTTGCAACCTGCATTGGTGCGGCGATTGGCTGTCTGTTAATGGGGCTTTTTGCCAACTGGCCTGTCGGTTTGGCGCCGGGCATGGGCCTTAACGCCTTTTTCTCTTTCACTGTAGTTAGTGAAATGGGTTACAGCTGGGAAGTGGCGCTTGGTGCGGTATTCCTCTCTGGTATCCTATTTGTCGGGATGAGCTTCTACAAAATACGCCAATGGATCATTGAAAGTATTCCAGAGAGTTTACGCTTCTCAATGACTGCAGGTGTTGGTCTTTTCTTAGGCCTTATCGGGCTTAAAACCGCAGGCATTGTTGTAGAGAACCCAGCTACTTTGGTTTCACTTGGCGACTTCACTAAACCTGATGCCATGCTTGCGGCTATCGCTTTCTTGATCATTGCGGTACTGAGCGAACGCAAAGTGTTTGGCGCAGTGCTTATCGGGATTTTGAGCGTCACTGTCGTGGGCATGATGTTAGGTCTCGTTCAATACAACGGCTTCTTTGCTGCGCCGCCAAGTATTGCACCTACCTTTATGGCAATGGACATCTCTGGCGCGTTTAACATCTCAATGGTCAGCGTCATCTTAGCCTTCTTGTTCGTTAATATGTTCGACACCGCAGGCACACTGATGGGTGTTGCAGAACGTGCGCATCTGGTAAACAAAGAAACAGGTAAAATCGAAGGGCTTAGCAAGGCGTTAAAAGCCGATTCTATCTCTAGTGTTGCAGGTGCTTGTGTCGGTTGTCCGCCTGTCACTAGTTACGTGGAGAGTGCGGCGGGTGTAGCTGCAGGGGCTCGTACAGGTCTGTCAGCCATTGTGGTTGCAGCACTGTTCTTAGCCGCTATTTTCCTTTCACCTTTGGCAGGTATGATCCCAGCTTACGCCACGGCAGGTGCACTAATCTACGTAGCGTTCGTAATGATGAGTAGTATGCAGCATGTCGATTGGAAAGATTTTACCAATGGTGCTCCGGCAGCGATTACAGCCCTGATGATGCCGCTGACTTTCTCAATTGCAAACGGTATTGCTCTTGGCTTTATCACTTACACAGTACTGAAAGTCGCGACAGGAAAAACCAAAGATGTCTCTATCTCAATGTACATCCTGACTGTCGTCTTCGTCGCTAAACTTATCTACATCTAATTTCTAGGGTCTGATGACCCTAATCATCCTTGTGAAAACTAGCCTGAGCATGGGTTCGGGCTAGCTTCCTATACGAAAAATTCGTGACCCTACGTAGTTTGTAGAAGTCAATTGTCCAATCTACGAGAGACAAATGGAATCTCTCTGAGGTATAACCAATGAAACTTCTGTATACACTCAACCAAAAGCCACCACACGGCATTACCTTGCTGCTCGCTTTACAACACATGCTGGCATCCATTGGTGGTATTGTGGCTGTCCCGCTCATTGTTGGCGCATCCATCGGACTGCCTAATGAAGAGATTGTCTCGCTAATCAATGCCGCCCTACTCGCTTCGGGTATCGTCACCATGGCGCAATGTATTGGTGTCGGCCCTATCGGTATTCGTTTACCTGTTGTCATGGGCTCTAGTTTTGCTTTCCTAGGTGTGGCGATTGCCATTGGCCGCGAAGGCGGCGTCGCTAGCATTATGGGCTCGGCTTTAGTCGGCTCTCTAGTGGTGATTGTGGCTAGCTTTTATATGGACAAAGTCCGCAAGCTATTCCCAACAGTAGTGAGTGGCGTTGTTGTCACCCTCATCGGCTTAACCATATTGCCTGTTGCAATGAACTGGGTGGGTGATGCGCCCGCAGCGAGTGAAAACTTTGCCACTCTGCCAAAGCTTTTCTTAGCTATCGTATCACTGGGCATCGTGGTTGCGGTCTCGGTTTACTGTAAAGGTGCCGTTGCTGCATCTGCCATTGTTATTGGTCTGGCGGGTGGTTACATCGTCGCGCTGTCCCTAGGCATGGTAAACCTTGATGACATTACTTCTGCCGCTTGGGTTGGTGGACCAGAGCCTCTTAAATACGGCTTAAGCTTTCAAGCCAGCGCCATTGTGAGCATGAGCTTGGTTTATATTGTCGTGATTGCTGAAGCAACGGGTGACTTTATGGCACTAGCAAACAACTGTAATAAACAAATCTCAGGTAAAGACCTGCAACGCGGTCTGCTTGGTGATGGCTTAGGCAGTACACTTTCTTCGATTCTTACTGCTATGCCACTGGCTTCTTTCAGTCAAAACGTTGGGATAGTGGGTATTACTGGTGTAGCGAGTCGATATGTTGTAGCTGCAACGGGTGGCCTGCTGATTTTAGGCGGCTTGTTCCCTAAGCTTGCGGCCGTCGCGGTGACCATTCCTAAACCGGTTCTTGGCGGTGTTGGCTTTGTTATGTTTGGCATGATTGCCTACGCTGGTATTCGCATGCTAATTATGGCCGCAGACACCAAGCGCAATGCACTGGTTATCTGTGTCGGTTTGGCATCAGGCTTAGCCGTAACTTTTGAACCTCGTTTACTTCAACACTTACCGCACGATATTGCTAACTTCCTTCACTCTGGCATTACCACGGGCACCATAGCAACGGTTCTTCTTCATCAACTTCTTCCTAAGTCATCCAATAAAGAAGTTCGAGAAGCACTGACAGAGAGTAAGGTTCAAGTCGAAGAAAAGATCATTCGAAAATCTGATGATGAAGCGCCACAAGAGGTGCAAAGCAAACTTGAAGCAAAAACTACTGAGTAGACTCACTTTAATCACAACAAAGGCATTAAAAGGAGACCTAAGCTCACGACACCAATCTGAGCTTAACAACAATAACACCGCTAGTATTTGCTAGCTTAACTGTAACTAAAACGTTTAAGACCCTCTCCCCTGAAATGGCTGAGATGGCTAAGGACTATTATGAATGGAAACCATCTGGATTAAGAATCCACTGGCAATTTATACCGGAAACACGCAAGACGCCCAAGGTGGCCTAGTGGTTCAGGGAAACAAAGTTGTCGAACTTATCCCAAAACATGGGACACCGTCCCACCAAATAGATTATGTGGTTGATGCCTCTCGGCATGTCGTAACTCCTGGGCTCGTTAACGCCCACCACCATTTTTATCAAACCTTAACGCGCGCTTACCCTGACGCGTTGAACAAAGAACTGTTTCATTGGCTCAAAAGCCTGTATCCCGTCTGGGCAAATCTAGACGAAGAGATGATGAGTGTCGCGACTGAGCTTGCCTTAGTTGAGTTGATGCTGTCGGGTTGTACCACTGCTTCCGATCATCACTACTTGCTGCCAAACGGTTTAGAACACGCGATAGACTTGCAGGTCGAAGCGGCGCAAAAGCTTGGTGTCAGAGCCATCTTTACTCGTGGCTCAATGAGTTTAGGTGAAGAAGACGGCGGCTTACCGCCACAGCATACCATTCAAACCGAGCAAGCGATTGTCGATGACAGCTACCGTTTGATTCGCCAATACCACCAGCAACAAGAAGGGGCAATGACCCAAATCGCGCTCGCGCCATGCTCTCCTTTCTCCGTCACCACAGATTTGATGAAAGAAACTGCCCACATCGCCAAGCAAGAGAATGTCATGATGCACACCCATTTGTGCGAAACGCTGGATGAGGAAGATTTCTGTGTCGAGCAATTTGGCATGCGCCCGGTCGATTATCTCGAAGATGTCGGCTGGCTCAATGACAAAACTTGGCTTGCCCATGGTATCCATTTCAATAATGAAGAGATCCGCAGACTTGGCCAAGCAGGCGTAGGCATTAGCCACTGCCCAACATCGAACATGATGCTTGCTTCGGGAATTTGTAAAAACAATGACCTAGAAGCCGCAGGTGTGAAAGTCGGCCTCGGCGTTGATGGCTCGGCCTCAAACGATGGCTCAAACATGATTGCCGAAGTACGTATGGCGATGTACTTACAGCGCCTACAATATGGCTCGGCAAACGTATCCCATTTTGATGCGCTGCGTTGGGCGACCAAAGGCTCAGCTCAAGCGATGGGACGTAATGATATTGGCGAGCTTAGTGTAGGTAAACAAGCCGATATTGCGATGTTCAAGCTCGATGATATCCGCTTCTCTGGTAGTCATGATCCTCTTGCTGCACTCCTATTATGTGGCGCTCAACAAGCCGACCGCGTGATGGTTGCAGGTCACTGGCGAGTGATGAACAGTGAAGTGATTGGTGTAGATATTCATCAATTGATGGAACGCCATAAAGCTGCAGCATCAAGGCTAGCGCGTAAAGCTTTAGGTGAGTAACACGCTCTAAATCATCGCCAGCCTAAGTTCAAATCAACTTAGGCTGGCATTTAAAATTACTTGTAACCGATCCATATCCCACTAATTAAAATTAGATAATCAAGCCACTCAAGAACATCGGGCAGGCATACCCTCACAATTGAAACATAAGCTTATTGAACCTACCTTTGAGTACACGCTTGTTAGCTATGCGAATTCAAACACCCAATCCTTAAAAGCCTTCACCACTCGGTTAACTAGCATTAGAAACTGCGACTAAAGCCCCATTGCAACAACTTGCACCCAATGCGAGTATCAAAAAAACATACGACTCAAGGTAGAGAACAACAGGTTTTTGCAAACGCTCACCACGATGCGTGGAGTATAGTGGCAAAACACCTTGCAATGACGGATATGACCACATCAATACAGCTATGGAATAAACAGATCGTTAATCGAGCGAGTATGGCTGGCTTGGGCGCGACACTCATTGGCAATGGGATAGGTCGTTTTGCTTATATTGCGCTGATGCCCGCATTGATTCAAAGCGGTTGGTTTAGCGAAAGTGATGCTTCTTACTTAGGCGTAGCGACGCTTGTCGGATATATTGCCGGAGCGCCTGCGGCCAATCTTTTACTTCGTTATTTCAGTTCTGGCCAGCTCATTCGTAGCGCAATGTTAATCAGCAGCTTCAGCTACCTTGCTTGCTCGTGGCAAGACGCCCCTCTGACTTGGTTTTATATTTGGCGTACCTTGGCTGGTGTCACTGGCGCATTACTCATGATTGCTGCTCCGCCAGTGATTGTTCGCCAATTCAGTTCCGACGTCAAAGCCAGAGTCAGCGGCATTGTCTTTTCTGGTATCGGTATCGGAGCAATGCTTTCAGGTACACTGCTGCCAGCACTTATCTCATATGATTTGATTTCCGCTTGGATAGGGATGGGCGCAGTGGCGCTAGTCACCACTATTTTGACTTGGAACGCATGGGACACTCGCATTACCCCCACCCATGCAGCTTACGTTCAAGCGTCATTTTCTCATCTTTCACAGCCACAGATTAAAAATGTCATCCTCATATCACTCGCCTACAGCTTATGTGCGATTGGTTATCTGCCACACACTTTATTTTGGGTCGATTACCTTGTTAGAGAACTCGGCATGTCATTCACTAGTGGTGGGTTCTTTTGGGCTACCTTTGGTGTTGGTGCAGCGATGGGGCCACTCATTACGGGTAGCTTAGGAGATAAATTTGGGCTTAAGCGTTCTCTATGTATCGCTTTCAGTTTTAAAGCGGTGGGCGTTGCGATTCCTTTATTCAGCACCCATCCAATTTTATTGTTTATCTCTTCCCTATTGGTCGGCATTTTTACCCCTGGGATAGTCACCCTTGTGTCCACCTACACGCTCGAATGCGTTGGTTATGAGCTACATACCAAAGCTTGGAGCGGAATGACGTTATCTTTTGCTATTTCACAAGGCGTAGGCGGTTTTCTGATGGCCTACTTTCTCACCCACTTTGCGTCTTACAACACCCTATTTGCTCTCAGTGCCAGTGCGTTAGTAGTTTCACTTATATGCATTTTATCTACATCGACACACTACGCGGAACAAATACAATCAGCTAATAATTCAATGAAATAAGGACTCTCCATGCAACTCTTCCTAAATGATACATCGCCATTTTCACGTGTGGTTGTGGCGACAGCTTTGTTGTCGAGCATCCCTTCTCTTTCATTTGTTTGGGTAGATCCTTGGAGCTCACCAAGCAGTTTAAAACGTGTGAATCCGCTTTGTTTAATTCCCGCGCTCGAGCTAGATAACGGGCGGTCCCTGACAGAGAGTTTATGCATTAGTCAGTATTTGATTGAGTCCAATCAGCCAACTAAATTGAAAAACGTGCAGATCAACGATGTCGAACAAGTTAAGCTCCTCGGAACAGCGAAAACTCTGATGGAAATCGCCTTTAGAACCGCAGTACTGCCTCGCTTTACCGATCAGGACAATGAGCTAATCAGACGTGGACAAGAAGGCATTGTTTTGGCTCTAACGAACCTAAACAAAGAAATGGAAGAGTCAGGTTTAGAATTCTATCTAGATCCAAACTTAGCAACGCTGTATCTACATATTGGTTTGGAATATATCCAATTTCGTCATCGCGCTTTGTATGACGACACTGCCGTCACGCATATTGACGAGTTCTTAAATACCTCACCATTTAGCCAACTCCTTGAACTAGTCAGTATTGAAAGGCTATCAGAAAAACCCGATTACTCAGCGTTAGAATCTCCTTGGCGACAGCGGTAAAAGTAAAGGGGCGATGATCGCCCCTTATTAGTGTTTTTAGATTTGTTATTTAATATGAAAGATCTGCTCGGTCTCAAGTGATGTCATTGAGCGGATTTGACGCCAAACATAATAAAAGATACCAAACATCATCAACATGCTAGGAATCGCGATAATTGGGTAGCTATATAACGTGAGCTTACCGAGCTCTTCATTAAACTCTGGTGTGCCTGCTGGGCTAGTCACAATCCAAGTTGCGAGAAAATAGTTCATCGCAGAAGAGAACGCAAAAGTACTCGCGAATAGATAATTTGACGACATTAAGCAGCGCTCGAATGCGTCCGTCTTGCCATTCTCTTTTAAACGTTCAGTGATCAAAGCTAGATTTAGCACCGTGTCGTTAAGGATCATCTTCTGCATAAATGGGTAACGGGTAAATGTCGACCCCAAAACAGCCAAGCCAATAAGACCAGGGATTAGTGCTTCTTTCAGTGCTAACCAACGCGTATCAAGCTCTAACAGGCCAATACCTCCTGTCAGTAAAACACTCACAAAGCCCAAAGCAGCGATGAAGTTAAACTTCTTATTGCGGATAAGATCCATACCGCCATACACAATAGGAAAAGCGAGTGCGACAACCAATGCCATTACAGTGCCTAGATGCTCTTCGCCGCTGAACTTCATCAGAATGAATGAAGGTATAAATACGTTAAACAGGATTTCGAATAGGGGATTCGACTTTTTCGTCGTGGTGTTACTCATAATTGTTACTGACTCTACTCTGTCACTTCACTTTAGTTTCGGGGAGAAGTGTTCAACGCTTAGCTTAAGATGTAAAGCGTTAAAACGTCGAGTTGTGTAACGACTTATGAAATGGATGAAAGAAGTCGAGGAAAACACCTCACATATCCTATAGGTCTAACCACTAAACTGAACCACATAAGGTATAAATGCCACTACAACTCCACTAGAGAAATAATAAATGTATCAACAAGTTGATTTCACTTCGCAAAACTCCCGAATTTCTGGCCACTTATATCTTCCAACAGCTGCAACAGAACCCGCACCTTTGATCATTCTTTGCCATGGTTTTTGTGGTGTAAAGGAGCTATTACTTCCGGCTTTCGCTGAACGTTTTGCAGATCATGGCTATGCTGCACTAACGTTTGACTATCGCGGCTTTGGTGAAAGTGAGGGGGAAACGGGTCGCCTTGTGCCAAAACTACAAATTGAAGATATCCACGCAGCGATTGAGTGGGCGAAAAAGGAATCCAACATTGATTCAAATCGTATCGCGCTATGGGGGAGCTCTTTTGGAGGGGCCAATGCCATTATCGCAGCGAGTCAAAGTGATGATATCAAATGTGTCATTGCGCAATTGACTTTTGCCGATGGTGAAACGGTCATTACTGGTGAAATGTCTGCTGAAGAAAAGGACAAGTTTCTTTCTACGCTTGAGCGCATGCGAGATAAAAAGGCTAAAACGGGCAAGGAAATGATGGTTCCGATTGCGAAAGTACTCAGTGATGAGCAGTCTGTGGACTTCTTCAATCAGTTCAAAGACGACTTTCCGGCTCTGACAATCAAGATTCCATTCCTAACGGTATGGGAGACTATCTGCCACAAACCAGTCGAAGCGCTTGCAAACCTAAATAAGCCTGTGATGATTATTGCTGCAGAGCAAGATGGCGTGAACCCATTGTCTGAATCACAAGTCTTATTCGATATGGCAAATGAGCCCAAAGCACTCCATGTTGAAGAGGGTGCCACTCACTACCAAGTATATTCAGGTAAACACTTTGAATCGGTAGTAACAAAACAGTTGGAATGGTTTAATCAATACCTGTAAATGATTAAGGGCCACCGATTTCATAGTATATCGGTGGCAACACACCCTATTTACTTTAACTTTCTCAACCAGAAAACCACTCATTCGGCACCTTGACCGCAATCACCTCTGCTCGGCAACAAACGCTACCTTGAGAGAGAAGTTCGCATTCAAGCACTATCTTCTTTTCGAATGCTTCAACAATTTTCGCTTTCAAAGTCACCATAGAATCCATTACGACAGGTTTAAGGAACGAGATGTTTAAGTTGCCTGTCGCAAACCAAACAGGCTCCCCTTGCCCGACTTCTTGTCCATTCAGTTGATACCCCTTAGCGATAGCCATACAGACGCAATGACAATCAATGATGGTTGAAATAATGCCGCCATTGAGAAAATGAGTTGGTCCGGCGCAATGGTGTTTTTGAGGAACAAAGTCGCATCTTGCCTCGCTATCTGATTGCCAGTAACTCTTGATCTGTAAACCCAGCGGGTTCTCTGACCCGCATCCATAACAGTGGTTATTTGGGATCTGATCTTGTATCGCAACGGTTTGTGGCATGTCTCGCTCCTATTCAGAGTTCGCTTTCAGTGAATAAGTTAATAGTTATCTTATAGTTATAGTCGACTTTGCTCGCGAAATAATGGAAAGCAGGATTCTATCTCTCAATCCGCAAAAATTTTTGTCGTCTAGATAAAATCACTCGTTTGATATCAATTTCGCTCCTACCTACTATGCCCGCATCCGCAGATAACAGCTGCCCAACACAATTTACTGCATAACCTTTTTGGAGAAGTTATCGTGGAACGACTAAAAACTATAGACCCTGCGAAGATGGGGAAAGAGCGTCACAAACGTGAATATGATCTACGAGTTTTGAACTGCGTGAGTGAAGATGAATATCAGTCACGAATGGCGATTTGGAACAACCTAATCACACCTACGGCACCGATAGAAGAAGCAAAGAAGTTTGTCGATGCAGCTTTTAGCAAACTAGAGCAAGACCTCAAGGCATCAAGCAGTGAGTTAGTCATCAACTACAACGAGTTTGTCACTCTAGCCAACGAAGAGATTAACTACATCAGAGTTCATGTTGCAGACAATCGCTCGCAATATTTTTGGTACGCGACAATCGCGTTAACTATCTGTTTAACGGCTTCGCTGTACTTCTAATCAATCTCGGTGTTAAGCCTTCCTCATGAAGGCTTAACACTAAACTAGTGAATGGCTCCGCTTTGCCTTCTCCACCGGGATCAAAGCAAACAGCATAGATGAAGCCATCAATAGTATCGCTGCGATACTCCAGCTTACCCCTATTCCAAAATGATCGGCTAAGTAGCCGAAACCTAACGATGCCCCCATCCCACCGACCGTCACCATTAGCGAACTTATCGACAACATAGTCGAACGCATATGACTCGGCGTGTTGTCTTGCAGCAAAACGCTTTGCGAGTTCTCACCAAGGGTAAACAAAAAGAAAAATAGCAGATAGACGATGGCAAAGCTCTCTAGCTCAGTGGTCAACGCTAGACCACACAGCGCCCCTCCAGAAGCTACCCGACTTACCAAAAGCAACATTCTGTGTGACCCGGAAAACCAACTCAGCACTTTGACAGAAAGCCAAGAAGAGAGAGCAGCCATAAGAAAATAAAGTGCTGAGATAAGGCCAAATACCTGAGTTCCAGTGTCTCGCTCACTCAACAGCTCTGAAAGGTAAGGCTGCCACAAATTCTCCACACAGCTTAATACCATGCCTAACACGAGTGTTGTTTGCATCACGGGTTTTAGAACACTGTGATGCCAAGATAATCTCAATGCTTGACGCCCTTTGGTTAACAGATTGCTTGGCCTAGGTTCAGGCTTGCTTTCTACCTTAGACAGTTCGATTGGTACTAACCATTGAGTCACAATGAGTAAAGCGATACTTGCGGTGATGATCACCAGTAAGTTGATATCATAGATAGATTGCGTCCAAGAAAAATGTACTAGGCCAGAGTCAGGTAACCAGCCTCCAATCAGAGAACCAAGTGCTAAGCCAAAAGTAACCATAATGTTGATCTTAGCAAGTGCTGAGTGATAGCTAGCCTCTCCTTCAATTGACTGAAATTGTTCATAAAACCAAGCGTCTAACGTACTCGAATAGATGGCACGAGCTGCGCCAAGTAATACAGCACTCACCATAACAAGAATCAAGTTTGACGCCTGCAACATTAGTGCTGCACCTAATATGGTCATTAACAGAGACAATCGGTAAGTTCTCACTCGACCAAACTGATCAGCAAAGCTACCTAGTGGTACCTCAAGCAGTGCAGTAGTGCCAATCCACAGCGCCATCACGATACCAATTTCGGTGAGATTTAAGCCGCGGGTTTGGAAAAGCAGAATCAGAACCGGAACGAGCAATCCCGTAATCGACCAATGCAAAGCTTGCTGAGTTGCAAATCGATATATGAGGGCTGATTGGGTCATTGTGTCTCTCACTCACTAATTAGAATGAGAGAAGAATCCCATAGTGATTCTAAAATACAAACATATCTATTTTAGGTCATTAATATGATACTCAATGTATCGTCACATGCGTTCGGAAATAGAATGGATCAAAATCTGGCAGTAGAAATCTGCCGACTAATTAAACGAGAATTAAAGAAGCTGGGAGTTTCTTATCAAGATCTTGCCGAGCAACTCGATCTCTCAATCGTGAGCGTTAAACGATTACTTAATAATGCTCAACCCATGTCGATGCAACGACTGATTCATATTAGTCAAATTATCGAACTTCCATTGTCTCAGCTGCTCAAATTAGCCGAGCAAAACCTTAATACGCTTCCTCTATTCACCACAGAGCAAGACACGGCTTTTTACCAATGCCCTCCCCTGTTTACTTTTTGGAGCGAACTTGCCGAACACAAAACCGTAGACGACATTGCGTGGAGGTATCAATTGGATCAAGCATCCGTGCATTTGTATCTACGCATGCTCGAAAAGGCGGAACTAATCTCTCTGGGTATCAATAATCAGTGTAAGCTCTTGGTTCCCGGTCATACCGCATTTGAACAAGGCGCCAGATACCCTGAATTTTTCACCACCAGAGTTTTAAGTGGCTTGCAAAAACGCGTCATCAATATTCCCGTAGAAGATGATCAGGCTTTTCTGGTTAGCCTGAAAGCAGAGCTGACTCACCAAGAATTTTTGGAGATAAACCATAAGCTCGAAGACTGGATGTTCACTCTGCTCAGAGAAAGCCAAGATATCGCGGCAAGAGATGGACTCAAGGTGACCCCCTATACCTTTGGTTTTATGGGAGCACAGGGCGCATTTCATGACACATTGCCGACAATTGTGCGACTGACTGAGAAACAGTAATCCGTCACCAATAACAAAAAAAGCCTCCAGTTGGAGGCTTTTACGTATCTAGTGATTGATATTAGCGAACAATCAAACCAAGCAGGATACCGACAGCACCGAAGTCTGCGTCACTGAAAGTTGTGTTAGCAAAACCTAGGTCGCCCAACACTGGCATTAGGAATACTGGTAGGAAGGTAATCAGTAAACCTTGAGCAAAAGCACCTAAGATTGCACCACGACGGCCACCTGTTGCGTTACCAAATACACCCGCTGCAGCACCAACGAAGAAGTGCGGTACCACACCTGGGATAATCACAGTTAAGCCCATCACGTAAAGTAGGAACATACCTAGCAAACCCGCAGCAAAACTGGATAAGAAACCAACTAGTACTGCATTTGGCGCGTATGGGAATACCACAGGACAATCTAGAGCCGGTTTAGCGTTTGGCACAAGCTTGTCTGAAATACCCTTAAATGCAGGAACGATTTCAGCGATAACCATACGAACACCTTGCAGGATAACGTAAACACCACCAGCAAAGGTAATCGACTGCATCAGGGCAAACATAAACCAGTGCTTGCCACCACTTACTTCGCGAACAAAGTCACCGCCAGCGAAGATACAGGTCACCATAAAGATAATGCCCATAGTGAAAGAGATAGCGACTGGCGTATCACGTAAGAACAACAAGCTCTTTGGTACGTTCATCTCTTCTGTGGAGTGCTCTTTATTACCAAACTTGCTGCCAATGAAGCCCGCTAGCACGTAGGAGAGTGTCGAGAAGTGACCAATAGCCACATCATCAGAACCTGTCACTTGCTTCATGTAACGGTGCGCGATGGCTGGGAAAAACACCATCACTGAGCCAACAACCAAAGAACCTAGTGCAATAAGAGGTACACCACTCATTCCACTTGAAGAGAGGATCGCCGCCACCATCATCGACATAAATAACGTGTGATGACCTGTCAGGAAGATAAATTTCCATGGTGTTAGACGAGCGATCAAAATGTTCACCAGCATCGCAAAGAACATGATCATCGCCATCTCTTTACCAAATGCTTCTTGAGCAATTGACACAATCGCTTCGTTGTTTGGTACTACACCCGTAATGCCAAACGCTTGTTGGAAGATAGTCGCAAAGTCACCTAGAGAGGTAACAACTAAGCCAGCACCGGCGCCCAAGATGATAAAACCGAGAATGGTTTTTACTGTGCCTTTAATGCATTCAGTCACCGGCTTTTTCTGAGCAATTAGGCCGATAAGAGCGATAAGACCGACCAAAACAGCAGGTTCTGATAGGACATCGTTCATTAAGAAACTAAAGAATTCCATAATGGCCCCCTATAGTGCGCCAAGTTCTTGTAAAGCCGCAGATAAACGCTCTTTCATTGCTACTTTATCAACCATGTTATCTAGGCTGACGATCTTCGGTTCAACATCGAGTGCTTTCAGTTGGTCAGTAATATCGTTCGTACCAATAAAGATGTCACAATCTGTGCCTTTTGCACTGCCTAAATCAATGTGATCAACCGCTGCATTAATCTCAAGCTCTTTGACGATGCCCTTGATGCTCATTTCCATCATTAGGCTCGTGCCAAGACCGTGTCCACAAACAACCATAATTTTCATAATTCAGTACCTTTTTATTCTTGATATCTATAGGGGTGATAGTCAGGAGTTATGTTTTAGTAATTCTTGATGACGGCTAAAACGTCATCGACAGATTGAGCGTTGCAGATTTGCTCTACATGCTCTTCATTCATAAACAGCTCAGCCAGTTTTGAAATGGCACCGACATGGCTATCGCTATCCGTTGCCGCTAGCGTCACCAACATCTTCACAGGGTCATTACCTTCAGAGTCAAAGTTAACGCCGTTTTGAATCACAGTGATCGCAAGTGATAAACGATTAACGCCATCTTCTGGTCTTGCATGCGGCATCGCCATACCAGGGCCAACGACATAGTAAGGACCTAGCTCTTGATGCGAGCGGAAAATCGCCTCTACGTAGCTTGGCTCAACAGCGCCATTATCAAGCAATGCCTGACACGATTTTTGAACAGCGTCTTTCCAGTCACTGGCTTCAGCATGGACTCGAATCACATCAGAGGTAATCAGTTCACTTAGCATTGGATCTTTCCGATTTGTTGTTTTGATGGCGCTACTCTAACGATGATCCTTTTGGAAAAACCGGATGATGATCACAAATGATAGCGCTATCTGGTAGCGCTATCATAAATTGTGATAGCGCTACCATTTATTAATCTTAATGCGGTTTCATATGCTTGTGATCACCATCTAATGCGCTAATATCATTTCAACCCAAGGGCTGTGATAAGATGTCGCGGCGAATTAATAGATAAAAAAACGAAAATAAAAAATGAGCGAACCGCGAAAACGCAGAAGCACTGGAAAAGTCACACTTGCCGATGTAGCCAAAAAGGCCGGTGTGGGTTCAATGACCGTTTCGCGAGCATTAAGAACGCCAGATTTGGTGTCTGATAAACTGCGAGAAAAGATTCAGCAAGTCGTTGATGAGCTAGGTTATATTCCCAATAAAGCGGCGGGTGCATTGGCCTCAGCTGAAAGCTATTCCATTGCTTTGATCCTGCCTTCATTGATCGATAAATCTTGTGCCTTGTTCCTACCTAGCTTCCAGCAAACCCTAAACAAAGCGGGTTACCAACTGATTCTCGGCTACAGCGACTACTCGGTAGATCAAGAAGAAAAACTGCTTTCAACCTTTCTCGAAAGTCGCCCTGCGGGCGTGGTACTGTTTGGTGGCGAACACAGCAAACGCACCCATCAGTTGTTGGAGGCAGCAAATACGCCAGTACTTGAGATCGCCGAACTTACCTCTACCGCCCAATATCTGAATATTGGTGTGGATCATTTCGACATCGGGAAATCCTGTACCAAGCATATTATCGAGCAAGGTTTTAACAATGTTGGCTTTATTGGTGCACGTGGTGAGCATTCAACTCTCCAGCGCAAACTCCATGGTTGGCAAAGCGCGATGATAGAGAACTATCTAACACCAGATCACTTTCTAACCACGCACGAAGCCCCTTCTTCACAACTCGGAGCCGAAGGTTTGGCTAAGCTACTGCTGCGCGATTCCACTCTCAATGCGTTGGTATGTAGTCATGAAGAGATTGCCATCGGCGCATTATTTGAATGCCACCGTAGAGTACTCAAGGTTCCAACCGATATTGCGATCATCTGTTTAGAGGGATCGTCAATGGCAGAGCATGCCTACCCGAGCCTAACCAGTGCAGAAGTCGACTACGAGCGAATGGGAACCAAAGCCGCAGAAAAACTGCTCCACCAGATCAAAGGCGACCGAGTAGAAGCCGTAACAGATATCGGCTTTAAGCTGACGCGCAGGGCTAGTACTGCGATCAACTAATTAGGTAGTTTGTTCAGTCAATATCGGACTTTATAAGCGGTTCAACGACCCAAGGTTTACATTGTTTAAAGGATTCCAGTAGCCATAGTCGAAACTGCTCTTCCAATTTTGTGGCTGGCTGATTTTTGCTGAGTAAGATATAGCTATGCCCCGACGGGATAAAACCAAACGGGGCGATGAGATTACCACGTTGCAGGTCATCAACAACCAAAGGGTAAGAGCCTATCGTTGCCCCTAGCCCATCAACACTGGCTTGAAGTGAGAAATAAAAATGAGCAAAAGTCTGTTGCTCATTGGCTAGCAGCTCCGGTTTGTTGAGCTCATTACACCAATTTTCCCAAGCCAACGGACGTGTCTGACTGTGCAGCAGTTTCATGGCACTCAAATCCCGTTCTACTTGTTGCCAGTACTCAGGTGACATCACAGGTCCAACCCACTCTTCAATTAAAGGAGTTTGCTGATAGTCATGGGGAATAGCAAAGTCATCTCGTCGTATCGCCATGGATAATCCAGATCGATCCAGATTGATTGCTCCACCTGCGGTTGATAAGCGCACATCCGTAGCGAAGTCGTCGTTAAACGTAGACAACCTAGGCATTAACCAACGCATGGTTAGTGTCGGTTCACAAGAGACTTCTAGTACGTTTTGATTGTGTGTTCCTAACTTAGCCACACCCGTTTCAAGCGCTTGAAAAGCCTGCTCTGTGTAGGTTTTCAGCAGCTCACCTTGCTGACTCAAACGGACATTTCTTCCTTGCTTCACAAACAAGGTCTGGTCGAGATAGTTTTCCAGCACTTTAATCTGCTTGCTGACTGCACCGTGCGTAATGTTCAGTTGCTCTGCAGCCTCGCTGTAATTTGAGCACTGCGCTGCAACATGAAAAACATGAAAGGATTTAAGATGCCTCATTAGTGAATTTTTCTCACACAAAACTAGAATTCATTTCGATTATAGGCACAACCAGATTTACCTACAATGCTAGCCACAATCCAATCAAACTGGGAATAAATATGGAGTTAGTAAGTTTAGCGCTATTGGGCATCTTAATCGTGATTAGCCCGGGAGCTGATTTTGTTCTGGTGCTTAGAAACAGCCTTAATCATGGCCGTAAATCGGGTGTGATGAGTGCACTGGGAATCAGTCTTGCCATCGGTGTTCATATTGCTTACTCGATGCTCGGCATTAGTTACCTAATCTCACAAAATGAATGGTTATTTAATCTGGTGCGATACCTAGGTGCAGGATACTTAATTTACTTAGGATTAAAGGGCCTTTTGGCACGCTCCTCAGCGCCGTCTAATGCAATCGAGCCGAGCGCAGCCAAATCCGCTTGGCGCTATTTAGGTGAAGGCTTTCTTTGTAATGTGCTTAATCCTAAAACCATGCTGTTTTTCTTGAGTATTTTCAGTCAGGTAATGACCAACGACGCATCAAGCAACAACAATGCCCTTATCTATGGTGGCTATATGATGCTTCTACACGGCCTGTGGTTTGTATTAGTCGCACTACTCTTCTCCTCTAATAAGCTGCAAACCTTACTGAGTAAAGCAAAGCATCGACTTAATCAATTGTGTGGCGCAGGGCTACTTCTATTCGGACTAGCACTAGGATTTAATGATTAACCGTAAGGGCTGGCGATGACAGCCCTTTGTCTATTTCGATCTGACGCTAGGCTAACTCGCCTGCTCCTTGAACTGAACGGGCACTGTTTTCAACCAAGAACACCGTGGCCGCTTGTTTTAATGTCTCCCACTCAGCATCTTCAACCAAGATACCCTCTTGCCATGATGTTTGTTGGGCGCGGCTTAACTCTGCACTATCAACATGGATAGAGTAACCTTTCGCACTTTGGTTAACATCAAAGTCGTTAACCGATAGCTCAATCAGCATTGAGTGTACGTCATCGTCACCATTTACTAGGCTGTCGGAAAAATACACCTCCGGTGCGATGCAACCACGATTAAGCACATACAAGGCGCGTTGAGGGCTGCTACCATTGACCCATTGTGCACGGCAGGCGATGCCTTTTGCGGCCAAACGAACCAGCTCACTGTAGGCTAACCAGCGATTATGGCACTGCTTTAGCGTGATTGAGATGGTTTTGTTATCCACCATTTTCTCTAAGGCAAAATCGAGTACCGCAGGCAACTGACATGCGATACTGCTATTGTGGAAATCAACCTCAAAGCTAGAATCGCTTTGGTTGGAGATCGATACCGCACAATCTGAATCTAGGCTGAGAAACTGACTGGCATTGTTAAAATGCCTCACGCCGCTAAGCCCCACCATCTGCAAATCCGCCACCATATTGGCGATGACATCCGCTTCACCACAATGACGACGCATACCTAAAAATGCCTTATTCACTGCGGCAACCAATTCATTGTGTGAAACGATCATGATGCCAATCCTCCATTGATCTTTTGTGGCTCTGTGCAGGTAATCTCTTGGCTACTTGGCGTGGTCGGAAAAATCCATGTGTCACTATATTCTGGGTCACGGATTTCATCTAACAATGGCGCTCCTTGGAAGAAGGTCACTCGTACCCAGCGATCAGAGCGCGGGTCAAATTTGGTTGCGCCGAATATTGCCAGCTTGCAGCGTAGCAGGTGCATTGGTAGCGCATCTTGACGTAATACGTTCATCTGGATGTCACCCATAACGCGATTACCTAAAGTCCAGACCCGTCGGGTGATAGCACGATATTGAGGGCACTGGAGGAGAAACTCCGCCACGCTCGTCTCAGCAGAGTAGTCATCAAGCGCATGGAACAACTGATTGGCCTGACGACCAATATCAAGTGGCAGTTCACGATCTTCACCCGCTTCTTCACCGCGGACACCGAGTCTTGGTTCTTCTTTATCTTGAGAGCGATACCAGAACCAGTATTTGTTTTCTGCTAGCGAGTAGTCTGCTTCGACAGCCCACTTGTATTTGTCGCTGAGTAACTGGCGCAGCTGTTGGACGGTTTTACCACTTGGAATCGATAGTGCTTCGCTGGTGTTCATTTGGTTTTCAAACTGATCAACCACACTCGGATAGATCTCAAGCAGACAAGAGGTAAGGATTTCTTGGGCTTCCAAACTCATGCTTTCAGCCTGCTTAACAACATCACACCAGTGCGAATGCGCCGCAATAACTTGCGGCAGGTGCTCTATAAGCTGAGCAATATCGGTGATCGCCAATTGATTTAAGCTGTCTTGTTGTTCGTTAATGGTGATGACTTGTTCTAAATGGCACTTGGCCTTAGCCAATAAATCTCGCAATTGCTCATGCTTCTGGCTGTCACACGGCAACGCCAATACTTGCCCAATCGCGCGCTCTCTTGACGTCATCCACTGATCAACGATACACGGATGATTGATTAGATAAGGCGCCATGCCTAAGCCCGTTGCGTTGCCCACTCCTAAATAGCGCTGCAAGCCTTTGTGTAGCAAGATAGCCTTATCGCCACCTTTCTGCTCTGCAAGATAATGCACCCAATCTAGGCTAAACTCACGCAGCATGTACACGGCACACATTTGCGCGCTAAAGGACTGATTAAAATCAGGATTCGTTTCAAGCAGCTTAAAATCGGCAATGCCAAATTTACCATTGCCATACACCGCCGTAGTACGCAGTATGTAACCAACCTCTGCCAACTCGTCGGGCTGTGGCTGCTGACCTTTGGCTAAAGCGCCGACTATATGCTCAAAAACTCGCACGCTCTTGTTTGCACGCGCCAATACAAGCACCTTGTTAGGATTTCGACCTGCTTCTTGCAGGGGCACATTGGCACGCAACTGCTCTAACAGTTCAACATCAACATCGCCATGAACCAAAGCGAATGTGACATCCCACTTTTCCGCAATGACACGATCATTACGCTCTTCGTCGGCAATCTCATCGCAAAAGACGACTAAGTGATATGTTTGGGTCGGAGTCGCCAGTTGGTAAATAACATGACCATAGCCCTGCGGACATAATTGCCACTCATGCTTGGTTACACGCCAGTTTTGTGTCGCCATTTTACGAATCAAACTTCTCACAAAGCTGATTCGATTTTGGTGCATAGCGCCTAGCCTTTCCGGAGCCATGACAAGGGCTGCATTGCGCAGCTGGGTTTCAGTGTAATTAGAACGATGTGCATCCATTTTGCTCACCACCTATTTTTTATTGTAAGAATAATAGGAGTTTGCGCGGGCGTAGGGTACAGCCTACGCAAACTCATCGGTATTGGATTAATAAATTAAAGCCCTTGCTCCTTGGCCATCTTCATTGCGATCTGAGGTGCATTCCATAGCGAAGGCAGCAGTATTAGAGAGACAGGTACTGCGGTAATAACAATGAAAGATTGCAGAGCTGAAATGCCTCCGGAGCCCAGTGAGATGAGAATCAGCGCAGTGACCCCCATCGCAACGCCCCAGAAAGTACGAACGATAGCGTTAGGCTCCGTTTCACCACTGATCACGACACTGATGGTGTAAGTCATCGAGTCACCTGTCGTGACAATGAAAATCGTGGTCAAGATGAGGAACAAAATCGAGACAAGCATTGGTAGAGGCAGTTGCTGCGTAACGGCAAGCAGTGCACCCGGTAAGTTGAAGCCTTCAAACGCTTTACTCACACTGCCCGGTTCTGCAATTTCAAACGCCAGACCTGAACCACCAACAATGGTGAACCAGAAACAGGTTGTGAGTGGCGCAATGATGCTAATTGTCGAAATGATCTGACGAATGCTGCGTCCACGTGAGATTCGAGCAATGAAGATCGCCATCATTGGACCATAACCTAGGAACCAGCCCCAGAAGAACACCGTCCACCAACTCAACCAACCTTCATCTCCGCGGTAGGTCGCCATTGGGATGAAGTTATCCAGCATGCTACCGACACCTTGAATGTAACCATTGAAGATAAAGTCTGTTGGCCCAAACAGTAGGATGTAGATCATTAAGGCAATCGCCAGAATCACGTTGTAGCGGCTGAGCATTTGCATGCCTCGATTAAGACCACTCAAAGCAGATAGGGTATACAGAGCAATCGCAAACAGAATGATAATAAGTTGCGTGGTAAAGCCATCAGGAATATCAAACAGCGCATTTAACGCGTAGCTAACCTGTAGACCGAGGAAACCAATTGGCCCAATGGTGCCGGCCGCCACAGCGATAATACAACACGCATCAATCAGTGCACCGGTATGGCCTTTAAGGGCACGCTCACCAATCACAGGGTAAAGCAAAATGCGAGGCTTTAGAGGTAGGCCTTTGTCGTAATGCAGGTGCATGACAACGATTGACGTTAAGCTGCCAACAATTGCCCACGCAAGGAAACCCCAATGCATGAAGGATTGCGATAGTGCATTGACCGCACCTTGCTGCGGATTATCCTGCGCACCATATAGTGGCGGGGGGCTCACGTAATGAGCGATAGGCTCCGCCGCTGCCCAGAATACGCCACCACCAGCAAGCAGGGTACAGAAGATGATCGCCATCCAGCGAAAACCATCCATCTCCGGTTTGGCCGAACCACCAAGAATCACCTTGCCTGTTCGCCCTGCAGCGAGACCAAGACCAATAAGAAAGGTGAGAAGAAGCAGTATTTGCCAGTAAGGTCCAAAGACCTGCACTGACCATGCAAAGCCAGCATTGACTAAGCTTGATAGCAGCTCACCATCATAGAGCGCGAGTGCAACAAAAAGTGCGATAAAACCGCCACTGTACCAAAAGGCTGGGTTACTCAAACCCAGCTTATCTGGAGAGTTTTCGGTGGCAGGCGTAGTGTTGTGTTTTGCTTGTGGCTTACCCGATGACACGTTCATAGGGTTTGCTTTCATGCTATTGGTTAAATCAGACATACTCTGACTCCAGACTGTTTTGCGGCAGCCGACGACTGGCAGCAAAAGTTAAATTAACACCTGCCTTATTATTGTTGTGTTGGCAGGCTGTTCCTTGTTTGGGTTACTGCTCTGAAATAGGCTCGAGTCCTTGTTTGAGGAAATTAAACCAGTTATCACCCAGTATTTGTCCCGCCTCAGATTCACTGAATCCATGGCGCATTAATCCGTTGTAGATGTTCTCCATCCCCTTACTGCCACTAAACCACGGCAGCGCATCTGGCCAACCCGAGTTACTGGCCGAGCCTTCGCCATAATCCATCGCTTTCGACCAGCGGCCATTGCGCATCCACTCCAGAACTTGTTGTGGTTGGTTAAGACACAAGTCACTACCAATGCCCAAGTGTTCGGCGCCAAATAGGTCAGCCGTTTTCGCCACCATTTGGCAAAAATCGTCCAACGTGCACTGGCTGCCATTTGGCAAATGGAAGGGGTACAAACTAAAACCAAGTAAGCCGCCACGTTGTGTTAGTGCTTTGAGCACGGTGTTGGATTTGTTTCGCAGAGCATCATGAGCGAACGTCGGGTTAGCGTGGCTAATGCAGATTGGTCTTGAAGAGAGGTCGATTGCTTCTAGCGTTGAGCGCTCTGCACTGTGAGACATGTCGATGATCATGCCAACGCGATTCATCTCTTCGATCGCTTGTTTGCCAAAGCGAGTAACACCTGAGTCATTCTGCTCATAGCAACCTGTCGCCAATAAGCTCTGGTTGTTGTAAGTCAATTGCATGATTAACAAACCTTGGCGACGCATCACTTCAATCAGACCAATTTCGTCATCAATAGGCGAACAATTCTGAGCACCGAAGAAGACGCCGACTTTGCCCTGCTGTTTCGCCTTTGCCACATCTGCCATGGAATAAATTGGCATGATGAGGTCTGCGTTTTGCTCGAAGCGAAGGTTCCATTCGGCAAAGCGAGTTAGGGTCTCACGTGCATTTTCGTGATAGACGATAGTGGCATGAACAGCAGTGATGCCACTCGCCTTAAGGGTTTGGAAATACTCACGATCCCAATTGCAGTATTGCAATCCATCTATCACAATCCGTTGTTGGTACATAACCACTCCTTAAACGTTGAATCGCCTTTAATTGGGAAGCAGGTAATGTTCTGCCTCCCACGGTCAGAGCCTAGTAAGGGCGTTGGTAAGCGGTTTTCACCACGGTGTAGAATTCTTTCGCGTATTGACCTTGTTCGCGCGGGCCAAAGCTAGACTCTTTGCGGCCACCAAACGGTACGTGGTAGTCGGTGCCTGCGGTCGGTAGGTTCACCATTACACAACCGGTCTGCGCTTGCTGCTTGAAGATGGCACTAGTGCGCAGGCTTTGCGTGATAATGCCGCCCGTCAAGCCAAAACGGGTATCGTTGGTAACGGCTATGGCTTCATCTAGGTCAGCCACTCGAATCACACTCGCCATCGGCGCAAACACTTCCTCTTGGTTCACTTCCCAACTGTTTTGGGTGTTGAGGAATAAGGTTGGCGACATGTAGTAGCCGTCGTGCGCTAAGTTAAGGCGCTCGCCACCAAAGGCCAGCTCAGCACCACTTTGACGAGCGTTTTCAATCCACTCGAAGTTTGCTTCAAGCTGATTACCGTCAACAACTGGCCCCATGAAGATACCTTCATCCAGTGCATGACCCACTTTCAGCTCACTCATACGTTTGATCAGCGCTTCAACGTAGGCATCATGAATCCCATCCATCACCACTAGACGTGATGACGCGGTACATTTCTGTCCGGCACCAGAGAAAGAGCCGGCAATGGTCGCTTCTACTGCGATTTGAATGTCTGCATCATCGGCAACCACCAAGGCATTTTTACTGCCCATTTCAAGCTGGCAGCGTACAAAGTTTGGTGCCGTTGCGGCCGCAACCTTACGGCCCGTATCGACAGAACCGGTAAAGCTCACTCCATTGACCTCTTTCGAGTTGATCAAGGTATTGCCCACCTGTGAGCCACTGCCGAGTACTAGGTTGAACGTGCCCGCTGGCAGACCTTGACGATGAATGATTTCCGTCAGCGCCACAGCACTTGCTGGTGTTAGATTGGCAGGTTTCCAAACCACGCTGTTACCAAACGCGAGTGCCGGAGCAATCTTCCACGCTGCCGTTGCGGTCGGAAAGTTCCACGGAGAGATAATGGCGATAACGCCAACCGCTTCGCGAGTGACTTCAACGGAGACGCCTGGACGGACGGAGGCAGCGTTATCACCAATTTGGCGCAGCACTTCCGCCGCAAAATATTGAAAGAACTGACCTGCTCGGTAGATTTCTCCGCGTCCTTCCGCAAAGGGTTTACCCTCTTCGCGTGAAAGCAGCCTGCCTAACTCATCGCAGCGCTCAATCAACTCATCGCCAATCGCTTGTAGCACCGCTTGCTTGCGCTCCATTGGCGTCTTTTCCCACTCTGGTTGCGCTTGCTTAGCAACTTGAATCGCTTGCTCTACCTGAGCCTGACTAGCTTGAGCAAAATTGCCCAGATTTTCACTGATGTCCGACGGGTTAATGTTTGCTACGGTGTCGACACCTGCCTGCCATTCGCCGCCAATATAAAGGGCCTTTTCTGCTTGAACATTGTTAATAAAAGTCATTGCTCTTTCCTTGTTCTTGTTTGACTGACGAGATCAATCAGTTTCAATTATTGGAGGGTTACTCTGGCTGACTTGCCGACGCGTAAACCACAAACTCCACCAGCATTTCTTCGCGAGCTAAGCCTGCAACCACCATGGCTGCACGATTTGGATAAGGCGCTTCAAAATACTCTGCGTAAATTTGATTAACAGTTTTTAGGTATTCGCGATCGGTCACGTAAATAAGTACCTGCAGCACCGAGTCAAGCGACTCACCTGCGCACTCTAGGGTATGAACGAGATTGTTAAATGTCTGTCGAGTTTGTGCCTCAATGCCGCCCTCGACCACCGCACCGGTGTCATCGATCGGGATCTGCGCCGTGTATAAAGTTCCGTTGTTAACAATCGCCCATTCAAGGGGAGCCTTAGAAGCAAACAGAGCGGTTTTTACTGGGTGTTTTTTCGTTTGAGTATTCACGTGCCTTTCAACCTATGTAACAACTTTGTTTCAAGATGGTTAAATCATGCACATTGACACCTGATAAATCTAACGGTAAATTTTTTACATTTGATAAGTTTTATTTATCACTTTTAACAACATCAGAGAATTAAAGGGATTTGAAAGGTGGTCAGATGAGTATCAAGCTTCAACAATTAATGCATTTTGTGATGGTGGTAGAAGAAGGTGGTTTCCGAGCCGCATCACACCGCGCTAATCGCTCTCAGGCAGCATTATCTACGTCAATAAAAGAGCTAGAAAAGATACTCGGACAAAATCTTTTTGAAACGGGAAACAAAGCCAAATTAACGCCATTTGGTGAAATATGTCTGCCTAAGATTATTCAGTTTCTCAATATATATACAGCGCTCGACAATGACTTACGTGCAGCGGCAGCGGGTCAGCAAGGTCGAGTCAGAATCGCCAGTGTCCCCTCTGTGGCGGCGAAACTGATTCCAAGTGTACTGGGTGCGTTTTGCGAGCAGTACCCGAATGTGGAAGTGAGCCTAATTGACGACAACGCAGCTGGGGTAGAAGAGCGCCTGTTATCTGGTGAAGTAGATCTGGCGCTAGGTAATCCTTCCCACCTTGATGAAGGCGGGATTAACTTTACCCCACTGCTGTCTGACCCAATTGGTGTGGTCTGTTTACACGACAACCCAATCGCCAAGCAGCCAGAAGGCATCGCATGGCAAACCCTACTGGAGCAGCCTTTCATTCGCAACGGAACCTGTACCCTACTCGATCCAACCCCAGCGCGAGCTTTGAGCCAACAAGCCCTGTATTCGGTAGAAAACATCACCTCACTATTTTCTGTGTTGGAACTTGGGATAGGTGTCACGACTCTGCCTAAGCTCGCTTTTCCGACCAATGAAACCCGCTTGGTGTGGATTCCGTTAATCGACCCGCCACTGGAAAGACAAATCGGTATCTTTACCCTCAGCGACCGAACCATTTCGCCACAAGCCAAAGCCTTTCATGATTTGTGCATTGAATACCTTAACTATAATGAACAACCTACATAGCCTGATACGAGCTAGAGTATTACGCTTCACAATCCGGCTCGAACTGCTTTATTGAAGGCATGTGGACTTGATCGAAACAAAGTACAACACAACGCCCAGATTTAACCGTCTTATTCTCGTAATGCCAACCATACTTGTGGATCAATCTTTCGGTTAACTCTAGCCCTAACCCGAAGCCTAACTCCTCTTCTCTGTCACCACCGGAAAGATTGCGATTAGTGATAACTAACCTGCCACCGGATTGTTCAATAAGCACTTCACCTTGATAGGTGTGCTGAAACGCATTACGAACAAGGTTAGTGATGACGATTCTACATAATCCTTGTGGCAACGAATGCTTCGTCTCATCCACATTAAGGTCTACTTTGACCTCTTTTCCCTGAAGCAAATACTGGAGCTCACTGCCAATTTGAGTAACAAGCTCGCCAATAGACAAGTCGCTGAATGGCAGCGTCTTGTCTTCCTGACGGTTTAGCCAAAGGAGAGTTTCTGTCAAATCTGTCATCGTGTACCCTGCACGCTCAATTCTCTCCAAGACCTCGAGTTGCTTGTCCTGCGCCAATTGCTTGATGATCATCTTCTTCAACAACTCGGTATTGGTACGGGTGACTGCAATGGGCGTCCTCAATTCATGGCTAGCATAGCCCAAAAATTGCTGCTCACGCTCCAAACTTTCCTGCACGCAACTAAGGCTGGATCTTATGATTTCAGCCAGTGTATTGAGTTCATTGTAATCGAACCCTGGAATAGGCTGGCTAAGCTTTTCTTTATCCAGAGATTTCGCCCAGTCTTTTAGTTGCTCAACGGGAGTCGAGACACTGCGAATAAAAGCGATCAATATTAAAGAAAACACAAAGATTGCAGCGATCGCTACAAAAATAATGTAGATAAACTGGGGCAGTTCACCTGGAGTATATTCATTGTCAAGGAACAGTACAGAGGCGTATCGGACGTCACCTTTGTACTCCATTTTCATCGCAAAATAGCCGGCTTTAGGCGGGTCAATCAGAGGGATTCCAACAACTTTCTTAAGAACTTCATTCAGTACCAACTCATTCGGGTCTAGGTTGTCTTGAATTGGCTGTGGTAGGTCTTGCCATCGTCTCGCCACTGTAAGGTCATTGATTTTGACAGGCGTGTTATCCGTCAATTGTACTTGATAAGCTTGTGTTCGCATGAACCCTGTCATCGCCAGATCCAAGCCGGAAAAGAAGTAACTTACCGCGACACCAGACATCGCTATAATCGTCAACGATCCTGTCAGTAACATGGCGAATAAAAAATAAAGCCTCAGACTACGTCTTATCTTCATCAGGTAGCCTCTCGTTTCAACGCAAAGCCACGTCCTGTGATCGTATGGATCAACTTAGTTTCAAAGCTGTTATCCACGACTTTACGCAGATTAAACATATGAACCTTTAGACTGTTGCTGTCTGGCTGTTCATCCCCCCAAACACTTTGCATCAATTTTTCTCGAGAAACTGTATTGGGGCTCGCTCTAACTAAAGTTTCAAGTAACTTGAACCCGATTGGAGAAAGTTTTAACGGTGTATTCGCTCGAGTCGCAGTTTGAGTTTGTATATCGACTTCAAGATCGCAAACAGAGAACTTAGTGACCTGTCCACTGCGCCGACGGGACAAAACCTGCGCACGAATAATTAACTCTTCCATCGCAAAAGGTTTCACCAAGTAGTCATCCGCTCCTTTCGAAAAGCCGGTTAGCTTGTCATCAAGGGTATCCTTAGCCGTCAACATCAGAACAGGTACATCAATCCCTTGCCCTCTAAGCTTTGCACACACTTCGAGACCGTTCATTTTGGGCAAGTTCAAGTCTAAAATCACCGTGTCGTAGTGTCCGTGTTGAATCAAGTTTAGTCCAGACAATCCATTTGCAGCGTGGTCACACTGAATGTCTTCCAAAGCAAGGTAGTCAACAATCGCCTTAGCTAAATCCAAATCATCTTCAACCAGTAACAACTGCAAGTTTTCCATGACTACCTCTTACTCTATGAAACCACTATTAATCTAGACGCTAAACACTCTGTGCGAGCTTTTTCTCACCCATCACCGCTGTCTTCAATTTATCAAAACCATTGTGAATATCGCATTGGATCAGTAGCAGTGATGGGGTTAGCACCAATGTAATCACCGTAGCGAATAAAATACCGTAACCTAATGCAGCGGCGGCTGGAATTAGGAACTGCGCTTGCATCGAGGTTTCACTCAACAACGGAGCCAAGCCAGCAAAGGTGGTGACAGAGGTTAGCAATACCGCTCTGAGTCGGCTGCTGCACGACTCTACAATGGCTTCACCCACGGGGACGTTATGATTTCTCGTCAACTCATTAAACCTAGATACCAACAGCAGACTATCATTGACCACAACACCACTCAGAGCAAGAATCCCATTTAAAGACAGGATACTTATCGTCAGGTCATTGAGCCAGTGGCCTAAGATCGCACCTACAATACCAAACGGAATCGCCACCATAATAATAAGTGGTTGAACGTAAGATTTTAACGGTATCGCCAGCAGAGCAAAAATCACCACCAGTGCCATAACAAAAGTCGATTGCATTGAGTCTGTCGACTCTTTCTGCTGTTCCGCTTCCCCAGTAAAGTCTATCTTTAGCGTCGGATAATCCGATTTAAGCTGAGGCACCAGCGTTTTCTCCAAATGAGCCACCAGTTCATTAGACGACACCACATCTTTATCCACCACAGCAGTCAGATAAACTGCGCGCAAATTATCAATACGAGTGATTTCCGCTTGTTGGTAGTCAGAGTAGACATTCGCGACTGATAGCATAGGAACCACCTTGCCATCAGGAGTACGAACACTCGATTTCTGAATATCAGCCAACGTTTGACGGTCACTTTCTGGGTAACGCACTCGGACTTTGACTTCATCTTTGCCTCGCTGAAAGCGCTGAACAATATCACCACCGAACGCCTGTAATACCTGCTTAGCCAAAGTCGCCGTATCCATACCTAAAGCACGCCCTTGTTCGGTCAATTCGAAGCGGTATTGCGGCTCCCCGAGATCTAGATTGTCATCAATGCCACTTACTCCTGGTGTTTGTTCCAGAAACTGCTTAAACGCCTTCCCTGCATGAGTGAGAACCGTTTCGTCGCTGGCTTTCAACTCTACTTTAAAGTTATCAACCATTTCCATCGAAGAGAGGACTTTAAGCTTCTTCACCCCTTCCATCTGTCCAGACATTTGCAGCCACAAATCCGCAAACTCACTAGAGCTGTAGTTCGCGTCAGGCGACAGCTCTACCTGTACCGTGCCATTTCGGTCTTCATCAGCAATGACTTGAAGGCTTGTAATGTAGGACAGATCCTCATCATGGTTTTTTACATCCGATCTCAATTGCTGATCGGCCTTAAGTGCATTGGCTTCAAGCTTTAAGAGGTTAGTCTGCGTCTGCCCAAAGCTAGAATCGTTATACATACTGATTTCAGCACTGACTGTATCGCCTGCAATATCAGGAAAGAAAGCGATTCTCACGGCTCCTGTAAGTGGCATACCAATAACAAGAATAAACAGCGCGATAAAGGCGATGACGACAGCATAACGGAACTTTAACGCCTGCTTAATCACCTGTTTGTACACTCTTTGATTGAACCACTCCAGTCCATTGTCTGCACCTTGCTGGATACGGTTCCAGATGCCTTTTTTCTCACTTCGATGCGTATTAATATGAGCAAGGTGTGCCGGAAGAATAAACTTCGACTCTACGAGCGATAACAGCAAACAAATAGTTACTACAGTCGCAAACTGCGCATAAATCTGGCCCATTTTTCCATCAACAGCTGCAATCGAAAGAAAAGCAACGACCGTTGTCAGCACACCAAAAACAGTCGGTGCCGCCACCTTCAATGTGCCAAGTATCGTATTATTTAGCGTATCCCCCTGTGCACGCCGAGTCGAATAGATGCTCTCACCTACTACAACTGCGTCATCCACCACGATCCCCAGAGCCATGATAAATCCAAAAGTCGTCATCTCATTAATGGTTAAACCCACGAAGGAATCGGTCATAAAGAACAGTGTGCCGAAGAAAACAAACGGTAAGCTGGCTGCAACCCAAAATGCGACGCGAATGTTGAGAAACAGCGCCAATACGATAAAGACTAAAGCGATACCCGTCAGTGCATTTTTAGCCAGCAAAGATAGTCGATCTTTGATCAAGGTACTTTTGTCATACCAAGTTTCGATACTGACGTTTTCCGGCAGCAGGTTGCTGTTACGCCATTGCTCGACTACCTGTTTAGCTTGCTCAACGATTTGCACAACATCACTATACTCATCCATGACAATTTGAATGCCCATCGCATTACTTTGGTTGTATCGTGACAAGCTAAACGTATCTTCCTCAAAGGCATCCGTGACACGAGCAATATCACCTAACGTAACTTGGCTACCGTCAGGGGTCGATATAACGGGAATCGCTTTGAAATCCTCGACCTCGTAGGCTTGTTCAGACACCTTTAGGCGCACCGTTTTCTCATCATTGCGCAGGCTGGTTGAAATGCTAGTGGAAGATTCGGCATTGATCGCTTCAGATACATCGGTAAGCGTTAAGCCATAAGCTTGCAATCGACTCTCATTAACCTCGACCGAAATCATAGGATCAATTTCTGCTTTAACTTCCAGATCACGAATGGCACTTTCTGCCAACAGATCGGCCTTGAGTTGCTCAGCTAAATCCTGCAACGTAGCGCGATCAGCATCGCCATAAAGTTGAACCCACAAAGCGTGATCTTGCATTCGAGCCTTATCAATCACCGGGTTATCAGCTTCTGTCGGCAGATTGTTAATGGCGTCCACTTTCGTTTTCACGTCAGTCAGCAGAGTATCAAGACTGTAGTTGGTCTCTTTTTCTATGGAAACATGGCTACCCGATGCACTAGAAGTCGACGTAATGCGCTTTATACCCGCGACAGTTTCTAAAGCCTCTTCAATCTTTATCGAAATCCCCTCTTCTGCTTGAATAGGATCGCCGCTGTTATAGTTAACGGACACAGTTACGATGTCCGGCTCCATGCTTGGGAAGGCTTCCTTGCGCAATGAGTTCACCGAGAGCAGACCGACGATTATAACTCCTAGCATAAGTAGGTTAGCGGCAACCGGGTTTTGAGCAAACCAAGCGATCATGCCTTTAGGCGTTTGGGAAGGTTGTTCCATTTTATCCCTCCTCCTTTGGCATGACTTTCAGTCCTGGCTTGAAGTTACTCAGTGGTCTGATAACGACTTGAGCCATATCGTCTGCTAAGCTTGGGGTCACGTACACTTTACCATCACCAACAAACTGCTTGCTGGCGTTGGATTTTTGCAACAGACCTTGTCCGTCAACCGTCCAGATTTCACCCTGTTGGGAAATCGCTGACGCGGGCACTTCCCACAGGCCATCGACTTCGGCTCCGCTAAGCGTTGCTTTCACGAAAGTGCCAGGATAAAGAGGCGAGTCTTGTTCGAGGGGGTTGTCAACAACCACGACCAACGAACGTTGGCGAGTATCTTGGGTCACATGTTGGAATTTTCTCTCAACCTTGCCAAGCCATTGGTGAGCGCCACTGCTGTCAGTTAGCGTCACCTGCCAGTCACCTAAATCGCTCGAGGTCGGCAGATTTTTCCATTGCTGCGCTGACAGGGGCACCTCGACTTCGACATGCTCAACACTGTATAAGGTGGCAACTGCACTGCCTGTACTCAAATAGCTCCCTGGTTGAACCTCTCTGCTTACAACTAACGCGGTGAAAGGTGCGCGTATTGCCGTATCTTTTAAGTCTTTCTCCGCTTTCTTCAGTGCCTGTTTCGCATTCGCTAATTTGGCTTCCGCACTGGCGAGTTGAGGCTCTCTGAGCACTAATGGAGAGTTCGGTTCTCCACTCAGACCTGAGCGCTTCCATTCCGACTTCGCCTGCTCTCCCTCACGTTGCTCTTCTAAAAGCTCAAGTTCAGCCGTCGCTACATCTGACTTGGCTTGCGCCAACGCCTGTTGGTACCCAGTATCATCCAGCTTTGCCAATATGGTGCCTTTACTGACCACTCTTCCTGTTTCAAAGTCATTAGACAATGAGATCACCCTGCCGCTGACTTCGCTGGCATAATTGAGCTGATACCTTGAACGAGTCTCTCCATAACCGACCACCTGAGCCTGATAACTAGCACTGGTCGTCATCTGAACTGCGACTTGTTGGAGTTTTAAACTCTCGTTCACCGTTGGTTGCTGCAAGGTATCTGGCATCTCCTGCTCAGACTGGTTACTCTCGCCCGCTTGAGCCATGTGGCTGCCATTATAGCCAAGAGCTGCAAAGACGCTTGCTACAGCAGCAATTGTCACCGCTAAAGTGATGGCATTTTGTTTCATGATGATACTCCCAAGCCCAGAGCTAGGCCTAAATCGATTCGGTTTAATAAACGTTGATAGGTGGCGTTAACAAGTTGAGATTCAGTATCATAGGTCTGCTGCTGAACGGTCAGTAAATCAAAGATGTCGACCAGACCTTTTCGATACTTCTCTTCGTAACTGACAAAGCTACGCTTCGAGCTTGCGAATGCTTGATTTAAATGTAACTGCTGCTTTTCGAGCGAATACTCCTGCCCCACAGCATTCTCGACTTCATTGATCGCCGTCAGTAAGGTTTCCTGATAAGTCCAATAGCTTTGCTCTGTTGTGAGCTCAGCAATTTCGGCTTGAGATTTGAGTTTCCCGCCCTGAAAAAGTGGTGCCGATAACTGCCCAAGTAACCCCCACAATGGGTCGGTGAACAAAGCTTCACTTGGTGACTGCGCAATATCCGTCAAACTTGCCGTTAAGCTAAAAGATGGCAACATGGCTTTGTATGCCGCATCGGTACGAAGAGATTCAGCTTCGATATTGTAGAAAGCTTGCTGCAAGTCTGGTCTGCCAGCCATGTTCTGCTCAGCGAGAGAATCAAGAGGGTTGACCACTTTTGGAAACGTCATTGCGACCTCTGGCTGCCCCAACTCAGATTGCCATTGTCCAGTAAGCAACTGGAGACTACGTTTGCTCTTTTCTAAGCTTTCTTCATACTCAGCAACAGTAGCGCGAGTTGACGCCGTACTGGCTTTCGCATTGTCTAAATCTTCTAAGCTTCCCAGTCCCACCTGATAGCGCTCCAATACCAACAGCTCATTATTCTCCAGCACTTCAAGCCTTCTTCGCTCAATATCAAGCAACTGCTGATTGGCGCTTATTTCCAACCAATTACGCATGATATTAGCCGCCAGCAAGTTTTTGGCTGATTGTAGGCTTGCCTGAGAAGCCGCAATATCTTTCCGTGCTGCCTCGCTGCTATCTGCCAGTTTTTGCCACAAATCCAGCTCCCAACTCACGGTCACTTCACCCGTATAGCTGTCGTCAGTATCTTGTTTGGATTGACCCGAAAAGCTAGCACTCGCAGTAGGTAGCTGTTCGGCAACAGTAACGCCTTGTTGAGCATAAGCAATTTTCAACGCGATCACGCTTTGTTGCAGGCTAGGGCTGTTTGAAAACGCAATGTCTAAGTAGCTCTCAAGCTCTGGCACTGAAATCAAGTCAGTTAACTCAGTTACTTGGGTGGCTTCCCGTGTCATCGATGTGATTTGTCGTTCTGCTATAACTTGTTTGAGCAAACGATCAACAGACTGGGCACCGTTTTGCTCAGCCTGTTGTGCAAAATCGGCATTAGTCCCCACCGCGCAGCCCGTAACAGCCGTCAACATCAGAGCAAGAATTGAGTATCGAAATGTCATCGTTGTTATCTCCCGCTAATATACAGACAAGGTATCAAACGCTGGGGTTAAGGCAGGGTTAAGGTGGAAAGATCCAACACTAGAAATGACCGGATTTAGCAGGCAGTCATCCTAAAACGAACATTAGCTGACTGTTATCAATAGAGGACGATGATTATTTTCTGCGGCATAAACTTGCTATAATCTCAGGGTTTTCTTTCCCAACGAGTAATAACAATGATCATTTTATCAACCACTTATGGCGATATCGAAATTGAACTGAACATGGAAAAAGCCCCTGTTAGTTCAAAAAACTTTTTACGTTACTGCCAAGAAGGGTTTTATGAAGGCACGATTTTTCACCGTGTGATTGACGGTTTTATGATTCAAGGTGGTGGTCATATTGAAGACATGACCGAGAAAGAGACCCATGCACCTATCGCTAACGAAGCGAACCGCGGCCTAAAGAACAAAACCGGTACCATCGCTTTTGCTCGAACTGATGCCCCGCATTCTGCTACAGCACAGTTCTTTATCAACCTAGACGACAATGACTTTCTTGATCATACCGCCAAAACCAACCAAGGCTGGGGCTATGCCGTGTTTGGTAAAGTGACCACAGGGATGGACGTGGTGAACAACATAGGTAAAGCCATGACTGGCAGTAAGAAAGGCCACGATGACGTGCCTTTAGACACAATTAAGATCAACAAAGTAACCATCACAGACTAAACACTTTGTTTGTGCCAACAATTGCTATGAATGAAAAGCCATTGAAATAGCACCTAAATAACAATGGCTGCGGCATTGCCCGCAGCCATTGCATTTTTCTTCGTCTACCACTGGACGCTCGCCCTCTTCAACACGGATTGCTGATTGAGGACACCCAACAGCACACTGCTGACAATCAATTTGTAGGTAGTTATTACAGCTCTGAGAGAAGTTTGGTCGTAGATTGACTTTGCTGTTCTGAGAAGCGTGTAACGCGCCACTGGAGCACACCTTAGTACACTCGTCACATAGTGAACACTCGTTGTAATCCAGATTGAGCCTTGCAGTTTGATCACTCATCTCGATAACACTATTGGGACAAATACGTTGGCATTCGCCACAACCATCACAGAGACGCAAGAAAAGCGCCTCATCCACAGCTTTAGGTGGTCGCGGCGCTTTTCTTGGCGTTTGCTCTGGTTGCTCAGATAAGCGACTTACTGGTTTAGATAGCCGAGAGAGAAACCCTCTGCGATTTGTATCAATAGCTTCAATCATTTAAGTATATTTTCTTCTCTTCAACGACTAACTCTAAGTCAATAATAAGTTTATTTAGCCAGTTAGAGACATCTAAGGCTAATAGACTATAAAACTTATTGTGTGAAACTTTATTTAATAAATCTAGATAACTCATTCCCCAAACTAATAAGTGAGACTCCATTAATATCTTAGCAGCTTTCGATTTATTATTTTCTAATAAAAACGCAAACGCTAATAGCATCAAACCAAATTGGTCTTCTGGCTCTCTAATACCCGTATTTAATTCAATTTCGTTGTCTGATAAAAACTGGCGATATTGAACCGTTGAATCGCCAAAGACGACTTTCTCTCTATCTAGGTAAACAGAACCCCATGGCGGAGCTTTCATCTCACCTAACCCTTCAAAAAGCTCTGTAAAGTCAGCGTTTAATGTGTCTTCATCAAGCTCCAATAGTGACTGTATAGTCACCTCACTCAATACCCCATCTTCTACAAGTGCGGTAGTAAGCTCGATTAGCTCATTTTTGCTTATCTTTTGATGGAATAATATTCCCAACAACTTTGCAGTATCGATAATCATTTCTATTTTCATTAAATTTAACTGTGATTAATTATAAATTACCACTCACTATTTAATATTAAATGAATGTCAAAAATACAAATATTAAAATTTATAGCACGTTATTTTGATTTTTATCAAAACGAGTCCAATCCTTGATATTACCGACAACAAACTACCTATAAAGTATTACCCATTAGTAATATAAAAGGCATCTTTGTATGACGAATAACAAAAAAGAATCTGGAGTAATGAATCTTACTCGCCGAGGGTTTATCAAAGCCTCTTCGGCGGTAGGTAGCGCTGCGGCATTGGCCAGTGGTATCAGCTTACCATTCACTTCAAAACCTGTTGCTGCCGCTGTTTCAAAACACGTCGACGAAAAAGTTGTGTGGAGTGCGTGTACCGTTAACTGTGGTTCACGTTGCCCGCTGCGTATGCATGTGCAAGATGGTGAAATCAAGTACGTTGAAACCGACAACACTGGCAGCGATGTTTATGGCGAAAGCACCCAAGTAAGAGCTTGCTTGCGTGGTCGCTCTATGCGTCGCCGTGTCTACAATCCTGACCGACTTAAATACCCAATGAAGCGTGTAGGTAAGCGGGGTGAAGGTAAGTTCAAGCGCATTACCTGGGAAGAAGCGTACGATGAAGTTGCAGGTACGATGCAGCGCCTTATCAAAGAGTATGGTAACGACTCTATCTACCTCAACTATGGTACAGGCACACTGGGCGGTACGGTCACTAAGTCTTGGCCACCTGCGTCAACATTGATTGCTCGCCTTATGAACTTATGTGGTGGATACCTAAACCACTATGGTGACTACTCGACAGCACAAATCGCCAAAGGTTTGAGCTACACCTACGGTGGCTGGGCAAACAACAACTCTTTCTCTGACTTAGCCAATACTAAGCTCAACGTTCAGTTTGGTAACAACCCAGCTGAAACGCGTATGTCTGGCGGTGGTTTGATTCACCATTACGTTGAAAGTAAGAATAAGTCGAACGCCAAAACCGTCATCATTGACCCGCGCTACACAGATACTGCAGGCGGTCGCGAAGATCAGTGGATTCCAATTCGCCCATCTACCGACGCTGCCCTTGTTGCTGGTTTGGCTTATGTCATGATCACCGAAGACCTTGTTGATCAGCCATTCCTAGATAAATACTGTGTCGGTTACGATGAGAAGACGCTTCCTGCCTCTGCGCCTAAAAACAGCGATTACAAGTCTTACATTCTCGGTAAAGGCGAAGACGGCATTGTTAAGACACCTGAGTGGGCGTCAAAAATCACGGGTATTCCAGTCGATACCATCGTTAAGCTTGCACGGGAAATGGGCACGAACAAACCTTGTGCTATCCACCAAGGTTGGGGACTACAACGCACTGCAAACGGCGAGCTCGCTTGTCGCGCGATTGCAATGCTTTCTCTGCTTACAGGTTCTGTCGGTGTTGCAGGCGGCTCAACAGGAGCACGTGAAAGTGACATCAACATTCCATTTGTGCGCTTCCCAACCGTCCCTAACCCGATCGAAACCTCTATCTCAATGTTCCTTTGGACGGATGCAATCTACCGTCACCATGAGATGACCGATAAGACTGATGGTGTTCGTGGCGCAGAGCGTCTTAAAAACCCAATCAAGATGATTTGGAACTATGCGGGTAACTGCTTGATCAACCAACATGCAGACATCAACCGTACACACGATATTCTGCAAGATGACAAGGCGTGTGAAATGATCGTAGTGATCGACAACCACATGACTTCGTCAGCGAAATACGCAGACATCATACTGCCAGATTTAACAACGTCAGAGCAAGATGACTGGGCGATGGATGGTAAAGCCGCTAATGCGCCTTACTTCATCTATGCACAGAAAGCGATCGAGCCGCAGTTCGAAGCAAAAGGCATCTATGAGATGTGCAGTGAAATTGCTAAACGCATGGGTGTAGAGCAGGCCTTTACCGAAGGTCGAACTCAAGAGCAATGGGTAGAACACCTTTATGCTGAAACGCGCAAGCAAGACCCATCTCTCCCTACATTCGAAGAGATGAAAGAGCTAGGTATTTACAAGCGCCAATACAACCGCGACTACATTGCTTACGAAGATTTCCGTAACGACCCAGAAGCGAATCCACTCAACACTCCTAGTGGCAAGATAGAGATTTACTCCGAGCAACTGGCTGAAATCGCGGCGACTTGGGAACTCAAAGATGGCGATGTCATTCACCCGTTACCTATCTATGTAGACTCATTCGAAGGTCACAATGACCCACTAGCGAGCAAGTACCCACTACAACTGACAGGCTTCCACTATAAAGCTCGCTGTCACTCAACGTACGGCAACGTGGCTGAAATTAAAGCAGCCGCACGTCAAGAAGTGTGGATCAACCCGATTGATGCAGCAGAGCGCGGTATTCAAAACGGAGACATGGTCAGTATTTTCAATGACCGTGGCGAGGTTCGTATCCCAGCAAAAGTGACCCCACGTATTTTACCGCGTGTTGTCGCACTTGGTGAAGGTGCTTGGTATGCACCTGATGGTCAGAAGGTCGACCACGCTGGCTCAATCAACGTATTGACCACACAGCGCCCAAGTCCGCTTGCTAAGGGTAACCCTCAGCATACAAACCTTGTTCAGATTAAAGCAGTTAAAGCATAAGGTAGGTTGGAATGAAACAATACGGCTTTTACATTGATTCAAGTAAATGCACTGGTTGTAAAACTTGCCAGCTTGCTTGTAAAGATTACCGCGACTTAGACATCAAACGTAACTATCGCCGCGTTTACGAATACGCCGGTGGCGGCTTTGTTCAAGATGGCGACACTTGGGTACAGAAAGATGTTTTCTCGTACTATCTATCGATTGCTTGTAACCACTGCTCTAACCCAGCATGTGTGAAAGTGTGCCCATCTGGCGCAATGCATAAGCGCACCGAAGACGGTCTTGTCGTCGTTGATGAAGACGTGTGTATCGGTTGTCAGCACTGTAGCAATGCCTGCCCTTACGGCGCACCACAGTACAGTAAAGAGAAAGGTCACATGACTAAGTGTGACGGCTGCTATGAGCGTGTGGCAGAAGGCAAACAGCCGATGTGTGTTGAATCTTGCCCTCTGCGCGCACTTGAGTTTGGTGAGATCGGAGAACTACGTGAAAAATACGGCACCACAGCTGATGTGGCACCATTGCCATCCTCTAGCCTAACGCTGCCAAACATAGTGATTAAGCTCAACAAAAACTCAAAACCAACCGGTGATACCAGTGGTTTCTTAGCGAACCCTAAGGAGGTGTAAGATGATTTTCCATGAGTATTCGTTGATCTTCTTTACGGTGTTAGCGCAAACCGCTGTGGGTGGCTACATTCTAGTCAGTGCTCGCGCACTCGCAATGGGCCATGATGAAGATAAAATCAACAGCTATAAGGTCCCGATGTTTGTACTTTGGGCTCTAATGGGAGTGGGTTTCTTGTTCTCTACTACTCACTTAGGCTCTCCATTACGTGCCTTCAACGCACTAAACCAAGTGGGAACCGCATGGCTATCGAATGAAATCTTCTTCGGTGCCGCTTTCTTTGCGGTAGGTGGTTTGCAATGGCTGCTTTCTGTACTGAAAAAAGGTGGAGCGGGTATCCAAAAAGCACTGATGATTGCGGCGATGGTACTTGGGGCGATCTTCATGTACGCGATGATTAACGTCTACATGATTGATACCGTGCCGACTTGGTTTAACGCCTATACACCGCTGAGCTTCATCATGACTATGGTGGTTGCAGGTTTGCTACTGTCTCAACTTGTGATTGTGTCAGCGAATGACTCACGCTTCATCGTTGATCGCAATATCATCATGCTTGCTGTCGTAACTGTGGCGTTGAGCCTCGTTATCACAATGGGCAAAGCCAACCTAATTGGTGATATTCAAACTTCAGTGGTCAAAGCATCCCAGCTGGTTGATGGTTTAGGAGTCTACCTTGGTGTTCAAGTAGCGTTGTTGATGGCTGGCCTACTGATTTGGGCTTTGCCAATGATCAACAAATCAAGCGTTAACCCGGTCAACCTAAGCATAGCGCTAGTGTTAATCCTCGCATCTGAGCTAATTGGTCGCGGTTTGTTCTACAGCCTGCACATGACCTCAGGTTTGTAACCAATCGCTAAAAATAAAAAATCCCCAAGCTAAAACTTGGGGATTTTTATTTTGACTCTTTAACCTTAGTTATAGGCACGTGCTAGGGTGCCATTCCCTTGGTAACTGTACATACCTGAATCATTACTGATAAACACTGACTCTCCCGGTTTTAGTCGCAGCGCTTGCTGATTTACTTCGACCTGAACCTCCCCCTCAACACAGAACAGTATCTCAGCACTACGAAGGTATTGACGCTTAATAGCATCACTGGCGGTTAAGATGTCAAAGCCAAAGTCATCTACTGGAATGGGGTAACTCAGCTTTCCTTCTTTGTAGATAGGTACCAGCTTAATTTGCTCCGGATTGGTCGAGACAAACAAGGTGTTATCAATCAACTCATCCACATCAATATGCTTGGGCGTTAAGCCTGCGCGCAGCACATTGTCCGAGTTGGCCATGATCTCTAGCCCAGTGCCTTGTACATAAGCGTGCGGCGTTTCAGCATGAAGGAACATAGCCTCACCTGGCGCTAACTCAACTGTGTTAAGAAACAACGGAGAAAGTAAACCAATATCACCTGGGTAGTGCTTGTTAAATTCCGCTACATACTCAAACACTTCACGCATCAAGGCGGTTTTAGGACCACGTACCAATGCTTGATCAAGCTGTTCTAAGGCGCGGTTTTTTCTCTGCTCATCCAAAGACATAATGGCAATGAAAAACTCACCTAAGCCATCGCTGTTAGGTTTTGCCTCAAGCGCGCCTACCTCAGCATCTAAGCTTGCAATACCCGCTTGTTGGAACAAGTCGATGATCTGACTTATAGGCCGAAATCCATTCATCGCCTTGTAGAAGGTTAACGCATACACCAACTCAGGCTTGTGGTTCGGATCTTTGTAGTTACGATGGGCAGCGTTAAGTTCAATCCCCTGCTCATTTTCACGCGCAAATCCTGCTTCCGCTTTATGTTTACTTGGATGAACCTGAATCGACAACGGCGTTTCTGCCGCAAGTACCTTAAACAGATATGGCAGCTCACCAAAACGCATTGCCGTGTAATCGCCAAAGATACTTTTGCTGTCTTGGGCAATCACATCGGAAAGCAGCTCTCCCGTCGCAGCGACACGCGAGCATCCATTGGGGTGTGCGCCCATCCAAATCTCCGCTTGCGGTTGGCAGTCCGAGTTATCGATCCCAAACATTTTAGAAATCGACTCTTTACTGCCCCACGCGTAGTTTTGAATAACGTTATCCAGTTTAAAAACAGACATAACGCACCATTAAAGTAATAGGAAGAGGAATGCTGAAATCAGCACACCCGCCCCAAGCACCAACGGATAAGCAAAGCGGCTAAGATCTTGTGCTAACTCTTCGGTTGAATTTGGCTCATCTTGATCTGACTCAGCGGGCTGCTTTGCATGATTCTCTGCCTCTTGCTCTGCACCAAACAACGCCATCACTTGCTGCGGAGAGTTCGCTGCTTGCAGTTGGTCACGAAAATCATCGTCCACTAATGAAGAAGTCAGTGTAGTCAGCACTTCCATATGGGTAGAACCCGCTTCTGCTGGCGGAATCGCCAATAGGAAAATCATGGTCACCGGCTCATCACCATCGAGACCTTTCCACTGCATCTCATCTTTAACAAACGCACACGCAAACACCGGCTCTTTTACTGCTGGCGACTTACCATGTGGCACCGCTAAGTATTCGCCGAGAGCTGTTGGGCCTTCGTCTTCGCGTTTAAGTACAGCTTCAAGGAACTGGTCACGATCAGTTAACTTGCCCGCTTGATCAATTTTGTCGACCAAGGCATTGATCGCCGCGAAGCGCCCATCAAAGGTAGCATCGAGCATGATTAGATTTTCAGACGTTAAGTTAGCTAGTTTCATCATAAACTCCTACTACTGAGCTTGCGGCTGAGTCAGCCAAACAAATTGATATGGTTTAAGTGTAAATTGCGCATCAAACTCGCGCTGTGAAATCAGATCCAAACCGCTTGCTTCTAGCGACACTTCCGTTGCTTGCTCTGATAGGTTGACCACAAATTGAATCGCACTTTCCCCTTCACCGCGTTTAAGCCCAAACAGCCCATGACCTAGTTCTAACACTTGCTGAGATGAGCTTGGTGAGAAGGCTTTTTGCCCTTTACGCAGTTGGAGAAGACGCGTCATTTCACTGTAAACACGTTGACGTAACGAGCCCTCTTCAGCCAGCTCAGTTTCTAGCTGAGCAAAATTAAACTTCTCACGGTTAATGCGGCGATTAATGCCCGAATCCAACATGCCTTGTACATCGTTTTCACTGCCAAGTAAGCTGTGATAGTAAACCGCAGGCACACCGATGAACGAGAGCAAAATAGATTGCGCAGCTAGGAACTTGCTCGCTTTTAACTCGTCACTATCGTTAGGCTCTGTCACCGCACTCAAATAGTTGATATTCAGTTCGTAAGGCGACTGGGTGCCGTCACCGTTATTCTTGTAGTTAACTCGTCCACCTTTGCGTTCGACGTGCTGACACATCATCAGACGATCGTCATCGCTCAAGATCCCTTCTGTTGGTCGCACACCGATGCCATCATGGCTAGCGAGGAAGTTAAAGTAGGTTGTCTTGCGTTCCGTATTGAGAGACTCCATCGCCTCTGCCGTTAAACCTTTAGCCCAAGTTGTTAATACTTGGCTATCTTGGCTCAAGAACGCGTGCAAGGTTAATGGTGGCAATGGGAACTGATACACCATGTGCGCTTCATCGCCTTGACCAAAGTAAGAGATGTTCTCTTTGTGCGGTACATTGGTTTCGGTGATCAGCAGAGAACCCGGCATCACCTCGTCGAGCACAATGCGCCACAACTTAATGATCTCGTGAGCCTGCTCTAAGTGGATACAGGTCGAGTTCAGTACTTTCCAGATAAAACCAATCGCATCTAAACGAATCGAACGACCACCATTTGCCGCATACATCAGCAAAATATCAATGCTTTCCAGCAGAACTTGTGGGCTCTTAAAGTTAATGTCTATCTGGTCTTCTGAGAAGGTGGTCCACACATGAGTTGTCTCACCCGAAGCCTTGGTAAACGGTGTTAGGAGCGGTAATGCGCGGGGGCGCGTAACACTCGAATAATCTAGGCTTGGGTCAGACTCAATAAAGTAATCTTGATAAGCTTCATCACCGGCTAAAAAGCGCTGAAACCAGTCACTGCTTTTAGAGATGTGATTAATCACGCAGTCGTACATCAAATCGAAGTTTTCAGCTAGTGCGTTAAGCTCGCTCCAGTCGCCTAAATTAGGATCGACTTTGCGATAATCAACCACACTAAAACCATCGTCTGAGGTGTATGGGAACATTGGCAAGATATGAATGTTGCTCAATGCGCCTTTCAGATACTTGTCAGCAAAGGTTTTCATCGTTGCTAAAGTTGGCCGGCCTTGCTCTTGTACGCTGTCTCCGTAAGTGATGAGATATGATGTTGTCTCATCGACCCAGTTGGAATACTGAAGTGCTTTGCCTTGCCACTTTTCAACCAGAGCTAAGATATCTTGGGTGATGCTTTCCGCTTGCTCATCACCGTAGAGCAAAGCGACTTTTTGGTAGATTTTCTCGTTGTTCATACTCTGCTCCACTAGATTTTAAAGCTAATGCGTAGGTCGATTGAGTTGTTCGGTTTGACTGACCACTCTTGTTCCACGCTCTGCTCGCGGTAGTTCACACGCTCCATCTGAGCAAAATGGGCAAACGCAGTGGTATCAAGTTGCTGCACATCCTCTGTGGCATTAAACAGGCGCACAACAACAGCATTGTCTTGATAGAAGGAGTGACCAATACTTGAAAGCGTCAGTGCCTGATTTACTTCAAACAAGCTGAATGACTTAACTGCTGAACGGGTGTCAAAGCGGACTTGGAAACGTTCGAGACGATTTTCAAAGCTGTTTAGTGACTGCTTCTGGTAGCTAAACGGCAGGTCGAGATATTGGCTTTCTAGGGCTCGCAGCGTTTGATGGCTAGCATCCGTCGGCATCGCAACCGAGAAAGCAAAGCTCATCGATTTTTGCAGCTGAGCATCTGGCGTGTAAACCACGGTATTGTTGATACCGGAAGCACGCCCCGGACGCCACAACAAATCATCTTTACCTAGCTTACCCGTTGCTTTAAACAGCGTCAGCGCAATCACATCACTCTGTTCACCTTGCAAAACTTGGAACTCTTTCAGGCCGCGACCATTAATCACCACCGCTTTACCTGCTTGCTCAATCGCAACCGCACCATCTGTGGTTTCAATATCAATCGGACACTCACGGAAGCGCTCTTGCCAGCCTTCAACACTCGGTGCAATTGGACGCGTCATCACAGCAAACGGCTGAGTGGCGACAGACTCCTGGCTTTGTACATCGGAGTTAATCAGTACACGAACGCGGTGGTCACACGCCTGATTTACAGTGTGAATTGCGACTTTAAGCTGCTCGTCGTTGGCATCTAGCGTCAATGTAATTTCAAAACTGGCTTGAACCAGCTCGTTGCCTGCTTGACGCGACTCTAAATCTGAAGGCACTGGCATTGTTGCCAACAGCGTCATCGTCTGCTCAGTCTCACCTACTTGGCTTGATAACCAAGTCAACTCATTAAGGTAACGTGGCGCGTCCCCTTCTAAAGGCGAAAAGTCGTAAGAATCCCCATCATCAGCCTGCTCTTCAAAACGCAGCAACTGCCCAATCACGCGGCCTGTCGCTTTGTTAGTTAAGCTCAGTTCGCCATCTTTCAGCGTGACGGTTAACGCCGCATTTTCAATCGTTTGGACGTCACTGCTCTGCGTAAGCATCGCTGACTCTGACTCAACCACTTGGAAGACCTGATAACCCATCGCAGGAAGGTTGGACACCTTCACGTTCAATTCAAAGCGGTAGTACGGCGGCACGGCGACTTCTTTCTCACCATCTTTGGTCACTTCAATGACTTTGCCACCATCTAACGTCTCACGCGCTAGAATTTCGGTCGCAAGCAGGGCTTTGCCATCCGACAAGGCAATAGATGGGTGCTTAGAGAAAGCAATAACTTTAGCAACGCCGCTAAATGGTGTGATTTGGCCATTAAAGAGCATCACTTCATTGTCATCACATGCGGTGCTCGCAATCTCTTTCACCACTAGGTTGTATAAGCCGTGACAGATCTCTTCAGCTTGCTTTAGACGGTGCATGATGTCAGCGTTGGTGGCATCGCTATTACACCCTCCCATACTGTCATGGGCATGACATTCAAGGATCTTCTTCCAAGCCATATCCACCAGCTCAGTGTGAACTGTGATGCCTTGCGCCTTGGCAATCGCAATCACAACTTCAAGCTTCTTGAGTAAGAACTGCTCAATCTCGAAGTTAAGTTTTTTAATGTCATAGCGAACAGAGCCAATCGTCTTATGGATACGAGTGTATCGCGGCGCTTTGAACTCACCTTGGTAAGTCTCAAATTCACTGCTGTTGCGGCGAAGAAAATCAACAAAGCTTTCCATCGATGAGATGGTGTAGAGGTCTCCACTAGGCGAACGTTCGCTGGCTGATTGCAAAGTTTCCGGTAGGTTCGGGTCAATGTTGACCTGGTCACCACCGGATGGGATCAGCACTTCATCGAGACCTGACAGCGATTTGATCTTGTCAATCATCGGGAAGATTTTCTTATCCAGATGATCTGCATCAGGAACAATGTTTTTCGCCGCGCCGTAACCATGAACTAGGTTGTAAGCGTAGATTGAATCACCACCTTGCGACTCCCAGAAGAAGTGCGATTTTTCTACGTGTTGGTCGTAATCAATACCACGCCAAAATACGATGTTATCGATCCCCATTCCTTTGAACAGTGTTGGCATTTGCGCGTTGTGACCAAAGGTGTCCGGCAGGTAGCCGACCTTCATGCTGTGACCGAGTTCTTCTGCGATATGCATGCCGTACTTCAGGTTACGGATAATCGACTCACCTGCCACATTGTAGGTATCGGTCTGAGTGTACCAAGGGCCGATAAAGAGTTTTTTATCGCTCACCAATTTAGCCATACGCTCACGCATGTACGGCAGCACTTTGAGATAATCTTCAACAATCGCAGATTGACCATCTAAGTGGTAGCAGCTGTAGCTTGGTTGATTCTCCAAAGTTTCAATTACTTTGGTGAAGTTATAAGTCGCCAGAACGTCACTGTCTTGCTGAGTAAAATACCACTCACGATCCCAGTGAGTGTGAGGAATGACATGTACTTTTGCCATGGGGAAACTCTCGATAAATTCTTGATAGTTTGGGGAGGCGAGCCTCCCCGCTAGACGTTTTTAGGCTTTTGCGTGGTCTGGTTTAGTGCACAGCAGTAGAGCTATAGCGATAAACATAGAACCCGCGATAACAGAAATGGTGTAGCTGATTGGGTCAGAAGATAGGAACCATCCCCAAACGGCTGGTAGTGGTAGGCTTTGCCATACGTTGAGAACGACAGCCAGTTGCGTACCGATAATTGAACCCAGAATCATGATTGGAATCATCTTAGGATTTTTCAGAATGAATGGAATCGCACCTTCTGAGATACCGATTAGGCCCAGCATCAGAGAAGTTTTACCGACCGTGCGCTCTTCATTTGAGAAAACTGGTTTGCGGAACTTGCCATCCAGCAGCGCCGCGATGCCCACACCGATTGGTGGAATAACGATACCCAACTCACGAGCAATCAGGTCAAACCCTTCACCCATGCCGTTCAAACCAAGCGCAACCGAGCCTGCGGCTTTGTTGATTGGACCACCTAAGTCAAAGGCTGTACCTGCGGCAATTACCATTGAGTAGATCCCGCGCCCAGCATCACCGGCTTGAGTAAACAGGTCGATCATCGCTAGGTTTACAGCGCCAAAGAATGGGTTAATCGCGTACTCCATAGTAAGCACCATCACGACACCCGTCACCGCTGGGACAAGTAGCATGGTCTTGAGTGTGGTCAGTTCAGTTTTCACCTTAATCACATCGTTAAGGTAGCGAACCAGGTAACCGACAAGGAAACCAATCGCAATCGCACCGAAGAAGCCAGATGGCGCCCAGCCTTCTAAATCAAAGAATCGCTTGTAAGGCTCATCGGTCATCAAGCCGCCAATAAAAGCAGGAATCAATGCTGGTTTGCCAGCAATCGAATACGCGAGGTAACCAGCAAAGATTGGGTACATAAACTTGATGGTCATGAAGCCAAGTTTATCTAAGGTTTGGATAGGCGTACCTGAAATATCGATGAACTCACCAGTGATTTTGGCGACAGCCATCAACAGACCACCCAGCACCACGACCGGCAACATGTAGCTGATACCTGTCATGATATGACCGATAGCAACTTGGTAAGCCGAACGCTTTTCATCATGCACTTCGACATCTGCGTCCGACTTTTCCTTACCACGTAAAAATACCGTTGGTAACAAATCATCGACGCGCTTGATCAGCTCTTGAGTACGAACCTGAAGTGGATTAGCGTTATCAAAACGCTCCATGTCCATAATAGGTACATCAACCGCTAGAACAACGCCGTCTGCGGTTGCAATATCATGAGCAGTGAGTTTGTTTTTAACACCATCACTTCCCTGCGTTTCGACCTTCACTTCATAGCCTTGCTTTTCAGCCCAGGCCTTGATTTTTTTAGCCGCCATAAAGGTGTGTGCAATGCCGGTAGGGCAAGCGGTCACTGCAACGAGTTTTTTCTTACTCATGGTTGTTCACCGTTATACTTATCAACTGAGGCAAGTATATTTAGCGGTGATGTATCAAGGTACAGTTTCCTCGTACAACCCATGTATGACGATACTTTTGTGATAACTATCAAGGTAATTTCCCGCATTTTAACGCCTAATATTAACCATTCTGTTATTAAGTCTTAGTGTAAGCGATGAATACCTTTAAAGGGATCGAACGAGTCATATATGAGTACCTGATCAGCCACGCCAAAGAGCTAGATTCAGTCTCAGCCAAGACGATAGCCAACAAGGCCTTGACCACAACAACATCGGTAAATCGGGTGTGTAAAAAGATGGGCTATGCGAGCTACACTGAGCTCAGATACAAACTCGCCGACGACCTGAATAAAGATGTCTCGCCAACAACTCAGGGCGATGACCAAGCGCAGCGAGTCGACAAGATAGCTCAGTCGCTGATTCACTCTCCGGTGGTCTATCTATACTCTCGTGGGGCGTCGATTGTGAGCGTTTCGTATTTGTCGCGCTTTCTTTCCCTCGCTAACATTCCTCACTTAGTCATTACCGATATTCACCAGTTAGCTCGCGCAGAATCAGGCACAGTCATCCTAATTAGTAAATCAGGAGAGACTCAAGCTGTGGTCGATATGGCCCACAATGCTAAGCGCAAAGGATTAAAGGTTTTTGCAATTAGTCATTTAGGTTCAACATTAGCAGGCATAGCAGGTATCAACCTCGACTTGGAAGAACAGGTCGATGGTATCTCACCATATCATCGCGAATCTCAAATCCATATCTTAGAGCTAGTCGATTTGATCGGACGAGAGCTGTTAGCGGGCTAACTCTTCGCTCGGGCCGCGAAGATAAGGGCAATCCCACCCAATACCAGTAATGATGAGATAGCAGCGGTCAGCGTTATCGATTCACCTAACCCTATACTTCCTGCGGCAAAAGCAATCACAGGCACCGCTAACTGAGAGACAGACGCCTGAAGAACTGAGATATGCTTTACAACTTGATACCACAAAATGTAGCCAAAACCGGAAGCAAAGACGCCCGACAGTAACGCCCACAAAACGCCATCAGCCGTGACAGTTTCAATCGAGACAAGTAGTGGGCTGGCAGCAAAAGCAAGCACACTTGCGAGCATAAACCCTTGGGTAATAGACACTGAAGCAACGCTATTTTGACGCCCTAACAGAGTGAAAATGCCCCAACAAACGCCAGAAACAAGCATTAGAGCAGCGGCACTCAAACCCGGAGCCTCTGCCGACGGTAGCATTAAAACAGTAAAGCCAGATAGAGCCACCCCAATACCTAGCATCTCTTTCACACTCAAGCGATTGCCAGAAATAACGTGAAACACCACTAAGGTCAGCTGCACCATACCAAACAGAATCAAAGCGCCGGTCCCCGTACTGAGCCGGGTGTAAGCATACGAAAAGCAAACTGCATAACCAAAAAGAGAGATGCCTGACCACCAGCTGTGTTTATCAGTAAAGAAGCGATAGCTCATTTGACCACGCCAACTTTGAATAAGCATCAGTGTTACCGCTCCGGAAACCAATCGTAGCCAAGTAAAAGAACCCGGATCGATAGCGTGATTCGCCAATGCTAGGCGACAAAAAAATGAGTTGGCGGCGAAGGCAATTAGCGCGACGACAAGTAGTGAAATAGTGTGCATGACTCTCCCTTTTAGCTAGAAGAGTGTAGTGGGTAATCAAGCGCTTGTAATAGCTTTAATCATTCTGGTTAAGACGGATTAGCTATAAAGAACCAGACATAAAAAAGCCAGTCAATGAACTGACTGGCAAAGGACAGATAGAGAACAAAAAACTACACTACAGGTTCATTACAACGCCAAAACGCACCGCGTAGTCATTTTCGCGCTTACCATTGCTATCCACATATGTCTCGTCTACCGACACCAACTCCATGTATGGCGTCCAAGTTTCATCGACTTTGTAGTTAACCATGATGGTGTGCTCCCAGTAATCGTCTCGACCTGTACCCTGATCAACACCGTCTTGAACACGGTAGCGAGGGTTATACATTAGACCCCAATCACCAATGTTTTTAGAGATCCACAAATCAAACTGATTTGATGCACCGCGTGTTGTGCCGCTACCATCCAGATACTGCTTACCGTTAGCTTCATTTGACCAGTTGTAGCGATAGCGACCTGTCATCGACACCCCATTGTCAAACGTGGTTCCTAGCTTTAAGTAAGGGCGATATTCCGTCCAGTCTGAAGTTGTGACTGTCACAAGACCCGGAGACCAATACCAATCCTCATTGAGATTAAACTTGTAAGATGCTTCAAACTCTTGAGCCGCCGCTTGCAGGCCGTTTTTATCTGGGTTGCTAGCATCATTACTGCCAAAGTAAGCGTCGTTATGTAGCTGAGCCGCTTCTGCACTGAAGTAAAAACCGTTTTCGAAAGTATGCATAAACTTCACGCGGCTATCACGATTTTCTGACGTCGTATTGTAACCAAAACGAACATCAAGTTTGGTTTCTCCAGCGATAGCAGAAGTCGATGCACCTGCAAGTAAAGCTGCGCAAATTAGGGTTTGGAGTTTCATTCGTAGACCTTTAAAAATGTTTATAAAAATGTGCTGTCAGCGACGCCAAATATAGGGCTACGGATAAACTCGGTAAAAGGTATGGTGATACATTCGCTGTATCAAGATTCTATTGAGTCCCAAGTCACAACAGATGTTTCTAGGTTGTTTCTATTCAAAGAGACACGTAAGAAAATGTGACAGAAAAATCACTACGAAACGGGCAAAGAGTAGGTGTTGTGACTTATCTCGCGGCGAAAAGAGAGCAATCAGATATGCTGAGTGAGTTACAGCAAAAAGGAACCACCATGAAGCGCCTCACACTACTTTTTACATTACTGGCTGCGCTAAGCCTTCCAGCTTTCGCCTCTGAGCGGGCAGAGATAGGCTGGCAATGGATAGAACAAGGAGCAATGATTGTTGATGTCAGAACGCCACCAGAGTTCGCAGAAGGGCATTTACCACAAGCTGTGAACTACCCGCTCTCAGCGCTGAACATTCACTTTGCCGATATCGATAAAGACACTCAGATAGTACTGTATTGTCGTAGCGGCAATCGTTCAGGGAAGGCTTATCAGTATCTAAAAGCAAAAGGCTTTACCAATTTGCATAACGCTGGCGGTTTGGTAGAGATTCTAGAGAGTCAAAACTGATAAGCTCTGCCTTGAACAATAACTTCCTACTTAATTTGATACCGTTTCACCAATTCTCGCTTGTGATTGTATGATTCAATAAGCTCCTGCTGGGTTTTCCCTTCATTGTGATAGAAAAGTCCACCTTGCTGCTTGAGCTTATTGTAGTGCTCGCGGATCATCGACAGCACTAAATCCACTCGCTTAATAGTAGTCGGTGTACAACTTTGACCATCAAGATCATCCTCAATATCGAGTACATGCGAGCGAAACATTTCTACTTGGAACAAAGAGTCGAGCTCGTGATCATTCTCCAGTGCTTGCTGGTAGCATTTAGCAAGATTCTCTTTTTCGGTAAGAACACCTAGATCTGCATCGTTATTTCTCAGCCAATTTATCTGTTCTACTAAGGTATTGAGCGCTTCGTACTTAACATTTTTAAAAACTTCAATAGAGTCGTTGTAAGATAAATCATTCTCTAACAACCAACCGGATAAGAAGCGAGTTTCAAATCGCTCACAGAAGTTGAACATAGGTGCTTCTAGCCCATTGCTGTTGAGTTCTTTAAGTGGATTGAACGGATACATATAACCAAAGTCGAACAGCCATAATTTATGCTGCTCATCAACAAGCAAGTTACCTGCGCATAAATCCCATTCAAATAGACCTATCTTTTCGCACGCTGATAACGTAGAAAACAGCTGCGAGAGCATTGAACTCGTTACCTGTTTAACGGGTTCCCCTTCAACCCAGTCAGACAGAATAATGCCTAAACGATAATCAGCATAAATCGTAGACACTATGCACTCGAAATCCGGCGAAGTACTCGTATCGTCTTTTTGCTGCTGAATATCGAGACGACGTTGGACTTCGTTAAGGAAGGAGTACTGACCATCAAGGTTTTTCACCTTCGCTTCTGGCCTCTTTTTCTTCAGGGTGTAATCCTTGCCATCAAATCGAACTCGAAAGACTTCTGCGGTTAGTCCACTTTGAAATGTGTCGACAACGTAATCAGAGCCAGCAGTGGTAGCTGCCAGTAACTCGGGAGGTATAGGGCATTGCTTAGCACAACCGACAATTAGGTTACGTTCACTTAGGTCAAACTCTTGCTGTTGCGACTGACGTTGATTCACGGGAGACTCCTTGTCTGGCATGTGTATTTGGTGATTTTATCAACAGCAACATGATGTAAATCCTCCCAAATTTATAAATTCAGGGTTGAGAGAAGAGGCGTAAGCCAAAAGTATAAGCCTATGATTGTTATCACGAAGCAGTCTTGAACCCTGATAGTTTTCTGTACATTAGTGACAATGGCGCTAAAATGCTCATCAACGAATAACCGAAAGTGACAACACTTTCATAACTAACTTAAGGAGGAATTTATGTCTTTGTGGTGTTCAATCAACCCACGCTTTTATGGCATGAAGGCTCGCTCAAGAGTTTTAGATATCGCGCTGCGATAATCTCGACTTGAGCGAAATATCAACTATAGACGAATAACGTCCCCGAGTACTTTCCCTCAAGCTCGAAGAATTATTGTCAGCACAGACAACGGCCTTTTGCGCCCCAAATTCTTGAGAAAATTATGAGTACTTATTTAACTGCACAATCACTAACTCTTTCCTACACCTCAAACCCGCTGTTTAAAGCACTAACCTTCACCCTTAATCGTGGTGATAAAATTGGACTCATTGGTCATAACGGCTGTGGCAAAAGCTCTCTATTGAAGCTACTCAATGGTCAATATGAACCGACAGAAGGTCACATAGCCAAAGCAACTCATTGCCTTATGAGCTATGTAGAGCAACATGTTCCTGAGCACCTTTATAGCCAAAATATCCGTGAAGCTTTAGCCGAAACATTAAGCGTGGATGACGACTGGCGCGCTGAACTGGTGTTGGCCGAGCTTGGTTTTTCTGACTCTGAGCAAGATATGCCTGTCGCCAATTGCAGTGGTGGTCAGCAGATGCGATTGCTTATCGCGAGAGCCATTATCAATCAGCCAGACTTACTGCTTCTCGATGAGCCCAGTAACCACTTAGACTTACCTTCGTTACTTTGGCTAGAGCAGTTTCTCTCCAATTGGAAAGGCTCTTTTGTGTTGGTTTCACACGACCAAACTTTGCTAGATCGAGTGACAAATACGACTTGGGTCATGCGAGATCAATCTCTTCATCATTTTGCCCTACCTTGCACCCAAGCAAGAGCAGCACTACTTGAGAAAGATCGGCAAGACCAAGCCCGACATGCCAACGAGCAAAAAGAGATAGACCGAATAGAGAAAAGTGCTAAACGGCTCGCGACCTGGGGTAAGGTTTATGACAACGAAGATCTCGCCCGTAAAGCAAAAACCATGTTCGCGAGAAAAGAGCGCTTAGAGGAAGCTCAAACAGAGCTGACAGAAGGCACACCTTGGCAGCTTGTATTGCAAGGTGAAGCTCTGCCTGCCAATCGACTGCTTGAAACCGGCGAGTTTAGCGTTACACCACCAGATAGCCATTTCCATCTATTTAATATGGTAGAAATGCGCGTAAAAAGTGGCGACCGAATTGCGGTTTTAGGAAGTAATGGCTGTGGTAAATCAACCCTGCTTAACCAACTTTACCGACATTATCTCACCGAGATTAGCCCATTTAGCTCACAGGCTGTCACCTTCCATGACAGGTGTCGCTTAGGATATTACGACCAATCTCTCAAGCAGCTGAAAGACTCTGACACTATAAGCGACGCCTTACAGGCCTTTTCATCCGTGAATAGTGAAATAGCTAAGCGTTCGCTCATTGGTGCAGGCTTTGAGTATACGCGGCATAACCAAGATGTGGCATCACTCAGTGGTGGTGAGCGTGCGCGCCTGCTATTTATCGGCCTAACCCTCGCGAAATACCATCTGTTGTTTCTTGACGAGCCAACCAACCACTTGGATATGGAAGGCAAAGAAGAGCTGATTGCGACTTTGAATGAGTTCAATGGTGCAGCACTCATTGTCAGCCACGACCGTAGCCTCATTGAACAAAGCTGCAATCGTTTCTAGTTAATCAACAATGGCACATTGACCGAATACCTAAGTGTTGAAGAGGTGTATCAAGAGATAGCCGAACATCCTGACACAGCGTTAGCTGTTCAAGCATCTGATAATCAGCAGGAGTTGAGTCCCTTCGATGGAAAGCTAACTGGCGAAGAGCAACTGTTGGAGCGTTTGATAGAGCTAGAAACGTTACTTGAAGAAGATCTTGAGCGTAAACCTAAACATCAAAAGCCCAACCTGCAGCAAGGTTGGCGTGAGGAGATAGAACAAATAAACAGTCGACTATAATCAGAAAGTAAGGGCACCATCAGGTGCCCTACATTATTCGTACTGTTTAATCAGTTCGGCAATTCTTCCCGACTGTTGCAGAGACTTCAGCCCGGCATTAAAAGCCGAAAGAATACTCTCTTTGTTTGGATGATCACGACTGATAGCAATATATAACGGATTCTCTGCTAATGGTTTGTCGATCAAAGCAAAGTCATTAATCTCTAACTCATTGTTTTTTACATACCACAAGAAAAAAAACTTATCGGCCACTAATGCATCGATCCGGCCAGCTTTTAACTTTCTCACGTTGGTGGCTAAACTATCAGAATCCATCCGATCAAAAGCATTCGATTTCAAGAAGTCATCATCATAGGCATAGCCTCGCAATACTCCAATCCGTTTCTCTTTTAAACTTTCTAGACCTGTATAACTGAATGAGTTTTCTTTTAGCGATACAAAGATGAGTGAATTGGTCAGATAGGCATCACTGAAATCAAGATACTCGAGTCTCTCGCTACTCTTCCAAACGGTCAGCGCAATATCATAGCGCTGAGTCGTTACCTCCCTTAAAGCTCGGCTCCATGGTTTAATGGTATTTTTAATGGTGTAGCCTTGTTCAGCAAAGGCTTCCGAAATAATCTCATAGGCCAAACCTTTCACTTCTGCAGAGTCGATAACATATGGCGGCCATTCATCCTGTATCGTCCATACTATGCGCGAAGGAACCTGCGCTTGAGCTGAAAAGACAAACAACATACATATTGTGATAAACCGGACAATCATGGTTAGTCCCTCTCAATCATATTTCGAGTTAGAGTCACTGCTTCGCGACACCTAACCTCGGTACTCTCCGCCTTTTACAACACAACGCCTTTAGTGAAGAGAATGCAACGCGGTAAGGTTAAACTCCAACGCTGGCTTAAGAAGCTTTGGGGGCGTGAGTTGATGATCTCGTCCCTCCCTTTTCTCAACAAATTGTTGGCATGAGGTATTCTCATCAACCAAGATGTTGTCATGCTTTTCATCACCTATCGTGGTTTTATAATGGAGGTTTTCTGCCTTATCTGGGTAATCATGACAAAGGTACACTTCTGTACTGTCCTTCAATTCATACAGCTTACGTATCGACTCAAACATTTTCTCAGCGCTGCCACCAGGAAAGTCAGCCCGACCCGTACCATTAAAAAACAATGAGTCGCCAACAAACAGTGCATCACCTATCTTAAAGGTTAAGTCAGATTGCGTGTGTCCGGGTGTCGCAATGACCTCTAAGTGAGAATTGCCAAAATCCATCTCTTCGTTTTCCAAAAGATAATGTTCAAAGTGATAAAGCTCACTGAGACACAGTTCGTCCTTCCACTGCGCATAAACCTCTTTGACCCCTTCAGAAACGTAAATCGGAGCCTGAAGTTCCTTACTCAAATAAAACGAACCCGACAAATGATCCGCGTGAATATGCGTTTCCAAAATAGCCACTATGTGCAGCTGATTAAGTTGAATATGATCAATAATCTCTTGCGCAGACTCGTAGCTAATCTCGTCATTTTTCACATCATAATTGGCAACAGGATCAATGATGATCGCTTCTTTTGTATCCTGATCAGCCACCACATAGCTTATGGTGCCAGAGTCAGGATGAAAAAAATGTTGGATGTTCTGAGATGCCATTTTGCCTCCTTGAGAGGGGTCGGATTCAATAGGAAAAATAGAACAGCGAATAGTACTCAGTTTAGACCTTTGTCAGGATCATGAAGGAAAAAAGTACGACTAAAATGAGCAATGAAATCGTAATATTATGTTCGTAGAGCAAGCAAATACTTGTTTTAACGATAAGTTTTCGATAAGGCATCGCTGTGCAAATAAGCGAGTGGCAGGTGACTTCTTAACTCAGTAATTAACTCGTTTGCAGATTGTGCATCAAGTCTATATGGATTGAATTCAGGTGAATCCATAAAATAGAAGTTGAGCGTTTTTAGAATCTCTGATTGAAGCAAATAAGCCATAGACCAACCGCTAAACTGCCTATTTTCTATTGAACTTCTATCTAGCAGCGTGACATTACAATGACGCTTATCTTTCTGGATACGGCGATAGGTAGACTCCACATTCTCCTCGCTACCTTCCAAATACTGTATAAAATAATGTTGATTGAAATACAAAATCCCCGTGACTTCATGTTCACCATTATTTTCCTGAGCACTGTTCATTATGTCTTCAAAGGACGTCAGCTCAAACTCCTTGCTAACTGTGCTCACATAGATAAGTTTAATCAGCTCCATTGATCCCCCTCAAAGTGCATATAGACAAAGCTTAGTCGCCAGCACACTAACTTACAAAATGATCACTAAACTAATGCAAATTAAAGATATTAAAGCGAGAAAAGATATCAAACGTAAAAAAGCCAGAGATTAACACTGGCTTTTTAAGGTCATCATCAATTGGCTACATCAGTTAGGTATCGCTCTCAGTAGGCGTATATTCGAGCAAATCGCCTGGCTGGCAATCCAGGTGCTTGCAGATTGCTTCTAAAGTAGACAATTTGACCGCTTTGGCACGGCCATTTTTAAGCACTGATAGGTTCTGCTCGGTAATACCAACTAGTTTCGCCAACTCATTGGAGCGCATTTTCCGTTTAGCTAGCATTACATCTAGGTTGATTACAATCGCCATAAACTTTCACTTAAATTGTCAGCTCACTTTCTTCTTGAAGCTCTGCTGCTCTTTCCATTACTACTGCAATAACACGAACCACCAATCCAATAACAAACATTGTGATGTCAGCGTCATTCACTTCAAACGATACGTTCCAATTTCCGTCATTGTACGACAATGCGAAGCTAAGAAGTATGCCCATAATAAGTTGAACGAAAGGCGTTGCCATCAATAAATAACTGATCTTTTTGTAACACAGTGTATTTTGACGTTCAAAGATCTGACCTTTTTCATACAAACGAAAGAGAACTATCAACTGCCACAGTAGAGCCATTGTCAAAAACGTTGTCAGCATACTTGGCAAAAAGCCAATCAATGACCGAGTCAAACTTAAAGGCAATGTCACCTCAACGGGAAAGCCAGCCTTAAACCATTCTGCATCCCATAACGTTGCAGAAAACCAAAATACCGTATTTAACACGGCGGTAAAAACAAGAGAGAACCAAAATAGCACCAATAAATTTCGACTAAATTTGCTGATAGATTGTTGTGTCATGAGAGGACCTAAGTGAACTTAACTTGAGTATATCTTAGGCAAACCAAACCTACTTAACAATAAAAAATTATCGTAATACGATAATTTTTTATTGCTTAAATTTTATTTTGGCTCTAATTTATAAAAGTAACTTCGCTAAAGATTTTATAGACAGGCACCTTTTTATGACCAAACATTTGTTGCTAGCTTTCTTACTATCCGCTACCACCACCAGCGCCTATGCGGGTACATTCCTTGATGAATTACCTCAGAACCATACTATCTCTGCTCCAGTCCAGTGGCAGCCTTCCCCTTACGATGAAGATACGACACCGATACAAACTCAATTTTCAGGAGATGAATGTACAGAGAGAACCCAAGACTCTTTTGACGCAAAAAATCCGAAGCAAAAAAGCAGTGATGTAAAATGTTACATTACCCAATTCCCTAGCAAAGGAATCGAAACTCACGTTCAATCAAATGAGAACGGAGAAATCAGTGCTGGATTTAAATGGGAGATTGATTAGAGTTTAATGTTCAAACTCAGCGGCCCCTTTCAACTCAAATTGGAACTCGCAATCACCTTGGTGAGCCAGACGAATTGAATACTCCCACCACCTTGTAGAGATAAAAAAAGGCCCTTCTGCCTTAACAGAAGAGCCTTAGTATTGACTAGTTTGGCTTAAGCGTTTCCTAGGTCAGCAACCATTGCCTTAGAAAGAGCTTCAGCCACCTTGATACCGTCAATACCCGCAGAAAGGATACCACCCGCATAACCAGCCCCTTCACCCGCTGGGTAGAAGCCTTTAAGGTTGATGCTCTGGAAGTCTTTACCACGCTTGATACAAACTGGAGAAGATGTACGAGTTTCAACACCAGTCAATAGACCGTCATCAGACGCAAAGCCTTTGATCTTCTTATCAAACGCCGGAATTGCTTCACGGATCGCTTCAATGGCAAAATCTGGTAGCGCTTTAGAGATATCCGTTAGGTGGATACCTGGAGTGAATGACGGCTGAACGTCGCCAATCTCACTCGGATCGCGACCTTTAAGGAAGTCACCAATTTTCTGCGCTGGTGCATCATAGTTTTCACCACCAAGTACGTAAGCACCTGATTCAAGCTCACGCTGGAAACGGATACCTGCTAGTGGGTCTCCTGGGTAATCACGTTCAGGGTCGATACCCACCACGATTGCACTGTTTGCATTACGCTCTGAACGCGAGTATTGGCTCATACCATTGGTAACAACGCGACCCTCTTCTGACGTAGCGGCGACGACAGTACCGCCCGGACACATACAGAAGCTGTAAACAGTACGACCATTCTTACAGTGGTGAACCAATTTGTAGTCTGCTGCGCCAAGAATTGGGTTGCCCGCGTTAGGACCAAAGCGCGCTTCATCTATCATTGACTGCTTGTGCTCAATTCGGAAACCAACCGAGAATGGCTTCGCTTCCATGTACACGCCGCGATCGTGCAGCATTTCAAACGTATCACGCGCACTGTGGCCGACGGCTAGAACAACGTAGCGAGATTTAATCTCTTCGCCGTTTGATAGTGTTAGACCCGTGATTTGCTCGCCATCCATGTGGATATCATCGACGCGAGTGCTAAAGCGGATTTCACCACCCAGTTCGATAATTTTTGCACGCATCTTCTCGATCATCGTTACCAGCTTAAAGGTACCGATGTGCGGCTTACTTACGTACATGATCTCTTCTGGAGCACCTGCTGCAACAAACTCAGTGATTACTTTACGACCGTAGAAGTTTGGATCTTTTACTTGGCTGTATAGCTTACCGTCAGAGAACGTACCAGCACCACCTTCACCAAACTGTACGTTTGATTCCGTGTTTAGAGTGCGCTTACGCCAGAAACCAAAGGTATCTTTTGTACGCTCACGAACCTCTTTACCACGCTCAACAACGATAGGTTTAAACCCAGCTTGCGCAAGAATCAGTGCTGCGAACAGACCGCACGGACCAAAGCCGATAACCACAGGACGTTCCGTCACGTTCTCAGGCGCTTTCGCAACGAATTTGTACTCCATGTCTGGAGTTTCTTTTACGTGCGGATCACTAACGAACTGCTCAAGTAGTGCGGCTTCATTTTCAACCACCACGTCTAGCGTGTAGATCAATAGAATGTTGGCTTTTTTACGAGCATCGTAGCCACGTCTAAACACATTGTAAGAGATGACTTGGTCTTCAGAGATGCCAAGCTTCTTGGTAATGGCAGCAGTCAGCGCCTCTTCCTCATGATCAAGAGGAAGTTTAATTTCATTTAAACGTATCATGTTGATGTCTCGTATAGATAGGTGTCTTAGCCAAAACCGTTTGACGAACGGTCAGCTCACAATGGCGCGCATTTTACGAGAAATTGAATTGTCTGTCATACTAAATCAAACATATTGAATTTTGCCTTGGGATGAGTATTATCCCCTCTCTTCTATTTTGACTAACTTAAGAGCATTCATCATGGCGTTTGTCGTAACTGATAACTGTATCCAATGTAAATACACTGACTGTGTCGCTGTATGTCCGGCAGATGCGTTTCATGAAGGCCCAAACTTTATGGTCATCAATCCAATCGAATGCATTGATTGTGGTTTGTGTGTTGATGAATGTGATGCGCACGCGATCTTCCAAGAAGATGAAGTGCCAGATGATCAAACGCTTTTCATTGAGCTCAACGCTGAACTTGCCGAACTTTGGCCAGTACAAACCGAAGTAAAGCCAGCCATGGATGAAGCAGAAAAGTGGAACGGCGTGCCAGACAAGCTAGGCATGCTGGAGAAGTAGCGAGAAAGCGAGAAAGCGAGAAAGCGAGAAAGCGAGAAAGCGAGAAAGCGAGAAAGCGAGAAAGCGAGAAAGCGAGAAAGCGAGAAAGCGAGAAAGCGAGAAAGCGAGAAAGCGAGAAAGCGAGAATTTTGAAGGGTTGGCATTTTGTGTCAACCCTTTGTTTTTTTAATATCAATCACCCTAAAAAACGACGAGCGAGTTGGGAAGTTCTTAAAGCTCGATAACTTATTTTGGATAGAAATGAGTTAGAACCTAACGATGGTTTCGTAGCAATATCCGGCATTTATATTTTCCAAAATAAAATATCAGACCTTAATTGGGGGGATATATAGTACTTGAGGTTTCGAACAAAACTACGTCTAGTTTCTTCTCGCTAAATAGTTTATTCCTCCAAACTAAAAAGACTCACGTCATTGCAATATAGCAAGAAATGCAAAGTCGCCATTTTTTAATATTAATATACTTCTCACCATCAATGAGCGCAGAGTGAATTGAGTTTTAACTACATGAATAAAGAGAGAAGCATATTATGGAAAAACAAGTATTCTTAATCGTAGAGGCAACCCCAAATCCTGAGAACAAAGAGGAGCTACAAAGTTACAGTTCACAAGCACCTTTATTAATGAAAAAGCATGGTGGTGTGCCGATTGCTCGCTATAACGTGGAATCTACAATTGGCTTAGGCGAAAAACCAGCTGCGGTGGCGGTGATTTCTTTTCCTAACCGGGATTCTATTGAAAACTTACTTATGAATGACCCTGAATATCAACAACTTATTCCTCTTAGAGATCAGGGATTTACTAGTATTCGATTCCTAGTTTGTAATGAACAAGTATAATAGGTAAAAGCTAATGGAACGTATTTTTAATATCATTGAATATATTGAAAAAAATATGTACGAACCCATCGACATTCACGATATGGCGAGAGTTTCGAATTATTCTACCTACCATTTTTGTCGAATTTTTCGTTCCTTAGTCGGCGATTCACCAAAAGAGTATCTTCGTAAAAGAAGGCTTACTGTAGCAGCGGAGCGCCTAGCCAAAGGCGAAAGCTCAATTTTGGATATTGCACTTGATTGTCAATTTGAGTCTCATGCATCTTTTACGCGTTCCTTTAAGAGCTTTTTCAAAATGACGCCTGAACAGTACAGAAATAATGCGGATCCGTTCAGGCTCATTTACAAAGACCAATTTAGCCCGCACATGTTGCATCACCTTCAAAACCGTCTATCAATGGAGCCTAAAATTGTTACTCGTCCTGAAATAAAAGTTGTGGGGGTTGCCCGCCAATACCGGGAAGAGGACTTGGACATAAACACGCTATGGTCAGCTTTTCGACCTAATGTCAGTCAGATTAAAAATAGAGTAGGTGATGATGCTTTTGGAATTTATGAAGAGTATCTAGAAAGTGATGGTGATATTGGGTTTAGCTATATTTGCTCTGTTGAGGTCAGTGACTTCGATAGTGTTCCTGATGGAATGATTTCGAGAGTTATCCCAGAACATTTATATGCGGTATTTCAGCATACAGGACCTATGTCCTCTTTACCTGAAACCTTAAAATACATATGGGGGAGCTGGCTTCCAAAATCGAATTATGATTATGTGGAAAAGCCTGATTTTGAACTCTATGCGCCAAACACTCAACAACAGAGTGCCGAAAAAATACTGCTTTTGCATATCCCAATAGCCAGAAAGCAATAAAAGTCTGCAAGTTGTCACAATGAATCAATCGACAATTAAAACTCGAATAAGCTGCTCGATTTTCATTTTATTCAATTGAATTCAGGTAAAAAATCATGACCCATAATATAGAAGTTACCCAGAGATTTAGCGTTCCAGCATTGAAAGTTTGGCATGCCTTAGCCGATTGGGGGCATGTCGATAAATGGCATTTTTCTGTAGAAAAGTCCCCCGCAATAAACGATAGAGAATTCGGTTTAGGAGCAAAACGTAAGTGTCATTTTTATGATGGTAGCAGTGTCGTTGAAGAGATCACCCATTATGAAGAAGGAAAAAGTTTTGTTGTAGAAATCAGTGAATTTTCCATGCCTTTAAAAAGTTTAATTGCGGGAACAAAAGTCGCGGTAGTCGATGAAAATACGTGTGATATCACAATAGATATGGCTTTTATCGTTAAAGGGGGAACATTAGGCTGGCTAATGGGGGCTATTGTGATGAAACCTATGATGAAAGGAATAACTAAAAAGCTATTAAAAGGTTTAGCTTATCATGCGGCTACCGGTATTTTGGTAGGCAATAAACTACCTCCAGAGAAGGAACTTTTGTCAGTTACAACTCCATGATTTTTAGTGGGTTTTGTTGAGATATATTTGACCATGTGACGAAGAACAACTTTCTACAACATACGGAAACGCCCAAAGTTATTAGCTTTGGGCGTTCCTTCTAACAAACATTGCTTTTTAATAAGCTGAACTACGACAAACCGAACTTTAGAGTGTCATATGTAGAATTGGAAAAGGTTTCCCCATATCATCAACGGGCGAGCGTGAAACGACCTTAAAACCCATATGCTCGTAAAAGCCTACCGCTTGTGGGTTCTGCTCGTTTACATCGACTTTCGTCGCGCCTAACTGCTCTATTGCATATTGCAGTAGCACAGCGCCAATGCCTTGCCCTCTTGCCTCGTTTAAGATGAACAACATTTCAATTTTTGATTCGTGAATCCCCACGAACCCGAGAATTGAACCACTTTCATTTTTTACACATCTTAACGTAACGGCAGGGAATGCCTGCTCAATGATAATGGGTTTAAAAAACTCAATATCGTCTTCTGTTATGAAATCATGAGTTGCTCGGACTGAGTTTTCCCAAACATCAAGCATTTCTGCGTAATACTCAGGAAGCACATTTTCTACAATCATTGTATTGTCTCTTAAGTTGACTGAAATTTATGTGCAGCCGCAAGAGCGATTCTAGCTGAAGAGAAAGTATGGCGTCTAGTTTGGTGTACGGATGCTGAAGGAGATTCCCTACTCCTTCCTTAGTCACGGAGAACTGGAGAACTAAAGTTGACTCACTTTGGATAAACGGTCAACTCTAGCTATCTGGCAAATTGATGCGCCCCTGCTCTTAGCCGTGTTGGCGACGCAGGTTGTCTAAGATGATGCCAGTTGCCATCGCAACGTTAAGTGACTCCGCACCACCAAAAGCAGGAATGGTAATCTTATCGGTAACAAACTTAGCGGCTTGCTCGCGAATGCCGTGAGATTCGCTGCCCATCAATAAAATCCCTTCTGCAGCAAACTCTGTTTTGTGCACGCTTTCACCTTCGAGGAAAGCACCATAGACAGGTAAGTTCGATTGCTCTAGGTAGCTTGGCAGGTCAAGTTGGCTAACCGTCACACGACCAAAGCTGCCCATCGTGGCACTGATGGTTTTTGGGTTGTATGGATCGGCACAATCTGTACTTGCGACTATGTGTTTAATACCGTACCAATCGGCAACACGAATAATAGTCCCTAGGTTACCAGGGTCAGACACGCCATCTAGCGCAATCATCAAGCCTTGCGCTTTTGGTGTCTCTACACTTGGGATTTCGACTACGGCAATCGCCGCATTGTTACTGACTAAAGTGCTCGCTTTCGTCAGCTCATCAAGTGATGCTTCGATGCACTCGAATCCACTTAGCTCAGTGTGATAATCAGCAAGAAACTCAGGTGTAGCGAACACCTGCTTTACCGTTAGCGCGCTATTCGCCAACTCAAGTACATTCTTCTCTCCTTGCACCAAAAACAGACCATGCGCTTTACGCTGCTTCTTTTGGCCAAGAGCTCGAAGTAGTTTAAGTTGGTTTTTTGAAATCATAATTTTTCCACAATGATGGGCTAACCCAGATAAAAGCGCGGCAATTATAGAGTAAAGCCTTGTTGAGCTAAAGAGGCCAACCAAGATTACTCAGATTCTAGTTACAGTCTTGAGTACGAGGCTATTAACAAAAAAGCACCTCACTGGGGGTTGTGAGGTGCTTTGTCTTAGTTTGACTCGCTTCAATTAGCTGGCTTGATACTCGGGGTAATCAAGTAAGCCTTTTTCTGCGCCACCAAATAGCGTTGCAGGGTCGTGCTCAGCTAGTGGGTAGTCGTTCGCGATGCGAGCCGGAAGATCAGGGTTTGCGATAAATGGGCGACCAAAACCCACCATATCAGCTAAACCATCATTCAGCGCTTGCCCCGCTTTTTCAGTGTTGTAACGACCTGCGTAGATGATCGTTCCTTGGTAAGCCTCACGCACTGCGGTTTTAAACTCAGCGGGAGTATCTGGAGCATCATCCCAGTCCACTTCAGCAATGTGCATGTAAACAACATTGAGCTTGTTAAGTAGAGCCGCCGCCGCCGTGTAAGTTTCTACTGGAGTTTTGTCTACTGTGCCATTCAGTGATGTGAACGGAGCTAGACGTACACCAACGCGATCCGCGCCAATTGCATCTGTCATCGCTTCGACCACTTCGCCTAAGAAGCGCAGACGGTTTTCAACTGAGCCACCGTACTCGTCTGTGCGGTTATTCGCCTCAGAATCGATGAACTGGTTGATCAAGTAGCCATTCGCCGCATGAAGTTCAATGCCATCAAAGCCTGCTTCAATCGCATTTAGCGCAGCCCAGCGATACTCTTCAATCACTTTTTGAATATCTTCTTTGGTCATCGCTCGTGGCTCTATAACATCGACAAATCCCGGCTCATCTGTGCCATTATCGATGAAGACTTTTACATTCTCAGCTTTTAAGGCAGATGATGAGATTGGCTGCTTTCCACCAATATTATCTGGATGAGTAACCCGTCCTACATGCCACAACTGAGCAAAGATCGCACCGCCTTTTGCATGAACGGCATCGGTGACTTTCTTCCAACCCGCAATCTGCTCTGCTGAGTAAATACCCGGTGTCCAAGCGTAACCCTGACCCATCTCAGAAATTTGAGTGCCTTCTGCCACAATTAAGCCCGCACCAGCACGTTGAGCGTAGTACGTCGCCATCATATCGTTTGCCACATTACCCGGCTGACTAGCACGTGAGCGAGTCATCGGCGGCATCACAATGCGATTTTTAAGTTCAAGTTTGCCTAACTGGATAGGTTGAAATAGTGCGTCTTTCATTAGTCTATGCCCCATTACTTGCTGACTTGAATCAGTTCAATTTGGTAACCATCAGGATCGGTGATGAAGGCGATATGTGTTGAGCCGCCTTTTACTGGACCAGGCTCACGAGTCACATTGCCACCTAAGGCTTTAATTTGATCACAAGCGGCGTAAATGTCTTCAACGCCTAGTGCTAAGTGACCAAATGCATTGCCCATTTCGTACTGGTCTGTATCCCAGTTATGAGTCAGCTCAATCGTTGTGCCGCCTTGTTCATAACCGACAAACACGAGCGTGTAGCGGTACTGGGTATTTTCAGTGCGATCCAGAACGCGCATACCTAACACCTTAGTGTAGAACTCGATCGATTTTTCTAAATCAGTCACGCGGATCATGGTGTGCAGAAATTTCATCATTTCCCCTTGTCGATAGCGACAACAGCCTAGAGTCACTCGCGGGCTATTGTGTCGGTGGTTCGTGTCATAAACTTTGCACCAAGAATACGTCCAAGCTATCAAGACAGGAAATTATCGTTTTTTATTATTTAAATAATGATTTGTTATCATCATTCAATTTGTTAACCATAAAGGATTTGAAGTGGTGATACGCAATCGGCCAAGCGGCGCTAGCAACAATCACGAGTAGGCCAAGTATCGCAAGCTCATTAGGTATTTCGCTAAACAACCCATACCCAAGAGCAACAGAGTAAATAATCTTTCCATATTCGACATTGGCAATAACGTTCGCTTCCCCATACTTATAGGCCGTCACACCAATCCACTGCGCCACTGATGAAAGCACACCAACACATAGCAGTAGACCTAGCTCTGACCAACTCGGCCACTGCCAAGCTGCTAGGCTTGGTAACAAAGCCATCACTCCAACAAACAGCGCCTGATACGCGAGTAGTGTAATTCTAGGTTCTTCTTGTGCCACTTTTCGCACGCAAACAACAGCCACAGCAGCCCCCATTGCAGCCAGTAAGCCTGCTCCGGTATATTGCAGAGAAGCTTGTTGGAACTGTGGCTGAACCACCATCATCACACCGATAAACCCCGCAATGATGGTGAATAAGCGCGCAGTAGTGACGCGCTCTGACAAACAAAGCCTAGAGATACACGCTACAAACAGGACTTGAGTAAAGCCAAGCGCCGTAGCGTCGGCTAAAGGAATATTACTTACCGTGACAAACCCAAAGTAAAGAGCAATAAACGCTCCCAGAATACGTAGCGCGTGAAGCTTAACTCGCTTAGGTTTAAGCAAAATGTCTACGCTACGAACCATGGCTGGCACCAACAAGGTAATAAACACCAGTTGTCGGAAAAACAGTATTTGAAACACGTCAATGGTATCGCTTAGCACTCGAACAATAACACCGACCAGAGTAAACATTGCTGTTGAACATAGCGCTAAGGCAATCCCTTTCCACATTGGAGGTAATTGGTCTAGCCTGCGAATAAATGGCTGGATATAGCCACTGAATATATGGAGAGTATGCAAGATTCAATGCCTCGAAATTAACCGCGAAGAATCTAGCTTAAAGGTGACACCAATAGACGGGTCAAGAAGCTCGAACATTGAAATGACAGTATGGGACAATCGCTATGTTAAGCTTTTAGAAATCAAACCATTATTGTAGGAGATCGCTTGGAACCTGTAGAAAAGTACACTCAAGCCATGTTTGAATTTATTGAAAAGGAAATGATTCAAGATCCCGCGCACGACATCAATCACGTTAAACGAGTAGTCAAAACTGCGCGCTACCTATGTGCGCAAGAAAACGCCAAGCTAGAGGTGGTACTACCTGCCGCTTATCTGCATGATTGTTTCACCTTCGCTAAGAACCATCCCAAGCGCAGTAAGAGCTCTGTGGTCGCAGCCGACAAAGCCATCGAATTCCTTACTTCCATCCGCTACCCAGCTCAATATTTAGATGCCATTCATCATGCGATTGTCGCGCACAGTTACAGCGCAAATATCACACCGCAAACACTCGAAGCGCAAATTGTGCAGGATGCAGACCGCCTTGATGCCTTGGGGGCGATAGGTATTGCTCGCTGCCTACAAGTAAGTACTAACTTTGGCGCAAGCTTATACAGTTCAGACGATCCATTTTGTGAGAATCGAGAGTTTGATGATAAAAACTACACTGTCGATCACTTCTACAACAAGCTGTTTAAACTAGAGCAGATGATGAACACTGACGCCGCTAAAACCGAGGCAAGAATTAGAACTCAATACATGCGCGCGTATTTAGCCCAACTCGCGAGTGAAATTTAGCTTTTGTAGAAAACCGCTAGCCAGACCGTTATCTCGTCTTGAGCGGTCTGCTTCACTTTATGTTTGCAGTGTGCAGGGATATTGACATGGTCGCCCTGCTCAAGCTTAACGATACGACCATCTTCAAACTCAATCACACCAAACCCAGATAGAACCATCACCCACTCGCTCTCATCTTGATCATACCAACCAGACTCCGGTGAGCTTTGACCATGAGAGAGGATTCGTTCAATACGTACATCCTGACCGGAAACAATGTCTTCAAACACTTCTTCATTCAGCGCTTGAGGTAACCCCGCTAACAAATTATCCATATCCGTCCCTATTATGTACGTAGACTCATAAGCCAAACAGTTTATCACGAGATACCGCAGCTGAAATTATCAACATCTCGGCTTGTATGTTAACAAGTGATATAGATTGCATTTCATCACGACTAAAGCTACTTTGTAATGCTGCGTTAATTTTACCGCACTAACTGTCTTTGGCAGTTCTCACATCGAAATCGATTAAAGGTAAAATATGAAATATCCAACCACTCTTCCCCAATCACACAAGCAGCTACTGGAAAAGATTGTCGCTTGTTTCTCTCAAGATCCTAGAATCGTTGGCCTCGGGGCTAGTGGCTCTTATGCCTCTGACACTATGGATAAATACAGCGACTTAGACATTGTGGTTGCTATCAATCCAGACGATTTTCCTAGTATTATGGAAGAGCGATTTGATCTTATAGACAAGGTAGAGGGAAAGGTCGCAGCTTTCACTGGAGAGCACGTTGGCGAACCACGATTAGTAATCTCTATCTACGAGCCGGGCGCCGTCCACGTCGACTTCAAGTTCGTTTCTTTGCCGGATGCAGCCACACGTGTCGATGATACTCAAGTGCTTTGGCAGCGAGGAACATGTCTCTCTGACGTCTTTGCAACTCAGCAGCCACATTACCCTCAACCCGATCCTCAGTGGATTGAAGATAGGTTTTGGATATGGATGCATTATGGAGCAACGAAAGTAGCACGTGGTGAGTATTTTGAGGCAACTGAGTTTCTTTCATTTCTGCGTACTGTTGCGCTCTCTCCGTTGGCTTTAAAGCAACAAGGGTTGACACCTTCAGGCGTTAGAAAGATTGAAACTCGCTTACCAGACTTTGCAGCTCAACTAGAAGAAACCGTAGTAAAGCCTGAAAAACAGGCACTCATTGCTGCTTTTGAAAAAATCACTGATTTGTATCTCAGCCTTCGTCAGCATGAAGAGGTTGAAGTGAATCAACAGGCGCAGCAGCTATGTTTGGATTACTTCCACAAAGAACTCCGCAGCTAACTCAATAACTGACTAAATCAAGGGGACAGCTGTCCCCTTATTTTTGTGCCAGCGGAAATATTAGATGTTCTGATTGGTAGTGCTCATCTAATCGCAATATAAGCTCTTTATCGTATCTCGCAGCCACTTTATCTTTGGATTGCGGTTATTACGTTTATGCCAAATCATAGTGAATGGGATCTTAAGTTTCTGTTGCTGCTCCTCATCTAATGGAATCGGCATGGCAACCAGATCTGGGTGGAGTTGCTGGCAATATTTCTGACAATATTTTGGGGCGGTGGTGATCATCTCATGGCCGGCTTTTTCAGCAACAAACAGAGCCTGCTCAAACCCCGACATGGTTAAGTTAACGTTACGGCTTAACCCAAGCTCGATCAGTATTTCATCCAGAGCCCAGCTCTCACTTTTCTCCCACGTAACGTTAATGTGTGGGTAGCTGAGAAACGTCTCCAAGTTCCATTCCTGCTCAAGCGCGGGGTGATCTTTACGTAGATAAACCAAGGGCAAGTCAGTAAAGAGTACTTCAAAATTGATATAATAAGGCAGCAGTTCGAGAGACTCTTTTGATCGAGGGTGGCTCTCTCTACCCGTAAAACCGATATCGACGTCACCACGGGCAATGGCCTCTAGTGAGTCATAGTCCCAATTGGTAAATTTAATCTTAGAATCTGGGTATGTTTGGTGAATGCGCTTAGTCAATTCATCAACCATGATCAAAGATAACGGAGACTCTACGCCAAGATTAAAACGCACACCTGTTGGTGCTTCATCACCACGTCTTGAGACGATTTGGCTACCAATAAGTAGCCAGTCAGACAGGCTCTCTTCCATGCTGCTCGCCAGTGGCGTTGGCCTTAAACCCTGCGGAGTATTGACGAACAACGGGTCATCAAACCAATCACGCAACTTACCCAATGCCTTACTTACCGTTGAAGGCGTGACATTGAGCTTCTTTGCCGTTTTGGTCACACTCTGCTCTTGTAGCAACAATTGCAGAGTAAGCAGTAAATTCAGATCAAGGCGTGCAAGTGATTTCTTCATGAAGATCGCTACGTGGTTGATTTGCTCCTAATAGTATTAAAGCGATGCCGATAACGCCACCAGCAACCAATGCAATTAGCAACATATTTACCGCAGACACACCAATCCATGCCATAAACCAGATATACAGTGCGGAGCAACACACTTGAGAAATACCCAGCACCGAACTGGCTAAACCGGCTTTGTTGGAAAAAGGGCTAAGTGCTTGACTCATCGCGACCCCAAACCCCATAGAGAACCCCATGCTAATCAAGCCAAAACCTAGCATGTAAAGCGTCGAGCTATCGCCATTCAAGTGAGCCGCGAGGATGACGATAGCCGACGTCAAAGTAATGATTTGTGAGCCTAGCAACAAGGTTCCTTGCTTAAAGTAAGACAGGGCAATAGGGGCTGAAAATGAAGTTGACATCCCCACCATAGCCAAGAGCGCCATTGCCGTAGAGTATTCACCGCGGCTGAAGTTCAGTGTCTCCATGACTATCATTGGAGAGGTATTTACATAAGTAAGAATTGCCGTAACACCAAGAGAGGTAAACAAAACTCTAGAAAGGAAATAACGGTCCAATAGTGTTTCGTTAGAACCTGACTCTTCGCTGTGAGCAAGGTTATTTGACTGTTTTGACAAGGTTTCTTTCAACACAAACGTCGCAATCAAACAAACTAAAACACCCATTGCCGCCATCGCACTAAACAGGACAGGCCAAGGAAATTTCAGCATGATTAAGTGCCCAATGACTGGTGCTAAAACAGGGATCATGCAGGTGATGCCGTTCAACATAGAGAGCACTTTAGCGCGCTTTTGATCGTCAAGCGTGTCGCGCAAAATAGCGAAGGCCACCACGTAACAACACCCTGCCCCTACGCCTTGGAAAAAACGCATCATCAGGAAAGCATCACTGGTTTGAGATGCGCCACCGAGCCAGGAAGAAATAGCAAAAACAATGGCACCAGCAATAGCGACAGGCTTACGTCCGAGTCGATCAGCAAGTCGACCAACAAACAGCATCGTCATTGCCATACCTGACAAGTAGATAGAAAACGCCATATGAAGCTGTGACTGCGTTGCGGCTAGATCGGCGGCTATTTGAGGTAACCCAACAAGGTAGAGGTCAATGGCCGTAGGATAAAGAAGCACAAAGGAAAATGCGCATAAAAGGAATCGGGACATAGCTACCTCACTTATATAGTAATCGTTTGCGAGGATAATATTCGATACTCCACCGTTTGGCGCGTTGCCATTATGACAACAAGCATTTCCAATTACGACATCGGTAAAAACGGATTATCTTATCTCTCATCGGTTACTCATTAACCTAAGCAAGTTCACTGAAATACAGAGTTAATTTTCATAAGATAAACAGTTCTTTAAACAGCATTAGATAATCAATATGGAAAAGTTACTTTCAAAGGAATGGAAGTCTATCGAGTGGGTTTTGACGGATGTCGATGACACATTGACGTGGCAAGGCAAACTGCCACCGGAAACACTGATTGCGCTTTCAGAGTTACAGCAACAGGGGATTAAAGTTGTCGCGGTGACTGGAGCGTGTGCAGGTTGGTGCGATCATATTGCTCAGCTTTGGCCTGTCGATGCAGTACTGGGTGAGAATGGGGCTTTTACTTTGGAAAAAAGCACCAAAGGCATTTCTCTTACCAGTTCTGAACCGCTGCAAAAGATGCGTGAACAACAAAGCCAGCTAAAGCAGCAAGTAGAAGATATTCTCGCAGATTACCCACAAGTAAACTTGACCCTAGACCAAGCCTATCGCCTGTGTGAAGTCGCGATTGATATCGGCCAAAATCGAGAGCCACTAAGCGCTAATATCGTAGAGCATATAGTCGCCCGTATCCACGAATTAGGCGCGCATGCGACAGCGAGTTCAATCCATATCAACGCTTGGTACGGCAATCATTCAAAACGTAACAGTGCATTCGAGTATTTAAAATCGAAAGGGTTAACTGAACAAGATGTTTTGACCAAGTGCTGCTATGTCGGTGATTCGCTTAATGACCAACAAATGTTTGAAACCTTGCCCTTGACTGTTGGAGTGAAAAACATCCAGCACTATTGGGATAAGCTGACACACAAACCCTCTAAGGTCATGACTCAGCCGGGCGGTTATGGATTTGCCGAGTTTACAAAACAGCTACTGGCACAAAAAGAGACGCAGTAGGGTAGCTACTACGTCTCTATTAAGGTTAGATCACTCTTCCCCTTCGGAGATAGGCAGTCGCTTATCTTTAAGGTTGGTGTACAGGTGGGCTTGATTCCTTTCAATCATTACCATAGCAAGAAGAGGATTAAGTGCACGCACTTCCCCTTTCATATAGGGAACTGGGATGTCCCATGGGTTGTTTTGGTACAAACCCTCTTCGTCGAACTGGACAAGAAACTCCATGCTTACCTCCTAACACATCGAGCATCTTCTAAGTTTAGTCCGTAATTGAGACTTTTATTAGTAATGAAGTTTCAAACAGACAACAGCCGTGTGGTCTCATGATGACCGAAAACATTTAGACAAGCGCACTACCAGTAAAATTCTCTACCGTTACTTAGACTTAACTCACTGCTAAAGCATTATTTCTCGGAACTGGTGAACCGCTTATCTCGCTCATGAAAATAGAGATGAGCTTCGCGCCTATCAATCAACACAATCGCGGCAAGAGGAGTCACTGAGTGGATCTCTCCTTTTTGGTATGAAACTGGTAGATCCCACGGATTATCTTGATAGCTTCCTGTCCTATCAAACTGAACTAGAACGTCCATAGCTACCTCCAAAACGACATCAAGTACTCCTTAAGTTTAGTTGATAAATGACCCTTTTATTATTTGTAAATCTAGTCACATTCTGACAACTCTTTCGACAAGGATCACCTCAACGACTGGCCTCGCTATCTATACTTAAATTAGATGGTCAATCTGATGAGGTGGCTACTATGGACTTTACAGAAAAACTTCGCTTGCGAGGTAAAGCGGAAGAAGATCTCTACTTTGCTAAGTTAGATCGTGAGCTAATTGAAGCGATGCACGAAAAGCAAAAATACGAACATGAATTACGTTCTGAAGAGCTCGATACTCCAAGAATTGAAAGTATACTAGACAGCAAATAGCCGTCACACTGAATACTTATGGAAGATATTGAATACATTAGAGCTTCAATACCCCTGTTGATGTTTGCCTTTTTTGCTGTATTGAAGAGCCACAAGGAGAGCACGAGAAAGCGCTACCCTGATATGAAAGATGTCCAAATATCTTTTTTGGGGGCGATCATTTCTTGGTTCACTATGCTGATTGCTCTTGTTCTATTTACTCAACTTGTCATTGACCCACCAGCTTCACTCTACATGGCTCTATTTATGCTGATTCTAACGAGCCTAATGATCGTTATTGCCCTTCAACATTTAAGCTATCAACTGATGTTTAATGATCAAAGGCTGATGGTTAGCCATATTTTAGGCAAAGCCAAACAATGTCAGCTTTCATCGGTCACAGAGGCAAAAGAAAAAAGCTATGCCAACGAGGGGGGAAGCAGCAGAGTCGTCTTCCTAACTCACGCCCAAGGTAAGATTAGAGTGCCCATCTCTATGTTAGGTGGTCAGCATCATCACGAGCTCAATACATTGCTAAACGAGCTGCTTTCAAACACTCAAAATACCAGATAACAAAAAGACAGAGTTTCCCCTGTCTTTTTCAATTGGCGTAAACCAATTAAATTAACTTCTTACGCACATGCACGACTAGCGCTTCAGCGAGAATAACAACAGCGAAAATACTCACTAGGACCATCGACACCTTTTGCCATTCGAACAGGTTTTGCGCGTCGTTAAGCACTACGCCGATACCACCAGCGCCTACTAAGCCTAATACCGCAGATTCTCGAACATTGATATCCCAACGGAATAAGACAATCGAGAAAAAAGCCGGCATAACTTGAGGCCAGTAGCCTTTTAGCAGAATACTCATCCAAGAGGCACCCGTCGCTTTTAAAGCTTCGATTGTTCCCATATTCACTTCAGCAATCGCCTCTGCGAGAAGTTTACCGACAAAGCCCACACTGCGAACGGCAATCGCCATGATCCCCGCTAATACGCCAGGACCGAACAGAGCGATAAACAGCAATGCCCATACCAGTGAGTTAACCGAACGCGAAGATACCAAGAAGAATTGTGCAATCCAGTTTAATGTTTTGCTTGGCGTAATGTTAGGTGCATTCAGCAAGGCTAATGGAATAGCGAGAATCAAAGTAAAAAGCGTCCCAAGAGTTGCAATGTGCAGGGTTTCAATCAGGGCTGCATGAATCATTTCAGGGTAAAAACCGTAATCCAACGGAACCATGCGGCTAAACATGTCACCAAACTGCGCTGGTGCGTCGTAAAGGAACTCTGGAATGATTTCTACAGTCTGCCAAGACCAAACTATCGCTGATACAAAACACAAGTAGGCGGCGAACCTTGCCAAACGTTCGTTGAACGTAAAACGCTGCCACTCTCTATCAATTGAAGCAGTTGTCATTAGAAGATTCTCCTTACTACATTAGATAAGAACTCACCTACAAGAATCAGTGCAATAATGGTGATAAGAATGGCGGCAACAAAATCGTAATCAAAACGTTGGAAAGCAGAGAAAAGAGTGCCACCTAAGCCGCCTGCGCCAACAATGCCCACCATGGTTGAGTTACGTAGATTTGAGTCAAGTTGATAACTAGCAAAGCCGATAAAACGCGTAAATACCTGTGGCATTACTGCAAACAAAATCACACTCGCAAAGCTTGCCCCTGTTGCTCGAATGGCTTCAACCTGTTTAAACGATATCTCTTCAATAGCTTCAGCAAAAAGCTTGGCGATAAAACCAATCGAAGCAAACACCAAGGTCAGAATCCCCGCTAACGCACCAAAGCCCACAGCCTTAACGAATAAGATGGCAATAATGACCGGGTGGAATGAACGGCACAGCGCAATAAAGCCACGAACGGGTGTCGAGACAATCGATGGCATCATGTTTCTCGCCGCCAAAAGACCGAGAAATAAAGAGATAACGATGCCAAAGAAACTAGAGATTATCGCTATCTGTAAACTCTCTGCTAAGCCACTAAGTAGCAGGTTCGAACGAGAGAAATCGGGTGGAAACATGCGAGATAGCAAGCGCTCACTTTCTCCAAAACCGATAATCAGGCGTTCAAAGCTAAGGTTGAGTGTCGAGAAGCTGTAAAACAGATAAGCAACCACGGCTACCACGCCCACTCGGCTCGCCCATGATGCTTTAAAGGGGTTCTCAACGTTTACCGAAGAAGGTGACGTGCTTAATCTAGCCATGACTCACCTCCATAGATGATCTTGAGATCTTCTTCGCTGATACCTTCTGGGCTGCCATCGTAATGCACTTTTCCGTTACACATACCAATGATGCGAGTAGCAAAACGCTTCGCCAAGTTCACATCATGAATATTAACCAGAACAGGGATTTGTTTATCTTTGGCAAACGTCTCCATCAGCTCCATAATCTCGACCGCGGTTTTAGGGTCGAGAGATGAGGTTGGCTCATCCGCCAATAAGATGTATGGGTCTTGCATGACTGCACGTGCAATACCGACACGTTGACGCTGACCGCCAGAAAGACTATCGGCACGCTGATTGGCAAAGTCTTGCAAGCCAACGAACTCAAGAAGCTCAAATGCTTTTTGCAAATCCTCTTTCGAGTAATTTCGACGCCAAGCGTTCCATGAAGACATGTAGCCTAAACGCCCACTGAGCACATTTTCTATTACCGTTAGTCTCTCAACCAAGTTGTACTCTTGAAAAACCATCCCGATGTGACGACGCTGTTTACGTAGTGCTTGCCCCTGCAGTTTTGTCAGGTCTTCACCTTCAAACAGGATTTCACCGCTAGTCGGGTCGTTTAAGCGGTTGATGCAACGCAATAAGGTACTTTTACCTGTACCTGATGGGCCTATGATGGCAATGATGCCCGGCTGATCGATATCGATGTCGATACCTTTAAGGATTGGCTTACCTGCCACGTACTCATGAAAGAGATTGTTGATCTTTATTCCGTCGTATTTTGATGCGTCACAGCTTGCTACGGCCATACTACTATTCCTTGTTTTCTTATTTTGAGCCCAAATTTAGGGTGTACGATGCCCGTGCCCTACACACTAGGCACCGTACTTTTTGACGTTATTAGAGAATTAGAAACTTTTGTTTTATTGGTTGGTGGCTTGCTTTGCTAGCTCAGCTGCTTTTTTCTTAGCACGCTTAGCCGCATCTTTCTCAGCCAGTTTCTTCAGACCAGTTTTTGTGTAAGCCGTGCCTGTTGCATGAGCGATATCGCGGATAACTGACCAGTCTTCTTGGTAGGTAATTGGTGAGAAACGGTCTGCACCTTTAAATGCCGCACTCATCTCTGGAGTGAATCGGTAGCTAAAGAAAGCTTCGTTAATTTTCTCTACTAGTTCAGGTTTTAGGTTGTAAGCGTAGCCAAATGCAGACGTTGGGAAACGTGGACTGCGGTAGATAATTTTAAGCTCAGAGTCATCAACACGACCGGCCGCAACCATACGGTCATAAACATCTGATGCAACAGGCGCTGCATCGTAGTCACCGTTGTATACGCCTAGGATAGATTGATCGTGTTTACCTGAGTAAAGCACTTTGTAATCTTCATCTGGTACTAAGCCTTGTGCTGGGAACAAAGCACGTGGCGCTAGGTTGCCAGAGTTTGAAGAGGCCGATGTATGGGCAACTCGTTTGCCTTTCAAGTCCGCCATTTCGTTGATACCACTGTCTTTACGAACGATAGTCACTAGGTTGTAGCCTTGGAAACCTGCTTCGTCACCTTTTACCGCAATTGGCACATAACCCGCTAGGTTTACAGCGTAGCCGGTAGGGCCCGTTGAGAAACCTGCGACATGCAAACGACCAGAGCGCATTGCTTCAACCTGAGCTGAGTTAGAGTGAACAGTGTAGTAAATGACCTTTTTGCCAGTGATTTTGCTTAGGTGTGCTTGGAAATCGGCAAACGCATCTTTATACAGCGCTGGGTCTTCTACTGGTGTGTAGGTAAAAACCAAAGTGCTTGGGTCGATCCACTCGTTCGAGTCTTTTGGTGAGTCAGCCACTAGATCTTGGTTTTCATCACAATATCTTTCATCCAGTACCCCACGGTTAGCACACTCACTTGCCATCGCCATAGATGGAAGCAGCAAAGAGCCAGCGATTAACAATCCTTTTACACTGTTTTTCATATTAGAACCTTACATTCACGTTATTGTTGATGTTCACCTTTACTATTGCAGGGGACGTGCCATCTATTTTTACTTTTACTTTCAAATACTTAATCAAAATCACATCTGGCATTTTTTAATTTGGGTCAAATGTGTCTTGCGCAAGCTACGCCATTTGGGTCATTTTTGTCCCATGAAGTTTACAATTAAAAAAAGGGCTCGAAAGCCCTTCATTTTTAATCAAATATCTTGCTAACTTAGGCTGTATCGCCGATTAGATATCCATACAGTTTGCGTAGTAAGTGACCGTTGATGGCCAATCACTGAATACGCCTAATACGCCTACATCTTTGGCCAACACATCCAACACTTTCATCATGTCGCCATCTTGCTTAATTTGCTCAGTCACGCTTTGGTAATACCAGCCGCCACCTTGCGCAAGTGGGCCAGAACGCTCTAATGTCCAAGCGATAATATCGAGATCGGCTTGTTTGGCTAGCTTCGCGTATTCTGATGCAACAATCGCATTCTTATCATCTAACTGAATAAGCGCATAAAGAGGTGGAGCAATGATCTGAACACCATCTTTAGATAGCGCTTTCATGTTCTCTAGCGTCGCAGTAAAGCCTTCTAGATTGTATACGCGATCGTCAAGGTAAACGGCTTGTTTACCAAACTCAGGTTCGTTTTTAATCCAGTATTTCACGTCATCTAGGTTGAATGACTGAACATAAGCATCTTTGGCTGTAAACCCTGCCGCTTTCAGCTCATCAATTAGCTTCTGCGCATAATTCTCTTGGCTGAAGCCCTGATAAGGCATTTCAACTTTGGCTGACTTCAGCTCTGGCGTCACCTTCACACCATGCTTTTTGAACAACGCTGCACTTTCAGCATGGGTCATCAAAGTACCCGTTTGTGAGTACAGATCTGTACGCCAGCCAGGCGTCCCATTCATGTACTCTTCGATGGTAGTGGCTTTCGGGTTTGCGCCATCCATCTTACCTTTCAAGGTTCTAAACTCAGCCAAAGTAAAATCTGAAGTACGACACTCTACTTGTGCATCCTCGCCAGTCTCAGGATTAGCTGGTTTAAACGGCACCGAACATTTCTTAGCAAGTTCTGGGTGAGCAAGAACATCGGTTGTAGTGTGGAGATCACTTTGTGAATGGCGACATACCAGTTGTTTATCTTTGGTAAAGGTCACATCACATTCAAGTACACCCGCTCCCATCGCAATCGCAGCTAGGTACGACTCTTTGGTATGCTCAGGAAACTGCATTGCTGCGCCGCGGTGACCAATCGAAAAGTCGCTACGATAAAATGGGCCGTCACTACAGCTTTCAAGCTTAGTTTTTAGAGGGCTCTCTTCCATATCACTAACGAGATAGAGAGGGCGTGGGCCGACCTGTGCTGGTTCGTTGCCCGCCATGGCAATTGAGCTAACACCTAACAATAGAGTGATACCACTGGTTAAGATTTGCTTCATCGGTTTCTCCTTGCAGCAAATTGTTTTATTGATTTTTAATCGACTCTGACAAAAACGGTTTACATCCGTTTTACAGATTTATTTCCGCGAGTTTAAATCAGAGTGGTTACTCTATAGCACTCTCTATGCCAAATATTTTAACCTTGAATTTCAATAATATAACTTCAGCCACACTATCACTCCGTTATATTGAGTCATTTGTGTCTATCGCTCAGTTGGCGCGATTCGCCTTAAAGCTCTCTTTGTCCAGTTGATGCTTTTTCATCTTTCGATATAAGGTTTTGCGCGGTAGATTTAGCCGCAGCGACACCTCATTAATATTGCCTGCCATTTCAATTAGCGCTTCAGTAAGCACATTGCGCTCGTACTGCTCCATTTGCTGCTCAAACGCAAAGGCTTCACTACCTTGAGTCGACGGTGCCTGCAAATCAAACCCTTCGCCCACAATGCCCAATACAAATCGATCTGCGACGTTTCTTAACTCACGCACATTTCCGGGCCAGTCATGACGGCACAGCTGTTGTATTTGCTCAGCGTAGAGGGTCGATGGTCGCGTTTTATATTTTTGACTGGCTTGAACCACAAAATGCCTAAACAGAGACTGAATATCTTCTTTGCGTTGGCGTAACGGTGGTAAATTTAGACTGGCGATATTGAGCCGATAAAACAAATCAGCCCTAAACTCGCCGCGCTGACTCAGCTCCGATAAATCAGCTTTGCTTGCTGCAACCACAACAATATCAACCGGAATCAGTGTATTACCGCCAACACGTTCAATGACTCGCTCTTGTATCACTCTGAGCAACTTGATCTGAACCGCAATCGGCATGCTTTCAATCTCATCAAGAAATAGAGTGCCACCGTTTGCCTGTTCAATTTTCCCGATACGCTTTTTATTCGCACTGGTAAAAGAACCTGCCTCATGCCCAAACAACTCACTCTCAATGATACTTTCCGTCATACCGCCACAGTTAATGGCTACAAAAGGCTTATCACGACGTTTCGAGTAACGATGCAGGGCTCTAGCAATCACTTCTTTGCCCGTTCCTGTTTCCCCATTGATGATGGTATCCACCCCAGTTCGAGCCAAAGCCAACACCTGGCTTCGTACCATCTCCATTTGACTAGAAACCCCAATCACGACATTTTCAATCGGTAGCTCTGGCGTATCCGAAAGCGTATCTGGGGCGTTCTGCACCTGCGTTGAAGCGAGGTTGAGCTTTTCTATCAGCTCGTCACTTTGTAGCGGCTTTTCGATAAAGTCGAATGCACCAAGCTTCATCGCTTCTATCGCCATCGGAATATCACCATGACCACTCATCAGGATGATTTCACACGCAGGCGAACGACTTTGAATTGCATCTACCATAGATAGGCCGTCTAATTGCGGCATACGTACATCGCATAGAACAACCTGCTTACTGTCCGGAGATAACGACTTCAAACCCGCTTTCGGGTCGGTAAAACTGGTTACGTTAAAGCCTTCAAGCTCTAGCATCTCACTGACTGCCTCTACGACATCTAGTTCATCGTCAATGAGGGTGATTTGCTTTTCCATCGTCATGTTCTTGCGCCTTCTAAATGAACAACAAACTCACTACCCTGTTGCGGCTGTGAGTTAACCCGAATAGAACCACCAAAATCTTTGATGATATTAAAAGCGATAGAGAGCCCTAATCCTAAGCCCTTGCCCACCTCTTTACGGGTATAAAATGGGTCGAAAATATGAGGAATATCGCCAGCGAGTATGCCTTTTCCATTATCTTTAACCGCAATCGTGACCTCTTCTCCCACTCTAGAGACAGACACCAAAATAAGCGGCTCAGGGGTTTGTTCTACGGCATCAATAGCATTGCTGATTAAGTTAACTAACACTTGCTCTAAGCGAATCGGATTTGCTCGAACACTCTCACAAGAAGAGAGATTGCAGTCGAGCACTATCGGTATCTGCTTATTGGCAAAGAGCTCTATCGCATCGTTGACGACAGGCATCACCGCGACCGAGCTCACTTTGCCATCGCTCTTGCGCGAGAAGGCTTTCAAGTGACGCGTCAGAGCCGCGACTTTACCTAGCAAGGTTTCAATTTTGTGCAGATTCTGGGTCGCTTTATCTGAACGCGCTTGCTCTAGCCACTTTTGCGCGCTGCGAGTATGACTGCTGATCGCGGTTAAAGGTTGGTTTATTTCATGAGTAATTCCAACACTCAATTGCCCTAGTGCGGCAAGCTTACCTGCTTGAACCAACTCATCTTGAGTGACACGAAGTTTCTCTTCTGCCAGCCTGCGCTCTTCGACTTCGGCTTCCAGTTTTTGATTGGTTTTTTTCACTACTTTTGCGGTAGCTTGGAATACCTGCAAGGACTTCGCCATTTGGGTAATTTCATCCTGCCCTTTTAACTCAATATGGGTATCCAAGTGCCCTGTTGAAATGGCAAACATATCGTCTCTAAGGTTAAGCAGGCGCTCCAAAATATTTTTGCGTACGTAGAACCACGCGATCCCCGCAGCGGCAAATAGACTAAACACCGAGAGAGCAAGCGAGAAGGTGCGATTTGAAGCTAATGAGGCTTGTACATGGGCAATCGACGAATCAATTTCTAAGTTAACGTTTGACGTATTTCGCTCTATTTGAACGGAGAGTTGATGCAGGTATTTACGGCTGTTTTCAAGTAAGAATTCCTGCTGATAGTAGTGCTCCAACGCTTGGTTCTTGAGCTGAACTAAACGGCTTGAGCGAGAGGCAAGGGTGTAGATAACCGAGAGCTTTTCATCGAGCGCAGGCAAAGATTCAGCAAGCCCACTCTCGAGCCACAAGCTAAACCAATCTTGTCCCAATTGCTCTAGACGATAGGTTGTGTAATCCAACTCGTTGAAGCTGCCATCATTATAAAGCTTCTCAACCAAACCTAGTTGATAGAACAACAAAGCCTTTAGCTGACTGTACTGAAGACGAGACTTTTGCTCCGCAGGCAAGCTATCAAGCTCTTCACTCACTTGCTGCAAGAGAGGATAAAAACCTTCTAGCAAGTTGCGTAACTCTTTGTTGAGCTGCCGCGATTCTTCACCACTTTGATAAAGTAAACTCAGGCTGTTACTCACCTGCATAATCAAGTCTTTAAAGTAAGCATGGTACTCAGGAAAATGGGCAAGTACTTGGTTCATCTCTTCTATGCTGTCTTCAATACGAACCATGGCATTGCGCCTTTCAAGGTTCGAATCGGCTGCGACTAACTGTGACGAATCAGTGATCACCAAACGCACCATATCGTTTAGCCTAGCCGCCTGCTCAAGAGCTGGGATTTCTTTTTCCTTGAGCTCGAGCAGAGCGCTTTCTAGCTTGTCATAAGTGGTCGAACTAAAAAGGGCGAGCAGTAACGTCGTCATCGATAGCATTGCCAACGCAAGACCCAGTCGCACTTCGATGCCCCGCCACTTAAACTTGGCGCGATGCGTTTTTTTCGTCATGGGTTCGGTATCAGAAACCGAAGAGTCTCTACCAAGCATCTGATTCACAAAGATATTCCTACTAGCTAAATGTCCGGCTCTTTTAGAGCACAAACACCATTTACAAAGCATATAAAACATCACTACATTTTATTAATAAAGCTATCTGTATCAGATTTGTGGAATAGACAGTGAGAAACATTAACTTTCTTCAATCTAAGACTCACTACACTCGGCTCTTTTGGTTAAAATTGATAGCCTAAACAAATTGTTAGGATTTAAAGATAAATGGCTGTATTAGATATTCTCACTGCCCCAGATCCGCGCCTCAAGATAACCGCAGAGAAAGTCACGGACATTGCGTCGATACAAACTCTGATCGACGATATGCTCGAAACCCTGTATGCGACTGACAACGGGATTGGTTTGGCTTCTACACAGTTAGGTCGTAAAGAAGCGGTGGTGATCATTGACCTTTCAGATAACAGAGATGAGCCACTAATCCTAGTTAACCCGGAAGTCGTCAGTGGTGAAAACAAAGCCTTTGGTCAAGAGGGATGCCTGTCTGTGCCAGATTACTACGCTGAAGTTGAACGTTTTACTTCGGTGGTTGTGTCTGCGCTGGATCGAGAGGGAAATCCGATCACAGTTGAAAGTGATGAGTTCTTAGCCATTGTAATGCAGCACGAAATAGACCACCTCTCTGGTAATCTATTTATCGACTACCTGTCGCCCCTGAAACGCCAAATGGCAATGAAGAAAGTAAAGAAATACGTAAAAAGCCAAGCTAAGGCTCGTTAAGTGCTCATTAAATGGGCGAGTAGCTAAATCGCCCACACTTAAAACTTAATGAGAATCACAATTATTACCAATAACAATCACTAAAATATTATTTTGTTGTATGTTTGCCACCGATTTTATAAAGGCTAGGTTAATCATATGAAAAATAAATTGTTTCTTTGTTCTGCTCTACTCCTTGCACTCTCTGGTTGTGCCTCTGTTCCTACGGTAGATACCGAGGTTTCACAACATGCTAAGTCCTTCCCTGCCCCACAAAAAGGCAACTCGGGTATTTACGTTTATCGAGAAGATGCGTTTGTAGGCGCTGCGCTTAAAAAGTTTGTCTATGTCGATGGCGAATGTATTGGCGAAACGGCCCCGGGGGTGTTCTTCTATCATGAGGTGAAAGGCAACCAAGAACATATTATCAGTACCGAATCTGAATTCTCAGAAAACCATGTGACGCTTTTCACTGACGAAGGACGCAACTACTTTATCAATCAATACATAAAAATGGGCGTGTTTGTCGGTGGCGCTGGTGTTGAGCTTGTCGACGAAACACACGGTAAGTCACAGGTTTTAAAAACCGAAATGGCGCAAAACGGCAATTGCTCTTCAATCTAGTATCAGTTAGCTGAAGATAATCATCTCGGCACTAAGCTTGATAAAAGAGCTATCGGTAAGGCTTAACTCGACGTTAAATATCAAGGAACACACTGATGAAAATGAACACAATGCGTATTCCGTGTAAATCTGTTGAAGAATCCGAACAGTTTTACACCCACAAACTGGGATTACATAAGGTCTTTGGCAGCGCAAATGACGGATTTGTTGGCTATCAGTTAGACAATGTTCAGTTATTGCTCGAAGTGGAAGAAATCGGAGAATTTGAGTGTGGTCGATTCTTGGGTTTTAGCTTAGAAGTTGATGACATACACAGCTTCTTTGAAACATTGATTCAGCGCGATGTCAGGTTTGCCGGGCCTCCTGAAACACAGTTTTGGGGCGGTTTAATGACTCATATTATTGATTGCAATAACAATACATTCTCAATAGTCCAAACCAACCCGCGTCAGTAGTATCAACAGTTCGCAACAAAAAATTACAGGAGTATTTATATGAAGAAGTTAATGGCAGGATTAGTTCTGTTGTTTTGTGCGGGTACAGCCTCAGCGTATGAGGGCAAACCAAAAGAGCAAGTGGACAAATTCTTCAAAGAGCTTTCTTCTGCACAATCAACTCAAGCTATCGATAAGCTATTTAGCAATAATCCGACGATTAGCGCCAATAAACAACAGCTTACTCTTCTCAAACAACAATTTGGAGTTGTGCTGGCTATGTACGGTTCAATCATTGGAGCAGAGAATATTCATTATGAAGAATTATCTCCATCTCTAATTCGTATTGTGGAAGTGGCCAAACATGAAAATCATCCAGTAACGTGGGAGTTTTACTTCTATAAACCTAAAGATACTTGGATGATTAGCCAAGGTATGTTTGTCGATCAATTCCAAGTGATTGGAACGAAAAAATAGATGGGTCTTATTGTCTTGAGTATGAAATCGATCTATCAATCCATCTCCATAAGAATGTTGTTTTTACTGTGGTCTCTGCTCGCTGTAGGTTGTACTACAGCCACACACACAACTGATGCGGTAGGGTTTGATCAGCAAGAATACATCAAAAGGCTGTCATCTAATCTGTACTATCCACAAGAGGCAAGAAGTCTGTCGCTGGAAGGTACCGCAATGATACAGACAGATATCAATCAAAAAGGCAGTGTAATTGGGCTCACGATATTAGAAAGTTCAGGGCATACCATTTTGGATACCGCTGCAACGAAAACGATACTCGCGACAAAGTTTCCAAAGCACACGGCACCCCACCCGATCACCGTCGTCTTTCCAATGGCCTATCAACTTGAAGATAAATAGCGCCTAGTAACCTGACGGCTCGCTTCAGAGAGAAACGCCCAACAGACATACCATCTGTTGGGCGTTTTGCGTTTGGGAAGACTAGTGAGCTAAAACAGCATCAAAGATGTGTCCGTTGTCATTCCCTTCAATACTTTGTTGATAGAATTTAGCCACTTCACTTGCAGGAATTCCTGTGCTGCTATCAACACCCCATTGCTCTAAAGTCTCTTTAACCACAGCAGGGCTGACCGCATTGATACGCTTGCCCTCTTCAAGCTCTAAGGCAGCAACACCGACAAACGCATTAATACCCGCTACACCGATAGAAATCGCCGCTGTCCCCGCCATTGGGTAGTTGGCAGCCTGACCAGAAGTTAAGGTAATAGAACCTCCCTCTTTCAAATATTCCAGACCAATACGAACGAGGTTAACTTGCCCCATTAGCTTACCCTTTAAAACCTCCGCATAGCCTGAGCTTGGCATGTCTGCGATGCTGCCCATTTCACCGTTACCCGCCATTGAAACAATCGCATCTACCTGACCAACTTGCTCAAACAAAGCTCTGATCGACGCTTGGTCTTCAATGTCGACGGTAACCTCTCCACGGCTATGCCCAACCGCCATCACTTGATGATTCTGACTCAGTTGGTTAACGACGGCTTGTCCAATGACACCATTTGCTCCAATTGCTAATACTTTCATGCAGTTACCTTCTCTTGTTTATATTGTGTTTGCTCTAACCAATCGACCATTTTGTTGGCTAGCTGGACTGATTGATCTTCTTGTAAAAAGTGGGATGCGTTGTTTATCGTGATATGTGGTTGACCCGAAGCGCCAGGGAAATTGTTCTGGAATTTCTCGTCGTAACCTTGCCCCGCAAGGAATGGGTCTTGATCGCTAAATAGCGTCAACACAGGCTTGCGCCATTGCTTAAGTTTTTTCCAATCCTTATTCACTTCATCAAGTTCAGCGGCAACAATTTCAGGCATTTTTCGTGGTGCCGCATAGAACTCAGATGACGGGAACGGTGCATCGTAGGCTCGCATTTCTTCACTACTCAGTTCTTTGGTCGTCAGTAGTTGGATGACTTTGCCAATCTCTAGTCGTTCGCTATGCCTGAAGTATCCAGCCCAATTGCCGTAGTTGATCTTGTTTGCCAATTTATCTAGCGTCGCTTTACCTGCCGCAGCAGCCATGACCTTCAACACTTTTGGCACCATAAACTTTTCTAAGCCGTTCATCTCAGCGAGAGCAGTATTGGCAACCACCAAACGATCTAACCATTGAGGTTGGTTCGCTAAAGCGCGTAAGCCAATCATTCCACCCCAATCCTGCATGAATGCCGCACCATGGCGAACACCAGTTTGACGAACAAAACTTGTCATCCAACGAACATGATTCGCGTAGGTGTGCACGTCACTTGTCGCTGGCTTATCAGACTTACCAAAGCCAATTAGGTCAGGGGCAATGACGCGATACCCGGCATTCACGAGCACAGGCACCATATGGCGATAGAGATAGCTCCAGGAAGGCTGACCATGAAGCAGAAAAATAACCTGAGCGTCCTTTTCTCCCTCATCAATGAAGTGCATTTGCATTCCCTCAACCTCGACATAGTTAGGGGCAAATGGGTAGTCAGGTAGGTCGACAAATGCGCTATCTGGGGTCGTTAAAATCTGGAAAGTCATAGTCTCACTCCTAAATGTTCAAAACAGTTGGCCATCTTCTGCCAGTACGAACAAACCGCTTGGTTAAGCTGAGTATTTTCTGGCGATAGAGTTACTTTAGAAGAGAAACATGAACGAAAAAAGCATAGCTTTTAGACCATAATGGTCATATTATTAGACCATGATTGCCTTAGAACATTTGCACGTTGTTAACGTGATTCATCAGGAAGGTAGCTTTCGCAAAGCAAGCGAGAAGCTATTTAAAGCGCGTAGCGCGGTGTCTTATTCCGTTAAGCAGGTTGAAGATCACTATCAAATAGAGATTTTTGATCGTGACACTTACCGCCCGACTCTTACCAGAGAAGGCAAAGTTCTGCTGCAAAAAATCCAGCGGTTGCTCGATGCTGCCAACGAGTTCGACCTTTTCGCGCGTCAGATGAACAGTGAAGTCGAAAGTGAACTTAAAATCAGTATTAGTGCAATCTTCCCGGCCGACAAAGTAACCGATCTTCTCAAACACATTAAGCAATCCTATCCAGAGACTGTAATTCATCTAGACATAGAAACCGCCTCAGGCGAGCGTATGTTGTTGGATGATAAAGTGGATATCGGTATTTATGCCGTAAGAGAACTAAACCAAGAGTTGGTAGAATATCAGCGCATTGATAACCTGAGTTTGCCGGTATTCATTTCAGACCAGTTCCCTTTGGCTAAGCTAAACCAAATCAAACAGAGTGATTTGTATGAATACCCGCAAGTCGTGGTTAAATCATCCTACAAGTCAAACCCTGACTCGGGGATCGTCAAGCAAGCCTTACAATGGTATGTCTCTGATCACCAAACAAAAAAGTCGCTGATAAAAAGTGGCTTAGGTTGGGGGCGACTCGCCACACATGAAATCGAGCATGAACCAGGGCTAATCCCTGTTCCAACTTTCGAACCACTCAACGTACCCATTTATATTGCGCGCAAGAAAACTACAGCGCTTGGCCCGGTTGGTCAGTTAATGTGGGACTACTTTCAAGCTACCTTCAATGAGCTCGACGAAGACTAAGGTGAGCAACTTAGAAAACTAGCCCTTTAGAATTAATTTTAATCAATTTAATGTTTGATTTCGGTGGGTCATTCCGTATCTATCGCCTAAATTTAATGAAGTGAGCAACAGATTTCCGGCCAAGGAGCTGGCGTATGTTTAGATCATTATTTTCTAGCTTAAATAGACTCTCTTCGTTGCAGTGGTCAATGCTGCTAACCTTGTTCATTCTTCCCATTGCTATTGAACTCTTCATAGGGCAATCTTGGTTATGGCTCATTTTGTTACTGATTTATCACTTGATTGTGGTATATGCCATAACCTCTATGACCAGCTTGTTGGATCAGCTTAAGCAAATCGCTACCCACCTATCAGAGGGTGATCTTACGATAAGAATTGACAGCAATGATACTCCCAGCACTCCCTTGTTGCGTACTTTCAACCGCATTGGTGAGGATATTTCTCGAACCGTACACGCCCTTCGTAAATCGACTGCCCGCTTAGTAGAAGTTGCTGAAACCGTCCAAGAAGATTCGGGGATTTCAAAAACGGGCGCGATCGGACAAAAACAAGATGTTGATAACGCCAAAGAGATCATCAGCCAGCTCTCTGAAATCACGCAAAACGTTTCTAACTACTGTGAATCAACCGCAACGCTGGCTAATCAAGCCAAATCCAAAGCAGATCAGGGCACCCATGACATGGTTGCCTTAGAAGCAGCGCTCGATAACGCCAATCAGCATATTGAAAACTCCAATGAACACTTTCAGTCATTAATGGAAGAAACCGCGCAGATTAGCCAAGTAATGGAGACCATTAGTGGCATCGCCGAACAAACTAACTTGCTTGCACTAAATGCGGCCATAGAGAGTGCTCGTGCTGGAGAACAAGGCCGCGGTTTTGCCGTCGTCGCCGATGAAGTCCGTTCTTTGTCAAAAAGAACTCAAGAAGCAACAGAAGAGATTCGCAATAAGATAACCAATCTTCAAGCCAAGACTGATGACGTGTTGGAAACCATGCAAGAAAACAAATCAAGCATGCAACGCTCATTAGAAATCGCATCTACGGCAGAGCACACATTCAAAGAGCTTAATCTACAAATCGATGAAGTACGTACTTACGGCCAACATATTGCTCAATCATCAGAGCAGCAACTAGGTCAAACTCAAAGCTTACAAGACAGCCTAGCGCTTATTGCTTCGGAATCCGATAACAACGTTCGGTCTACGCAGGAAACCTTGATAGCCAGTATTACGGTGCGTAACTTGTCTGGGGAAATTGATTCCTTACTTCATCGCTTTGCAACCAATTCAAATCAAATCGAAGCCGATGAAGCCAAGCGAGAAAAACTGATGGAATGGAACGCTCAACTCGACATTGGTTTAGACGAGATTAATCGCCAGCATCGTACCCTACTCCATCTCATTAACGAGCTCTATTACCTGCTTAAACACAATTATGGCCTGCCTTCGATCAAGCGAGTGGTTCAGGGTTTGATTGACTACACGGCTAACCACTTTGCCTATGAAGAAATTTTGTTCGAACAAATCGGCTACGAGCAAACCAGTCATCATGTGGCGGCGCATCAACAGTTGGTAAAAGAGGTCTTAGATTTTCAGCGTCGCGTAGAAACAGGGGAAGACATCGGCGATGAGTTAATGACGTTTCTCAAAAACTGGCTTAAAAACCATATTATGAAGGAAGATAAAGCTTACGTAGACTCATTTAAAAACAACAATTTAAGCTAATAAGCGTAGTCAAATTGTAAGCTCACACTACAAGTAATTTATTTGATTGTGACGACAAAAAACCTGATTAGTTGTCAGGAGCAATTGCTGTTTAAATCCGCGCCGAGAGATTAATTCTATCCATTAACTTCAAGGTGTTTCCATGTTTGCAATTGATGATGTTGTTGTCGCAACAAAAGGCGTTGATTTCGGTAAGATGGTGGTTGTTGGTCTAAGCAGCGGCGGCTTCTACGTTCGAGTAACGGTAGATGGTATGACACTGACTTACCCAGCTCGCGATCTGCAAAAAGCGTAATCACGCAGCAAGTACACGATCAAAAAAGGTAGCGATTTCGCTACCTTTTACGTTTTTGTTCAGCAAATGCTACTGATACTTTTCCCCCGCAGCTGCGACAAATGCCATTTCAACCAATAGGTTAGGATCTGCAAGTTCGACTTTAACGCAAGCGCGACTTGGTGCTGTGCCTTCCAAAAACCAGTTATCCCACACTTCATTCAAAGAATCGAAGTTAGCAAAGTCAGTCACGTAGATAGTGACCGACAAAAGACGCGTTTTATCGCTATCGACGCTTGCGAGCATCTGCTCAGCTTGATCAAAAATCTGCTGTACTTGCCCCTTAATATCTGCGGAGGTATCCGTTTCAGCCACTTCGACAAAATGAGCAATGCCATTAAATACCGTTACATCTGACCAACGTTTTGTAGGGTTAATACGGTGAATTGTCATACTGTTCTCAATCGTTATTTTGTTCAATTACGCAGACAGGTGCGCCAACTTGGCACTGATATCCTGTTGCGACTAATGCTCCCGTCTTCAAATCACGACGAAAGCTAGTAAGGTTGTTGGAATGCTGATTGGCGACGACTACCCACTCGCCACAATCGCTAATCGTAAAATCACGTGGAAAACCACCGCCACAATCGGTTAAGCCAAGCCATTGCGCTGTAGGTTGCGAAACATCAAAGCAGCTCAACACGTTCTGCTGTCGACATGACACATAAATAAACCTCTCGTCTTGCGACAACTTAATCGCGGACGCGGCTTCTCCTTTCTCCCCATTTGGGATTAAGTCTGACTGCTGTGACACTTGCCAGCCAGTGTCTGTTTTAGTCAGCACAACCAAGGTTTCACTTAACTCACACACAACATAAGCTTTATCTTCAGCGCGATTGAACACCAAATGGCGAGGTCCAGACCCAGGCGTTAAAGCTAGCGTTTGTCGCAAGAGAAATTGGTTTTGCTCAATGTGATAGAAGCGGATGGCATCGCTGCCTAAATCCACACTTACCAACGCTTTTTCCGTGCGCTGAAACACTACTTGGTGCGCATGCGGGGACGCTTGTCTATCAAAATTGGGGCCTTTCCCCTCTTCAAATAACGTTATCACCAGCTCTCTTGGTACTCCATCATCACTAAGAGCAAACACGTTGACATCACCAGACCCGTAGTTGGCAACGGCTAGGTATTGGTTATTCTCACAAACGTCTAAGTGACAAGGATAGTCGCCTAAAATGGGCAGCGCGTGATTGATGCCTCCTTGCATACAGACAAGTTGTGCGCCGTCTTGCTGAGCAACTTCTGAAAAACTATATAGGGCTTGGCGGGTTTGTTTGAGGTAAGAAGGATTACGTAGAGGATAGAAATCGCCGAGGAGAGTCAGTTCACCAGTCTGAGGATTTAAGCTGACCTGAGCAATGCCTTGGCTCTGACTCGGGGCATCAGTGTAGGTTCCGATGAAAAACCGTAAGTGACCGCTTACTTGCATTGTAATACTTCCAAATAAAAAGGAGTTTGCCGCTAGCGTGCGCTAGCGGCAAATGGTTTAACCATTATTTACTCAGAGTTTTAAGTAAGCTCTCAGTTGGTTTAACAATGGCGACAATCGTTTCATCAATGATGATGGCATTTTGATCAATCAATGCTTGATACTCTGCCGCATCCATTGCGCGAACTTGGTGACCTTGCTTAGCCGTTTCAATTAACGTTAAGGCTAAGTCTGCTACTCGCACACTTGCGTCTGCCACTGCAACCGTATCAACTGACGCAACATTCGCTGCAAAGATTGGCTTAGCCTGAGTGGCTGCAAACTTCACCGCTTGATAATGGCCTTGCAATGTATCTAGAGCGGCTTTATCACCCTTAGCAAACGCCTCAACCAAATCATTCATCTGATATACCGCCAGGCTTTCTACAGGTAGCGCATCAGCAAAGCGATTTAAGCGTTCATATTGATTGTAAAGATCGCCTTTGTTCGGCGTTGATATCCATTTCTCCCAGTGACGCGCGTAATACTGCGCAGGTTCAATGTACTTAGAAAGTGTTTGCAAAGGCATCACATCCGCACCATTTGCGAGGCGCTTAAGCATCATGTTGGCGTCAGCGTGATGACGTAAACCAACGGAGACTTCAGACCACGTATCCATCGCATTCATACGACGATACATGCTGCGCTCATCGGTAAGCTCTTGGCTAGACCACAAACGCTCAGCAATCGCGTAGCTACGCGGCCACAAACGCTGTTCGATGGTCATTGAATCAAGATTTTCACCCCAAATGGTGATTTCACCACCCAAGATGAGTTTCTGTTCATCTTTGGTTAGCTCAGCAGGGTAGCCGCCGTTTGGCTGAGGAATAACAGAACCCTTGATTGAACTTCCTGCCACTAGCTCACCTGTCGCAGGCCAGCGAACGTTACCGATAAGCTGATAACTACTTGGCTTAAGCTTGCCACCAGCAAACTCATAGTTGAACTCGGTGTAGGACATAAAGTTATCGAAATGACCGCGGAACACTTTGCCCGGCACATATTCAAGAATATGAACTTCTTGGCGAGACTTGCCATTGTAATCGGTAAACGCGCGGTACGTACCATCTTTTGCTTCGATGATGGTCAGATTACCTTTACGCGGGCCACCCTTATTGCGTGGTTTAACCCAGTCGTAGGTTGCGAATCGCTCACCACTATGCAGTTTATCGTCGACAGTAATACCTGTTGGCATTGGATCATTGCGGTAGTGGTAGCTAGTCGGTTGCGGCTGGTCTAGATAATAGCCCGTTGACAGCACCCCTTGATACCCTTCTTTCGCGGCACGACCAATACTGTCGTGTCCACGCCAACTTTGGATAACAATTGAAGTCGGCAAATCTTTATGCCAGATCTCATCCCAACCAGACATTTTCTTGCCACGCTGCTCAAGCATCTTTTCCACTTTCGTGTTGAGATAAGATTGCAGACCACGTTCACCGTCTAGGTTATTGTCAGCAATGAACTTCTGAATGCTCGGGTTTTCTTCCCACTGCTTGTAGTTCGGCTCGTCGCCACCAATGTGGAAGTACTCATCAGGGAACAGCTCCACCACCTCATCAAAGACACTTTCGAGCATGGTGTACAGTTCTGGATTAGTTGGGTCCATCAGTGGTTCAAACACGCCCCAGCCACGCTGCTGAGGGTAAGCTTGCTCGCCGACACCAGACATCAATTCTGGATAAGCATGAGCAACTGCAGAAGCATGCCCTGGTAAAGAGATTTCAGGAATAACACGAATGCCAAGATTACGCGCGTAGTCCACCACATAACGAATCTCGTCTTTGGTGTAGTAGTCACCATCTGCCGTTTCAGACCAGAGCTTAGTGTAGTTATCTAGCTGAATACGAATCGCTTGGTCATCCCAAATGTGCCAGTGGAAGACGTTCATCTTCGCCGATGCCATCGCATCAAGCTGACGCAAAATCACGTCGAACTCGATAAAGTGACGTGACGTATCGTATGAAACACCACGCCATTTAAAGCGTGGCTCATCTTCAATCGACACTTCTGGCACGTGATAGCCCTTAGCATCTGTTGTCACTAGCTGAAGGAAGGTTTCTAAGCCATGTAGCGCACCATATGGACGCTCAGAGCGGATAACAATTTGACCATTCTTAGCATCCAGTTGGTAAGACTCATCACTCTCTATGCCTTGTACTTGGCTTTTTGGTGCCTTGCTAATATCAATCACCAAGGTTGCGTCTTTCTCGGACTCGGCTTGCCAATGAAGCATAGGTAAACCGGTTTGACGATAAAGCCTTTCCATCGTGCGTTTTACATTGAATTGCACACGCTCAGAGTCATAACCTTTTACATAGATACTAAAATCTTTGTCGAGCGCAATTTGCCCTTTCCCCAGTTCGACTTCCTGAGGGTAAGGCATAAGATTAAGATCAGTATTAGGAGCCATTGCCATCGCTGTTTGCCCCGCCATTAAGCCAGAAATAAGTAGTGCTAACGTTGCTTTGTTCATCCGTGTCATCCCAAATTTACTAATGTTCGATTCAATTACGCAACATGCGCAACCGCTTCTTGGACAAGCTTCGCGATCTCATCCCATTGTTCGTTCTCAATCAGTGTTGGAGCCACCATCCAAGTACCACCACAGCAAATCACGCGGTCAATCGCTAGATAGTCATTGATATTGTGTTTACCGATACCACCAGTTGGCATGAATGACACATCAACGTATGGAGCAAGCAGAGACTTCACCATGCTAATGCCGCCAGATGCTTCCGCAGGGAAGAATTTTAGGAAGGTTAAACCCAGCTCTAGTGCTTGCTCGACTTGGCTTGGGTTGTTGACTCCAGGAACAACAGGCATGCCTATCTCTTGGCAGCGACGAACTGTGTTTGGATTAAGTCCAGGAGCAACCACGAATTCACTGCCTGCTTCTTTCGCTAGATCAATTTGCTCCGACGTCAGTACCGTTCCCGCGCCAATGCACATTTCAGGATACGCTTCACGCATTGCACGGATTGCCTCTGCTGCCGCTTCAGTACGGAAGGTCACTTCAGCGACGGGTAGGCCATTTTCAACCAAAACTTTGGCTAGAGGTACTGCATGTTCGACCTTGTTGATTTGGATAACAGGGACAACTTTGAACTGCTGTAGCTTGTTGATAATTTCTTGAGATGTAGCTTGTAGAGACATAATAGTTTCCGATTCTATTTCTGGTCTTGTGACCCAATAATAAGTTCACTCATCGCGCTGACGGGAATAATCGCGCCTGAGTACTGAATAACGGTTGAAGCTAATTGATGGCCTAATAGCGCTGAGGCACTGGCACTTTTTCCGGTAAGGCGCGCAGCAAGATAACCTGCGGCAAACGAGTCCCCTGCGGCGCACGTGTCGACGACCTTGTTCACTTTACTTGCCGCAACGTAACGCTCTTCTATGCCTAGATCGCTAGTGGTGATGATTTTACAAGGCTCGCAACCACGCTTAATCACCACTTCTTTGCAGCCAAGGCGCAGACATCTCGCTTGCACCGACTCTTCACTGCCCCAGACGATGTGGTCATCATCTTCTGTAATCAAAGCAATATCGACGCAAGGTAGAAGCTTTGCATACCAATGCTGCGCTTGCTCTGTTGACCAAAGTTGCGGGCGGTAGTTGTTATCGAATATCACCTTTCCACCTTGAAGTGAGAAGGTACAAACAGCATCAAGTAAGCGTTGACGTGAATCGTCGTCAAGAATGGCAAGGCTGATACCGCTGAGGTATACCGCATCTAGCACCTTATCAGCCAGTGCAGCTTCAAGTTTGGTTTGGCTTTCGCTATTAAAGTAAAACTTGGCTGCGGCATCACTGCGCCAATAGTGGAAGTGACGCTCACCCGTCTCATCCGTTTCAACCATGTATAGGCCGGGCAGTTTGTTCTCAATGTATTCGACCAACTCAGTTTGAATGCCTTCATGATGCCAGTTTTCCAACATACTCTGAGACAATTCATCGTGACCAAGCCCCATCGCATAGTGCACAGAAACATTTTGATTTTGAGTTAAACGAGACAGGTAAAGCGCCGTATTGAGCGTGTCACCGCCGAATTTTTTACTCAGTGGAGACCCACTGATTTCGACCATGCACTCGCCAAAAAAAGCAATGTTAAAATTAGAAGATGCCGACATAACACACCTTAATCTTGAAAAGTAAAAAAACAATGGCTCTGCTAGGCAGAGCCAAAGTTGTGGAGAAAACTAGCTAGTTTGAGTGGCAGGACGTTGTGCAGATTTGTCTTCTTCTAGGACGCCTGAGTCAGACAATTCCATTTCCATCAGAGCACGCTCATCGTCAAGGATTGCTCTTGCCATTTCAGGGCTGACTTGGTTAGCAGGAGTACATAGGCTCACTACTACACCTGCTGTCAGCGCGAACAGACAAGATGGAATCACTGGGTTGCCCCAGAAGGCTGTGTAATCCGCGTTGAGCATGACAGTGAATGAAGCCACTGAAGCACCAGCAAGTGTCGCGATAGCACCTTGCCAGTTGTAACGCTTCCAGAAGCGACCTAGCATTCCGCACACGAACATGCCTGACATAACAGTAGAAATCATCTTAGTGATGTAGCCAATGATATCGTTTGAAGTCAGAGCAAACAGTAGAGCAAAGCCGATAACCACAACCAGCGCTAGACGAGAGTAGTTGAGCATAGATTCTTTGTTTGGCACACGACCTGTGAACATAACGTAAACATCACGCAGTAGAATCGACACACCCGCAATCGCATCAGAGCTTGCACTCGACATGGTTGCTGACAGACCAGCAATCAGAACAATCATACCGATACCTACTGGCAATACAGTCGCAGCAATGTATGGGAACGAGAAGTTAGGGTTGTCTAGTGTTGGGTCAATCGCATGTGCAGCCATACCAATGATTGCAGGAATGATAGAGAAGAATAAATACAGTACGCCCGAGCCAATGAACGAGCGGCGAATGGTAGACACATCCTTACCCGAGTAGATACGCTGGCGGAATGAAGGCGTCGCAAGTACACCAACACCAATCACAACCGCTAAAGATACCGCTGGAATGATGCCGAGCTTTTCAATCGCTAGGAAGCTCGTTGCGGCCGGGTCCATAGCTGCGTATAGGTTGTCCATACCACCGATATGTTGAACCGATAGAACCGCCATCAGAATGAAGCCAACAAATAGAATGATTGCTTGAATCGTATCCGTCCAGACAACCGCAGTGTAACCGCCAATCACAACATAGATAGTAAACGCTGCAGCTATGATGATTTTCGCTAGGTTAAGGTCGATGTCAGCGATCCACGCGAGGTACATACCACCGCCAAGAATATGCGCGCCTAGCCAGCCGATTGAAGCGATAAAGATAAGCAAGCCAACCACATTCTTAACGATGCGATTTGCACCCACATAGTAAGCAAGCTCTTCACTCATGGTCATAAAGTTCAGTTTACGAACCGGAGCAAACCATAGCGCAAGAAGTAAGATACCAATGGCACCACCGATGCCATAAAGCGCACCAGCCCAGCCATTAGCATAACCAAAACCAACCGCGCCCATACTTGAGCCCGTACCGACCATAGTCGCGACGGTTGTACCTAATACAAGAAACAGAGGTAAGCCACGGCCACCTAATAGAAAATCTTCCCCCGACTTTTGGTTGCGCGAAACAAACCATCCAAGCCAAATCAGAAATACTACATATGCGCCGAAGCCAGTAAGAAAAAGTGTACTATTCATTGGACACCTCTCAATGTCAAAATCCATCTTTCAGATTAATATAATTCCTGCAGCTGTATTATCTCGTCTATTTAAGACAACAATTAAATATAAAATCTACCTATATTTAATTAATATTTATGTTGCTATGCAATTAAGAATTATATTTGTAGGGATGAGATCACCGAAACAATATTAACAGGGAACGAAATTATTCCGGTACTCTTAATTATTATTTGTGAAGTCTATCGGCGATCTTCGCGGTAACAAGTCACATCAACTTCTACCTTCACATCAACAACCAAATCACACACCATGCAGATACGTGCTGGCGGGTGCTCGCCAAAGAACTCTTTGAACACCTTATTGAATGATTGGAAATAACGAGAGTCCGTTAAAACAACCTTTACATGAACCACATCTTCTAGTGTGTAGCCCGCTTCAGTCATGATATCGACACAGTTCTGGATCGCTAGGCGAGACTGGTCAACGATACCACCTTCTACCACTTCACCGTCGGTCATAGGTGTTTGACCGGAAACGTATAGGAAACCGCCTGCTTCAGTCGCTCGTGCAAATGGAAGGTGTTGACCACCAGTGCCTGTTCCACCTTCTACACCGTAACGCTTAATAGACATAATATTCTCCAGTATAAGTACTTTATTAAATTGATAATAAATAAATTGATTTTAATTTTTAGGCGTCATTTCTATAAATAAATACGCCACTTCTATTTTTGGTTACATCGCCAGATAAATATGACAACTCACCATTAACAAATACAGATTCAACACCTTTTGCCATTGAAATAGGATTTTCAAAGGTTGCAGTATCTTTTATTGTATTTGGGTTAAATAAAACTAAATCTGCGTAAGCCCCGACTTTTATTTCGCCGCGATCTTTTAAGTTATATCGCTTGGCTGACATGCCCGTCATTTTGTGAATGGCTTCCGCTAATGAAAACAGTTTCTCTTCACGACAGTAGTGTCCAAGCACTTTCGGGAAAGTGCCCCACAAACGTGGATGTGGATGTGGGTCATTGGGTAATCCGTCGGAGCCCACCATGGTCAGTTTGTATTTCAAAACGCGTTTAACGTCGTTTTCATCCATGCAGTGGTAAACCGCACCAGCAGGTTGAATCGCTTTTGCCGCCTCCATTAATGGCAGATCCATCTCCTCGGCAATGTCTTTGAGCATTTTACCTGCATGTTCAGGGGCGGTTTCCGACCAAGTAATAAAGATATCGATCTCGTCGGTCACTTGTTTTAGGTCAAGTGTTGATGAACTAGCCGAGTACGGGTAGCAGTCACAAGACACATCTTGGTGTTTCGCCGCCTCATCCATCACATTGAGCACTTCTTTTGTTCGTCCCCAGTTGCCAGCGCCAGCACACTTAAGATGCGAGATAACAACCGGTACCTTAGCGAACTGCCCCGTTTCAAACGCTTCTTCCATTGCGGAGATGATCTCTTCAAATTCTGTACGCATGTGGGTGGTATAAATGCCGCCGTGTTGACCGAGCACCTGTGCTAAGCGCATGACCTCGTCCGCTGTCGCTTGTTTCGCGCTCGCATAGGCAAGACCAGAGCTCAAACCAAGCGCACCTTCTGCCATCGCTTGGTCAAGCGTACTGCGCATTTGAGCGATTTCTTCATCGGTCGCGGTGCGTTGCAAGTCATCCATCACGTTATTACGCAAAGTGGTGTGACCGACTAATGCCGCTACATTGACTGCAGGATTTGCTTGCTGCACAGCTTGCGCGTAGCTAGCGAACGTTGGGTATTTAAAATCTTCTTGCTTACCGAGTAGGTTCATTGGATCAGGTGGGTCACCGGCTAAGATGGTCGGGCTGGCACTAATGCCACAGTTACCAACAATCACAGTCGTCACACCTTGACTGATTTTTGGAAGACACTCGGGATAACGAATCACATTGGTATCATCGTGAGTGTGAACATCAATAAAACCCGGCGCGAGTGCCAAGCCTTGCCCATCAATCACCTTGCTAGCCGTCGCTTCAGATAACTCACCAATTTGCTCTACACGATTGTGACGAATTGCGACATCAGCGGTATATGCTGGAGCGCCGGTACCGTCAAAGACTTCTACACTTTTGATTATGGTATCGAACAACATGGTTCACTCTCTTCGTCTCTCGTTTGCATGTGTACATACTAATAATTCCCGTATTTAAATCAGTGACAAAACACACATAAAAACCGAATTTGTTTGATAGTTTCTAACATATAAATTAATCTAGATAGCAACAAACATTATTAATCAACAACTTAATTCATGTTAGAAGTGAGCTTGCGATGAAAGAATTCGAGAAAAAGTGTGATACAAACTATCATAATAATACTATCAACATCCCTGGGTGGGGTGAGAAGTCTCAGCCATATCAGAGTGATAGCCAGCAAACCTACAGCTTGATCAACGAAGAAATCAGTCTGCCCGCTGCCGTTATTCAACAATCTAGAATCAACAATAACCTCGACTGGATGCAGCGCTTCGCCACAACCCACAACGTCAAGTTATGCCCGCATGGCAAAACCAGCATGACACCCGCGTTGTTTCGTCAGCAACTTGACCAAGGCGCATGGGGAATGACTGTCGCCACAGCCGCTCAAGCTGAAGTTGCGGCGTTAGCAGGGGCAAGTAACATCATTATCGCTAATCAATTGGTCGGCAAAGCCAATATGGCTATCGTGGCCAATCTGATTGAGCAGCATAGTGTTGATGTATTTGTTTGCGTTGATTCACAGCGTAACGTTGAAGCACTTGGGCAGTTCTTTGCGAGCCGTGACGTCAAACTCAATGTCTTGATTGAATTCGGTGTTGAAGGTGGACGCTGCGGCTGTCGAACTGAGCAGCAAGTTGCCGAGCTTGCTCAGCGCATTGCCGATCAATCTCACCTGTTATTGACTGGTATTGAAGCTTACGAAGGTGTCATCTATGGTGACAATGCAGAACAAGCCATTCGTGATTTTCTCAATCAGATCGTAACGCTTGGCCGTAAACTGGCTCGCGATCAACTCATCTCAGGTAAGCCAATTGTGACTGGTGCTGGCTCAGCGTGGTACGACGTGGTTTCTGAGTGTTTTGCCAACCTCGACGATCTAGATGCCATTATTCGCCCAGGTTGCTACGCCATCCATGACACGGGGATCTATCTAGACGCTCAAAACAAGGTCATGGCGAGAGCAGAGAAAAACCAAGGGGCAGCGTGTGATTTAGGTGGTGATTTACAGTCCTCTCTTGAAGTGTGGGCACACGTCATCTCAAAACCTGAGCCGGGTAAACTCGTGATTGGCCTAGGAAAAAGAGACGTCGCTTTTGATGCCGGTTTACCCACCCCAGAGCGTGCATACCGCGACGGGGAAGCCATTTCCGTCTCTAATGCGGTGACCACTGCAGTGATGGATCAACATGCGTTTATGGAGATAGGTCCTGATTGCCCACTCGATGTTGGCGACGTTGTCGCTTTCTCAACCTCACACCCTTGCCTAACTTTCGATAAATGGCGTGCCATCGCCGTGTGCGACGATGAATACAATGTGACTCACTGGGTAGAAACACGTTTCTAAACCGCTGAACTTTTACGCTTGAATGAATCAGGTATACTGCAAAGCATTGATATGGAGGCCAAACATAGGTCTCCCGAGAATAGGAAAACATCTTGAGTTTAGACGTCGATATTATTTCGCAAATCACTGAGCGTTTTAGCGCCCTGCGCGACGCTGAGAAGAAAGTCGCCAAACTGATCATGGACGATATTCAGACTGCAGCGAATGCGAGTATCACTGAACTTGCTGAAAGCGCTGAAGTCAGTGAGGCTACGATCACTCGCTTTGCTAAAGCCGTTGGCTGTAAAAACGTTCGTGATATGAAAATCAAGCTGGCGCAAACCCTAACAGTTGGTCAACGTTTCATTCTTGAGCCGCCAGATCAAAGTGGTTATCAGGGCATCTACGAATCAATCAAGCAGTCGCTAGATATCAACCGCAATTTGATCAACGAAGCCGATATCGATACCGCTGTGGGTTGGCTACACAATGCAAGACAAGTCATCTCTATTGGTATGGGTGGAGGCTCAACCATTGCCTCGCAAGAGATGCAGCATCGACTATTCCGTTTAGGCTACCCTGTGGTTGCTTATAACGACGGTTTGCTTGCACGTATGATTGCTTCTACCGCAGACAGTAATGACGTATTGGTTATGTTATCCGCAACGGGATACACGCCGACCATCATCGAAACTGCAGAGCTGGCAAAGCAATACGGGGTAAAGATCATCGCCATCACACCGAGCTCAACGCCGCTCTCTGACATTGCCGATCTCACACTACCGATTGAGCACCAAGAGACCGATTTTATCTACAAACCTTCTGCGTCTCGTTACGCAATGTTAGCCTTGGTTGATGTCCTTTCGATGGCGCTTGCCGTCAACCATAAGCGACGTTCAAGAGACAAACTAAGACGGCTTAAGTTGGCATTAGACTCATATCGAGGTGGCTTAGACCGTCAGCCGCTCGGAGACTAATAGCAATCCACCGCAAACAAAAAAGGCGCTAACCAACCGTTAGCGCCTTTGTTATTTTCAAACCATCAAAGCGTTCTAGTCGACAGAGCGACTTAATCTTAAGCTTGCCAGTAAGCCCAACGCGCCCAATGCAAAGTAGACAACCAAGTTAACAGTGCCAACATTAGCAAAGGCAACAAGTGGATTGCCCTCAATAAGAAGATCAAATGGCAAGGTCGTTACAGCCTGTAAGAAATGGCTCACAGCGTACGTCCCTAGCAGGTTTGTCGAGAGCAGTTTAATCACGTAAAACCCAATCACCATGACTAACAGAGGCGAATTAACCTTCTGAGAAATGGCCATAGCCAAAGTTGCGAGCGGCAGTAGCGCCAAGCCCACTAACCACATGCGACCAATAAACTCAAACCAATGGGTAAAGACGTAAAAGATTGACTCACCAGTGAAGAACAGTGGGAATTTCTCCGACATGACAAGATTAATCACCCACATTAGGAAGTCAGCAGACACAACCAACATTGAACAAATGATAGGTGTCACCAGCAAACCAAAACCAAGCTTCACTAAATGTGTCGTCATGTCAGAGACAGGCATGCTACGCCAAAACATCACACTGCCCTCTTGGCGCTCTTTACGTAATGTCTTCGGGAAATAAAGGCTGGTCAATAACATCGACAAAAAGCCCGTGAAGCCAAACGCCAAGCCACTTAACTGCTTACCTAATTCATAACCAGATTCAAAGCCATTCACATCATACGTTAGCTCGTAAGTGACATTGCTTTGAATGGTCGAATTCATCAAGATCGAGAGTAGCAGCAGCACACCACACACGAGCAGCACTAAAGGAATACGCGTGATTACTTTATGTTCTAACCACTCTTTCTCTAGCATATAAAAATAAGGATTCATTACGCTGCCTCCTTCTGTAGAGCCAAGAACAGATCTGCCAGTTTTACATTGTAAATTTTTTCTACGTCGTCGAGTTGTTGCGCTTGTTCACTGCGAATCAGCCAACGCGTACTACCAAGAGCGCGCTCACTAGAAAGCGGCTTCAATGCTTCCATTTGTGCGCGTTGTTCATCGGTGGTTTCTACGATCACGTAATCTTCGGCAATGTTTTCCATCGACGATTGCAACACTGCTTGACCATGCTTAAGGATCAACACATCGGTTAGCAGGTGTTCAATCTCAGACACCTCATGGCTGGCAATAATCAGGGCACGCTCTCCATCATGAAACCATTCAAGAAGATGTCGATAAAAGGTGTCTCTGTAAACAAGATCCAAGCCGAGGGTCGGCTCATCAAGAATCAATACTTTGGTGTCAGTCGAAATCACAATCGCTAGGTGTAGCTGAACTTTCATGCCTTTTGAGAGCGATTTGATTTTGCTATTAAGCTTGATGTCGGTTTTTTCAAGTACAGCGCGCGCTTTGTTCACATCGAAACTTGGGTGAACACCGGCGGTATACCGAAGAATTTGTCTTACCGTCATCCAGTCAGGCAGCACGTTAACATCTGAAATGTAAGACAGGTGCTCCATCACTTTGGCGCGCTGTGAGATAGGCTCAAGCCCCAGTACTTGAATATCACCCTGATAGTCGTGAGCACCTAGCAGGCTTTTAATCAAAGTCGATTTACCTGCACCATTGTGACCAAGCAAACCGAGGACTTGTCCCGCTTTGAGTTCAAAGCTAATGTTTTTAATCGCTTCGCCTTGCTCTTTGGCTCGACCTGAGTAGTGCTTGGTTACCTGCCGAGCTTCAATTAATACGCTCATTGTTTGCCCTCAACGTGCAGTGTTAACTGCTCAATAAATTCTTGAAGTGGAATGTCTAGCTGCTGCAATTTCACCGCGATTGACGGGATCTGCTGCTGAATAAAATCCTGTTTTTGCGACGCTTTTAACTGACTCAGTGCGCCTTGTGCCACGAACATTCCCTGACCGCGTTTTTTTTCTACGAGACCTTCATCCACCAGTAGCTGATAACCTTTCATCACAGTGATGTGGTTGATTTTCAAATCTCCTGCGACGGCTCGGACCGAAGGTAATGCCTCTCCTTCGTTCCAAATACCTTGCAGGATTTGCTCTGTAATTCGATCCGCTAGTTGACGAAAGATAGGCTGCGTTTCGTTCCAATCTGTCATGAAGCTTGCCTTATCAATTGCGCTTTAGTGTTATACATAGGTATAACACTAAAGCAATTCGCAATGATTGCAACCAATAATTGAAATATCGCCTTGGAAGACAAATTAATTGATGCAGATTAACAAAGCTTTAATCAGCGCTAGATCACACTTTTTATCCCCGTAAAATACCGCTCCTATTTTATTGAGTAAGAGATAAGTAGTGACACGCGATCAATTTGAGTTATTAGCACCGGGCGGAGATTTAGATTCGATTAAGGCAGCCATTGCCGCTGGGGTGGATGCTATCTATTGTGGTTTAGACCGTTTCAATGCGCGCAACCGAGCCACTAACCTCACCTTAGATAACTTGAATGGCGTATTGCAGCTTGCGCACCAGCATAACTGTAAGATCTTCCTAACTCTCAACGTGTTGATTCTAGAAAGCGAAATTCCAGCCATTGTGCGCTTGCTTAGTCAATTGAACACCACAGCAATTGACGGCGTCATCGTGCAAGACCTTGGTTTGGCCTACATTCTCAATAACTATTTTCCTGATTTAGATGTACACGCCTCAACTCAGCTCAATACCCATAACGAGGGGCAGATATTGTTTCTCAATCGATTGACGGCAAGTCGCGTCAATCTATCGCGCGAACTGAACATAAATGAGATCAAGCATTTAGCTCAGTTTGGTCGTGATCATGATGTAATGATGGAGGTATTTGTCCACGGCTCATACTGCATTGGTTTCTCAGGTATTTGCTATATCAGCTCTGCGCGTAATGGCGCATCGGGTAACCGCGGGCGATGCAGCCAACCTTGTCGAGAAGAGTATGAAACCACCAAAACTGGCAATCGCTACCCACTCAATATGAAAGACAACTCGGCCTTTGGCGATTTGGCAGCGCTTGCGGATGCCGGCGTGTATTCGTTGAAAGTGGAAGGCCGGATCAAGAAATCTCACTACGTTTACACCGTGGTCGACAACTGGCGTAAACAGATTGACCGCTTGTGCGATGGCGTGGAACTGTCGAATGACACCACGGAACTGTACACCGTCTTCAACCGTGATTTCTCCAATGCATTCTTGCAAGGTGACTTCGGTAAAGCGATGTACATCGACAACCCCCGCGACCATGCGGTGAAACACTTTTCGAAAATCTACAAATGTGAATCCGCCGACGATGTAAAAGTAGTGAAGAAAAAGCTCTACGACGACAAAACAGCAATCATCGAGAAAGTAGCTGAAAAGACCCAAGACTTTGACGTCACTGCAACACAAGCCTCTGCGAGCAGCCTAAAAGGGGCGATTGATGTACCCACTTTGCCGCCACTGCCTCATCCAGAAATGCGTCAAGGAGCGCCAAAGTTATCGGTATTGATCTCATCGCCACAAGACGTCGCACTGTGCGAATACACTGATGTCGACGTCTATTTTCAGCTGCCGATGGGGCTGGCGTCTGAACTGAATGCAATGATCGAGCTGTTCCAAGCAAACCCGCAGTTAAAACCTTGGTTTCCTGCAATTTTGATTGGTGACGATTACCAAGCTGCACGCACACTGTTAGAGGCAGTAAAACCCATGCTCTCGATCACTAACAACTCCGGAGTAGGCATTTTGGCTCAAGAACTTGGATTGGGTTGGATCGCGGGCCCGCAGATGAATACAGTCAACTCTTACTCATTAAAATGTTTACAACAAGAGTTTGCCGCAAGCGGCGCATTTGTCTCCAACGAGTTGAACATGAAGCAGATGCGCCATATTAAGCGTCCGCAAAACATGCGCAGTTACTACAGCATTTACCACCCAAATACACTGCTGACTAGCCGCCAGTGTTTATTCCAACAGACCGAAGGCTGCCGCAAGATCAAAGTCAATAAAGGTTGTTTGAAGCGTTGTGACAAACGTACATCGATCATTAATCTCAAAGACAACCCGTACGTAGTGCAAAAACAAAAGGGCAGCCACAACTCAATCTACAGTGAACACAACGTATTGAATCTGCAAGTATCGCAAAATTTACCGCAACTGTTCACTGATGTGTTGATCGATCTGCGTGATATTCAAACCGAAACACAAGTGACAGCCAGTAAACCAGAACTGCTTGATGCTTTCTTAGTGCTCCTAGCACAACACAATAACGACAACGTAAGTAACATCAATCGCATGATTCAGCCAACGACCAATGCCCAGTATTTGAAGGGGTTGTAGGTTCAAACTTAGATCGTTTGTGATAACTGTCATTAGATGTCTTGAACCCATAGCAATCTGTGACTTACAATGGCGCACTTTTTTTACGGACTTCAAGGTCGAAAAACATGACAGATACAGCTAAACCAGCTCTACCAGATCGCCTATCAGGTAACCCACGTAGCCCTTTCTTTGTAAAAGAGTGCTTCGATCACCAAATCGGTATTCGTTTTAAAGGTCAAGAGCGTACAGACGTTGAAGAGTACTGCGTTAGCGAAGGTTGGGTAAAAATCGCATCACCAAAAGCGAAAGACCGCTTTGGTAACCCAATGCTTATCCAACTAAAAGGCGAAGTTGAAGCGTACTACGTGTAGGCGAAGTGTACTCGTTGCAGGGAATCTGCATGAGAGCAAAGCTTTCTAAAAGGTAAACTAAGGTTTACCTTTTTTCTTATCATTTATTTTCCATGCAAATAATTTGAGCTAGTTATCATTTATACCTCAAATAGCTGCACTTAAGTCTATTAGACCTTTCACTCAAGAACAGAGCATCTATAGTTGTTTCTTTGTATTTAACTTCGGTAAATTTAAAGTATGCGATACGCAATAATGCTTTTTACTCTATTTCTAGTAGGGTGCAACGCGATCCCCACTGGATGGAGCGCCAAATGTCAACTTCCTACGAATACTATTACATATGATGAAGCGACCGATGTTTATAAGTTCACTCTCGATGGTGATGAAAGTGATTATTGCTTTCATGACAGTCGACGAAAACGAAAAGATCGCGCTGAAATAGAACGCCCAGTAAAGCAAGAACAATACTACGTTATTGAGTTTGATTTTAAATATGAAGGACTCGGTGGTGCGAGTATTTTCCAAATCCACCCAGGGCGCCCAAATCACATTCGTGAAGATATTTACTTTGACTGCCCGCCTATACAGATAACAGCATACTTTCGCGAAATACGTTTAGATATACCGGGGGTGACTGAGCAAGAGGCTTTAAGTTCTGGGGGATATAAAGGCGAGTGGCACAAAATAACCGCAGAGTTTAAACTATCAAACAAGTCACCTTCGTATAAGTTTTACTTTGATGAAAAACTCATGTTTGAGTCTGAAAACCAAGTTGGTCTAATGTGTTTTTACAATACTGAAGTACCTGATGTATCGTTGGGATTGTATAGAGGCAACCATAACAAAGTTGAAACAGTAGAGTTTCGAAACATACAGCTTAGATCAGGCAGAATCGAACAGTAACAGCCAATACTTTCTCACAATTACCTAAGCTAACTTTGGTTCTTTGCAGATCTAGATGGTCGTCAAATAGCTAACTGGATAAAGGTGAGGAAATGGAAAGCCAACTAGTCACACTAAAACGCGCCAACAAAAGTTTCGTCGATGGCAAAGAAACCCATCACGTATTGGAAGGCGTCGACTTCACTTTAGCGGCAGGTGCGAGTGTGGCATTGACAGGCGCAAGTGGTAGCGGCAAAAGTACCCTACTCAATATCATTGCTGGTTTTGAGCCGCTTTCCGATGGTGAATTGTGGTTAGATGGCGATAACACGTCAGTTTGGAAAGACCCGCAATGGAGCCAGTTCCGCCATCAAAAACTCGGCGTTATATTCCAACAATTTAACCTATTAACACCGCTCAACGTAAAACAAAACATTGCCTTTCCTCTGCATCTAAACCAACAGAAATGGAACGAGTGGTGCGATTATCTCATCGAGACATTGGGCATAAGTCAGCTTCTTGATAGACACGTTTCTGCCCTTTCTGGCGGCCAGCAGCAAAGAGTCGCCATCGCTCGCGCTTTGGCTCATAAGCCTAAACTTCTACTTGCCGATGAACCGACAGGTAATCTCGACCAAAAAGCAGGATTGGAGGTGATGAAGCTACTAAGTGAAATCACCACCCACGGCAATACTGCGGTGCTCTTAGTGACCCACAGCCCCGATTGCGCTGAGTTTATGCAGACTCGTTTGCGGCTAGAAAACGGTCAATTACGCAATGGTGATTTGCAGCAACTCCTCCCTACTTTGCAAGAGCAAAGCGACCGAAGGTAACACCATGACTCAGGTTAGATTCTCGCGTATCAGACTCACACAGACTCGACTCACATTGAATCTGTTTGCGGCGCATTATCGCCAAGCTCCTCTTCAAGCAGCTGCCATTCTGATTGGTATCGTGCTCGTGGTAACCTTGTTTGTTGCCGTACAAGCAATCAACCTCAATGCTAAGCGCAGCTATGCGGAATCCACCGAGCAACTGAGTGCTCAAGCGCAAAACCTGATTATTCCACCAGCGGGGCAAAACTATTTGCCTGAATCGCTTTACTTCACCCTCAGACAAAACGGACTCAGTGCAGCCTTACCAGTAATTGAAGGGCGAGTTCGAGACGAGCAAGGTCGTCGCTGGTCAGTACAAGGTAGCGAATTGATTGCTGCCATCTCGTCACGCTCTCGCTATTCAACCCACAACGAACAATCATCAGGCAACGAGCAAAACATTTCTCTGTTCGACAGCGCTTTACCCCTGCCTGAGCTTTTAGCTGGCGAACCCATAGTGATGATGAGCCTGTCGCAACACCAGAACTTAGGCGAAGTAGAAACGCTGACTCTGGATGAAGTCCCGACCCGTGTCGTCGTATTACCCGATGAGTGGCAATTAGGCAGCCGAATGTTGATGGATATTGGCTTTGCTCAGCAGTTACTCAACAAACAAGGACAGCTCAGTTACATTGCCGTTTTCGACGCAGGCTCTAATACAGATAACAACGCACAAGCAAAATGGCAACACCTCATCGGCGAGCAAGGACAATGGATCGCCAACAATCAAAGTACTGACCTTGGCTCACTCACTGATAGCTTCCACCTCAACCTTACCGCGATGAGCCTGTTAGCATTTCTAGTTGATCTATTTATCGCTTATAACGGCGTGAAGTACAGCTTACTCAAACGTAATCGGCTGTTAGTCCAAGTCCAACAAGCGGGGGTTGGGCAAAACCTGGTGTTCACGTCACTGCTGATTGAACTGACCATTCTGGTTACCCTCGGCGCTTCACTCGGTTTTGTATTAGGTATGCAGCTTAGTCATTGGCTGCACCCAACCGTTGCGCTCACACTTGAACAGCTTTACGGAGCAACACTGCTTCCCGGCACTTGGCAGTGGCAATGGTGGGCACAAGCGCTGCTGCTAACCCTCGCGGCAACACTATTAGCTTGTTGGCAGCACTTTAAACAGCGAGTGAACCAGCCGCTCTCTTCTCATGGCGGTTTTTATCAAGCCCCAGAAACGTCTAACGAAAACCAACTGTTCATGATTGGTATTGTGTTGACTGTTGCTGCACTCGCTGGATTATGGCTGAGTGAGCATCACCGTTTTACAATGGCTTGGCTCGGCGTACTTGTCGTATCGATTCCTCTGTATCTGCCTAAAACACTCAGCGTACTCGCCAACGAATGTGAAAGGCGTTCCCGTTCCGGTTTGATCCAATACCTGTTCGCTGAACTGCGCGAGCTCATTTCTCCGCTTTCTCTTGCCATGATGGCACTGCTACTTGCGGTCACAGCGAATATAGGAATGAACACCTTGGTTGGCAGCTTTGAATCGACGCTAAAGCAGTGGCTCGAACAGAGGCTTCATGCCGATATTTACGTCAGTCCCGCACAGGGAGAGATTGCCAATGTAGAACGCGCATTAGAGCAATTTGACAGCGTTGAGACGGTCTACAAGCAATACTATGTTGACGATAACCTACAAGGTTTGCCCACTTTGCTCGGCACCAAAGACAAGGATACCTTAGAGCAAACCATGGTGTTCAAGTCTCACATTGATAACTTCTGGCAACGCTTTTACCAAGGTGAGTTGGTCGCCATCAGTGAACCGACTGCGGTCAAGCTCGGCTTATCGCTCGATAGCGAACTTCAGCTTGATGCAATTCCAAACCAAACTCTGCATGTAGGGGCGATATTCCATGATTACGGTTCACCCAATGGTGAAGTGTTATTGGCTCCAAAGTTGTGGCGTGAAAGCGGCTTTACCAACTTGCCCACCAGCCTTGGCGTCAAAGTCTCTGGCGACCCAGATCTCGTCTACGACCAACTGCGTAAGCAATTGAATCTGCACCCAAGTCAGCTTTATGATCAGGCTCAAATCAAATCCATCGCGCTCAATATTTTCTCGCAGACCTTCGCCATTACGCGCGCCCTCAATGGCGTAACTCTAATGGTCGCGGTGATTGGTTTATTTAGCGCTTGTTTTATGTTGCTCGACGCGCGCAAAGCCGCCATTGCGAGGCTTTACGCGCTTGGCGTCAGTCGCCGCAAACTAATGACCATGGTCATCGGGCAAATCGTCGCTTTGGTCAGCTTTACTTTGATTATCGCTCTACCACTCGGCGCTATGGTCGGTTATGTATTGACGGACATCGTTACCCTGCGCGCCTTTGGTTGGAGCTTAAATTACCTGTGGAGTTGGAGTGATGCCCTAAGCATTGCGGCAGTCACTATCTTAGTCGCGGTAGTTGCGACCCTGATTCCACTGTGGCGCTTGGTCAGCAAGCCTGTCGTGTCTAGTTTGCAAAGCGAGGTATTGTAATGAATCAATTAGCACGCAACCTCTCTTTGATATTGGGTAGCCTGTTGCTGCTTGGCTGTGAAAAGCCTCAGCAGCAAAATATGGCGATGCTATTGGGTAGTGAAGGCTCTCAACCTGAAACCAAGCCATTCACGCCTGTAGTAAAGGGCGTTGAACTCACCTTCCCTGCCGATCATCAATCACACCCTAGTTTTCGTCATGAATGGTGGTATTTAACGGCGAATTTAGTCGATGAAAGTGGCAATCCACTCGGTGTTCAATGGACACAATTTCGCTTTGCTGCCGAACCAGAAGATGGGAAAAACAAAGCGCAAAAAACCGTATGGCAAAGCCAACAAATTTATATGGCGCATAGCGCAGTAACTACGCCAGACAAGCATTATGCTGATGAGAAATGGTCACGCGATCAAGCTTCACTCGCAGGTGTCGATGCATCGCCATTTCGGGTTTATCTCGACGATTGGCAGTGGCGCTCTTCAACCGACGACCTCTTCCCCGCCACACTCAATGCCAGTTCAGAGCAGTTTGGCTACTCGCTGACACTCACTAGTAGTTCACCTTATCAAAAACAGGGCGAGCAAGGTTACAGCACCAAAAGCGCCGATGGTCAGGTGGCTTCATATTACTATAGCCAGCCGTTTATTGATGTTTCTGGCCAAGTCATTATTGATGGCAACACTCATCAGGTAACGGGTCAAGGTTGGATAGACAGAGAATGGAGCTCGCAGTTCTTGCTCGACTCACAACAAGGTTGGGACTGGTTTGCCTTAAGGCTCAGTGACGAAACCAGCTTAGTGGTATTCCAGTTGCGAGATTCCGATACAGGAAAAGCCAGTTACTCTAGCGCCAGACTGATGCGACAGGACGGCTCGGGTATCGCCATTTCACCCAATGAGATTCAATTGAACGCGACCAAACAAACTGAAATCCAAGGGCGGAATTATCCAACCGAGTGGCAAGTGGCTATTCCGAGCCAGCAAATCGAGCTTGTGGTTTCAGCGCTCAACCCAAAAGCAAAAATGCCCCTTTCAGTCCCCTATTGGGAAGGCCCGGTTCGCATCGAGGGCACTCACTCTGGCTCAGGGTATATGGAGCTAACGGGCTATTAAGCCGCAATCTAGTTTCAGCTAATTAGATTTGCGCTAGTTCAATCCGCGCTATCCAAGTGATAAACTGCTGCGCAAAGTCATCAATAGATTGAAAAGGAAATATGATGAACCCGATTATTGCACTGCTGAAAGAGAACAACATCAGCGATGAACAGATCAACGAAATCTTCCAAACTCTGACGCAAAACCCTCTTGCAGCGATGGCAACAATCAGCCAACTAGGTCTGCCACAAGACAAGCTACAAATGCTGATGGCACAAGTGATGCAAAACCCTGCGCTAATCAAAGAAGCAGTCGATGAGTTGGGATTGGATTTCTCAAAAGTTGAAGAAGCAAAAGAGAAGCTTCAAAGCCAAAACCAAGGCAGCTAAGACCTAGGGTCTATTAATATAGAAAAGGCCGCTAACCCGATAATGGGCATGGCGGCCTTTTTGTTTGCTGCTTAAACGCGTCGCTTGATCACTTAACGACTGAAAGAGGCGAATTGCTCTGCGGTCATACCGTAGTATAGTTTGTCTTCCAAGCCTTGCTCTAGCTTGTAATAGTCTTTCTGACGTCCTTCTTGGCTAAAGCCGCATTTCTCTAACGTTTTGTATGAACCCACATTCGATGAGTAGCAATCTGCACTGACTTTATGCGCCTTAAGCTCGGTAAAGCCAATATCCGTCATCATTTGGCACGCGCGAGTCGCAATGCCTCTGCCCCATGCACAAGTCGGTAGCTGATAACCTACCTCGTAATTACCCGTTAGGAACATTACCGACGTCACGGCACACATCCCCATGTATTTACCTTGCTGATCACGAATGACAAACGTCGGACTCTCTGGCCAAACGTCATCTTTGATCGCTTGAGCTGTGCTCTCAATGATTGGGCCAAAGAAACCTTCATAAAGGCTATCGTCAGCCGGGGCGAAGAACAGATACTTGTTGACCTTATCGTCATTCAGCATCTCGATAATATCTTGCAGATCAGACGCTTGAATCAGTTGAATATTCAACGACTCATTAAATGGAATGGTTTGGCCTTGTTTTAGTTTTTGATATGACATGTGTTACCTCGTTATCTGGCAACTATCTTAGTGGAACCAACCAGAGAATAATTGGACTTTTGCGACAACTTGCTTGTCTTGGTCGCCGCAAGTTCCTATTCGAAGTCACCGTAGATATCTATCGTCAGATCGCGTTTTTGCAAATACTTGTTCGGCGTTTTTCTAAGCTGCTGCTTGAGTGTGCGTATCAAGTGTGACTGATCACTAAAGCCAAATTGCTGCGAAAAACTCACCCAATCGATCGCATCTTGTTGTTTGTAGAGTGCCAAAATCATCTGCTCAAGGCGGGCCATTTGCTGATACTGCTTAACGCTCAGGCCAACCACCTGCTTGAAACTGCGCTCTAACGTTCTTCGAGAACACGCGCACTGCGCAGCAATCTGTTCCATATCTATCGCCAGCTCTGGTGAACTCAATGCTTGCGCGTCCATCACCAAAATTGCCTTCTGCGATACTAAAAACGGCTTGGCTCGACAAGGTTCAACCCTTAGAGAGTCTAAGTGACATTTTATCGAATCTAACAACGCTTCTCGTGAATCTTGCTGCCATAGTGCTTGTTGAAAATCCTCATCAAACAAAGGGCTCAGCCAATCAAACCACTGACATTGGTTAACCGCATTGACTTGGGCATCATCGTAACAAGCAGATTGGAGGGCATAGAGCCCTTCAGGTCGAAAGGTAATACCGATGCGTTTGATCGGAGCCTCATCCTCTAACAGAAGGAGATTTTCATTCGCAGTCAATAAGTGACTGCCTTTTCCTCGAAGTAAGGTTTCCCCGTTGTCATAGCTGTAGGTTTGATGCTTGGGAGTGAACAGCAAATGAGCGCGCGGATTGGGAATAAGATGAGGTTTTGGATCAATCACTTCACCATGTTCAACCTCCAAGTACCAGACTTGGTGAATAAGCCACTCGTAACCGGCTAAGTGCTGCTTCCAAGCGATCATGGTTGTCCTTGCTTACGGAGAAATGAGCAATAAGTGTGACTCAATTCGTCACTGTGCGCTACGCATTTATCAAAACTCCATTTTTAAATTGAGCCTATTTACTGTACGCTTATACAGTCATTTTAAAGCAAGGGTGAGCTCAGTAATGCGCGTTGATTATCAAAAGAGGCTGATTCCAGTGATTCGTTATCTGGAAAAGAATTTCAACCAACCCCTCAATTTGCCAGAAGTCGCGGCCCTAGCGAACCTGTCGCCATATCACTTCCATCGCACCTTTAAAGCCGTCCAAGGAGAAACCCTCGCTGATTTTGTCAGACGTTTGCGCTTGCAGTCGGCAGCCGACGATTTGTTTAAATCAAAACAACCCGTGCTAAACATCGCATTGGAGTATGGTTTTGCCTCTTCACAGAGCCTAGCTAAAGCGTTTCAGCAACATTATGGGGTAACGCCGAGCGCTTTTCGTGATTGCGAAAACTACCAGCAATTTTCTGAATTATCGCGAAACAGCAAGATTGGACACACGCTGCGCAAGAATGGAAACGCAGGAAAACCTAGCGATTCATATACTGGCTCTGAACTAACAACGTGGAGCAACAAGATGGAAACGCAAAACTTTACAGCGACAAAACTGGCTTATGTCCGAGTAACAGGCCCTTACGGCGAAGGTTATCAAGAAGCCAGTGGTCGACTCTATCAGTGGGCTGGCATGAAAGGGTTAGCGGAGAGCACTTGTATCTTCATCTATCACGACAACCCGGAGATCACCCCAAGCGATAAATGTCGTACCGATATCTGTTTGATGGTGCCTGAAGATACAGACGTAATAAATGGCATAGAACTGCAAGACTTTCCCGGTGGCGAGTACGCAGTGATGCGCCAAAACATCACACAGCACAGCCAATATGCGCTCGCTTGGGATGATTTGATGAGTAAAGTGATCGAAACAGGGCTAGAAAACGATGACAGACCTTGCTTCGAGCTCTACCACAGCTACGACCCACAAACCCAGCATGCTGACGTCAGTTTTTGTACTGCGATTAAGTAACCATAAAGCCTGCGAGTAAGCAGGCTTTTCCGCTTTTCTTATACCCCATCACTTATACTCTGACGACATAATTATTAATTACATCAATGAGTTAAACCACTAGTTCGTGATCTTAGTTCGCAAACCACAACCATATGTCAAGTGTTTCATTTAAAGTGAGAACCAATTCACAGACTATCTGAGAGGTAATTTTACACTGCAAAAAATCCGTCGACTCAGATCGACACATAACAACACTAGGATCCCCTAATGAAGAAGAACATCATTGCCCTCGCCCTAGGTAGCTTTATCGCTTTAACTGCTGCGCCATACTCTCTTGCCGCTAATGACTCTACAATACAAGCCTCAACAGATTACGCCCAACTCATCACTAAAAGACAGGTAGTTGATCAGCTTCTGAGCGATGCGGTGACAGCATTTAAATCCCCCGCTCGAATTTCGCATGCTGGGTTCACTGCGAAAATGCCAAGCAATATGGAGATCGTAACCGATCGCTTACTAGAGGCATACGAACTAGAACCATACCGTACTGATCTTCTTATCTCAGCGGCTAATGCTCAGATTTATAACAAGAATGTCGATCGTGCGATTGAGCTATTTGAGCAAGCACTGACGGTGGCACCGGATGATGTGGATCTACATGCCTACCTTGCGGTGTGGCAGCGCTTCAAGGGCAACCAAGCTGAGTCAAGCAAACACATGGATGCTTTATCTAAACTCAATGCAGGTAAAGCGGTTGACATGAAGCGAATTTTCTCGACAGTGGATCGCGTACTAGAGGCGCCACTAAAAGAGAAAGCAGCGCAGGGTAAGTTAGAAGATAAGGGAGCGATCGTTACTCTGGGTTACGCACTAAACCCAGATGGCTCAATGCACCAGATCTTAGTTGAGCGACTAGAAACCACTTTGGCAATGGCAAAAGCGAACCCTGATGCGCTTATAGTGCTAACGGGTGGCGTACCAAAGAACCACAAGACCGAAGGCAAGTTGATGGCTGACTGGCTGATCGAGAAAGGCGTCAGCAAAGACAGAATCATTGAAGAAAACTACGCCACCAGCACTGTTGGCAACGCGCTATTTAGCAGCTATGCCCTTGCCCGCCACAACATCAAACATGCAACCATCATTAGCTCTGCAAGCCATGTTCGTCGTGGTCAGACACTGTTTGAAATTGCAAGTTGGCAAACAGGCCCACAAGGAATCACGTTCGATACAGTCAGCTACCCAGACAAGCCGCTAAAAGAGCTCACCAAGGCAAGTGACAGTGAGCTACTAGGAATCTACCGCGATGCCCTTCGAACTTACGGTATGTGGAGCTACCGCTCATACCCGCTAGAATCTCGCTAAGGCAAAAACAAGAAGGTCGCGTGACGCGACCTTCTTACTTATTAAATCAAGGCTCGGTGAGAAGAGTTGGTTTTTATTGAGGTGCAGGTAAGAATGGCTTTGCCAAAGACTTTGAGTACTAGAATTACTTTTGGACATAAACAAGTTAAGGAAAACTGTCGGATGTTATGCTCAGCATCAGTCTAAAAGCATTAATCGAGTCGATTTCATAGTGAAGTAAGGGCCAAAAGTTAGATTATCCCAACATTGAATACGTAAACAGCCCCTCTTGATACACCATAGCAAGACGCTCCCTTGTAGCTGTCATTTTGAGTCTCAAATTCAAATTCGAACGAACCCTGAAGGAATAAAATCTTTAATCACTGAAATTTAAAGCAATATTTAATGGTATAGAGCTTGCTGGAGTTTCAGATTTCCAGACTGAGAAAACATTATGGCCGGAGTAGTACGCAAACTTACCCCTGAACAAACAGTATCGTTTGACATCGAGTATATAGATGATGCGATGTTCGCTACCTTGGTAAAGCATCTCAATATGCTTTACCCCACCCAATACCCGTTCCACTTGCTCGATGTTGGCGGAGGTAATGGCATGTACGCTGATAAGATTCTGTCATACTACCCCAACGCCAGCGTCACTTTAGTTGAGCCAGAACAGTCTCTAATCGAGAAAAACCACCCTCACCCCAGAAAGCAGTTAGTGTGTTCAACCTTCCAAGACACCATTTTCACTGAAAAATTCGATGTTATTCAGTTCAATTGGGTTCTTCACCATTTTGTTAGTGACAGCTACGAAAGATCGGTAACGCTGCAAAAGAAAGCTCTAGAGCGTTCATTTCAAAACCTCTCTGAAAACGGCATCGTGGTCGTGTTTGAGAACTTTTATGAAGGGCAATTTGTTCACAACTTACCGAGCGCGTTGATCTATCAATCGACTTCATCGAAATCTTTGGCTCAAATAACCAAAAAGATGGGTGCAAATACGGCCGGTGTCGGGGTCTGCTTTAATAGCAGAAGTCAATGGCACAATATGATGCTTGACGCAGGATTTGTCGCAGTTCTTCACGTACCATTCTATGAATTTGGCAATTTAAGCAAGCTTAAGAAGCAGTTGTTACACATTAAACAACAAAATGTCGGCTTGCTCATTGGCAAAAAAGACTGATCACCCTCAATTCGGCGAAAATTTTGCTTCTGCTAGGGATTCATCCGTGGCTGCTGGAAGGTCTAATTGCATGATTTACACATTAATTAATTCGATGACTAGAGCTATGCTTTCTGAAACATCTTGGGGCAAAAGTGTTTCAGCCAAAAGTGGCTGAAACTAATAATGGCTATTTAAATAATGCCTCAAAAGATTGCTCTCTTTTAATTGAAGTCAAGGTAGAGGATAGAGAAGTAAGCATTGCCTCATGTACAAAATTGCCCATGCTTATGCGTTTTACACCTAGATTTTTCAGTTCAGAAAAACTAGGTAATCCCGGAAAGCACATTACATTTATTGGCAGTGACGTGCTATCGACAACTGATTTGATATCATCTTTTTTATTAATACATGGAAGGAAAATGCCATCAGCGCCCGCCTGTTGGTATTGATTTATTCTCTCGATACTAGTTGCAAGAGGCTCTTCAACATTAAGTAGGAATGCGTCACTTCTGACATTAATAAAAATTTCAAGACCTGCTTCGCGAATACATTCTCTAACTTTTTCTAAAGTTTTGCTGAACAGAGCGCTGTCACACAAGCGCCTTTCACCGTCTACCACGACACTGTCTTCTATGTTGACTCCAACAACACCAACTTTAACTAGCTCAATCATATTCTTTGCTATGATTTCAGGCGTCTCTCCGTAACCAGACTCAAGATCTACGGTTAACGGAAGTTCTGTTGACTTCACAATAGCTTTTACAATCGACAAAAGGTCTTCGAAACGGATATTTTCTCCATCTTCCTTCCCAAGGTTCTTAGCAATAGCTGCGCTAGAAGTACCAATAACAGAAAATCCGACACTTTCGGCGATTTTCGCGCTTGGTACATCCCATACATTACAAATAACTAGTGGTTCTTCCATTTCATGCATATTCTTGAACATGGCTTATACTCCAATTTGCTTTTTATATTGAATACTTTCAATTAGATGCTATCAACGAAAGATAAATAAGACGTGCCATTTTCGGAACTGAACAATAAATATTGTAAGGCCTATATTCATACGGCTCTTCTGCACGCGATACAATAAGTCAATATCCCCCTATCACCCTTCCCCGCGAAACGTCAGCCGCCATTCAGACGGCGAGACATTGAAGCTCTTTTTGAAGTGTTTACGGAAAACACTTTCAGAGCCGATCCCAGAAAGCTCTGCAATGGTCGATATTGGGTGATGGGTAGATTCCAGCAGTTGCTGGCTTAATGCTAAGCGTTGATTTAGCAACCACTCGCCAAAAGTGCATCCATATACCGCCTTAAACTGGCGCGTAAATGTCCGTCGACTCATTGCACAGCGCTGAGCGACAGAGTCTAGGCCATAGTCGTTGACCAAGTTCAGGCTGATATCATCGAGTACCTTGCCAAAACTGGTGACGTTATCTGACTTAGCCGCAATTGGGCTGGGGATATATTGCTGCTGTCCACCACTTCGAAACGGTGCCGTCACCATTAAACGGGCAATTTGCGATGCCACTTCATTACCGCAACGGGTTCGCACGATGTTAAGACAACAATCTAGAGAAGCAGCCGTTCCGGCAGAGGTCACGATTCTATCTTGCTCGATGAACAGCGGCTCACAGTCGATAGTCACGCGAGGAAACTCAAGTTGGAAAGCTTGCTTAAAGCCCCAATGGGTTGTTGCTCGTTTGCCATCCAGTAAACCTGCTTTTGCGAGCGCATAAACACCCAAGCAAAGACCGACGACTGTCGCACCGCGTTGATAGGCGCTATTTAGTTTCTCTAGCAAAAACGTGCTTGGCTCGGGCAATGAGTTGGGCCAACTCGGAATGATCACAATATCCGCTTCATCCATCGCCGACAGGTCACGGCTTACTAAAGCGTTAAAGCCAGAGCTCAGAGAGACGCTCGACATATTTTCACTACAGATCACCAGATCAAACAATGGCTGTTGGTCGATAAAGATATCTTGAAAAACCAAACAAGGCACCGAAAGATGAAATGCGCTGATGTCATCGAGCGCCACTAAAGCAATCTTGTATTTCGTCATCCACTTTGACCCGATTTGAGCGGTAGTTGTCCTTTTGACCAGTATTGCACAATCCTACTAAGCTGCATACTTACCCTATCAACCAGATAGGAGTTACACATGAAAATTCACCACTTACGCAGCGCGACGTTCGTTATTGAATCTGGCGAGCACTATATTTTGATTGACCCGATGCTAGGTGGTAAGGGCTCTATGCCGCCGTTTTCCGTGTTTCGCTTTAAAGCAGCAAAGAACCCAACTGTAGATTTACCAAACAATGCGAATGCCCTGCTTAGCAAGGTTAACCAGTCATTGATTACCCATAGCCAGACCTTTGGCTTTAAGCCGCTACAACATGGAGATCATTTAGATCCTGTCGGTGAAAAGTTCCTGATTGAGCAGAGCGTGCCAGTGACCACATTGAGCAAAGACCAAGCCTACCTAGAGAAGTACGGAATGACGGTTGCCAATGGGCTAACACCTTGGCAAACCACACCATTTCTTGGGGGATCGATTACCGCCGTACCTGCACAACACGGTCATGGCTGGATTCATAAAGTGATGGCGAATGGTTGTGGTTTCTTCCTTCAACTGCCGAACGAACCGAGCCTTTACATTAGCGGTGATACTGTATTAACACCGGATGTAAGAAAAGCGCTGAGTGAGCTAAAACCAGATATTACTGTGGTCGCAACAGGGCAAGCTCAGATGGATGTCGGCCAGCCGCTGCTTATGTCGAGCGATGAGGTGATGGAGTTTATTCGCTTATCGCCGAACAAGGTTATTGCCAACCATATGGAAGCGCTAAACCACTGCCCAATAGATCGAGACACTCTGAAGCGATCGCTCGAAGCAGAAGGGTTAAGTAATAAAGTACTCATCCCACTAGATGGTGAAACATTGGAGTTTTAAGTCGATATCGCTCTCAGAAAAGCCCTGTTCGGCGCTTCCTGAGAGCCTATTTACTTACTGAACTAAAAGCGGCGTAACCACATGCTCATAACCTATGGTCAGCGAAACATAAACAAGCAGCGCCGCCATCAGAAGATTGAACACTTTAAAGTAACTCGGATTAGAAATTCGTTTGCCTAATACCAACCCCGCCAATGAGTAGCCTGTCGGTGCGCCAAAAGCCAAAATAGCTAACACTAAAGACCACAACACAATCGCACTGCCCGTAATACCAACACTTGGAAACTGAATCGTTGATACAGGCAAGGTCGCAACTAATGCCTTAGGGTTGAGTAGCTGCATGAACAAGCCATCGCGAAAGCTCAGCGAATTTGAATCGCAGGTATCCTGAGAGAGTTCGACATTCGCGCCCGCAACCTTCCACGCGATATGCAATATATACAGGCAACCCGCCAAGCTAATGAAAGGTAGAACCTGCGGATTAATCACCTTTAAACCAATAAATCCCAGCATGACGAACAAAATGAACATCGCCATTCCGACGCCAATAAAGAATCCAAGGTGAGAACGTGTGTTTCTGTTCAAGCCACTATGTAACCCCAAAAGGTTCACAGGGCCAGGGGTATACATCACCCCGATCGCGTAGGCGAAGATTTCTGACATTTAGCACTCCAAAAACACAGTGAGCCGCTTAGCTTATCGGCTCCACTGAAGCTGAAACTGTTTTGGTGTCATGCCAAATACGCGCTTAAAGTTACGGTTAAGGTGACTTGCATCTGCAAAGCCAGAGGCAACAGCAGCAATCGTTGCGCTGTGTCCTGCCAATAACTGTCTGCGCGCATAGTTGATGCGACAATTCAAAACATATTGATGTGGAGTTATGCAAAAGTGCTCGCGAAAGGCGCGGATGAAATGGAACTTCGACATGTTGGCGACCTCTGCAATGTCATCAATAGAGATATCATAAGCAAGGTTCGCCAAAATATACTCTTTCGCTCTAAGCAAAAGCCTGTCTGCTCGCGTCTTGTGAATCGGAAGTTCAAGGCTTCCATGCAGACGAGTTAAAGATTGTGCTAACTGAAACAGGCTCGCTTCATGTTCAATCTTTGAGTAAGACTCTCCTTGTAAACGCTGAGACATGGCATAAACCTGACGCCTTAAAAGTGAGTCATCAAATAAGGTTTGGTTTAACCTAAGTGTCGTGTTCTTTTTATGGCCTAGCGCCTGAAACAGAGGATGCAGCTCATTCGGATGGATGTAGAGCATCACGTATTCTAAGTTTTGCTCTACACCTGAGTGACCATCATGTATGTCTTCCGGGTTGAAAAGCATCACACTGCCGGGAGTGCTTTTATAAAAAGCGCTGCGACAGAAAAAGTCTTGTCGGCCTTGAAGCGTTAAGCCGATTGAGTACTCCTCGTGCGCATGCTTCGCGTAGGTAAAATCACTCATAACCGCGCACAGCATAGAAACCTCATCCTGCTGAGAACTGCTTGTATATTTAAAGTGATTATCTTTACCCACGCTCCCTCCTTTTATTGAGCTCTTTCACATAATTCCTAGGCCAATATATTCAAGTCATCAATAAAAAACTTGAACAAAATTGCTCAACTGCCATCAGTGAACCAAAGCCTACGGATGACTGCATTTGCCCTGCGATAGCTCTCCTGCTTAATGCAAGTGGGGCTGACTGACCATAAACATCACGACAAGCACTAAACTGGCACCAAAGCCTCGATTTATCCAGACCATTTTTTGCGGAGATTGGATAAAGCGATTAAGCATCGAACCAAAATACGCCCATAGCAGCATACCAATGACACCAGTAAACACCATCACGCTAATAATAATCACCACTTGAGTTAGGTAATCGCTAGTTGGGGAAATGAACTGAGAGAACACCGTCAATGAAGCGACCCAGCTTTTCGGGTTGAGTATTTGAACCAAAATACCGGACATAAAACCAGACTTCTTGATACTGGAGTTACCGTCCATCTCCATGTTGGCAATGCCCCAAGCCATGTAGAGCAAATAACCCGCCCCTAACCATTTCAAGACATTGTATAGATCGGGGTAAAGAGTAAATAAACTCACCAAGCCAATACTCGCACCGCCCAAAATCGCGACCACACCGACCGCGTTACCGAGAATAAACGGTAGCGTTGCCCCAATGCCATAGCGGCTCGACAGTCCTACTAAAGCAATATTTCCCGCCCCTGGCGTCAATGAAATCGATATTGCAAACAACATGAAAGCTGTCATCAGTTGAGCACTCATTGCTCTCTCCCATAAAGTGATAATTTCAATATGAGATCCAGTCTAACGATTCGCTCAGGAATAAAATTGCTATTTGGGTTAACATTAAAGCAATTTAAGGCAGACTATTTCCATTTGAGATATGAAAAAGAAAGAATCCACCAACTTTGAGCTAGATAGTACAGATTTATCCATCTTAGAACATATACAGAAAGATGGCAGAATGAGTAACTCCAAATTGGCAGAGACAGTGAACCTAAGCGAAACGCCTTGCTGGAGACGCTGGAAAAAGATGGAGGAAGAGGGCTATATCGAGGGGTATGCAGCTCGATTGAATCGTAAGAAACTCGGCTTTCAGGTTTCGGGTTTTACGCTGGTGACTTTAGGGAGCCATGAGGTCGAAAATACCCAACCATTTGAAGATTATGTCGCAGAATCGGATTGGATACTCATGTGTCATTGTATTGCAGGCGGAGCAGATTACATTGTGCAAGTGGTCGCGAAAGATCTGGATGAATACTTTGAACGAATCAGCTCGATAAGACGCGTTAAAGGAGTCAGCGCCATTCAATCAAATGTGTCGGTAAAAGAGATCAAGAGTACCTTCCAATTACCCTTAGATTAACGGGTTTGATGACGAAACTGCTGAGGAGTTACATCAAAATACGCCTTAAAAGCTTTGATATATGAGGAGTCATTTTGATACCCAACACGATCTGCGATGGTTTGAATCGAAAACGTTTCATCCAGTAATGAGAGCGAATAGATTAAGCGGATCTGCTGACGCCATAACTGAAATGAGGTATTAAACTCCTTGGCAAACAAGCGCGATAATGTCCGCTCTGACGCGCCAACTTTCTCTCCCCACTCTTTGAGTGAGATTGCCGATGCAGGCGTTTCTGTAAGTTGTTCGAAGATAAGCTTTAAGCGCCTATCTTTGGGCAACAGTAGCTGATAAGTCTGTACGTTATCTCGCGATACTTGGTCATGCAGCACCGCTAACAAACGCGCTAACTCATCATCACCTACATGGCGCTCACACTGGCGACGAATCTCTTGCAATAGCTCATTGAGAAATGGCGTAAGGGAAATAGTGCGCACATCAGACTCGTAAGGCACACCAAACGTTGGATTGAGATAGATACCAATGAAGGTAGTATGACTTAAGGCAATGGATTCATGCTGGACACCCGCAGGAACAAATAAAACCGATGTATGAGGCACAAGGTGCTGGTACTGCTCTGTTTGAGTTTGTAGCAAGCCCTTTAACGGAAAAATAATCTGGTGCCAAGTATGTTGGTGCAGATGGTCAATATAGCCTTTCGGCATATCAATCGTTTTCACTAAAGCGGGTAAATGAGGGTTTGCAGCCATCATCTCATTGGAAGTGGCCACCCCTGAGTTAGACTCTATTTGGCGAGTTAGCATGGTTAACTGTCTTTACATCCCTATTCCGTCAATACTGGGCTAGGCTATCATGCCAAGTAGATTGATTGAAGAGAGTGTGAGAGGAAGCATGAAAAAGCTCGGTGTTGTAAACGCGGTTCTGACAGGAACAACAAAGCCCTTCGCGCATGGCGCACAAAGTGCCATCAACAAACAGGTTCGCACAGAGCGACAACACGCCAATGAAGTTGGCTTTACCAACGATGAACAAGGCGATCCGCGCTTTCATGGTGGCATTCAAAAAGCCCTTCACATTTACCCAAGTGAGCACTACCCACTTTGGCAAAAAGATCTCGGTGATAAAGCCATTTTGCAATCCGTGGGCGCTTTTGGCGAAAACCTAAGTTCATCCGGTGTGACAGAAGCCAACATCTGCCTTAAAGATAAAATTCGTATTGGTTCAACTCTGCTCGAAGTGTCGCAAGGACGCATGCCGTGTTGGAAACTCAATGTCCGAATCGACCAACATGATATGGCGAAAAGAGTTCAAGATACGCTAAGAACCGGGTGGTACTTCCGTGTCTTAGAAGAAGGTGACATTGGCGCAGGTGATGAAATCATTCTGTGTGAGAGGCCTTATCCAGATTGGTCACTTGCGCGTGTTATGGGTGCCGTTTTTGAAGGTTGCTTAGAGCCGACACTTCTACAAGAGATGTCTACCTTGCCCTTAGTTGAATCATGGGGAGCTTTGATTCAACGCCGTTTAGACACAGGCATACTCGAAGACTGGCAGCAAAGACTTGTCGGGCCAACCGCAGGCTAAGCTTTTCAATAAACTAAAAAAGAGGTCGCATCACGCGACCTCTTTTACATCCAAATATCGTACTATCGACTTCCTAACTCAGCGAAAATCGCTTCAGCATCAACAATACCGCCAGAGATAGACAGCGTACTAAATGGTACTAAATCTTCCGGAGACGATGGCTTCTTCACTAATAACTCAGGATACGTACGTGATTTGCTCATCAGCAGCGATTTAAGCTCTTTTACTGATAGCTCTGGGTAATGAGACCATACTAAGGCAGCAACACCCGAAACCACAGGCGCAGCCATACTGGTACCACTATACGCAGCGTAATTGTTGTCAGGTGTTGAGGATAGAACGCGATAGCCAGGAGCGAATACATCTACCGTTTCCTGACCAAAGTTACTAAAGCTTGCGACCATAGAGTCATCTGCATATTTCGCCGATGCACCAACATCCATCCAAGTAGAGATTGGACGAGACCATTTGTGCTTAGCGAAACGGTTCGGGAAGCTTGGCTTGATATCGTTGTCCGTTTTGCTGTTACCCGCTGAGTGAACAATCAGCACCCCTTTGCGCGCTGCATAGCGGAAAGCGTGGTCAACAATATGTTTGCGTGGTGAGTAGCTCTTACCAAAACTCATATTGATGATCTTTGCACCGTTATCTACTGCGTAACGGACTGCGTTTGCGATATCTTTATCACGCTCATCACCATTTGGCACCATGCGCACTGCCATGATCTGTGCGTGATCTGCAATCCCTTCAATCCCTAAGCCATTATTACGCTCAGCGGCAATGATACCCGCAACGTGTGTACCATGAGCACCCACTGGGCCTTTTACATCATTGTTGCCGTAGCCTTTTTCCCAAGGGTTAGTGATATCGTCCATAACGATGTCTCTACGGGTATCAAAGTCTAGATTGTAGTGATAGTCCAAAGATTCCTTATAACGGCTTGTACGTGACTCTAGATACTCAAATGAATACCAAGAATCAAACACGCCAAGTAATCCTTGTGCCGCTGCAACTACATCAGCGTTAGAGTGAGAAAGCAGAACTTGTAGACCATCAACAGTAAAATCTTTGTGCTCAACCAAGGCTAAGATTTGCGCTTTGTAGCCATTAGCTTGTTCAGTCGCTGCTGTCACTTGTTCTAGAGCCGTGGTGTAATACTCAACGTTCTCTAGGTAGTCAGCCTCAACACCTTGATAGTATTTGCGTTTCTTTGGCGGAATCCAGTGGTTACCCTCTTTAAGTTCTAAGTACTTTTTGTACTCACGGGTCACTTCTAACGTATCTTGATCAACGTTAATTCCTAGCGAGTTACCCAAGAAGTTCCAACCATGCACATCATCAATGTAGCCGTTACCGTCATCATCGATGCCATTACCTGGGATCTCATCTTCGTTGGTCCAAAGTTTGTTTTTTAGATCTTCGTGGTCAATGTCGACACCTGAATCTAGCACCGCAACAATGATAGGCTGAGGTTTAAGTGGTGGCAGCATGAAATCATAAACAATATCTGAGCCTACACCTTGAATACTTGAGTAATTGGCCGACATATTGAACCAATCACCACGATCTTCAGCAGGTGTACTGAACATGCGCATAGACAAAAACGCAGGCTCAGCTGGCTTGGCCGAATAATCTTCAATGATATTGCCTTTAACATCTGTGATGAAAGGAGAATTAACTGGAGTTGGGTCAGCACTGACGTTTGCTGAAACCGACGCTGAAGCCAAAATAGCGACAGCAAGGGCGGAAAGTTTATATCCGTTTTTCATTATGTTACATCCTATATTTTTATATGCTTAAAAAGCGAGCAAAAGATAAAATGCAACAATACGAATATCATTCATGAAATTGATTAATTGAGTTTAAGATCTCATTGTGAGTGTTATTTTTCTGTCAAAGTTTGAGCCACATTCTATTAACATATTCAACACTTACCCTTACCGCCCTTTGTATTGAAAACTCTTTGTAATCAACACATTAGACAATAAGGATTGATTGGATTTTATAGAAATTAGGGATTAATCAGTATGGAAACACATCTAGGCTTTACCTACCACTCAACAGAGAACTGCGTTCAGATCTACCGTGATGGGAGCTTGGTGACGACACTGCGAGGAAAAAGTGCAATTCACTTTACAGCGCGGGCTGCTGAAATGAACCATCAACAACAGCAACAGCTGATGGCGAGAGAAACGGGTAACTATAAACGTGGTAATGAAAAATCAGCCAAATCTAAACACCAAAACAAGTATCGCTAACCACTAGGGTTATCAACAATTACAGGGAATATCGTGAACAGAATGGAACAAACCGCTCTTAGAGCCATTACCAACAATCAAAACTGGTGCCAGCGTGTAGCTGAAATACACCAAGTGGAAACAGAACTTGAAGCGAATTACTGGTGTTCAAAAGACCCAATGCCGACCTTTTTCCCCAATCTAGTCACACTCAATACGTCCGCTGCACAAGCGCTATTGGAAGAGGTTATTCCCGTACAAGGCAGCTACTTTGTAAAAGATTGCTTTGCCGCGCTAAGCCTCGACTCATTAGGGTTCACTAAGTTATTTGATGCGAATTGGTATATCAAGAAAGCTCTGCCGCCGCTTCGACAAAGCGATAGTGTCCAAATCTCAGAAGCGACGAGCGCTGAAGGGTTGGCTGAATGGGAAACTCGCTGGCGTGGGGAAGAAAACTATACGCCTATTTACCCTAGCAGCGTGCTAGATTCTGAGGCCATCAGGTTCTTCACTGCTGAGTCAAATGGGCAAGTCTCGGGTATTACGAGTTTCAATGATACATACACGCTCGGCATCTACAACTTATGGGGTGAGCCGTCGTTATTCTCCGCTCTTATTAGGCATTTGCAAATGCTTTACCCTAATCAAGACATCGTCGGCTATGGAGATGAAAAAGAAGTACAGCGACTAGAATCACTTGGCTTTGAGATTTTAACACCTTTAACAGTGTGGGGACGTTTCACTTAACCGTTCAACTGTTAGTTTTAACGCCGCAGCCGTTGATAATAAGCTGAGTGATGAACTGAGCGGCTTGATGATAATCGTCGTTATCTAGCTGCTCTTTTTTCATGACATTGCAGATTTGCCAGCCAAAGTCGGCATAGGTTTGAGTGGCGGCCCAGATGGTAAACATCAAGTGGTGTGCTGGAACGTCATCCATCAACCCTTGCTGTGACCAGGTTGAAAACTTATCGATGATCATTTGTGACTGCTTAAACAGCTCTTGACCAATATCTTCTGGTAGTGCCTTGGCCCCTGACATCACTTCATTGGCGAATACCTTTGATGCATAAGGATGGTCTCGTGAAATACGGAGTTTCGCTTCGATGTACTCGGTTAGGGCTTGAACTGGGTCTGTCAGTTCTTCAATTGGTCGTGATGCTTCAAGCAATGGCTGGGTTACTGTCTTTAGTACCGCGTAATAGAGCTTATCTTTAGAGCTGAAGTAGTAAAAAACGTTCGCTTTAGGAATATCAGCCGCTTTAGCGATATCGACAATTTTTGTCGCCGCATAACCATGGGTAGCAAACTGTTCACTGGCTACTTCAATAATTAGCTGCTGATTTTTCTGCCTAATACGACTCATTCGATACCCTTATACGTTCACATCGAAATCAGTGTAAACAATATGTTATTTAAGGCAAGACGAGAAACAGCTCCACGTAGCCTACATCACAGTCATAACGAAGAAGTGACGACCGATTGGTCGCCACTTCTTCGTGTGCCTAGCATAGATTTACAATGTAAATTATCGCCATACGCCCCACTCTCCCGTGGTTCCAGGCTCTTCTCCTTTTGTCCACCATTGCGCTGTCCACTCTCTACCATTATGAGTCACAACATCTCCCGTGTCGTAGACCTTATCTCTATCCCAAAGGTTTGTGGGTTCGACAGGGGGTGTATCTGCTTTGATGAGCGAAAGGGCATAACTGAAGGTATTGTTGGGTGCTAAGACTTGGTTGGCGTAGATATTGTTGGTATCAAACATATAGTGGTTCATTTCTGCATGCCAAATCCCCACATACCAATCACCTGTTTGCTGAGAGTTAAACTGATCAGCAATTTCAGCCGCCCATGTTGTGGTATTGTTGGCACTAATAGCTAAAGATACATCGGCAATTTCTGCCCCAGTCGCATCAAATGTGCGGAACCTGATCGTATCGCCAGATTCTACAGGACCAAACCCTTGTGGCACAAAGTAGCCCAATGCCGTCAGATTGTTGTTCGGATCCGTTGGGTCAGTAGGATCGGTTGGTGGATTGGTTCCACTACCTCGCAAGGTAATATCACTACAGTTGTAAAAACCCTCACCTGCCACATCGATACGTTGCCAGCGAGTGTATAGGATCGCGTCGCCTGAGCGTTCTGCCGGAAAGGTCACTTTCATTCGGTAGCGCTTTTGCGCATCGACTGCAATATCGCCTGCGGTATCAATTAGCTCAAGATCATCCCATGTTAAAGGTAACGTAGGGTCGTAGCTTGGCTTGGTTAAGTAGAACTCCCAATAAGAAGGATTGTGTGGAGCTTGGCCGTAGAATACAAAATCTATTTGATTGTTGGCATCCAATGCGACGTTAGTACGCTGCCAATGCGGAGACACTGCATTAAGCCCTTTCTTGGCCGAATCGCCAGCAGAACACAACTCACCGTCAGGCACTATGGCTTTGACATGAGCCATGTCTCGATAGTTAGCCACATTCGCGGCCACTTCACTACGCTGCACAAAGGGATAAGCCCCCGATTGATCATAAGCAGCCTGACACGCTTGATTGGGTATTTCATCAGTCCAAAAACCGCCATCTTCATAACATGTATTTTGGCGCGCGCTAGGGAACTCCGCCCAGCCATGAGCACTCACATTCATCGAGTTCAATGCGGCTAATGCACTTAAACTCATTAGAGGTAGGGTTAGATTCATCTTCATTTTTCATCCTTTTTATTCGCTAACTGACTGCTCAAACAAAGAGTGATCCCTTTGTTTGTCCATCAAAGCTAGCAGGATGAATCGAAGTGACAGGTTAGATTGACGTGATGAATTGTTAGACTTTCGCCTGCTTTCCAAGATTTTTGTCGCCTGACTAAAGAGCCAGTTCACTCTTTCGAGTCACTTCAAACTCTCGGCACTTTAGAACACTGCGCCGATATTGGAGTTAAAGCCGCCTTTTTACTCTCTAATCGCTATAACTGTATTATTATTAAGGATAAAGCCAGTACGCATGTTCAATCATTTACTAAGGACAGTAATACATGCCGCATTTCATCAGAGTATTCGCGATAGTTGGGCTCTTTTCCTTACTCGGCTGCACCGAGCCCATCACTCCAATCAAAGTTGGTGTCGTGTTACCCCTTACCGGAACTTTCAGTGGCTATGGAGATAAAGCGCTGAAAGGGGCTCAGCTCGCAGTAGAGCAAATCAATGCAAGAGGAGGCGTCAATAACCGTCAGATAGAACTGATTGTCCGAGATAATCAGACCGATCCGGCGAAAACCGTTGCCTACACCCGTGAGCTAATTCAACAACACAACGTCCATGCTTTGCTCGGTCCCATAAGCAGTTCATCGCGATATGCGATGAGTGAAATTGCCAGCAAATACCAAATCCCCATGCTTTACGGTATCGACTACGAGGGGGGACACCATGACAACTACCTAATTTGCTATAGCACAATTCCAGAACATTACATCGACCCTGTTATTCCCTATTTCATCGCTAAGAATCAACAAAAATACTTTATCTTTGGTTATGACTATATCTGGCCCCATAAAATGTCACAGCGCATCAAACAAGCTGTAGACGCTAATGGAGGCGAGGTAACGGCTGTCGAATTCACCGCATTTGGTGTGACTGACTATCGCCCTGTTCTAGAAAGGTTGGAAGCCTCTGAAAGTGATGTATTAATGCTCATTCTACCTGGCACGGATGGTTTCGAGTTTATTAAGCAGTTTCGCCGCTACGCTTTTAGCCGACCGATAGAAGTCGTGGCTTTCGCCGCAGACGAAACTTATCTCGACGCTGTAGATGCAGAGCTATTAGAAGGCATCTATACACCCCTGCACTTTTTCAGTGACCTGCAAACTGATTTCACCAAACAATTCACTAAGCAGTATCGGCACTTTCATGGCGAAGAGGAGATAATCACATACTCATCCAAAGCCCACTACGACTTAATCTACCTACTCAAGGCGGCAATAGAAAAATCTGATCTTGCAACCCATCAGCAGGTAATGAATAACTTACATGGTCTGACTCGCTATTCAGGTGCAGAAAAAATACATCTTCGAGAAGACAATCATTTTGACTTACCCATGTATCTTGGACAATACCAACAAGGCACGCTAAAAGTAGTCAAGCAGTTTGGCGTGATCTCTCCACCGGATCAACGAGTAGGAGTGCAATGAGCCGACTGAGATATAAGATCTTTTTACTGTTTGTCCCTTTAATAGCCTGCATATTCCTGTTTGGTCACGGCTACTTCGTTGCTCGCAAAAACCTGATGCTAGAGCACATAAACCAAACCAGTCGGCTGGCAACAGCCCAAGTCGCCGTCGATATTGGCTATTTCGCTGAAAGACGATTTGGCGAATTTGATGATATAAGCGCTCAACTCCAGCAATGCCATCAGATTGAAGTTTCTACTTCACCGATTTCTATCGCCAGTGCGCTGAGCTATTCTGCTGGTTTCTCTGCACTTTTTGTTTCAGATATCAACGGCCACGCCAATCAGTTCACTCTTTCCGCCAACCCTAGTAACCGCTATGTACTGCGCAAGAACTTAAATGGCGCGTCGTTGCTCGACAGTCATCATTTATCACTACTGATGCGATCTGCTGCAGATTGGAAGTTGGCAGCACCGAAACGAGAGAAGCAGCTAAAACAACTGGTCGCTGCGCTATCACAGCTTAAAATCCGCGGTGAAGAGAACTCTATAGCAAGCCGTAACTTAACCCAAGAACTGATTAAGCTCCGCCAGATGAAGCACTTACCCAAAGCGGTAGTGACCATGGTTGACGATACAACCGTTGCCAAACTCGGCTTGATCTATAATACCTCAACCTATTTTTTCTCTCGTCCTCTACTGGATTGCCAGCACAATCTCATCGGCTTTTACACCGTTGTTCTTGATCGAACGATACTGGAAGATCAACTGTTTGCCGTAAAACAGAGTTTTCTAAAACAAGGGTTACATGCGATAGATGTGGCGCTTGTGCGCAATAAAGATCAACACATCATCACTGGCTATCGGTACTTAGAGCAAAATAAGCTCTCAGAGAACAAACTCAACCAAAATACCACGCCCGTGATGAGAGAAGATCTTGGTGGTGTTCTGACTAATCAAGCGGTTGATATTAACCCCACTATTGCCTCCTCACTGTTATTAGACACAAGTCATTCACATAAGACTGGCATTAGTGTGGTTCTTTTTGTCGACCAAGATGAAATCAATCGAATCAGCCAAACCATCAGAAAAGAAGTAGATATCTATATCGCTGTTTCAATCACGCTCTTCATACTGCTATTTCTATTTGTCTCCCGATACGTTGCTAAACCAATCATCGCCTTGCGTAAGCAAATACGCCTTCTTTCTACAGGCGGTAACCCCAAAATAGAGCGAACCACACGAAAAGACGAAATTGGCGAACTGCTCAACGCGTTTGAGAAAATGACCCAAACCATTCGCCATAAAGAGCAGCAGTTAACCAAACTTGCCCAGTATGACCCTCTGACAGGGATCTTTAACCGAAGGGCACTGATGGATTCAGTCAAAGATATAGAAGCACTTCATCACCATACGACCGTCGTTTTTATGCTCGATTTAGATCACTTTAAAATGGTTAATGACCAATTTGGTCATGCAGTCGGAGATAATGTACTGCGCAATGTAACTGCATTAATCAAACAAGATATTCGCCATAGTGATATTTTTGGTCGAATGGGAGGGGAAGAATTTACCGTGATACTTCCAGAGACAAAACTTGAGAAAGGGATACAAATTGCAGAGAGAATTCGAAAATCGATTGAAGTCTTCTTGGGTGATTCTCTTCCAGAGCCTTCGTCACATCACCCTCTTACGATAAGCATCGGTGTCAGCGTTTGGCAAGGAGGAAGCTTTTCAAAAGCCCTTGCTAACGCAGATAAATATCTCTATCGCGCTAAAAAGCAAGGGCGTAATCAAGTGGTTTATGAGGGCAAATGCGAATCCAAATAAGCCTGAGCCTGCTCTTTGCCCATATATTTACCTAATGTTCGAGCCGGCACTGCCGTCAAATCAACCACAATCAAACCATCTAGAGCAAAATTGAATGCAGGGTCCACATTAAAGCAGACCAGTTTGCCATTCATACCTAAATACTGCCTGAGCAAAACAGGCAACCCCATCCCCTGCTCTAAACGACTTAACACTTTAGACAACAGAGGTAACTTGGACAAAGAGCTAAGCATATCTGGGCGCCAGAATTCCTGACCACTTTTTTCTAGTGGAGTTGTCGGAGAGACTAGCTTAGCTTTTTCATCATCGTAATAGTGCACCGACATGACTGATGCAATTAACTGGCGTGCGACTGGGCTGTAGTCATTGCTGATACTGACTGGGCCAAACAAATGGGTGTACTTAGGGTTACGTTGAACAAAACTAGCAATCCCTTTCCACAGTAGAAGTAGAGAGTGCATGTTCCTTTGATATTGCTTTGCGACCACGGAGCGCCCTAATTCTATAGATTGGCCTAAACTATCAACGAAAGCCTCATCATATTTAAACAAGCTCGTCGAGTAGAGCGCTTCAATGCCACCTTTGGCAAGCAACTCATCAACTAAACCCAAACGGTAAGCACCGACTAGATCACGGTTGGCCTTATTCCAGACAAAGAGCTGATAATAATGCTGGTCAAACTGGTCGATATCACAACTGCGTCCACTGCCTTCGCCTACTTCCCTAAAGCTCTCTTCCCGAACTCGGCCAATTTCGCGCATCATGCTTGGCATGCTTGGCGTTGGCGCGCAGAAAACCTCGAAATCCCCCTGCTCTAGCAGCTTATAAGACTCGAGTGCGAGCAATTCGCTTTCTAATGTCTCGACAGACACAGGAGCAATAATAGGCTCAGCGTTCTCATCTTGTAGGGTCGGCGCTTGCTCGTTGCCCATACTCCCCATCAGATAAGTGTTTAATCGAAAGTACTGAGTAATATCCTCTTCGTTATCGAAGTCTTTAATCTCACTGTAAGGAATAGGATTACCCACTGAGACAGAGATGGTTTCTCCCGACTTGTTGAGTAGCTCCCGACCTAGCATCGCCGTTCTGAGTAATGGATGAATTCGCCCTGCCTGATAAAACAGTTTACTGTTCATTCCATTGATGAAAAGCGGAACAGTGGTCGCCTCGGCATGCTTAACAAACTTAGCGACTGATTTACTCCAAGCTTTGTCAGTAATCTTGTTCTCACTGGCTTGCCACGAAGAGACTTCGCCAGCAGGAAAGATTATCAGTACTCCTCCTTCCTTGAGGTGATGATTGGCCTCTTTGATCGCTTGTCGATTGGTTCGCTTGGCTTTTTCACCACCAAATACATCAACTCCAATAAACAACTCATCAAGCTCTGGTATGCGCTTGAGCAGCTCATTCGCCAGCACTTTGACATCTTTGCGTACTTTAGAAATCAAAGAAGCGAGAATAATCCCTTCGATACCACCAAATGGGTGATTGGCAACGATTAAAACCGAGCCTTCCACTGGGATGTTCTCAAGGCTGCCATGATCAACCTGATACTGAGTACCAATTCGAGCCAACGCTTCATGCATAAACTCAAAACTGTCTTCCGGTAACGCATCTTGTTTGTACAACGAGTCGAGCGTAGCAAGACCTGTCGCCCACTCTACGACGGATTCTCCAATACCAAATGGTGTTTTGCGCGGTAATCGAAAAGGACTATCAATCATACTAAGCTCCTTTCGCTAACAGGCTGTGAGTGAATGTACCTTGTGTTTTAACGTCGCGAATAAACAAGAAGACACCGCAACTCCACACGATACACGCCATACCAAACAGTAAACCTCCGTCGCTGCCCACCACTTCGCCCATCGCATTAAACTCTGGCATAACCACACCTAACGGAGTAAACAGGTGGAAGAAGATCGCACCGGTCATAATTCCCGCGCTCATGGCAGCTCCAACACCATGTAATCGAGTGAACAGCAAGATAGAGGCGATGAGCTCAGCAAAGCCAATCATGTAACCGCCATAAACCCCAAACCATTCAATTCCTGACCACTCACCTAAAGTGCCGAAAATATGCTCGGTTTCGTAAGAGCCAGAAAACTTAAAAAATAGCGATTGAATAAACACAAAGGCGATAAAGGCAGAGGGTATATGCTTTAGTGGCGCAAATTTCATGGGTTAGGTCCTTATTATTGTTATTGGATTAATGTCGGCCAGTTTTTATCTGCTGCAGAGGTGTGACCCGCACGGTCATCGTCCCACCAGCTTTTAACTTCTGCGTCATAGTTAAGGTAAAGCTTGCCATCAACGATTGCCCACTGCTTGGGATCGGATGAAGCAAAGTCATTCTTGGCTGAAATCGCCCATGCACAGTAACCACCGTATTGCGGTGCGTATGCATCTGGGTCTGCTTTGAATTTATCGAGATTTTCTTGTGAAGAGAAATACCAGTCAGCGCCTTTATATTCGGTTTGCCATTTGCTATCTCCTTTCACTGGCTTACCTTGGGTAAAGTAGGCTACGGTGTCATAGCCACTAACGGCTTTGTTGCTAAATATTCCGGTATAAATCTCATCCGCAGCAAAGGTAGGAAAACTGAATAACATGATCAGCAGGGCGAATAACTTTTTCATTTGAAAACTCCTTGTTCGACAATGTCGTTTTTAAGGCAACTTAGGCTAGTGCGAAAATCAACATTGCGATGATTGTCGATAGATTGGTAATTCATTTCTTGTTTAGAAGAAGACACGACAACCGAGGTAAAACTTACAGTACGCGCATCATTTCTTTCCATTAATGGTGAAAGATGCGGATAGTTTGCGTCGTAGGTTTGGTGGAACAGGCGACCCACTTCTTGATCAGGCATGGTAGTGATCAACTCATTAAACAGTTTGAGGCGATACTGACGCGCCTCTTCAAAGTGCATCGCTGCAGACACAATCGGGGCAAAAGCATGAGAACGCCTCAGTTGCTCGCCATCCCAAGTCCAAAGTACGGTTTCGTTGGCGGTACGTCTGGTATCAAAAGAAACGACGGTAAAAGGAGCAAACGAGCTTAAATCCATATCGAGCAGGCGGCTATCGACAGTTTGGCTCGAACAACTGCTCGCCAGTCGCTTTATGATAAGACCTCGACTAGTTAACTCTCCATTTGGCGTCATGCCTTGATAAAAGTTGAGCAGACAGACGGTGACACCATGTTCATTGGTTGAAATCCAACTGCCACCACCGACAGGATCAATCGGCATCAGACAATGAACACCGTCAATCAAAACACTTTGAGGTTCAAGTGCAGGCAGGCGAGAACGTTGCTCATCTCGATTAAAGTAAACTTCGTAATGATTATTGCCATGATAAACCCAAGATAATGTACACATACCTATTGAGCCCTCTGGTAAGTTGCCGTTGTGGGAGCGACGCCAAAATGGCTGTCAGAGTCGACACCACGCAAAGAGGCAACGACTTTAGCCATCGCAAAATGATGGGTAGCATGTAGCGCAGCAAACGTCAGCTCACGAACGAATGTTGAAGAGACTTCCTCGACATGGGTTTGCGACAACATGACTTCCGTTTCAACATTGACGGCTTGGTGAAGTTCATTGGACGGTAATTCAAACAGCCACTCGACCAGCTCTCTGATTTCCTGTTTGGCGACGTCTAAGCTTCTTTCTACCGCGTGTCCGCGACGGCGAACGTTGTAGTCGATTTTGAGCGGATCAAGCTTGATGGCGTGAAACAAATCAAGCCAGTGACGAAAGTGCTCACCTATCGAACTACTTACATGCGGTTGAGCAATAAAGACATAATCTTCCTGACTGAGCGTTTCTAAAAACTCGTAACCTTGATTGAGTGTTTCAATGCATCCCACCACAGCTTGGGAAGGGCGCGTCTGAGCATTTGTCGCTAAGCGTGTCATTACATTTTTCATGTTTTTCTTCCTAAGCGCGGCGGTTAATCGGTCATTGGATAAAGCTGAGTTAAGAGTTTCTCTTCCCGCCAAGCTTGCAGTAATGCACCCAATGTCGGGGTTTTGTGGCCTTGTTTTTTATGCTTAGAGCCAATCTGGTAAAGCAAACGATACTGTTTTAAAAGCGTAGTAAAGATATCGCTTAGCGGTGTATCGCTATCCCAAATATGCGCGGCTTCGCTGCTCGCCCCATTGATTTCCAAGATATCAAAACTCTCACCATTCATTAGGGTTTGGATGTCTTGGAACTTGATATCGAGACGACCATAGTGGAAGCCTTCAAAGTCTCCGAGAATCTGATCTAACTTTTCTTCCAGCGCTTGTGTGATGAAATGGTTACCGTCTCGGAAAATAGCACCGCGAGAATGGCTACCTGCAAATGCCAACTGAAACTCGTCCTTATCTGCAACCACCAGATCGAGATGTTCACTATGACGAGGAAGATAAAGATGCTGAAGTTTGCCTGCTCTTGGACACTTTTCGATTAGCTCTTTCAGAGTAGAATGGCCATCTCCAATCACCCTTGGGGAATACTTCAAAGTGATAGAGATGATTTTCCCGCGCGACTCTCCAGGCTGCCGGACATAGAACACGCCAGCTTCGGCACTGTATTGCGACTTCTCTTGCAGTAAGAAACGACCAGAGACAGGAAAGGTTTCAATATAAGTTTGCAGTTGCTCGTCCGAATGAATAAGTTTCACTCCAACCCCACGGCAACCCAGATCAGGCTTTGCCACTAACGGGTACGTCAGCTCTGCTTTTTCAAGTTGGCTTTTAGCATCACTGAGTAAGTCTTGAATACGTTGTTCAGTTTTAGTCAAAGTGATAAATGGAAGAATCCATTCTTTGGTTTCTTTACCCGCAGAAGTGAAAATATCGTGCTTTGACTCCCCGACCATACCACTCAATTTGATGGCTGGATTGGCGATCAATGGCAGCGCCCAATCTCGATGGACGACACTCAACGCCGCACTTTGCAGCACAACGGGTGTGTAGAAAAACCAAGCAGGCAAGAATTCAAACGGAGAAATTACTCGTTTAGGCTCTTGGAGTACGGGCATACCCGCATTGACCATTCCCTGTGGAATCATTTCAACGTTAGCGAGCTGTGTCATACGCATCCCTTAAAAGTGTTTTAGTAATCAGTTTGTTTAGCAGCAACATCAGGCACAGACCCAGTGGAATAAATAGCCAGCTCACTTGACTATCTTGAAGCCATTGCGCGTTGCCAAGTTGGAAGAAGGAGCCAAAAACCAGCGCTGTCCACAGACCCGTCGCCGTCAAGACAGCAATAAAGAATTTAATTTTTGGCACATCTAGAAAACCACTCAATGTGAAACCAATCGTTCTGAGACCAGGAATAAAGCGCACAATGAACAAGGTCATAAACGCTTGTTGATGAAGCTTGCGCTGCATGCTCCTTGCTCGCTGATAACGGAACAAACGATAACGAAGAAAGCGCACTTTTTGCGCCGCCTTGCCCATCAAGTAAAGGCCAAGATCACCAGTACTGATACCGACAAATATCGCCATCAGGGCAACAGAGGTCGGCATCAACTGCTCGACCGCTAAGGTCGCTGCGGTCACTATCGCTAGGTCTTCTAATAGGTAAGAGAGTAAAACGATGCCAATAAATAGCATCGTCACAGAGACATTGTCTTGAAACAGCCAAGCTTCTATTGTCGCCGCTAACTCTGTCATAACTCGCCCCGAACTGCCCTTACCTAAAAACAACACGCAACTGGCGTGTTAACTGAGTGTTATCTTCTGCAGCAACGATTGGGTTAGTAAGTTTATGATTCACACCCATTTCATACGCCACATTGATAAAGATAGGATAGTCCGCAGAAAAATTTCACTCAGGGGCAAATTTTAAGAATTGGTTCATTTGGTGTTGACTGTAAATATGAACCACACTACATTATGAGCCATTACATCAAATGAACCATGATAAGCTGACTATGGCCACTTACATCTACACGCGTTTTTCTCCCAAAAACCGAGCCTACACTGAACACCTAGAATTACTTCAAAGTGCTGCTGCAGAGAGTGAACACATTGAAGATAAAGTCCGTGGTAATGTACCGCCACTGGAACGCCCAGGTTTCAAGCTGTTACTTGAAAAGGTCAAGCCCGGCGACACCCTATACATCTGGTGGTTAACGGTGTTTGGTCGCGACTTTTCTCAGGCCAGAAACACGCTAGAAGCACTACTTGATAAAGGGCTAACCATCAAAACCCTGTGCGAACCATTAACTCTGCAAAGCGGCTGCACTCACACTCAATCAATGCTCAGCTTGCTGTCTGGTTACGCGAAAGTTCAAATCCAGCATCGGCTATTTGCTGCTGAGTTAGGTCGAGAAGAGTTAAAGGGAGATCCCGAGCGCTGGAAAGAGAAGTTTCGTGGTCGGCCTGCCGACAAACACAAGCATCAGCAGATCAAGTCTTTGCTTCTTGAAGGCGAGACGATGCAAAGTGTCGCCACTGCCTGCGATGTCAGCCTATCCACCGTCAAACGAGTCAAAGCAAAACTTAACAAGCTCGACCAAGAAGGTTGTTTACGCCGTCGTGGTCATCATGGCGACCCATCTGGTGAGGTGTAATGAGTAAACCCATTCAATTTCGAACCATCTTACTGGCGTGTTTAATCATCAGTATTGGTCAGCTCAGCATGGGGCTAGTTTTCCCATCGCTGCCATGGATCGCGAAAGACTTTTCTATCTCGCTCGATCAAGCACAGCTTTTAGTCAGTGTGTACTTACTAGGCTTTGGCCCCTCACAATTTATCTACGGTCCAATTTCCGATGCTCTGGGGCGCAAAAAAGTCCTGCTTACCGGATTACTGATCGCCCTTTCAGGTCTGATGGTGATCATTGTGTTGAAAGACTCCTTCAATGGCATGGTGTTGGGGCGCTTTCTGCAAGGGTTAGGTACGGGCTGCTGCGCAGTACTCGCTAGAGCATCAACCAGAGACAGGTACAGTGGTGCCCAGTTACCTGTCGCCCTATCCTACATCGCAATGGCCGCTTCCATTACTCCATTGGTTGCGCCTGTTATCGGTGGCTTTATTAACTACCATTTTGGTTGGACGATGGTGTTCGTTTCTTTGCTAGGTTACGTCGCTATAGCCTGGGGACTACTCGCTTTCAGATTTGATGAAACGCTCTCAGCGACCAACAAGATTCCGTCACCAAAACAGATGGTTCAGCAATATAAACAGTTACTGACATCGCGCTATTTCATGAGTTTTGCCAGCATAGGTTGGCTTAACTTTAGTCTGATGATTACCACTGTCTCCATCATGCCTTTTATCATGCAAGACCAGATCGGCATGACATCAGACGAATACGCACTATGGGCGATCATTCCCGCACTGGGGATGATTACCGGTACCAGTATCTGCAATCGTGTCAGACCTATGATTGGCAGCAAAAAATTACTGCTATTTACGCCGATACTACATTTAAGCTCCGCACTGTGGTTTTTCATTTGTCCCCTTGAACCTCTTTATATGATGATCGGCCAATTGCTGATGATTCTCGGAAACGGGATTGCGCTCCCTTGTGCCCAAGCTATGGTCATGCAACCATACAAAAAACAGGCAGGAGCGGCTGCAGCAATGTCTGGGGGTGGGCAAATGATCGTTTCTTCGATTGTCAGTATGGCGCTGGTTCAACTTGGTTTAAGTCAGGCATGGCATTTATCGATTGTTATCGTGATTTTTGCTGTGATTACCCTAGGGAATATCTTGCGCGGCTTTAATGCGGTGCAGTCCATGGAGCAACAAGGAAAAAGCATCACAACATGAAGTCACTCTCTCTATCTCAAGCACAAAAACTTGCCCTCATCGCCCAAGGGCTTCCCGTAGGAAAGTCAAAAGGCAGTGCTTACAGCAAAACACTCAACGCTTTCGAGCAACTAGGGTATGTGCAGATAGATACGATTTCCGTTGTTCAAAGAGCCCATCACCATACACTTTGGAGTCGTAACCCAAGCTATCAACCTAAGCATCTTGATCAGCTTGTCGCTGACCGTAAAGTCTTTGAATACTGGTCTCACGCCGCCGCTTATCTACCTATGAGCAACTTTCGCTACAGTTTACCGCGAAAGGCGGCGATCAAATCCGGTCAGCAAAAACACTGGTACTGCAATGACCGTCAATTGATGATCGATGTTCTTAAACGCATCGAGTCCGAAGGCCCACTGATGGCAAAAGACTTTGAGTCAAAAGCCCATAAAACGGATGGGTGGCATACCAAGCCGACTAAGCAAGCCTTAGAAAACCTATACATGCAGGGCGATCTAATGATTGCTGAGCGAAGAGGGTTTCACAAAGTCTATGACTTAACTTCACGCGTGTTACCCACTAGCGTCGATACCTCGATGCCAACCCCTCAAGAACACGCGCGATTTCTTGTCATGAGTTACCTGAAAGCGCACAGCTTTGGTACTCTCGCGGAGATGACCTATCAGCTTAAAGACGTCAAACAGCATGTGAAGCAAGCGCTACATGAATTAATAGAGAGTGGAGAAGTTGAGCAGATAAAAATAGGTGAAGGCGAGTATGTGGTAGAAAGCGAAGCACTTCAGTTGCTCGACAAACGCATCAATCGCAAACGGGCAAAGATACTCTCTCCGTTTGATAATCTGCTTATTCAAAGAAAACGTGCCAACGCCGTATTCAACTTTGACTATCTGATTGAATGCTACGTCCCCCAAGCTAAAAGGCAGTTTGGCTACTTCTGTTTACCTATTTTATGGGATGGCAAATTAGTCGCACGGGCAGACAGCAAGGTTGATAAGAAGAAGTCTGTACTAAACGTACTCCACCTGTTCACCGAGCCTTCAATAAAGGATAAAGCGGCATTTCTAACCGCATTAGACGAAGAGCTTCAAGCATTTGCCACATTCAATCACTGTGAACATTTCGCCATCTTGAAGCTGTCTGAAAACCGCTAGCGTCTTTATGATACAGAAGCGCTAATTCCTCAAACTAAGACGCCATGACAGGCTTGTTGTCGATGAATTTGGTCATTGATCTCTAAACCAAGATGGTTAACTATCAACGAAGAGTCACAGCAACAAATATCGACATAATGAAAAGACTGACTATTTTAGATGGAGGAATGGGACGAGAGCTCAAGCGAATGGGTGCGCCTTTTTCTCAGCCTCTCTGGAGTGCTCAGGCACTGATTGAGTCACCGCAATGCGTAGAGCTGGCCCACACCAACTTCATAGATGCTGGCGCTCAAATCATTACCACTAACAGTTACGCCTGTGTTCCATTTCATCTTGGGCAAGAGCTGTTCAACGCTGAAGGAGCGAATCTCGCTGCAAAAGCAGCCAAAATAGCAAGACTATCAGCTGACAAAGCATCACATGCAGTACAAGTGGCAGGCGCTCTACCACCCGCCTTTGGCAGCTACCGACCAGATTTGTTTCGTCCAGCAGAGGCAAAGCAGATCTTTAACCTACTCTATCAGGCACAAGATAAATACGTAGATATCTGGCTAGCGGAAACCATCTCAAGTTTGGAAGAACTCAACGCTATTGTATCGGTTCTATCTCAGACAGATAAAGCAAGCTATTACGCTTTTACTCTTGCGGATACCACTAGTGAGACTGCTCAATTGCGCTCTGGTCAATCGGTGCGAGAGGCAACAACACGCGCTTGTAAAGCTGGTGGCAGCGGCATCTTTTTTAATTGCTCGGTACCCGAGGTCATGGTTAACGCGGTGACCGAAGCGAAACAAGTTCTTAATGAGCTAGGGGGCTCAATCGAGATTGGCGTCTACGCCAACAACTTCACCCCAATCGGTGATGAACATGAAGCCAATGACACCATTCAAGCGATGAGAGAGCTAACACCACAAGATTATCTTGAATACAGTAAGGCGTGGTTTGAGAGTGGAGCGACGATCATCGGAGGCTGCTGTGGAATAGGCCCTGAGCACATAAAACTACTCAGTGAATGGCAAAGCACACTCAAGCCTTAGTACCTACCACGTTAGCGGTGGGCGGCACCTTTACCGACAGGTTTAAGGAACTTATAATCTGGCTCGCTGCTGAAGCATCTTCATCAACGCGATGATTTAGCTAAACTCTCGCTTATTTACTCACCTCATATTTATCCTTTGGAACCTTTTATGTCATCAGCAAATTCCGTTATTGTCCTCGATTTTGAGACTACTGGCTTATCACCAAATATGGGCGATCGCGCCATTGAAATAGGTGCAGTAAAACTCGTTAACGGCGAGGTAGTGGATACCTTTCAGCAACTGATGAATCCTGGGTTTCGAGTCAGTTCCTTTATTGAGGGGTATACGGGCATTACCAATAATATGCTAGCCCATGCGCCAAGCTGTGAGGAAGTAATGGCAGAATTCTGTGACTTTATCGCTGACGACAACCTTGTCGCACATAACGCTTCGTTCGATAAACGCTTTTTGGACGGAGAGCTAGAACGTATTGGCCTTTCCTACCAAGGCCATTTTGCCTGTTCGCTATTGGTTTCTCGTAGACTGAATCAGGAAGCGCCAAGCCATAAACTAGGTGACCTAGTACGTTTCAAAAACATTGACAATGACGGCGTGTTTCACCGTGCTTTAGCCGACTCGCAAATGACAGCAAAGTTATGGATGATAATGCTTGAAGATCTCGAACAGCAAGGTATCCACCAGCCTTCCTTTGAGCTTATGCAGAAAATCAGCAAGACCAGTAAACATGCGGTGGGTAAGCTCCTTGAGCAGCATCGATAAACTCAATGCCACTAATGAGTAACTAGGGTTCAAGCTGCTCACCTATGTAAAAACATAGTTTCATTTGACTAATTGTATACTCGAGCAAGGGTTCCCATACCTTGGTAATGATACATTATGGAGTCATGAGGGATAAATACAGACTCACCTGGTTCCAATCGTATCTGTGTGTCGTCGGTAGAAAGTGTCATTTCCCCTTCGACACAAAATACGATCTCGGCGCTGCGAACGTACTGGTGGCTTGGCGTTTGCTCTGAATACAGAATATCAAAACAAAAATCATCCACTGCAATAGGATAGGTAATCTTACCTTGCTTCTTAACTGGGATTAACTTGACCTCTTCAGGCTTGATCGGTTCGAATTTGGTATTGTCGATCAGTTCAGCGATATCAATGTGTTTGCGAGTGAGCCCCGCGCGTAAGACATTGTCTGAGTTTGCCATGACCTCAAGCCCTGTACCTTCCACATAGGCATGGGGAGTCTCCGCGTCTAGAAACATAGCTTCACCAGGTTCGAGCTCGACGGTATTGAGCATTAGCGGAGCAAATAAACCAATGTCTCCGTCATAGTAGGTTTTGAAATCCGCGCAGTATGATAGCGCTTCTCGACACATAGCGGTTCGAGCAGGACGCTCAATCGCACGATACAATTCTCTGAGCGCTTTCGCTTTACGTTCGTCGCTCACCGACATCACCGAAGTAAAGAATGACCTCAGTCCTTGGCTCGTCTGATTACTTTTTAGTCGTGAAACCTCATCATTGAAGGTAGCTATCCCGGTTTGCTGGAACAGTTCTACTATATGCTCAATCGGACGAAAGCCGTTGATTGCTTTATAGAAAGTCAGTGCGTATACAAGCTCTGGTTTATGGTTGGGATCTTTATAATTTCGATTTGCCGCACCTAGCGCAATACCTTGAGCATTTTCTCGAGCAAAACCTATTTCAGATTTACGCTTATTAGGATGCACCTGAATAGAGAGTGGGGTTTCTGCCGCAAGCACCTTAAATAGATATGGAAGCTCTCCAAATCGAACCGAAGTATAATCACCAAGAGCGTCCTTTCGATTTTTCTCAATGTAATCAGACAAAAGGTGGCCTGACCCAGCAATTTTCGAACAGCCTCCCGGATGCGCGCCCATCCAAACCTCAGCTTGCGGAACATTATTGGGGTTATCTATACAAAATAACTCTCGAAGCGAATTTTTACTGCCCCAGGCATAGTTCTGTATGACGTTTTCCAGTTTATATAAAGGCATTACAGACCTCACTCAATATCAGATAGTTCCGCCAATTAAGACAGAGTCAGTAGTGTTTCAAACTTAAACATGTTGTCGAAGCGACAGAACTCGACGGCTCCATGTTTAAGTCGTCCAAACTCATGCTGAAAACGTTCTTCAATACGCTCCGAAGTCTGCTGCAACTCCTGTTTCTCGCCCTGCTCAAGTTCCAGAATTCGATAACTCAATGTGATATGAAAATGATACGAATCGAACTCTGGCATGTTAATGCCTGTCGATGTTCTCAACCTCTTTCTGCAATTAGCTAGTGCTTGTCGCGACGATTCTGTCGCTGGCTTCAAGCGAATCGAAGTACCACCTGTTGGGCAGTTGTATACATAGTCAAACTCCATTTCGAAACCAGAATGCGCACCAATCTGGCTAACCTCAGTGGCAAATAGATCGGTCGTATGAGCCAGAGGTGTATCTAACGGCAGTTTAGTAGTCCATTTTTCTGGCAACCGCACTTGATCACAAACCCCTTCAAATACCGTCATATGCATTGACGATATCGGCAAGAACGAAAATTTAGTCCCACACTGCATTTGCTTAAGCTCATTTTGAGCCCATTCAAGCAAAGTGATGAGTTCAGAAGATTGGTCGATATGGCAAATAAAAGTATTGCCAGGAAATTGCCTTACCGTGCCATCATGGTTGAATTTTATTCCTACGGCTGGTGCATAGTTCATACGTGTTTCTCCACAAAATTTCCGCTCTATACTACCGCGATTAAATTAAATTAGTTAAGTTAATTTAAACAAAGAAGTAAAAATGTGAGATAGGCAGAGGGAAGACCTTCAAGTTAAACTCCCAGAAACTTCTAATTCATTGATTTAAAAAGAAAGTCAATTAATGACAAGCAATACATAAGGGTAGCAAATGAAAGAACTAACCTGTTTTAAGGCCTATGATATTCGTGGCAAATTGGAACAAGAGCTTAATCACGATATCGTCTATCGGATTGGCCGCGCTTTTGGTCAATATCTCAACGCACGTAGCGTCGTTGTGGGAGGTGATGCCAGAGCAACATCGATACCTCTAAAACAAGCCCTAGCAGAAGGGTTAATGGATGCTGGGGTCGATGTCATAGACCTTGGGTTAACAGGTACTGAAGAAATCTACTACTATGCGCAAGTTATGGATGTTGATGGCGGCGTAGAGATTACCGCGAGTCACAACCCCATAGATTACAACGGATTAAAGCTAGTAAGGGAAGGAGCGAAACCCATTAGTGGCGAGAGCGGTCTAAAGGAAATTCAATCTCTAGCTGAACAAGGCCTGTTTACTGAGCCGGCCTGTAAAGGCAACTACCGAGTAACCTCTCATCTTGCTGAATACACCGAACACTTGCTTAGCTACATTGACCTCAAAAACATCGCACCACTTAAGTTAGTTGTTAACTCTGGTAATGGTGCCGCAGGGCATGTAGTTGATGCACTCGAACAGCGCTTTTTACAACTCGGTGTTCCAATAGAATTGATTAAACTTCACCACGAGCCTGACTGTCGCTTCCCTAACGGAATCCCTAATCCTTTGTTACCGGAAAACCGCAAAGATACCTCCGAAGCCGTTTTGGCACATAATGCAGATTTGGGAATCGCCTGGGATGGTGATTTTGACCGCTGCTTCCTATTTGACGAACGAGGCCAGTTCGTCGAAGGGTATTACATTGTAGGTCTGCTCGCTGAAGCGTTTCTCGTCAAAAATCCAGGGGCTAAGATCATCCACGACCCACGCCTAACGTGGAATAGCATAGATATAATTGAGCGCAATGGTGGCAATGCCATCATGTCTAAAACTGGTCACGCGTTCATCAAAGAGCGTATGCGTTGTGAAGATGCCATTTATGGTGGAGAGATGAGCGCCCATCACTATTTTCGAGACTTTGGTTACTGCGATAGCGGTATGATACCTTGGTTACTGGTCAGCGAATTATTGTGTTTGAAAGGCGACACACTGTCGAACTTGGTGGCTGAGCGTATTGCAGCGTTTCCTTCCTCGGGTGAAATTAACTGCAGATTAGCCGCACCCGAATCGACACTTCAGCGCATTAAATCTATCTTTGAGACAGATGCATTAACGGTTGATCACACCGATGGTATTAGTATGGAGTTCTCCGACTGGCGGTTCAATTTAAGAACTTCTAATACCGAACCTGTCGTTCGCTTAAATGTCGAAACAAGGGTATGTACTCAATTGTTGAAAGACAAAACCGAGCAGCTTTTAGCACTTCTAAACTCGAACTAATCCCTTTTTCAGAGCTGCCAATTGGGCAGCTCTATCTTATTTGTTACTTAAATTAACGACCTTAATAAAACCTCATCATTTCCACAAACAAGATCACACTTTCATTATCTTTTATTAAGAAAACCTCTAACAAAGCTCAAGCCGTGAACACTTTCACAAAAACATTAAATTAACCAAGTTAATATATTTGTCATGTTAGTGCCCTACTCTACGCTTTGACAAAAGACAAACTTCGACAATAAAAGGCAATCGAATGTCACGACTAGAACTAAAAAATATCTGTAAAAACTTTGGCGACTTTGTAGCGTCAAAAGACATCAGTTTTGTTGCAGAAGAAGGGGAAATGGTCACCCTTCTTGGCCCATCCGGTTGTGGCAAGACTACACTGCTCAAAATGATCGGTGGCTTTCACTCCCCAGACTCTGGTGAAATCGTTATTGGTGATGAAGTCGTTAACAATCTCTCCCCAGAGAAGCGCAATACCGCTATGTGTTTCCAGTCATACGCACTGTTCCCGCACTTAAGCGTCGACCATAACATTGCATTTGGTTTGCAACAGAAAAAAGTGACTAAGAACGAACAGGTGCGACGTGTTGAAGAAGCAGTATCTCAAGTTGATCTCGATGAACACGCTCACAAGATGCCAAGCGAACTTTCTGGTGGACAGCAACAACGTGTTGCGCTCGCTCGCGCCATGGTAACCAGACCGGCAGTGATTCTATTTGATGAACCTTTGTCTAACCTCGACGCTAAATTACGTGAATCGGTACGTTTTGAGATTCGAGAGCTGCAAAAGCGCTATAACCTAACCGCCATCTACGTCACTCATGATCAAGCAGAAGCACTAGCAATGTCAGATAAGATTGTCGTGTTAAATAAAGGACGAATCGAACAAATAGGTACTCCAGAAGATATTTACTATCGTCCGGCGAGCCGATTTGTCGCAGACTTTATCGGAGCAGCAAACATCATGCCTGCGCAGGTAAAACCACTCGCTCAAGATAACACCTACCAAATCGATACCGAGCTGGGTCAATTTGTTGTCGAGTCTAGTGAGCAGCCAAAGAGTGAGTACGTTTATGTTTGTTGGCGACCAGAAGACGCATCCGTCGCCACCAGCAGTTGTGAGAACAGCTTTGCTGCCAATGTACAAAAAATGGCATTTATGGGTAATGTGACAGATTTGGTTGTACAACCTGAGCAAGACTCGACTATCGAGGTTCGCATTCAGTTACCAAAGAAACCTGTATTCGACAACCAATCACTAAACTTTTCGATTCCAAGAACAGGTATCCGCTTCTTAGAAGAGGTCACAGCATGAACAACAATCTCACCAGCTGGAAAGTTTGGCTGATGCTGCTTCCCGGTGTCGGCACTATCATGCTTTTGATGGGGTCAACCTTCTATATGGTGATCTCTCAAAGCCTGGGGTTTCACAATATGATGGGGGAAAGTGGCTTTTCACTCTCATTCTGGCAAGAAGCTCTCAGCGACGCAAAACTACATAAGTCGCTGATTTATTCAATTAAGGTTTCCGTAATCGGTGCGCTTGGCGCCGTAGCAATGGCCTACCCGTTGGTACTTTGGTTGCGCAAACCGTTTCCAGGGTCAACAACAATCACTGGGGTTCTTAGAGCACCAATGTTTATCCCAGGTCTAGTTGCAGCATTTCTCTTGGTAAACGTCATTTCTTACCACGGTATCGTAAACCAAATTTTCATGGGTCTAGGTATCACTGACAAACCCATCCGAATGCAAAACGACGATTTTGGCTGGGGTGTAATCATGCTACAAGTGTGGAAGCAGCTGCCATTTGCCATGATCTTGCTGGCAGGGGCGGTCAACTCTATCCGAAATGATGTATTGGATGCCGCTTCAGACCTAGGAGCTTCTGCATGGAGCCGATTTAAAGGCATCATCTTTCCCATTTCGATTCCATCACTTCAGGTCTCGTTGATCTTAATCTTCATTGGCGCCTTAGGCGACTACTCGTTCTACTCTATCGCCGGGCCGAAAAACACTTACTCACTGTCAATGCTCATGCACATTACCTCTACAGAGTTTATGGAATGGAATAAAGGTGCAGTTATCGCCGTGATCATTATGGTAACGGCTGTTATCGCAGCGCTTGCTATCTCTCTGTTAACCGCGCCACTTGCTTATAAGAAAGGGAGATTGAAATAATGACTTCTTTGGTATCAAAAGCTCTACCAAGCGGGAGCTCTCCAAAAGTGAAAACCAAAAATGGAAAGCTGATCAACAAAATCGCTATCGGTCTATTTATCGCAGTAAACTTCTTTTGGCTCGGCGTTCCTTTCATCATGGCTTTGTTATGGTCTTTAGTCGACCCAGAGCATCCATGGAGCTATCCAGATGTATTACCTCAAGTACTGTCATTTGGCCGTTGGACAGACATGTGGGAAAACTCGGGGCTGGTAGAAGCGCTACAAAACAGTTATACCATTGCTCCTGCTGTGGCAATCCTTACTGTTCTCTTGGCTTTGCCCACTGCGTACGCCTTTGGCCGTATTGAATTCAGAGGCAAACGAATTGCAGAAGTGATCACGCTACTACCTCTTGTGATGCCGGGTATGATAATTGGTGTGTTCTTCAGCTCAATGTTGATTGCTCTGGATTTCTCCAACGCATACATAGGCATCGTCGTTGGTCATACTGTCCTAGCCCTACCATATGCTATCCGCATTTTGTCGGCGAGCTTTAAGAGCGTGCCACAAGACTTAATCGATGCTAGCCGAGATTTGGGGGGAAACTCATGGACTACGTTCAAAAATGCCTACCTACCGATGCTAAAACCCGGGTTACTGGCATCACTGATCTTCTGCTTAGTCATCAGTATTGAAGAGTTCAATATTGCATTTGTGCTTGGCTCACCAGACTACGTCACCGTGCCAACCATTCTTTACTCTTATCTGGGCTATTCATTTATTCGCCCGAATGCGGCGGTGGTTTCTCTGATACTGGTGATTCCAAATGTCATTCTAATGCTGATTATTGAACGTCTGCTTAAAGGTAACTACCTCGCAGAATCCACAGGCAAAGCCTAAATCATAACAAGCTGTACCCCTATAAACAGAAAATTATAAAGAGACACAACAATGAAAAAACTCCTTCTTACCGCTGCCATAGCAACAACTGCCAGTCTATCGACGAACACTTTTGCTTATGACCTAAACACCATGACTTGGGATCAAATCGTAGAACAAGCCAAAAAAGAAAAAATGGTCAACGCCTACATTTGGTACCTTCAACCAGAATTCCGTAAGTTTTTCCGTTCATTCGAGAAAGAGTATGGCATTAAGGTGCGTGTACCAGAGGGAAATGAAGCAGGTAACCGCAACAAACTACTCGCTGAAGCGCGCAAAGATCAGGGAACCATTGACGTGATGGCATTGGACACCGTCAAACTGCCAATGATGATTCAAAGCAACGTCGTCTATGGCCCACTCACTGATATTATCCCTGGTAGCGATAAGCTACGCACCAACTTAGTCGGAGTCGACACCCAAGGATATGCTTACGCGTTTTGGGGTAACCAGACCGGTTTTGCCTACGACCCAATGCGTGTTGATGAAAAGTCGCTACCGCAATCTTTTGACCAGTTAACTCAATGGATTGAAAAACATCCAGAGCAGTTTGGTGTTAACGATCCGAATAAAGGTGGTGCAGGCAATGCGTTTATTCAACGTGCTATCTACCATGTATCTGGCAGCAACGATACTTACTTCCAAAGCACCATGGACAAGTCAGCGATGACGCAATGGTCCAAAACTTGGCAGTGGTTTGAAGAGCAAAAAGACAACATTATCATCACCGCATCTAACGCTGACAGCCTGACACGGATCAACGATGGCGAAATCGCCATGGCACCAGCATGGGAAGATCATTTAGCCGGTTTGCAAAAAGATGGCGCAATCACGCAACGCATTAAATTCTATATTCCAGAATTTGGTATGCCAGGTGGTGGTAACATCATCATGATTCCAAAGAATGCTAAGAATAAAGCGGCGGCTGCAGTATTCATTCACTGGATTACTTCAGCACAGGCTCAGACAGGTCTAAACACAGTGTTCGGAGCAGCTCCTCAACACCCAGATGCAGATGACTCCAACGCACTAGTCGATAGTACGCAACGTTCATACAGCTCTGAGTTCTTTACATCAGAGTACGCAACTGAAGCGAAAAAAGCGTTTGTAGAGAACGTATTAATGTAATAATTCAGGCTCGGTTTCGATCGAGCCTATTTGATTAATAACTTGAATAAGAAACCTCAGGTGATTAATCAAATAGTAGTGTCCAATAACAGTCTAACCAACAAGATGCGTAGAGTTTGTGTGGTTAGCCAATGGATGAATAACAAGAAATTAAACCTAAACGGTTAAGGATTGAATGTGATTGATTTTGGCTCCGATACACAGCGTCAAATACTATCGATAATCCATCGCAACGCACCAACAACACGTGCAGCTATCGCGGAGAAAAGTGGTCTGACACCAGCAGCGATAACAAAAATAACTAAGAAGATGCTTGATGACGAGCTGATCATAGTCACAGGGAAACAAAAAGGATCACGTGGACAGCCCGGAATTGAGTTGGGAATAAACCCCAACGCCGCTTACAGCCTAGGTATCAATATTGAGCTTGAAAAAATAAGTATCGAGCTGGTCGATTTCACAGGTGAAAGTGTCTTCTCACGTGCTATACGCGGTATTTTTTCTGATCCAGAATCGGCCATCGATGAGCTTTCTGACTTGCTTAAAGTGACTTCAAAAGCGTTTGAAGAAGAGTTTGCTAAGCTGATTGGAATTGGGATGACTACCAGCTGTAACTTTGTTCAAGGTAGCAATAACATTACGATGCCACCACACCTTAAAAAATGGGAAGAGATCGATATACCAAAACGTATTGGGCAACAATTTAATTGCCCATGCTGGATAGACAACGATGGCAACGCAGCAGCGCTGGGGGAATCAGTGCGTTCTAAACGGGCTCGCCATGCCAACTTTTTCTATCTCTATCTAGGTTATGGTATTGGTGGTGGCCACTTCTTCAATGGCCAAACCTATCGTGGTGCAGGCGGGAACGCCGGTCGTATCGGTAAGTTGTTTCCCGACCGCAATAATCGTCCATCTTTGTCGTGTTTGTATGACTATCTGGGTATGTCAGATCCAAGCCCACACCGTGAAGAAATTTTATCAACCTTGCTAGCCAAGAACCCAGAAAAAGTCATCGAGTGGAAAAAGAATGCTCAACAACAGTTGGTTTCTGCACTGCAAGCCATTCGCGCCATCTGCGACCCGGAAGAGATCATTGTCGGCGGACTCCTTCCCTCTCAGTTGGTAAAAGATCTGCATAATGCGAGCATCAATTCGCTAAAGAACTACCTCGAAGATGAAGAAGTTATGCCCAACATTACACCTGCGACACTTTCTGGCGACAAAATGGCCGCTACTGGTGCCGCGATGATACCTCTATACCAGCTGGCCTATTCTGCATCATAAACTCATATGGGTGCGGTTAGTCGCACCCTACAAAAACCTGTTCCCAATTATATAAAGCACCCATGAAAAATCAGACACATAGCCCAAAAACTAAGCAAAATTCGTCAAAATGCGACCAAAAGCTAACAAAACAGCATTGGGTTCCACAAACCATCGCTGCCGGAGCTTACTTTAATTCAGCCCCAATAGCTGGGTTCAAAATGGCCCAAGGACCACTTGGCAATCCACTTCACCCTAATACTGAAACGACTTTTGAAACTGATTTAAAAGCTAGATTTAGCGCGACCAAAAAATCACATCCAGAAATTGAATTAAAACGCATCCATTTTGAAATGCCACATTTCGAGCCAGACTCACTTCCAAGCGTGGATGATTATACCCCTATTGAGTTACCTAAACCGCTAGCAAGTACGTCTGTCACTCTAGCGTGGGCAAAACAGAAAAACCTGAAAAAGACTCGTGTAGGCTATCATTTTACAGGCAACCAACTGGCTAACTTAAGAGATAGACTCAATGCAGGTCCTTCATTTCGCGGTTTAGTCGGTAACCTAGGTTACTTCATGACCCGAGACCTTAACGTCGGTGCTCATAAGTGGTCACATCAGCATCGATATTCTGATCCTGATCACCAGTTACCAGAGATACTTTCCTACTTAGGCTTTTACTACTTTACCGATTCACAAGGCAACATTGAAACGGCAGGTTTTGACAGTGCACATAGTGCTGCAATTGGCATTAAACATAGCGGTGAAGTCAAGGTTCTACCTAATATTCGCAACTACGCTTACGACATTACCATCGCGGGCCACACTATCAAAGCAGATAACATTAACCCACCGATGGACCAGGTTGAACAACTTGACGTAGCCCTGTTTAATCCAAGCTATCCATATGAATATCAAGGCTCGCTGGACACCTTTGCCCCTATGCTGGCCGTTAAAGATCGCGTCAATGTTTTCATTAGCAATCAGGGGGAGGGGCAAAAGCCGTATGAGCAAGTGGTCAAAGTTTGGTGTGGCGAATGTCCGCTGCCTTCATTTGGTGCCGTGTTGTCACTTAAAACTGAACGGTTTAACCAACTCTACCCCAACGGATTGTCAGCTAGAACCCCTGTTTCCGTGATTCCTTACTCACGCTCTTGTGATTTCTCAGAATATACCCAGATTCTAGGTGGGTTGGTGCCCTCGGTCATTGATGGACAAAGTATTGTTCCAACCGGAGCTCAGTTTAGTGCCCAGCAAGCAGAAAAAGCCCTAGATGAAGTCGCAAAAACTGACGCTGCTCTGTCACGCACGGGAAAAGAAACCAATAACTTTGACGCTATCATCCGTGAACCTGGGGGGTTGTTCATTGAAACTGACAACCATGTAGGTTATCTGCTGTTTGATGGGCGGCACGAAATGAGCGTTGGAGTAAACATTGTTGATGTCGCAAACCTTGTGCGTCGCTTAGCGCAATCAGACATCAATTTCTTCGACGGCGAAACAATACGAAATGCCATCTCAATCGATGGTGGATCAGCAATGAAAGCATACGCGGTCGAGGTTCAAAGCGGCGATGTTTCAATGGATATTTTAAATCGCGTTGCCGCAGGAAGCCGAAATGCTCCTGGTAACGATGAACAAGGTTTAAACCTTTACTCTACAGTTGTTATGGAACTATAAGTTATGAGAATTTTGTTAACTCACTACCGTGTCGGCGAAACTGACGGCGTTTCACTTGAGATGGATAAATGGAAATGGGCGCTCGAGCAACAAGGGCATCAAGTCTTTTACATGGCAGGCAGTTCTGGCAGTGTTGAAGCAGAATGCATCAACGCTCTGCAATATGAAGACGAACTAAATACCAAGATTACTCAAGACGCGTTCATTGCACCTCAGTATTTCGAAACCGAACAGTCTCTGCTTGAAGCCATTCACTCTCAAGCTGAAGAGATCGCGTCTCAAGCCACTGCAATCATAGAAAAGCTTAATATCGATGTGATTGTACCCAACAATATCTTCGCTGTTGGACACAGCTTAGCCGCCGCAATTGGTCTAGAAAAAGCAATCGAGAACACCGGGGTTAAAGTAGTCAATCACCACCACGATTTTCACTGGGAACGTGAGAAATTTAGTCAGCCTTGCTACCCAAGCATTCAGCAGATACTCGACAAGCATTTTCCTCCACAGCGCCCGCAAGACAAGCACTGCGTCATCAACAAGTTAGCTAAGGAATCATTAAGAAATGCGACAGGCTATGAGTCGACTGTTGTACCCAATGTATTCGACTTTGACCATTCAGACTGGAAGATCGATGACTACAATCAAGATATTAGAAGTGAGTTTGGCATTCGAGATCAGGACATTGTTATCCTGCAAGCCACACGGATTGTTGCGCGTAAAGGCATAGAGCTCGCCATTGATCTCATTGCGGCACTAAACCAAAAGCTCCCTGACTGGATCGGTAGAACTCTCTATAATGGGCAACAAATTCAGCCCGATAGCCAAATCATTCTTGTTCTTGCAGGTATGAATGAAGAAGATGAATACTACGATAAACTCAAAGCGAAAGCAGACCAGATGAATGTGACTTTGCTTGATATTAACCATCGCATCGAGCACTCGCGTGGTAGCAAAAACGGCATCAAAACCTACTCATTGTGGGATGCTTATGTCCACGCTGATATTGTAACCTACCCAAGCTGGCTTGAAGGTTGGGGGAACCAATTCCTTGAAGGCTTGATCGCTAATGTTCCGCAAGTCGTTTATCGCTACCCAGTATACAAGACAGATATTGAACACTTTGGCTTCCACATCATAGATCTAGGAGAAGAACTAAGCTGGGATGCCAATAATCTAGCTCAAGTGTGTCCAACACGTATCGACAGTGCAGCAAAGCAGACCGAAAGCTATCTGTTTGATGACGCGATGCGTCAGCAACATATGCAAGAAAACTACACCATTGGCCAGACTTCGCTTTCCTACAAGGCGCTTGGTGAAATACTCAACACGGTATTCTAATCGTAATGTAAATATTGGCTCACTGGTAGTACTCGCTAAGAAGTATTAGTCGGCGCCTAAATTCACTGTCAGGTATGAGCCTATTGTTAAAACAATTCCACCCGCAAGATGCTTGCGGGTGGAATTGTTTTATAAGAAACATTGAAGCTATTTAGACATCTTGCCCGACATCTTCTTCCTCTAACATTGAGGAGAACTTAATTTCAAACTGATTGAAGTTAAAGGTACTCGGCCCATGAACTCGCTTGGTCGTGACTTTCTCTTCGCCAAATTGAACCGTTACGTGAGTATAGACCTTGCCTTTCACTTCAATGATAGATTCTTCTAATGCCACTTCTAACTCCTGCTCATGAGTATCACGAGCGTGTTTGACTTTTTCTAGGTGAGCATTGGCATCGCTCTTGTCCGCTTCGAGTTTCTCTTCTTGTTCTGGAGTTCGCTCTGATTTAGGAATTTTCTTTAACTCCAACTCTTTACGAACCATATCCATGGTTGCTTCTTGAGCTTGGGTGTACTGCTCTTTCAACTTAGCTTGCTTGTCTTTAAACATTTGGAAGCGAGCAAAGGCATGCACATGAGTGGCGGTGTCACCCTCAACCCCAAGATTTACACAAGTTACTTTGTCGCCGACTTTTGCGCTACCACCGCTAAGTGTTCCTTGCCTTTCATTGGCGTCACATACCACTAAATTGTGTCCGCATCGTACTTCATTATTCATACAGTGCACGGCAAGGTGAATATCAGTGGCCGCTTGCAATTCGCTAAACTGCGCGTAATTGGCTGTAATTGAACCACCCGATTTCACCACACAGCTTTTCTTCTCATCCTCAGAGACGTTGTGACCAATAATACCTTTCGCCACCTCTATGTCGCCTTGCGCCTGAACGTCGGCAGACTCAATAAAGCCACCGACAGTCAGTGACCCCGTGGTACGGACAACCATGTCGGACTCAATATTGCCAAATACCACCACATTGCCTTTAAATTTAACATGCCCAGTTGATACACCTATCGTTGGCAAACAAAGTGCGTCTTCCACATCGACACTCTTTTCCTTTAACACGGGCATACCGGAAACTTCTGCGACCAATAGATTGGGATTATCAGGCGATACTTTGGTTCCTTTACCTGCTTTAAGTACAGAGTCATTGCCCGGTTTAGGCGGAATAATTTTCCCTTGTACTGTAATGCCAGGCTTGCCTTTTGTCGCCGGAACTCTTTTCATTAAAGGGTCATTTTCAGAAACGGTAATGGTTTCACCAAGATTAAGCATATCCACTTTGCCGTCTTCATCAGAGGCTTTGGGGGCAAGAACTTGTTTGGTTGGATCTTCGACAAGAGGAACGAACTTAGCATCGACGCCTTGGACAGGGTTTTTACCTTTAGCTACTGGCTGAGTAAAGGTTTCCCCCGCCTTTAACTGATGACTCATTACCAAAACTTTTTTCAACGCAAGCTTGTTAATGCCTTTGGTAACATGCGCCTGTGCAAGAGCTTGCACAATTTGCGGTCCACGAAGTGGCTTGCCTTTGTAGGCACCAACCACAACCATACTCGCCAACATGTCATGCTCAGAAAGCACCACTTCAACCGTCGCATCTTGCACTTCAGCAATCGAAATCCCGATATAAGCTTCACTCTTCATCTCTTTGGCGAGATTGATAAATCGAGCGACTTCATCATCAAGTAGCTTGTACTCATCAGCACCGATCGCTGCCAATGCATCATTTAACCCTCTGGTGTCGAAGTTATTATCCACTGTAATATCCGGTGATAACTTCGCGACAACCTGTTCCTTGTCTTCAGAAAAAGCGACAAACTTGTTCCACATGCCATTCTGCCCTATGTACGTCCTTACTTGAGTGTATAGAAGTTATTCCCCCAACTGTATCAAGTGTGTGACAAATTAAGGCGTACATCACTAGAAGGCGTTTTTACACTGTAAATAACGTTAGCTAGAGCTCGGAAAGTGATGAGCAGCACCTATAGAGTACACAGCGGTAACACGACAGCCTTGTTTGGAATACTCCAACGAATCACATAATTCAGAAGCAAGAATAATGCCTCGACCGTGAGTTTGGTTTTGCCCTGACGAGTTGTGGGCCCTCTCGTAATTGAACCCCTCTCCATTGTGCTCAAGATCAAGCGTCACTTTTTGCTGCTTAGGATCGTAGTTAACTCCGAGCTCAATCCAAGCATCGTCATCAATCTGTTTTATTTTTTCTTCTTTCATTTGATAGAACAGAAAGAAGCCATCAGGTTGCTCTTTAATTGAGGAATCAAGCTTGAGTAAACCATGATCAATAGCATTGGCAAACAGCTCGGAAAGTACAGAACAAACCAAGTCTAAGTGAGCGCCACTGATTAAAATGCCTGCTAAAAACTTTCGTACTTCGGTCATGACTGTCACTTGGCGCAACACGCTACCATCTAGCCGAAGCGTAGAGTTACAAGGAATTTTGTTGTATTGAATGGGTTCAATAGGAACATCTTGGTTGTTGCCGTTTAAAATAGGAAACTTCATGGTCAGTATCGATAAATCATCACCCACAGATTCATCGGCAAACTGACGTACGGATTCGTAAAGAACGGGAATCACCGACTGCTGACAGGTAAATGAGGCTTCAAGGCGCTCTTGGCCAAACTGCTCACCAGACTCATTGGTCGCTTCGATAACACCGTCAGTGTAGCAAATGATTTGTTGGTCGGGCTCCAGTTTGAAGTGAAGTAAATCAGATTCAAACTCGTGAGTTTGTAGCACCCCCAGTGGCATATGAGTGGAGGTTAATCTTCTAACAATAGTGCCGTCATTATCGATTAAGTATCCGTCAGGTAACCCCCCTCCCCACCAAGAGACTTCGAATCCATTTGCACGGACTTCAAAAATACTGGCTGCTAGCATCATCCCCATAGGTAAGAAACGAACCAATACATCGTTAATCTCTCTTGCTATTTCACCGAGTGAGAGCCCTTTGGCAGCCATAGAAAAAAATGCTCGAGTCGCGGGAATCGCAGAAATTGCCGCAGGCAATCCATGCCCTGTTGCATCGGCAATCATGACATACACACCACCATGAGGACGATTTGCAACAACAATCAAGTCGCCATTAAACACCGTTGAAGGAGTAGATAAATAGTTAATGCCATAGATGTTTTTAACCTGCGAACTCATCTCATGCATTAGATTGGAGAAGATAGATTCCGCAATGGCGTAGTCATAGCTGACTTGCTCACGGAATTGGCTCAGTTCATCGCGTTGTTCTTTTACTTCATTATGCATTTTAACGATTCGGCAATGCGCTTGCACCTTAGCGATCAAAACACTTCGTTCAACCGGCTTAAGAATAAAGTCATCTCCGACTGTTAGACAGCGTTCAAACGAGACATGGTCATCAAGTACCGTGAGAAAAATAATGGGAATATGAACATCAGAAAACGCATGCTTAATTTCTTCCGCTGTAGTGAAACCATCTTTAATCGGCATCATTACGTCTAGCAGGATAACGTCGGGCAAATTATCCATCTCTTTCATAGCCTCCACCACCCCTTCACCGTTTTCAAACGTAGTGACAGTTTCAGCTAGATGATTGAGCATGAATCGGCATAGTTCTCGATTGGTCGCGTGATCATCAACGATCATTACATGCATAACTAACCTCCGAGTTATTACTCAATGGCAAACTTCTTATCGAAGCGAGATATGGTTAAAATCTTTCTCACCTGTGGCAAGGTATTGGTTATTCGAATCATGCCATCTTCCTGGCCTAGGTAGTTGTGCATATTGAGCAACATACCAAGGCCCGCACTATCTATGTAATCAACCTTTCTCAGATCAATTGTGAAACGAAACTCTTGGCGATCGTTATAGCAACGACGAAACTCTTGAACCAAATTAAATCCAAACGCACCTTCAATCAAAATGGTGACATGCTTGGTTGCGGAATCAATCACTGTTTCTACTGACATACTCTTCCCCTTTGACCTTATGTAATTAACGTATGTTAATGGTTAGAAAAGCTCGACTTCCCCTTCTTCAATGCTTTCTTGCGATGCGGCTGGCGCCCCTCGACTTTCAACCTGAGATTGAAGTGCTACGACTGCTTCGGCAAAATCTTGCTGATCGATATCTTGACGAGTCCATTGCTCGCAAAGGTTGATGAACTCTTGCAGATAGGCGACGGACTGCTTAGCGTAGTCACCCTGCTGAACGATGATGTCAGCAAACTGTAGCGCTCGAATACCATTATCAACCTGGGTATGTAATCGATCCCCACTCGAACGTATCTTCTGTACTTCTTGCTCCACTGAAATATTCACTTCTTGGACACCGCGGAGCATCTCATCAACCTTGTCTTTCGATTCAATCGCTTCTGTCATATCAATAGAAGCCATCTCACCTACCGTCTTGTTTGCCTCTTGCACTGTCTGTTGCGCGACATTGATTTCCGCTTCAATTTCATCGTTGAGCTCTTTCGCTTTGTGTGAAAGATTACGTACCTCTTGTGCGACGACCGCAAATCCTCGTCCAGCCTCACCAGCACGCGCAGCCTCAATCGCTGCATTAAGTGCCAGAAGGTTCGTCTGTTCGGACAAACCTCTAACCTGAGCCAATAGCTTAAATACCGAATCTAGTTTGTCCGACATATCATGGATACTGTGCACTGCCGAGATACTTTTTTCGGAAACATTGACTAAGGTATCGACAAATTGACGAATAATCGCTTCGGTCTTAGGTAGCACTTGGCTTATGTCGCTTTCATGATCACGGTTACCGAGCAGGTTATCTACAAGCTCTGATGTGATCTGACTTTGTCCCTCAGCTAACTTTTGCAGCTCAAAATAGCTTTCGTTGAGCGTCTCTACGGATTCATCGACCACACTTCGTTGGTGATCAAGCGGGTCGGTTAGTTGCTGAGAAATTAAGCTCAGCATCGGGGAGATTTCGCCAGGTGGAGTGCTGCCAGACGAAAGAACCTTTTCACTAGCTTTTTTAGATGGCACTTCGCTTGTCACTCGCTTAGGCAATACAAACCATGGAATTGCTGCGGCGAGTACAGTCAATGCTACATGAGCGATAGAGGTAGACATACTCATAGCGATAGACAAGAGCACAACTTGCGAACCAATTGCGATGAAGTATCGAGTTTTTATATTGCTTGTTTTAGCTTTCATCGGTCTTCCTTGAGGTTGTATGTCACCTGACTACTCATCAGGAGACAAAAATTGACATATCTGTTTGGGGACTTTCTTCAGGTCGAGAACGGATAGAGCAGCATCCATCTCCACCGCCACACGGGGCATCCCCCAAACAACCGAAGAGGCTTGATCTTGCGCGATGGTTTTGCCCCCCGCTTGTTTCATACGAAGCATTCCTTGTGCTCCGTCTTTCCCCATACCAGTAAGAATGACGCCGATTGCATTTTTGCCAACGGTTTCTGCAACCGCATCAAACATAACGTCAACCGAAGGTTTGTGGCGATTCACCGCTGGTCGGTCATCCAGTTGGCAATAAAGATGATTACCACGTCGTACAACAACGAGGTGCTTGTCTCCAGGAGCGAGATAAGCGCAGCCATTGACCAACGGCGCCCTATTCGCACTCAATTCTTTGACATTAATCTTGCTATGCTCATTAAGCCGCGCCGCAAAGGAGGTCGAGAACATAGCGCTAATATGTTGAGTAATGATGATAGGGGGGAGCCCTGCGGGCAATGCCGAAAGCACCTGTTTCACCGCTTCCGTTCCTCCGGTTGACGCGCCAATCGCTATCACTTCAACTTTACTTTGACCTTTAATCGTCGGTAATACTTCCGGTTCAACGGCTGAGCCTTTACCTGTTACATTTGCCCCTGCCGCCATTTTTATCTTTTCGTTAACCAGTTGCTTGTAATTAACCATCTCCGCAGTGCTTTCGACCGAAGGCTTGGGAAAATAATCTACCGCACCAAGCTCTAAAGCCGCGAGTGTCGCTTCAGCACCATGCTGAGTGAGCGTGGATATCATGACGACAGGCATCGGCCTCAAACGCATGAGATTCTTTAGAAACTGAACCCCATTCATTTTTGGCATTTCGATATCTAGAGTAATGACGTCGGGGTTATGTTGCTTAATCAGATCTCTCGCTTGAAATGGATCTTCCGCCATGGCAACAACCTGTAGCTCTGGATCTGAGTTAATGAGTTGAGAGAGCAATGCTCTAAAAACAGGAGAATCATCGACGACTAAAACTTTAACTTTCTTCATTAGAACAGCTCCACGTCATCGTCATGTGGGCGATGACTTTCTTTATCCAACTGACTGGCGTATTTTTCTTCTTGATGTTGTAGATTATGCATTTCAGTAAATGGAATACGCTTAATCCAAGCTTTTCCGCTGATTGGATCAAACAACACTCTTCTTGGCTCTAGCCCGCCAAGGTCTTGAGCAACAACATTAAGGCTTTCTTGTTCGACGTAACTTAAGATGAACGCGATATTCTTTTCCCCAACCATGCTGTTGCGCCCTAACATTTGTGCACCTCCAAACAGTTTGACCTGTAGATTGCTTCGCCTCGCTCCCCGTTCTATCAGTGCATTGATCAGTATTTCCATCGCATAGCTGCCGTAGCGAGAGGCAGTGGATACAACTTCTTCTGGCTTCCATGTTTTTAACTGTGACTTACTGTCAAAAGGCAGTAAGAAATGGTTCATTCCTCCCACTTCTGATTCTTTATCCCACATACACGCAGCAATACATGACCCCAAACCTGTCGCGATAATTTCATCTGTCTTACGACTACAATACACCCCCCCAGGAAACACCTTTACAATGTGTTTTTCTTTTAAAGGATGATAGAAGCGATCAAAGTGACTGTTTTCGTACTTGGGTGTTTCCGCTCTTGCCCAGCTCATGGTTAGCGCCTACTTTTTTACGTAAATGGTATGTCCTAGATGATGGAAAATATCTAAGCTCGCAGGCACACCCTCTGAATGACCTAAAAGCAGTACCCCGTTGGGTTTTAGCTGCTGATGAAAGCGTTTAATTAATTTTTCTTGGGTTTGCCTATCAAAATAAATCATCACATTACGACATGAGATGAGGTCAAACTTTTCTTCAAAATGCCAATTTTCAAGTAAGTTCAACCGATGAAAATTGATTCTTTTTTGTAGGCCAGCTTTGCACTTAATGCTACCTTGATGCTGCCCTACCCCCCGAACAAAACAGGGTTTAAGATATTTTTTGGGTATACTTGCAATAGCTTCATCACTATAAATACCCGTTTTTGCATGCGCCAAAACTTTGGTGTCGAGATCAGTGGCAGTGAGGCTTACATCGTCAAACTGGGATAGCGCATTCGTCCAATGTAAGGATGATATTAAGCTATAGGGTTCCTCCCCCGTAGAGCACCCCGCTGACCAAACTTTAAGTCTTTTCACCCCTTGTTGGCGCCACTCTTTCATCAAAACTTTCTCGATAAACTCAAAGTGATGATACTCACGGAAGAACTGCGTTTTATTGGTTGTTAAGCAGTTAATAAAGCTAACCTGCTCTTGAGGGTCTTGTTCTATAATCTGCCGATATTCGCTAAAACGCTTAAGGCCTAGCCGCCTAAGCTGACGGCTAACCCTTCCATATACCATGGTTCTTTTTCGATCCGAGAAGAAGATGCCGACATTCTTGTGCATAAACCACTGAATAAACTTGAAGTCTTTTCCAGTCAGCTCGAACTCTTCGTTGTCTGGCACCGCACTCTCAGTTTGAGCTAGAACTCTTCCCATTCGTCTCCATCCTCTTCAAGCTTGAAGCTTGAGTTCGCCACTTTCGGTGTTCGAATCTCACGGATATTGGTATCGCGCCCGCCCTTATCTTTGGGTTTTGACTCAAATGTGGTGACGTTATTGTCAGTGGCAAAAAAGTTCATTAGGTGGAGTAGCTCTTTACCTTCATCCTTGAGCGATTGACTCGCCGCTGAAGTTTCTTCAACCAGTGAAGCATTTTGCTGAGTCATCTCATCCATGGTGGTGATAGAGCGATTAATCTCATCAATACCGGTCGATTGCTCAAGGCTTGAAGAAGCAATTTGGGCAATCAGCTCTGTCACTTTCTGTACCGCTTCAACGATTTCGTTAAGAGTTTCACCGGATTCGTCGACTAAGCGAGAACCTTCATCGACTTTCTCAACGCTGTCTTTGATTAAGCCCTTAATCTCTTTCGCCGCCGCCGCACTGCGCTGTGCTAGATTGCGAACTTCGCCCGCAACAACTGCGAAACCTCGACCCTGCTCACCCGCTCGTGCAGCCTCTACCGCAGCGTTAAGGGCAAGTAGATTGGTTTGGAACGCAATCTCATCAATCACGCCTATGATGTCAGCAATCTTTTTACTAGCGGTATTAATCTCAGCCATGGCGGAGACAGCCTGTCCAACGACTTCACCGCCTTTACCTGCTTTCTTCGCCGCATCATCAGACAGCTCATTAGCGCCCTTCGCATTGTCTGCATTTTGACGTACCGTTGCCGTCATCTGCTCCATACTCGCCGCAGTCTCTTCTAAGTTAGAAGCTTGAGCCTCAACTCGCTGACTAAGGTCATTATTACCTTCGGCAATCTCTGTAGATGCAGTGGCAACTCGAGCAGAAGATTGAGTAATCTTATCGACCATATTCCTTAAGTTAAGGATTGAGGTGTTCACCGCATTAGAAAGTCGAGCAAACTCACCGGTATTATCTTCTGGCATCGTGGTATTGAGATTGCCATCGGCAACTTGACTCATTACATCAATACATTGCCCGATAGGTGTCACCATGGTGTCTAACAGGTTATTGATCCCATCGCCTAACTCTTTCATAAATCCATTGTAAACACTGGTATCGATACGCTCATTCAACTCACCTGCAATGGCTTTCTGAATCAGTGATTCGACCTGGCGTTGACCATCTTGCTGCTCGGTAATATCAACCCACTGGAGCGCAGGTCCAATATAGTTGCCTTCACCATCACGCATTGCGATACAGGTTAGATTGAACTCCAACCCACCCACAGCGATATTTGATGAGAAAGGAAGTCTGTCTGGATTATTGATGATGCTACGTTGATTAGCAGGATTCTTGTGGAAAACATCAATGTTCTTACCAACGAGATTACTGGCATCAAAACCAGGGAGTGCCTCTTTGAGATCTCTTTCACGACTACTCAATAGGTTTTGTAAGGCGGGATTAAGATAAGTAATGATACCGTCCTTATTCGCCATCATTAGGTTCGTTGTCATTCCAGAAACAGCTGAGGCTAAACGACCAATTTCTTCTTCTTGAGCACGTTCTTCCGTCACATCACGCCACTCAAGAGTGTTGCCAATATAACTCCCCTGAGCATCATGGATAGCGGCAACGTTTAGCTCAATTTTTATATCCGCAATGGTGATATCTGTGCTGTATGGTAAGTTACTGGGATCAGCGAGAAGCTGGCGCTGGTGAGCAGGATTGCGATGAAACTCATCAATACAGCGTCCCATCAGCCACTCTTCACTAGCAGTAAACCCAGACCAGACCGTTCGCATTGTCGCCTCGTGTTTTTTGAACAGAGTAATAGTCTCTTGGTTTGCGTAGGTAATTTGGAAATCTCGGTCAATCATCACCATAGCGGTTTGGGCTTGGTTAACAGCCGCTTGTAAGCGAGAGATTTCATTGTCTCGTTTTACACTCTCGGTAACGTCAGACCATTCAAGAGTGTTACCAACATAGTTCCCTTGAGCATCGATAATGGCGCCGACGTTAAGCTCAATTAGAACATCTTTGACTTGAATGTTGGTGGTATACGGCAGGTTGGATGGGTTAGACAGCATCTGACGCTGATGACTTGGATTAGAATGGAACAAGTCAATACAGTAGCCTAATAGAAACTCTTCCGTAGCACGGAAATTGGGCCAAATTGACTGAAACAAGGCTTCATGAGTTTTCAGCAGATCGACTGATTTTTGATTGAGATAAGTGATATTGAAATCACGGTCAATCATCATCAAAGCCGTTTGCGCTGCATTTAATGCAGAGAAAAGCTGTTCCTTGGTGACACCTTGTTCATGCTCAGGTTCAAATTCTTCAGTTAGTGTATCCTGCGTTGGCGCTTCAAATTGAGCAGCAGGCGCTGTTTTCCGATTCCAAAATGCCATGAGTTTTCCCTCACTGGTTGCTTCTTCTGACGTGTATTACCAAAACGAATAGACCACACCCGTCTTGGTATTAGGCCCAACTCTCTTCCTCTTGGCTGGGTACAGGAAGCTCGGCAACATCAAAGAGAGCCTCCAAATGAATAAGTATTAAATGCCCGTTAGTCACCGATGCTATGCCGCGCACGTAACTGTGATCGACGCTAGTAGATACATGTGGTGAAGGTTTTATTTGTTCTTCCGTTAACGGGTAAACCTCTGACACTCCGTCGACAATGATGCCAAGCGGGTGTTTATGTGAATCATTTAGCACGATGACTACGGTCGTCGAACTAATCTGTGCCGGAGACAAGCCAAAACGCATTCTTAGATCGACGATAGGAACGTATTCGCCTCGAATCTCTAGCACGCCTTTCATGTACTCTGGAGAATTTGGCACTTCACGAACAGAACTCCAACCGCGAACCTCTCGGACATCCAAAATCGGCACACCATACTCTTCTTCTTCCAAAACGAAGCTGAGAAACTCTTCTGTCATAATCATTATTCAGCCCTCAGAATTCGGTCTATATTGAGCAATTCTTCAGTATCGAGCAGTGACATAACGTGATCGCCCACGTTAATCAAACCTTGTAGGTAAGGCGTTACCTTAGACTCGCCAACCGCTGGATACAGGTCGTTGTCGCCACGACTGACAACATCGCTCACTCCATCAACCACAAGCCCCATTAAGCGATCCTGATCCTCATCACTATAGCGAAGCACAATAACAACGGTTGTAGGGCGGTATTCATTAGATCCGACCGAGAACCTCAACCTAAGGTCAACCACAGGGACAATCATTCCGCGTAAGTTAATCACCCCTCGAACATATTGAGGTGCTCGTGGTATTGGGGTTGGACGCTCCCACACTCGAATCTCTTCCACATCTTTGATTTCTACGCCATACAACTCGTGAGCGAGTTTAAAACTAAGGAAGTCGGCACTTTCGCTGACCTCTCCACTAACATTGTCCAAGAGTACTTCTGCCTGGGCTTCTATGTTCTGCTTCGCAGCATCTGACATGTCATGAATATTGGTTACTTCGCTTGTCACTGCTTCCATGCTCGCTCCTTAAGCTGCCACGCCTTTGTGAGTGGTTTCGGAGGCTCTTTTTAAGAAGTTGGTGATCAGCCCCTGAATATCGAGAATAAGCGATACCGAGCCATCCCCTAAAATGGTCGCACCTGAGATACCCGCGACTTTGCAGTAATTGGACTCCAAGCTCTTGATGACCACCTGCTGCTGATCAAGTAATTCATCAAGTAATAAGCCAACTCGATTACCAGCCGCTTCAACAAAACAGAGAATACGCTGCTCTAAGCCTTCGCTATTGCCCATTTCGAGCTCATCTTGAAGACGAAGAATTGGAATGTTTTCTTCACGGAGGCGATAAAGTTCGATTCCTCCAGAGGCGAGCTTGATGCAGTTGGGATCAATTTGAATCGATTCAACAATCGTAAGGAGTGGGATCACATACACTTCACCACCCACTCTGACTAACTGTCCATCAAGAATGGCAAGGGTTAATGGCAAACTAATCGTAAAGCAACTCCCCGCACCAAGCGCAGATTCCACTTCAATATGCCCACCAAGCTCTTCGATATTTCGGCGCACGACATCCATGCCGACGCCGCGACCGGATATATCCGAAACCTCTTCTGCGGTAGAGAAGCCAGGGGCAAAAATCAGATTCATGATTTGTTTATCGGAATACTCTTCGCGGCGAGACTCCGCAGCAAGTACGCCTTTTTCGAGTGCTTTGTTCCACAGCTTGTCGCAATTTAGGCCCGCACCATCATCCTTAATTTCAATGACAATCGAGCCCCCCTGATGATAGGCGTTGAGCTCAATAGTCCCCATTTCACTCTTACCTGCTTCAAGGCGCTGCTGGGGTTGTTCGATGCCGTGATCGATACCATTTCTAACTAGGTGAACTAAAGGATCGACAATTCGCTCTAGAACGGTTTTGTCTAATTCGGTTTGCTCGCCTTTAATTTGTAGATCCACTTGTTTATCCAATCGACTCGACAAGTCGCGGACAAGGCGTGGAAAACGACTGAAAGCAAAGCTCATCGGTAACATCCGGATATTGAGGACATTTTCTTGTAAGTCTTTGCTGTTCTGCAGCAACTGATCTAAGCCGGTTTTGAGTTTTTCTAGCTTTTCAATGGTGAAGTCGTTACCAATTTCAGTCAGCATAGATTGTGTAATGACGAGCTCACCGACTAAGTTAATCAAGCTATCGACCTTATCGATATCGACGCGAATTGAACTTACATTGGAGTCTGACTTAGCCACCTTAGTCGATTTATTCGGTTCTTTGCTTTGTGCGGTATTCACTACCTCGGGAGTAGCGCTTACCACGCCCTCAGCTTTACTTTGCTGTTTGGCATTTTCGATAAGATCTGAAGACTGTTCTTCTTGCTGCAGTTGCGGTGTTTGCCCAATCTTTAGGTCACACTCATCTTCAACCCATTCGAACACTTCATGGATTTGCGCTTCTTCAACGCTGCTATCTAAACTAGCAGTCCAAGCAAGGAAACACAGCTCGGCTTCAATGTCATCGATTTCTGGAAGTTTTGTTGTATCTACAAAGATCTGACAAGACTCGTCTAACTCTTTCAATTCACGGAGAATACGTAATGGGTCATTGCCACTAAAAAACATTTCAGGGTGAGGAGAGAAGGTGATCTTCCAAGGTTGATTCGAACCCTTGCTACTAGTTGCTGGATTCTGTTCGGATTGAACATCGACTGTCTCTGATGGCGCCTCACTGAGCAACTGTGCTAACTTAACTCCGACTTCTTCTTTTAGCGCGACGTTTACTTCGTTACCCAACTCGTGACCTTCGAGCATGCTGTGAATACAGTCACCACTTTTAAGCAATAGGTCGATCGTTTCAGCGGAAAGTGAACGCTCATTGTTGCGCACCAAATCGAGATAGGCTTCGACGTTGTGGGTAAACTCACTAATATCAAGTAGGTTAAACGTCCCTGCCCCTCCCTTAATCGAGTGGGCTGCACGGAATATGGTGTTGATTGACTCTTCTTCTACCTGAGCCGGGTCTAAGTTAAGTAGTACATCTTCAAGCACTTCAAGATTTTCACGACACTCCTCGTAAAACATCTTGCGCAGCTGTTCCATATCTAAAGCCATATTGTAGCCTCACCAATTGACGTTGCTGTGAGAAGAAACCGTTTAGATTACGCGTTTTAGTGTTTTTAATAACGTATCTGGATTAAACGGTTTCACTAACCAACCTGTTGCTCCCGCTGACTTACCTTGTTGCTTTTTATCTGTACTGGTTTCTGTTGTCAGCATCAGAATTGGGATAAATTTGTATTGTGGTTTTTCGCGCAGCGCCTTCACTAACTCAAAGCCTCCCATATTTGGCATGTTGACATCGGATATCACCACATCAAATTTGGCTGTTGTCACCTTGCTTAACGCATCTCTTCCATCATTTGCAGTTTCAACGTCATACCCTGCGTCGCGCAAAGTGTGACTCACCATCTGACGAATTGAGACGGAATCATCCACAGCTAGAATTTTAGTCATATTTACAGTTCTCCAACTTCGGTGTTCATATCAAAATGATCATCCAGTCCAAGTGTACTAATACCTTCGATCAGTGACGGAGTAGGTTGTACTAATTGAATGTCTATCTGATTGGATTTGGCAGAGAGGAATAATGACGCCAGAGCCTGAATACCAGCAGCATCAACGCGGCTGACATGTGACGCATCTATATTGAGTTGATTGTCTTGAGCAAGCCAAGTTTTGTATTGGGTCGCGGAGTCGAGTACCGTTGAGATATCTAATGACTCAGGTAACAAACATTCCATGTTTTCAACCTTAACTACTTTGTTATTATTCCTAGCCGATATTAAGCATGTTGCTTAAGAATGAGTGTAGGAAGGAATCATTAATTCGCAAGTTGCTTATATACGGAATATGGATGAGTCTTTGTTGATAGATTTAATGTTGCAGGAGATTATCTTTACTTTTTAGATAATTACATAGTGTTGCATTGTTTCAGGAAATTATGATTTTTTTCCAATGGATGAGCCAAGTTCTGATGAACAGCGTTAGGCGTGATTTCAATTTACAGTGTAAAAAAGTAGTTGTTTACACTGTAAATTCTTACTTTTATGGCCGCAGCCAACATTGTTTTACAGTGTAAATTTGGGCAGCTTAATTACCAACGTAACTATTACTAATGATAGAGGTAAGAAGCTGAGCTCTAAACTCCTGTTCTGCCTGCTTACTCCCAGCAAAACCGAACTCTCTAGCGCACCATTGCCAGTCTTTACGTTGAACCACCTTTCGAATGAAAAAGTCACTCATGGTATCCAATACATGCGGCGAGTTCTTCCACCATAGATCGAGCAATGGAACTACGCTGTCAAAGCTCGCTCCCCCGTTGCAATAGTTTTTTATTAGGCTATTCAGTTTAGGCTTTTCAACGGAAGCATTATCTTTTGCGAGTAAACTACGGACAAGTTCAATCTCAAGTTCGCAGTAAGTTTCACTCACAGCATATTGGAAAGAGAGATCAAAATAACCCTCGACTTGATGACCCCAATCAAGGTCACCGCTTAGCATGACGACTGAATAAGTGCCACTCGCCTGCTCTCTCTGGCTGCCTAGCTTAACGGGAAAAAAACCACAGCTACGCCAAAAATGAATCAGTTCCGCAGTGGCACCAAAGCTGGTGGAGTAAAAATCGTAACGACCACTTTGGATAAGTTGCTTGACCATAGCATTGCCGATACCTGCTCTTTGCATACTAGGGTGAACGGCGATGCGCATAATTCGTTGGCTCGACTGCAAAGCGGCCTCAGTCACGCCAAGTTGATTGGCTAATAAACTTGGCACTAAATGTCCTCGTGGGCGGCGCTTACCTAACTGAACTTGCTCAACCAATTCCGGAGATAACCTCCCCTCTTCTACCGTGAGCATGCAACCTAGACATTGGTCATCCTCCAATATCGCATGTAGCTGTATCGCATCATCTTCAAGTAATAGCATTAAGTCATTGGGAGAGGTCTGATAATGAGCATTCACCAATAAAGCAAAACACCTTCTTAGAATCGAAGTTTGAGCGACGAGCTTTCGCTTATCTAACTGGATAAGTTGATTCGACGAAGCTTGCTGTTTCACATCGGCCAAATCAGCATTTAATAGGAACGTATCAAAGAGCCATTGCTCAAGCGGGTCACCCACGCTCCAACGGATGGGTGCATCCAAATGGAAAAACCGAGCACCAGGACGTTGTTGCTTTAGCCATGTTTGGAATTTAACACTAAAGCCTCGGCCACATCCTTCATAGCCATGAATCGTGGTCGAAAAAACAGCGCGATGATGCTGTTCAACCATAGTCTTCAACATGGGAATGGGGATAGCTGACGCTTCATCGACAAACAGACAATCACACGTTTTCTGGCTGCGAAGCAGTTCATCCGGCGCAACAAACTCTAGCACTGATAGCTGAAATTGAAGACGGCCTTTATCAGCAGTTGCTTGAGGTAGCAACCGTTGAGCATGCTCAAAAACTGGCTGAACGGTCGCTAAACTTGGTGCCGTCACCACGATATGGATAGACCGTTCTTGCATCAGTTTCGCGGCAGCAATACCCAAAGCACTGCTTTTTCCTCTGCCACGATCAGCGGTCATCACTAGAGGACGCTTGCGATGCCCTTCAACGACTTTAAGGATTTTCTCAATAGCCTGGTTTTGCTGTTCAAACTTTTCATGAGCTTGGTTTTCACTGCACGGAGGCATGGATAACTTGCCGTCCTCTTCAACCACAATGAGATTGTGAAAAGCATTGTTTAACCATGTTTGGGCAAGCGTTGGGCTGCTGGTTTTCTCAGGTAGAATGATCACCAGCCCACCACCTTTCACACAGCCTGTTGCAGCAGTAAAGCTATTAGCGTCAAACCCTTCCCGGAAATCACAGCACAACAATAGGCATTCTTGCCCTAAGAGCTGATGACCCTTCTTGAAGCCGACTTGTTTTTCCACCTCATCATTACAATCGCCCCCAAGCAAGAAAACATCTTTACCAGCAACCAAAGAAAAAAGAGTATCGAGGCATTGCTTCTGCCAATGCTCACTACCTTGTAACACAACACCATAGCGATGGTTAGACTTAGCGGACAACGCGAGCAAGCTGGAAAAATAGTCTTTGATTGCAGTCATAAACTCATAAGCACGATAGGATTGGAGTTAGCGATATTATGGCATAAAAAAAGCCGCAAATAGCGGCTTAATAAATGAGTGTGATGACTTAGTGTAGCTTCTTCGCAACTAGGTCTAGTAACTCTTGCATCAAAGCGTCATCAACTTTTTTCAAGTTTAACGTCAAGTTGCTGCCTTTGCGGGTATAGCTAGCGCGACCCTTCACTAACTCTGTTTTAGCCACGGCGGATTTCTTAGTTGGTGATAGCTCTTCAATCCAAGCTTCGATGGTTTCTGTCACTTCTTTAGTGATTCGAGCCACCCCTTGAGATTGAGTACGCTGCCAAACAAAACCTTCATCTGAGCTGCACTTATTGAGAAGTTTGCTCTGCTTATCTGACTCCAAAGCATTAAATTGCTTATGCAGTTTAACGATTGTTGGGCGGCCCAGCTCAGCCACATTTGGGTAAGCTTGTAGAAGTTCAAGCGGAAGATCAGCAGCTTTGAGTGCGCCACTCACTAGTGCTTCACTGCACTGGAACATCTTGGCTAAAGCTTTTTGGTCTTCAGCTTCCCCACTTTCCAGTTTAGCTAGCATCTCGCGACCTTTCTCATACAAAGACAAAGGTTTATGAGCGTTCGCGACGTCAGACAAGAACTTAGCGTGTTCAGTGCTAATATTCTCTCCGACATAAATCATGAACTCTTTGTCTGCAAGAATACAAGACATGCGACGGCGACTACCATCCAGGACTTCAATCTTGCCATCTTCACGTCGACGACCGACTGCTGGATATTGCTGACCACGCTCTTTCAACGTAACCAATACATCTGATAACGCATGTTCGTTTAAAAACGACTGCTCACGAGCGTTTTCTGCAAATACAACCGTTGACTCACCTATTTTTTCAGCAGGGATACGCACTAATTCGAATTGAACTTTCTCTTCACCAGCAACGGCAAGTTCAATCACCTGAGCTTGTTCTTTCGCCGCTTGTTGCGCTTCTTGCGGTGTAGTGACATGACGCTTATTCGCCTTGCCAAATAATCTCGCGTTTAAATCTGAAGTTTTAATTGCCATTTTCTAATTACCCCTGATTTAATGATGACCAATGACTATGCAGAACTCGTTCAAGTTCTAATGCACTTTTCTGTACCGCATCTTGCGCAGTCGCTAGGGTCTTCTTACCCCCTTCAAAGTCGCCTGTCGTCAAGTCAAATACCGTGCTGTAGGTATCAGCACATGTTTCAAAAGCGCGACTGCGAGGAATAGTCGCCATCGTTACTTGATCACCTAATAAATAATTCATTTCGGTTAATACTGCGACCTGCTTTTTGTTGTCATCTTCAAACATAGTCGGCATCAGACGAACAAACTCAAGACCCTGCCAATCTTCTGGGAACATTTCGTACACGGTTGGCAAATGCTGGAAGAAGTTAACCGTTGATGCCCAGTCCAAACGCTTCGCAGCACACGGAATCAGTAGCGCATTTGAGGCGTACATAGCGTTCCATACCAGTGGATCGACGTGTGGGCCAGTATCAATCATGATGACATCGAAGTCGTCAGCAATCTGATCGATCAGTTTTTCCTTCAGCAGCTTCACGATATCCAAAGACTGATTCTGCGATAAGTGTTGCCACGCTTCAGCGTTAAACATCGCGTCTTCAGGGAAAGCAGAAACCGTCTTTAAGTTTGGATACTGTGTGGGCAGCAGGACATTTTTATGTAGGAACTCGTTATCGACTTCCACCCCTTCTGGCACATTATCCAACATGATATCAACGGCTGAATAGATGTTGTCGTGGTCGGTCAGACTAATTTGTGGGTTTAAGAATAGACGTAGCGACCCTTGAGGATCTAAATCGATAAGACAAATACGGTAACGCTTATCTAAATTCAGCGCTAAGCAAGCCGCAAGGTGTACCGCTGTCATCGACTTACCTGTACCACCCTTTTGGTTTTGTACGTTGATGATCCATGGCTTATTGTCACCATTCTTCTTACGCTCATGAAACTTAGGGATGCCCGCCGCATCCATCAACATATGCGCTTCTTGCAAAGAGATTGAATAATGGTTGGCATTATTCTTAGTGAATTGGTGGCCAGACTCTTCAAGCTTGCTAATTGCATCATCCAATTTACGTCGAGTTAAGCCCGAACGCGTTTCCATCAACGCTTTCGACATTGGAGGAAAATGCTCATCGCTGCGTTCTTCCAAAACTATTTCGATACGATCAGCTTGAACCTGAGCAGTTTTTTCTGCTAGCTGAATGAGACTCTCAATCGTATGTTCTCGTTTCATTTGCCAAATTCCGTTAGTAGTGACCTGATGATTATTGTACAGCACTTTGCATAATATACAATAAAAAGGTGAACATACAATTATAGATATCAATCACATTAAATAGAAATACGACATGTATTTTAAAGTCAAAGAGCAAAAACAGGTCAAATCATTGTTAAAAAGTTCTTTATAACAACCTTAAAGTCTAACAACAATAAAAGTGTTACAGCATCACTTATTTACAATGTAAAAATAATAGTAAATGCATCTAATCAGCTACCTCTCCGGAACGATTAAGAATTAGCTCTATTTTACGGTTGGTGCAATTTTGACTTAAGTCGCGCAGCAAAATGAAAAAGCCTCCACCCAAGTAGCCAAATTCGTTCATGCTAGAAATACACCGCGCTAGAACTTTACTGGAACAATGATCAAGGAAGGCATGGTGATCATGCTTTCGGCAAGTTTTGATGTTTAGGGAACGATGATCAAGGAATTTTCAGCTCAGAAACAAGGCGACTCTAGATCCTAAACAAATGATCAAAGATCGGAACAATGATCAAGTAACACTCACCACCGGAAGCATGAAAAAATGCAACCGAATTACGGAAGAATGCAGATGGACTAAGAGATAAGAGCCAATACGGTATTGCGAGAGCAAATTGTTGAACTACAACTAAACAAATTCAGGAACGATGTAACTTGCTTGATCATGCTTTCGAAACAATGAAGACTAGCGATAAAAGCACATCAAAATAGACGACTTGTCGTTCAACTACAGATATTGTTCAGATAACAATCAATATCCGTTGTTACATCCGTCTTCCTTGATCATCGTTTCGGAAGTTAGGCCAGGAAAAAGAGAAGGTTTCGTCGTCAATCTCAAACAGTTATTCTTGGTCCTGTGGATAAAGTGTGTAGGGCTGATGATCATGCTTTCATAGGCACGTTGATCATAGATTCGAATTAATGATGATCATCGTTCTAGTAATATTTGATCATGCTTTCAAAGACTTATTGATCATGCTTTCGGGTTTATCATGATCATGCTTTCCAAAGGTTAAAAAAAAATCTCTTTATGTACATGCACTTACAGACACCAGAACGCCCGGATCAATAGATCATATAATCAATTAAGATCAGATTAATCAAAAAGATCAGTTATTTAAAAGCAATAATTTTTTCTTTATTTATGATCTTTTTTTCTTTATTCTTTCGGAACTATAGCGATATTACGGCTAGTGTGACACGGATCTAATAATGAGCTCAGACGAAAAACTACTGATCAAAGCGCCAAGAAGCCACAAAGATGGACACTTATTTGAAGTATCTGAAGTTGCTGTTAATTGGATAGAACAGTACCAACACTTCAAAGGCGTTACGAAAAGTATCGTCGAACTTCTTAATCTCATTTCCCTAAGAGGTTTTAGTAGCAAAGATGGATTAGTTTCTACAACTGAACTGATTGATGCCACTGATGGTCAAGTAACCCGCGCAGCTATCCAGCAAAGGTTACGCGCAGCCGTCAATATTGGTCTTTTTCAGCAAGTTCCTGTTCGATTTGAAGAAGGTCTGGCTGGTAAAACCATGCTGCACCGTTTCGTGAACCCCAATCAGCTAATCTCCGTTTTAGGTGCAACGAGTCTGGTTACAGAGTCTGTTAAACAAACCGAGAAACAGAAACGCTCAAAAGCTTTGGCGCAAACTCAAGTCAATAAACGATTATTGAATGAGCACGGGCTAAACACGCCACCAGCAATGAAAGATGAAGCAGATCAGTTTGTTGTCTCACCAACCAACTGGGCTGGTATCATAGATCAAGCTTTAGCGCCGCCACGTACGCGTAAAAGCTATCAAAAAAGTATGGTGTCGATCTCGGGAACACGTGCTGTGATCGAAACACGATCATCTAAAAATATAATGACCGTCGATGATCTCATGACCTTATTCGCGCTGTTCACTTTGACTGTGCAATATCATGAGCATCACCAACATCAGTACCAGTTGGATGGTACTCATGTACCGAATAAAACTCCGCTGTACATCACCGATATTCTATCTCTGCGTGGGAAAAAAGACAGTGGTCCGGCCCGTGATTCTATTCGTGACAGTATTGATCGAATTGAGTTCACTGACTTTCAGTTGCACGAGCTTACTGGTCGATGGCTTAGCGAGAACATGCCAGAAGGCTTCAAGAGCGATCGTTTTAGATTTTTAGCCCGTACCATTACTGCATCGGAAGAAGCCCCTACAGAGGGCGCTGACGGCGAAATACGCATTAAACCAAACCTATACATCCTAGTATGGGAACCATCGTTCTACGAAGAACTGCTTACGCGTGATTATTTCTTCTTGTTTCCGCCTGAAATCCTGAAGCAGCATACTTTAGTGTTTCAGCTGTACAGCTACTTCCGAAGTCGTATGTCGCGTCGTCATTCAGACGTGATGTTACTGAGTGAGTTGAACCAGAAACTGGCGCGAAATATTGAATGGCGTCGCTTCTCGATGGATCTGATCCGCGAGTTGAAGAGACTGGCTGAAGACAAGGGCACCGAAGATCTATTTCTGGTCAACCTTTGGGGTTACCACTTAACGATCTCGGCAATGATCGAAAATGGTAAAGTCAAAGATTATCAGTTTGATATTAAGTGTGATGCCGAAGAAGTGTTGCGTTACTCGCGCGCTCGAACCACCAACGCGGGTAAGCGTAATATGGCTCCAACCTTGCCAAACCCGCTTCGTAACGAAATGGTGTCAAAACAGCAGCTTGAAGAGATGTCTCAGATCATCGATGGTGAATTTGAGCCAATCCAACGCAAAGAGCGTTCACCGCGCGGTAAGTTAGGCCGTCGTGTTAAGCAACGTAAGCACCTGGTTGAGATCAATGCGGATGAAATTACCATTACTCTATCCAAATATACCTCCTCAGAGGCTCTAGAACGCTCTATATCGGCTCTAGCCGCTATGACAGGGCATTCCCATAGCTCAATCCAAGAAGAGTGTCTGGAGCTGATTGACAAGCTTGATTACCTACGAGTCGGCCAAGAAGCGATTCCTTACGAGACACTCAGCAAAATGGTAGAGCTATACAATGGTCAAAGTGAGAACAAGCATTTGTCTATTGAGCGCTTAATTGCAGGTTTGGCTGTGCGTCGTAAAGTATGTAAACAAGTTTTTGAAGGTCACTTAGACGAAACTGTGTTCCGAGCGCTAGATGAGGTGGCTGTTTAAGCCATCAAATAGGGCAAGATACGAAGCCAGCGATTCAAACGCTGGCTTTTTTGTGTTTATTTACTCTGATATACACCTTGTTACATTCTTTGCGCTATTAAACAGAGCTACTACATTCCCCTGACAGTGCACTGACATTGACTCAGGAGCAGTTGGATAATATTTATCCCGAATAGACAACCTTTTGTCCTTTCTGATGAATGAGGGATAGGATTATCCCTGATAGATTGGCTCATATTGTTACATTCATTCTGAATATTTTGCGAGTTCTCCGAGCTCGCTTTTTTTTGCCTAAAATTCAGCAGATTACCTGATTATTGCGAAACGATGATCAAGGTAACTCCCCTTGATCATCTTTCCGTTATTGTATTGAGCCTATCCTGTAAAGCAGGTTTCACTGAATAACACAGTGAACGTCTAGTGCTTTAAACTCGATAAGCCTTGATCATTGTTCCGCGGTTCATTCCAAGCATGGGCTGCCATAAACTGAACATGGGCATCGATCAATTGATGAGACTCTTCCTGCCAGCTGCAATGACTTTGTTGATTGCAGAACTCCAAGCTTAATACTGTCAGGTGCTGCATACGCTTCATACACCAATCTTTCAGTTCTAGCTCACTGGCCGGATTCGAAACCACATTTTGCAGTCTGCTATAGGCCAGCTGTAAAAATTGGTACGCTTTATCAGGTTCGTCGTAACGAGCATGATTAAAGATACGCAGGCAACCATCTAACCAACAGGCAATCGCCTTACTCTGTTGATCAGAAATTAACGGCCCCCAAATTTGCTCTGGAGGTGACAGGATCAATGATTCAAGATTATTCCCTTGATCATGCTTTCGGTGTTGATACCAGATCCCGATCTGTTCTACCCACGTATCTAATTGACTCATGCTGCCTTAACCCAATGTTTTACAAAGTGATTTCGTCCGACTCGATCAAACCCTTCTTTAACAATCGCACTTTGCTCACGGATCTGATCGGCATCTAAAGAATAGTTTGGTTCATTTTCCACTAATTGACCAAATGGCAGATCTGGATCGGGTACCGCAGAGATCAGTAGCTTAGTGTAAGGATGTTGCGGATCGGTTAAGATCGCTTGAGTATCACCCCATTCAACAATCTGCCCCTTGTACATAACCGCCGTTTCTTCGGCAATGTAGTGCGCGGTCGCAAGGTCGTGGGTAATGTACAAAAAGCCAATACCTAGCTCTTTCTTCATTCGTTGCATCAGGTTGAGGACACCAAGACGAATAGAGACATCTAGCATAGAGGTCGGCTCATCAGCAAGTATTACCTCAGCGCCCACTGCGAGTGCTCTTGCCAGATTCACCCTTTGTCTTTGGCCGCCGCTTAGCTCATGTGGGTACTTGTCTAATGTATCAGGAGCCAGTTCCACTAACTCGATCAGCTCCTTCAGCCTAGCGGGAATATCGGCTTTGTTTGCCACTTGTTTGTGTATCTTCAGTGGACGAGTTAAATGGTGCTCAATGGTTTGGGTTGGATTTAACGAGCCAAATGGGTCTTGAAACACCATTTGCACCTTGCTGCGATAATCTAGCAGCTCTTTCTTACTGGTGATTTCATCGATGTTCTTACCGTTAAACAGGATCTCGCCAGATGTGGTTGGGTAAACCTTGGTGATCAAGCGTGCGCAAGTACTCTTACCGCAGCCAGATTCTCCAACTAGCGCTAAGGTACGGCCTTTATGCAGGTTGAGGGTTATCCCTTGCAGGGCTTTAAATCGCTCAATAGACGCAAATCCTCCGCCAATAGTGAACTCTTTAACCACATTGTTAAGTTGAATGATGGGTTGGCTCATGCGAGGGCTCCTTGCTGTTGATGTTTACCTTCGTGAATGTTCGGGAATGAAGCCCATAGCTTTTGTGTATATGGGTGCTGAGGGTTGTTGCGAATTTGCTTAGACTGATTGACCTCGACAATTTCGCCATGACGCATGATGGCAATGCGATCGCACAATTGGCTCATCAGAGCTAAATCGTGGGTAATAAACAGAACCGAGAATCCAAACTCTTCACGTAGCTGATAGATTTGCTGCAATATTTCACGCTGGACCACCACATCGAGTGCTGTAGTCGGCTCATCCATAATGATTAGCTTTGGATTGAGCGATAGAGCAATCGCGATAACCAGGCGTTGTCTCATACCACCACTGAACTGGTGAGGGTACTCAGTGAGTCGCTCTCGGGGAATGTTGACTAAATCAAGTAGCTTTTCCGCGCGATCTTTGGCTTGTTCCTCACTCATGCCTCTATGGTGGCGCAGTACATCGGCAAATTGCTCTTGAATTGGCAACACGGGATTAAGTGAGTTCATGGCACTTTGAAAGACCATAGCAATTTCGCTCCAGCGGATAGCACCGAGCTCTTTATCGGATAGCCTAAGTAGGTCTTGCCCCTCGAAATGAATTTCACCGCCAGAGATAAACGCAGGTGGCTTATGTAGACGATTTATTGCAAAAGCGATGGTGCTTTTACCACAACCTGATTCGCCGGCAAGGCCAAATATTTCACCTTTACCAATGTCAAAACTGACTGACTTCACCGCGTTGAAGTCGCCCGTGTCGGTAATGTAGTCGACACATAAATCCCGAATCTTGATGATCGGGTCTGCATGATAGGCATGCGTGCTGGTTAGTTTACTCATAATCTTACTCAAAAACACAAAAGATAATGATTATCATTAACTCTTATTTTTTGAGTGAAAAGAAGTACGATTGAAAACAGTGAAGTGACTCGAAAAATGCGCTCAGAATGTGTTCAGTACTGGGGGGCTAGAGAAGAAAACGCTGAAGAAAAAATGAGACCCGGATCGCCTTCATTTCTGTAGGGGTAATCCTTTAAATGTACTGTGCGACAACGGCCGGCGCAAAACTTATTTATACAAAAAACAGTAAGAGTTTCTGAACTATTAGCACAATCACATTATGAGACTAAAATTCTTAACAAGGGGCGAGTGGTTTTGCTACAGATTACCTGTCCCTAGCATGGTTTGTTCGGAGGTTATTATGTCCATTAATTCTATTGACCATGATGAAATGAGTAAAATTGCTGGCAAGTGGGACTTCACGGAAGAAGTAGAGTCACAAAAGCCGACTAAGGGTGCCAAATCTGCCGAAGCTCGTCGTCGTATCGAAGCATTAAAAGAGATTCGTGAGAGTGGGTTAACTATCGAAGAGGCAAAGGAACTAGGCATTCTGCACTAGTTGTGACACACATATGCGATTACCTAAGGGGGGCACAGGAAAGCCCCCCTTTGTTTTTGAGAGTTTTTTGATCTAACCCTTCACTCCCTCTGCAATTCCTCGCTACATTCGCGTTGGGTGTGGTATATTCCCTCCCCATATTTTTACAGATTTAAATTTTGCTATGTCGATAAACCTGTCAACTCTCCCTGCAAGCGAAAAAAACAAGATTGAACTTGATAAGCAAGCCTCATTTTTGGTTTGGAAGCTTCGTGAAGCGAAAGCTGTGCCTGATGAGATTGATCAGGAGGCAGCCAAAATTGCCGATGAAGAAGAAAAGGCTTCATTCCTAGAGTCTGTAGCTAAATATAAGCGAGTAATGGGCGTCGCGTAACGTAACCATTTCCTCTGCAAGGCGAGAAATTGAAATGTGCTCGCTTTTTGCTAAAATCCTTCGCGTTAAATTGAATTAGAGAGAACATCCCGATGGGAAGAAGTTTTGAAGTGCGCAAAGCCTCAATGGCTAAAACTGCTGGCGCAAAAATTAAAGTTTATTCCAAATACGGTAAAGAAATTTACATGTGCGCGAAAAATGGCGGTGCAGACCCAGACATGAACTTGTCTCTTAAGCACCTGATCGCAAAAGCGAAAAAAGACCAAGTTCCTGCACACGTTATCGACAAAGCGATCGATAAAGCAAACGGTGGTGGCGGTGAAGACTACGTTCCTGCGCGCTACGAAGGCTTTGGTCCTGGCGGCACAAGCGTCATCGTTGATTGTCTAACTGACAACGGTAACCGTACTTTCCAAGATGTACGCCAGTGTTTCGTTAAAACAGGTGCGAAAATTGGTGTTGAAGGTTCTGTTTCACACATGTTTGATCACCAAGCAGTATTCCAGTTCAAAGGCGATGATGATGAAATCATTCTAGAAACGCTGATGATGGAAGACGTAGACGTAACTGACGTTGAACTTGAAGATGGCGTGATTACGGTTTTCGCTCCTCACACTGAGTTCTTCAAAACTAAGACTGCTCTAAACGGTGCGTTCCCAGACCTGACTCTTGATGTAGAAGAGATCACTTTCGTACCTCAAACTCACACGCCAGTTGCGGGTGAAGATGCAGAGAAATTCCAGAAGTTCTTAGACCTTCTTGATGACTGTGATGACGTTCAGCAGGTTTACCACAACGCTGAGCTGTAATCGTTAAGCGCTGCAAATCAGATAAACTAAAAAGGGATCGATTCGATCCCTTTTTTTGTTTTCGCGTGTTAAAAATAGGGCTGATACCAAACTCGAAAGAGCAATCATTCTGCTCACTCTGTTATTGAAGGACCAATGATGAATAAATTTATTCCGATTGTACTGGGTTGTAGTTTGGCGTTTTCCGCTGCTTCTACTGAGCTGGATCTCGTGACGCAAGCGCAGCAGCTCTACGAAGCAGGCGATACGAAACAAGCGCAGATTTTGTTTACTCAGGCGGCTGAGCAGGGCAATGCTGAAGCGCACTTTAGACTTGCTTACCAATACACTTTAACGGATGAACAGAGTGTCTACCATTTGCAGCAAGCCGCGGTGCAAGGCCATCAAGAGGCTTTAGAATACTATCTAGATAAGGTCTTTTTCCGCGCGGGCAGTATTAGAATGTCTGACCCTAAAAGCGCACTAGAGACTTACTATAAAGCCAAACAGACAAATCCTAGTTTGTCTCTCTATGACGAACAAGAAAAGGTGCAAGTACTGACCTACGCTGCCGAAGTCCCCGAGCGTGACCCTGATGCGTTCTTTAAAACTTATCAGGTAGAGGATGAAGATGGAGATTGGCCCTTCTACGATGTATGGGAGTTAGCTGAACAAGCTTCAAAAGAAGGTGGTAAGTTTGGTAATCCCGATCCAGAGCTGGTGTTTTGGTTGATCACGCGTGGTGGTGATGTACCTGCAGAGCTGTCATTCGCGGTGACCGATTACTATAAACATTGGAAAAATGATCAAGTGGTGCCTTTTAACCTTTGTCATTACGTGACCAGTGGCGCGGGTGCTGGGTATTGCGCTGATAGGGATGCCGTAGAGCAGGAGAAACGTCGCCAAAGTGAGCTTTCAGCGTTAACTGAAAAACTGCCTGGGGAGAGCCTAGCTCTGTTGAATCTCGCCTATAAAGAGATGGAAGATTATGTCACGCTCAAAGCGCAGCAAGAAGAAATGCATGGTGGGACTGGGCGTACTGCTTGGATAATAGACTCGATTCAATCGCAGAAGGATCTTTACCTTTCAACGCTAGATAAAGCCATTCAAGGTGATATAGAGGCCGTTTCCACGCCACTCAGTGAAACAGATAGCCAATTAAATACGACGTACAAAAAGCTAATGAGTGCGCTTAAACTGCCATCTGAAGACTATGCGATGCCAAAACCACAAGCTGACGATGTAAGAGAAGTGCAAAGACAGTGGATTAAACATCGTGATGCGACATGTCGCTTGATTGCCTCAGTCGAGCCACAGTTAAAAGAGCAATGCCTCAACTGGATAACGGCTCAACGAGAGCAAGAGTTGCAAGGTATTATCACGCCATAATGGCACCAACAAATATGACAAGGGGACATGAGGTCCCCTTTTTGTTTTTTAAACGCTTTAAGCCTGCGAGACTGCGCTTGTGCTAGCTAACCAGTTAGACAACTTTCTAATTTGCGGTAAGACAGTCAAGTTAAGTGTTAGCGCTGCCGGCCATGCCAGAAGAAAGCTATCTAACCAAATTGCTGGCCACTCGCTACTAAAACCCAATTTATAGCCAGAAATTAATCCCGACATAATGATGGCCATGGTCAAAGACGAAAGCAGGGCGGAAATCCAAAAATGTTTGCGGCTCATAAATTCTCCTCTTCTTGTTGTTGTTCTGATGTATTTAAGGATATAACTATCCAATAGTGAAAAAAATAAGCAGGTATAGAAGTATGAATTCCATATTTGGAAACATGGATGATCTCTATTTGTTTTGTAGTGTGGTGGAAGAAGGCTCTTTGCTGTCGGCTTCTAAAAAGCTTCAGCTTCCGGTTTCGACCATGTCACGCCGCTTATCTGCGCTTGAACAGCGCCTCAACACGCGGTTATTGGAAAAGAAGGGCAGAGAGCTGGTTGCAACACAAAGTGGCTCAGAAGCCTTTGAGTTGCTTAGAAGTGGAATGGAATCGGTTGAGTCTGGCTTCGGGCAAATGCTATCTGATACACAGGAAGTGTCAGGCAAGATAAAGCTCGCTATTCCACACAACTTTTATCGAGCCTTTGTGGGGGAGGTGGTCGAGCAGTTTTTGGCTGATTATCCCAAAGTATCGCTCGACTTGGTGCTTAGCCAAGAGCAAGCAGTACCACAGACTGACCGAGATTTGCTGATCACTTTCGACTTGGCAGAGATGAATGAGATGATCGCCAGACCTTTATTTAAAGCTCGCCATGCCTTTTTTGCCAGTCCTGAGTACTTAACCAAAGTAGGGGAGGTTAACGATCTTGCTTTTTTGAGTCAGCTTGACTGGGTCAGCGTTGATCATGCACTAGACATTTCCGTGTATGAGCAAGAGCATCTGGTTGATGTGATGAGTGTGAAACCTAAGCTGATCGTGAATGATATTTTGGCGGTATGTGGCGCTGTAGAGAAAGGTTTAGGCGTGGCGTCGTTGCCTTTCAGACATGTGCATAAAGGGATGAACTTAGTTAGGGTGCTGCCTCAGTATCAACGCAGTGTTAGACAAGCCTACTTGGTTTATAAGCAAAGGCGTTACCAACCTAAGGCGCTGAGTTTGTTGGTAGAGCGCTTAATGGCTGGCGTAGAGAAGATGCAAGAGCCAACGGATTTTACACTGTAAAGTCACCTCAATTGGAATTGAAGAGTAAAGGAAATCAAATGGATAAAGTGGTTATTGTAACGGGAGCGGGGAGGGGAATTGGCGCTGAAACCGCAAAACTTCTTGCAAGCCAAGGCTATGCCGTCGCGGTCAATTATCTTAAAAACCACCAGCGCGCTGATGAAGTGGTTGACCAGATCGTTTCTGCGGGCGGAGAGGCATTCGTGATTCAGGCTGATGTCTCAGACCAAGAGCAAGTTGAAGCTATGTTTGCCCAAGTTATCCAGCGCTATGGCACGGTCACTCATTTGGTGAACAATGCAGGAATTCTGTTTACTCAATCAACCTTGAGCGAGATTGACCTAGAACGATTCAAGAAGGTAATGGATGCCAATGTCATAAGTTGCTTTTTGTGCTGTAAGGCGTTTATCAATCAACTTGATAGTAATGGCTCTATCGTAAATGTCTCTTCTGCTGCGTCAAGAACAGGAGCGCCATTTGAATATGTAGACTACGCAGCCTCTAAAGGCGCGATGGACTCGTTAACCAAAGGGCTGTCACTTGAGCTTGCGTCGCGAAATATCCGTGTTAATGGTGTCAGGCCAGGTTGTATTTACACTGAGATGCATGCCGATGGGGGGGAGCCAGGACGCGTAGATAGGCTTGGGCCACAACTTCCGTTGGGACGCGGAGGAACGGCATTAGAAGTGGCGAACTCAATTGCTTGGCTACTGTCTGATGAAGCGTCGTTCGTCACCGGCTCTTTTATTGATATAGCGGGTGGTCGATGATTGCTTTTTAACAAGGGCATTCGCTAAGCCGATGCCCTTACATTGAGTTAAACCACCAGTGGCAAATGGCCTGTCTTCACTAGGATCACGGTTTCTTGTTCGACGTAAGGAAAGTGCTCACTCATATGCGGACTGCGTATCCAACAGCCCTTTGGATACTGCCCGTGCTCATCGGAGAATTTGCCACTGAGCACAAGGATTTCTTCACCACCAAAATGCTTATGTGGTTGAAACCTTTCTCCGGCTGGCCATTTAACTAAGGCAACATGCTCATGCTCAAAGTCATGTAGGGGCATCACTTCAAGGCCACCAATCCCCGCAAGCCATTGCTGTCTGTTTGTATTGACTCGAACTGTCGCACTATCGCGTGCATCAAATTGATTTAGTTTGACTAAGATAACGCAGCCTTTGTCGCTAAATGGAGCGTGGCTACTGCCCGGAGGGTTACGTAAATAAGTCCCTGCTGGGTAATCGCCATTTTCATCGGAGAACACCCCCTCTAATACAAAGATCTCTTCACCCATTGGGTGAGGGTGGGTTTTAAACTGAGAGCCTGCTTCATAGCGCACGATACTTGTCGTATGGCCTGATTCTGCTTCCTCACGTTCGAGTGGTTTACGCCAAACACCTTGGGCAGGGCTGGCGATCCAAGGCATAGACTGAGTATCAATCACGACTCGCTCAGCAAAATTCATATTGAGCATACTTTTCTCCTTCCCGTTACTTGCTCAATTGAAGGCAGTGTTATCGGCATCAAGTAATGGGATTATTTAGATAAGAATAATCCAGTTTCTTATCGTTTTGGTTATTTTGTTGGTACTTATACTATCCACATACCAAGGCGTTAGATAGTAAGTACTAACTGGTGGGGTAGGTACTTATTGGTACATCTTTATGAATAACAAAGAGAAAAAATTTTCGAGGAAAGTCGCTCCTCAAAGTAGCGCTCGGATGGTTGAAACCATCTATGGCTGCAAATGGTCACTAACGGTTTATCAATTGCTTGCTGTAGGCATCAATCGTCCTGGAGAGATGGTACGTAGTGTTGATGGGCTGTCGACTAAGGTTCTGAACCAATGTCTAAAGCGTAATGTAGAGTTCGGTATTCTAGATAAAGTGGTATACAACGAATTGCCGCCAAGGGTGGAATATAAGGTGACGGATTTTGGGGAGAAGTTTCTCACTGTACTTGAGCAACTTGAAGCGCTTCAGCAAGAGATTGACCGTGATTTAGAGCGCTAATAGACATGGAATACTAGCGCTCTTTGTAAAGCAGTTTAGCCAGTGATTAGGGCGAGGTTCTTTAAGCTTTTGTAGGCCGCAGTTTGTGTTTCGATCGGCTTACACACCGAAAGTAGATCATCAATAAAGTGCCCCAAAGCGCGGGCTTCAACCTTTCTAATACCGCGTTGTTGGCTTTCGGTTAAGTAGTCGTAGACTGATGCGGCACCAAAATCGCCAAATATCATCTCACCTTGTTCATTGATCAACACATTGTGCGCGTAGAGGTCACCATGACATACCTTGTTGTCATGCAGGTGATTAAACACATCCATCATCTGGTCGACAATCTTTTCAATCTGACTGATCGAAAGAGTGAAGTCTTGTTTAAAAACATCTCGTGTACAGGTTTGCAATGTTGGTGGTAGACCAAGATTAAAGTAGCTATCTGGGATCAACTCCATCACTAGGGCAAGGTGATTGTCCTCGTTTACTTGCGCGATAGATTTCACAAGGTTGTTGTGGTGACCTGTTTGCAGGCAAGCTTGCAACTCATCGCAAGGATAACCATCACTGGTTACGTCTCCCTTAAACACTTTTACTGCAACATGGGCTGGGAAGTCGAAATCGGCGTCGAGCCAATCCGCGTGAGAGATCACCCCAGAAGCCCCTTGCCCTAAAACCTGATTAAGCTTGTAAGCGCTTGAAGCAACTTGTGGAACACTCTCTTCAAGACTAGTTCTTTCACAGAAAGGGTTGCCTGCAAAAGCCATCCACGCCAGTTTAGGAAGCTCAAGTAGTACGCTAGGGAAGCGCTCAAGTTGATTTGCAGACAGGCGTACTAACTCTAAGTTGAGCAACTGGCTAAAGCTGTTGGGTAGTGATGTCAGTTTGTTACCTGCCAAGGCCAATTTTTTCAGGCGCGGGCGATAACCCAAAGACTCTGGCAACTTAGTGATCTGGTTATCAGTCAGAATTAACCAACGAAGTTGCTCTGGCAATGACTCTTCGGCGACACGAACAATTTGGTTACTTTTAAAGCCAACCATCTCAAGCTTTTCGCACCGTCCGAGAACAAGCGGAAGGCGTGTGAAACGGTTATTGGAAGCAAACACTATTTTGAGTTGCTTTAATTCAGTGAGCCATTCCGGCAGTTCACTTAAAAGGTTGTTTGAAACATCGAGAATTTCCAACGTATCAGCTAAGGCTAAGATCTCTTGTGGTAACTCGGTTAATTGTTCAGAAAGTTGAAGACGCTGAATGCCTGCAAGCTCTCCGCTTTTAAGGTGTTCTACTGTGTGCAAACTGACTGCCTATAGTTGCTCGTGAATGGGAAAAGAGCGCGTATTCTACGCAGGTTGAATACAAAAGGCGAGGTGAGCGTATCTGCGCCTTACATGAGGCGCAAATAGCTTTGGAGTTATGATTTTTTTCTCAGCTGTCGATAGCTTAATAGTGACAAAAGAGCAAAGAAGGCCGGATCGCTCCAACCGAAGCCGACAAAGATCCCTGTAAATCCAGCATAGCCAGTTATTACGACACCGAGAAGATTGGTGACAAGCAGCGCTTTGAGTAGCTGTTGCATTGTCTCTCTGTGCTCTATTGTTCTTAGAAACAGGCTTACTGCCGCTACGCCTCCGAGAAAGATACTTGTGTGTTGTGAGAGGAAGTAAGCGTATCTATCGTTAATCTCAACGCCATACATTGGCCACATCATGGTTGGCAGAAAAAACAGTGCTAGTGCAAACACAGTGTAGATGCTGCCGTGTAAGGTTAAAAACAGTCTGTTCGTCATAGCGGTTCCTTACAGACCTACTGGCCCACGATTGATTTCAGTCAGTGGCTGATTGATGTCAAAAATAACGCCACGTACTTCTCCTACGCCCATTTTTTTCAGTCTCGCAGCATGCATGTCTAGGTAATTTTGTGCGCTGACCTCATCTTGGAAAAGATAGATACCACCACCTAGCTTTTCAGATTCGTTTTCTGTCCAGATTTTCCAGATCATACCGGGTTCTTGATTAATTGACTCCGCTAGACCAACCAATGCTTTAGACATCTCTGCGCCCATAGGGCCATGGTATTCAAAATCGACTTGTAGTATTTTCATTTTAGTTTCTCCGATTGTTGTCTGTTGTGAACGCGTGTTTCCGTTCGATGGAGATATTGTTGTCTATATAAATTGAACAGAAAAGTTCATAATGTTGTGTATAAATGTCTAAAAAATTGACAGGTTATGCAATGAGACTGAAAAGTACCCTTGAGCAATGGGTTACGCTGAAAGAAGTGGATCGGGCGGGCAGTATTCAAGCCGCGGCTTCGGCTTTAAACAAAAGCCATACAACCTTGATTTACTCGATCAAAAAGCTTGAAGATCAACTGGGCGTTAAGCTGGTGGAGGTTAAGGGAAGACGTGCCACAGTCACAGAGCATGGTCGTTCACTGCTTAGAAGAGCGAGCAGTATGCTTGAACAGGCAAGAGAGTTGGAAGACTTAAGCCAACAAATCTCAGCGGGTGTCGAGTCAGAGATTACAGTCGCGATGGATCACCTTTGCGACCCGAGCCTGCTCTATCAACCGATGGCAGAGTATCTTAGTCGAAACAGTATTACCTCGATTCAAGTAGTAGAGACATCTTTATCTAAAACGGCCGAAATGGTGACCAGCGAGCAAGCGGATATTGCGATTATTACCTTGCCGGTGACCAATTATCCGGCTCAAGCTTTTTCGATGACGAGTATGTTGCCCGTTGTCTCAAGTAAGCACCCACTCGCAAGTCAAAGTCAGGTTTGTATGGCGGATTTTGCCACTCATTGCCAAGTTGTCATTCGCGATCTGGGGGCTACTCAGATTGAGAATAAAGAGCAAAATGTCGGTTGGTTAAAAGCTAATCAGCGGATAACCGTCGATAATTTTGATCATGCATTTCGAGCAGTGGAGCAAGGCGTCGGTTTTTGCCGTTTACCAGAGCACATCATCAAGCTAAGAAACACAGGCCAGCTTAAGGTGCTTAAAGTCGAGCACAATGAAAGGTATCAAGTCCCGCTGCATATTACGCTTCCTAAGGGAGCCAAAACTGGCCCTGCCGCCAAATGCTTCTACGAATTGTTATTATCAAAAGCGGCTAAAGGCTAATCGTAACCCTTGAAAACATAACAGTGAGTAATTACTTACAACCATTTGTTTACGTCGGTATGACGCAAATAGTGACCTACCACACGCTGCGTTAAGTTAGTGATTTAATCTTTTTATAAGCTGACATTGGTATGCGATATTTCGATGGTAATTTTAAGATTGACTGGTAAGTGATATGAGAAGCGAAAAAGAGAAAATGCTCGCTGGTGAGCCATATGATGCGTGGGACAAAGAGCTATACAACGAACGAATTTCATGTCGTAAAGTTCTGCAAAAGCTCAACAATAGTATTCCAGATACCGAAGAGTGGCGCAGCGCGATTGATACTCTGATCCCTGATTCTAAAGACGCTTACCTAGAACCTCCATTTCGTTGTGACTATGGTTCGAATATAAAACTCGGCAAAAACTTCTACGCTAATTTCAACTGTGTGGTGTTGGATGTGGCTGAAGTTCATATCGGTGATAACGTCCTCTTTGCTCCTAACGTACAAATCTACACGGCAGGTCACCCGCTCGACGTGAAAGGTCGTGTTGAAGAAGGCGTCGAGTTTGGTACACCGATTACTATTGGCGACAACGTTTGGCTTGGCGGTGGTGTGATTGTCTGCCCTGGCGTCACCATCGGTGAAAACAGCGTGGTTGGAGCGGGTAGTGTCGTCACCAAAGACATTCCAGCTAACGTTGTCGCAGCAGGTAGCCCGTGTCGAGTGATTAAACCTATCGAACAAGCTTAAGGTTTTTAAAGCGTAGAAGAGTGATAAAGAGAGGCGATCACCTTTTACGTTTTTTTATTGATGGAGCGCTAATGTTGTTAGCTAAAAAATAATCAAAATAGTTCTTTACAATTGTCTAAAAAACACAAATAATGCCATCGCTCTGTTGTTCAGAGTTATTAAATGAAACATCCAGTTGTAAAGTAAACCCTCAGAATTTCCTCTTGTTATCCTCTGTGTTTCCCTTAGCTTCATAGATACATTAAATAATTCAAGCTCCTAGTGCATCGCATTTCTGCGAATTAAATTTATTATTACTAAATAAGGGACATGATATGTCTAACAAAGTAAATGGTTCTGTAAAATGGTTTAACGAAACTAAAGGTTTCGGTTTTCTTTCTCAAGACAACGGTGGCGAAGATGTATTTGTACACTTCCGTGCTATCGCTTCTGAAGGTTTCAAGACTCTAGCTGAAGGCCAAAAAGTGTCTTTCGAAGTAGAGCAAGGTCAGAAAGGCCTTCAAGCAGCTAACGTTTCAGTACTATAACGTTTAGCAAGGGTGCAAGTGGCAACCTGCTAATTGCACAACTTCATTCAATCTAGAAATACTATTTATAACATCTTTTCGAAATCCCCAATATTTCCTTATACCTCCTCTCTGTATTTGTCGTTGCGCTATTGGACTTCTTCGTCTCATTATAAATTTAGTAATCTATTCCTCTGATATTAGGTAATGGTTTTATTACTTGTCAGAAACTTAAAATATATAAAGGCAAAATATGTCACGTTCAATCGGCCGTAAGCGCTTTTGGTTTCAACAGAACCGTAGCAAACAGAAAAACGAAAACAATAAGGATTTATGATAGTTACATTTAACTTATTGGAAAATGAGATCACTTGGCAATCAACACTTCATCAGCTCAATAGTGATATTTTGAAACGTCATGTTTTATTTCATGGACGTCTTAGAGATATCAATATTTCCTTTCTCTACTGTGAAGCAACATTAAGCGGAAAAATTATTGATTCAACCAATGAGGTAGTGGGTTGTTTTTACATGACCGCTTCATAGATTCATCAATATTGTCATCGCTCTCTCTAGCTCTCCCAAGTTTTGTTCAACTTTTAATTAAAAATCTAAAAAAAGTTCTTTACCTCAACCTTAGTTGAGGTTTTAGCATGCTTCTTGTTGGCTAGGAATTGATAAGGAGAAAGCAATGATTCAACTAGAACATGTTAATTTAGTGGTTAAGGACATCCCTGAGATGTTGAAGTTCTATCAAGCGGCATTTCCACATTGGTCGGTGCGAGATGAAGGACAGGGAGAGTGGAGTGGCAAACCGAGAAACTGGCTGCATTTCGGCGATGAATACCAATATATTGCAATGAGTGATCACGGTGAAGGAAATAATCGAGAACTGGCAGGCCATCAGGTAGGACTAGCCCACTTTGCTTATGTCACCAACAACATTGATGCGGTGATCGGCCGATTGGTTGAAGCGGGTTATCCTATCGCTAAGCCGGGCGCTGATGAACCTTACCGTAAAAATGTCTACTTCGTTGATCCTGCAGGATTTGAGATTGAGTTTGTTGAATACCTAACCGACGATCCAAAACTGCGTAATTTATCGAGTTAAAGCGCTAGAGCGCAGAAAGCAATTGAGCCTTTCTGCGCGTTAGTGACGTTATTACAGCGGAGTAAATTCGAACTTGTCGCCTTTATCGGCAACATGGTATCCAAGTGCTGTGATTTGTTCTCGGATCTTATCGGCATCCGCAAAGCGTTTTTGTTGCTTCAGTACCAGCCTCTCTTCGGCAAGCTTTATGACCTCGTCGGGTACTACAACCTCTTCAATATGGTCAATATTCAGGCCGAATATCTTATCGAAAAACAACACAGTAGCTTTTATATCTTGGCTAGGGTAGGCGCTGTCTAATACATCCCATAACAAAGCGAGAGCCTTTGGCATATTTAGATCTTGATTGATGAGTTGGATAAAACGCAGCTTATATTCCTCTATCAACTGCCCGTTATCTGCTAGCTTAGCCACCTTGTTTCTCAGTCGTTTTAGTGCTGTTTGCGCTCCTTGTAAACTCTCCCAAGTAAAGCTTAGATGACTTCTATAGTGACTCGTTAATGTAAGGTAACGATAGGCTAAGGGCTCAAATCCGCGCTCGAGTAATGCTTCTAGGCGCAAAGAAGTGCCAGATTTAGAAATTTTCTCTTTGTTAAGTTGTAGAAAAAAACCGTGAAGCCAATAGTTTGCTTGTATGCGTCCGTTTTTTGCTTGGCACTGCGCGATCTCGTTAGTGTGATGGATAGGAATATGATCCTCGCCGCCGACATGAATGTCGAATTGCTCTCCTAGGTATTTTTCCGCCATTGCGGAACACTCGATGTGCCAGCCAGGAAATCCAACACCCCAAGGGCTAGGCCATTCCATTTGCCTTGCCTGCTTGCCAGAAAGTTTCCACAATGCGAAGTCTGTCGCCAGTTTTTTATCAGCCATGTTGACCCTAATTCCGGCCTCTAAACCTGATGTATCCAAACGTGCGAGTCGACCATATTCAGTTAATTTACTGGTGTCAAAATAGACTCCATCACGGGTCTGGTAGGTGAAGCCTTTCTCTTCAAGTTCAGTGATGAAGTCTATTTGCTCTTGGATATGCTCTGTTGCTCGGCAGATGGTGGTTGGGGTCAAGATATTGAGCTGCTTTAAGTCCGTTAGGAAAGCTTGCTCAAAATATTTCGCTATTTCCCAGGCAGACTTATTTTGTTTTCTAGCGCCTTTCTCCATTTTGTCTTCACCAGTGTCGGCATCTGAAGTCAGGTGGCCAACGTCTGTGATGTTCATAACGTGATTTACTTGATACCCATTGAGTGACAACACGCGTCTTAAGGTATCGACAAAAAGGTAGGTACGTAAGTTACCCGCGTGAGCGTAGTCATATACGGTTGGACCACAAGCATAAAGGCCTACGGTATTGCTATCTATGGACTTAAATGGTCTTTGTTCACGAGCCATAGTGTCAAATAACGAAAGGGTCGCTGAGGTCATAGATTGTTCCTTCAAATACAAAAAGGCCGCGGATGAGAACATCAGCGGCCTGTGATTAGGTATAGATTTTTGCTAACTAATAGCTACACGAAAGCCGCCGTATATCGAAGCGATTACAGCAGCAACAAACTGGAGAGGTGTAGCTAAACAAATATGTCATGCTTTTACCCTAAAGAAGAGGTGTGATAAATGCAACCTTTGGATTCACATGGTTTCGAATTGGTTAGGTTGTTACAATTACAGGCTAAGCAACTTTGAAGCATCATTGAATTGGTGTTGGAACTTGATCATGGCCCGTCCTAAGAAACATCGTCACATTTGCACTCATGCAGCTCATGCTTTTTACAAACCCAATGGTGTGACTATGGATGAGTTGCAGATTGTTGAGCTGTTGCCGGATGAATTAGAAGCACTGAAACTTGCCGATCAAGAAGGATTGAATCAGATTGATGCCGCTGTGCAAATGCAGGTGTCGCGCCAAACGTTTGGAAACATCATTAAACGCGCTAGGCAAAAGGTTGCTAGTAGCATCATCCAAGGTCATGCCCTAAAACTTCAATAGGCTTGAGCTACTCAGGCTCTTTGATTTGATAAAGCGTGCGCTTTGTCCCTTCACACGCATCTTTGCAGTCGCACTCCCTAGTGATGTTTAGTTGCGATAAACCACCGCAACTGCCTTGAATTGGTCGGCGAGAGAACACCACCCCGATCGCCATTAAGGCTATAAAGCTCACGAAAATAAGTACTGTAAGTAGTAACGTCATCGTCTAATCCTCCGGATTGAGCGCCAGTTTGGTTGCGACCGTGCCAAAGCGAGAGTGGCGTTGTTTTTGCCACAAGCTTTTTTCTTTGGTGATATTCGACCGTAATCCAAACTCTCTACTGCAATCAGCTCGGCAAAATTGATGTCGTGAACATCTTGCTTCGCTTTTGTGGCTAACACTTTAACTTTAGATTGAAACAGCCCTTTGAGCATATTTTGGCCAATGTTTCTCACTACAACTACGTCTACTTTGTAACCAGCGATAACCTGTTGCCACTTTTTCTTGGCACTACAACAAGATTCATCCTTAGAGATAGAGAGGTACTGTGTTTTCCGCGTGATGGAATCAATGATGGCGATTTGCTGGCAGCGAGAGAAGTGATTACTTACTGCGTTGTTAGTACAAGGAATTGCGTAGATCATGCTGGCTCCAAAACTCGTTGAAATTTAGAGCACTATAGCGATTTATTACTGGCATATGCCAATAATAAAGTTGGTTTCTTAGTTATCGCATTTCGAGAACAACTAATGTTTACATACAGTTTCGGTAAACAAGAACCGCTTTTCAGTGGGTTCATGTTATTGATTAAATAGAAAATAAATGTCTTCTATGTTTCTGCTGTGAGTTCGTCGGAAATCGATTTTGGGGTAGCTATTGTTTACCTTCAGATAACAGTACTTTGCGTAGTAGATTGGCAAATTGATCTTGTTCATCTGGGTTTAGAGCGCTAAGCATATTGTTCATATTGTCGACGTGATCGTTCAGGGCGTTATCGACAAGTTCAATGCCTTTATTGGTTAGAATCACCTTACAGCTGCGTCTGTCATGTTCACTGAAAACTCTCTCCACAAGTTCTTGCTTAACCAAATGTTCTATCCGAGTGCTCACTGCCCCAGAAGACAGCATAAGAGTTTTATATAACTCTGTAGGGGTAATGCCATGGGCATCGCTACGGCGCATTGTTGCTAAGATGTCGAACTCAATGCTGCTTAGTCCATGTTGCTTAAACACGCTGTCCATCTTCGACTTCCACAGATTGCTTGTGCGACGCAAGCGGCCAACAACTCCCATCGACGAGCAGTTTAAATCGGGTCTTGCTTGTTTCCATTGAGCCAAAATTAAATCGACACTATCTGATGGCATTTTTATCTCTCATCTAAATATCTTTTTAAAAAGATACTTGATCAAAAGTTAAGTTGCCATTACTTTATAAAAAGTATCTTTTGCAAAAGATACTTTTTATTGAGGTTATATGGAGAGACTCTAGTGAAGGATTTGCATCAGATTAAAACCATAGTGTTGACGGCATTCGCCCCTATCGTATGGGGAAGTACTTACATAGTGACGACAGAGTTACTGCCAGCGGAAAGCCCTTTGCTCGCTGCAACGATTAGAGCCCTACCGGCAGGTTTGTTGCTCGTATTGTTTGGTAAAACGCTACCCAGCTCAGTGTGGCTTGCTCGACTTGGGGTACTCGGATTTTTGAACATTGGGTTGTTCTTTTATTGCCTATTTTTTGCAGCGACCTACTTACCGGGTGGTATGGCCGCTATGGTGATGTCGATTCAACCTGTTGTCGTGATATTGCTGAGTTGGTGGTTACTCAGTGTAAAGGTGTCAGCAATACAGCTAATCGCCTCAGTAGTGGGCATCTTTGGAATCGCTTTACTGGTCCTAAATAGTACCGCGAAGTTAGATTTAGTCGGTCTCATTGTCGCGAATGTTGGAACGTTAAGCATGGCGAGCGGGGTCGTTTTGACTAAAAAATGGGGCAGACCTATAGGTATGTCTGTGCTGAATTTTACGGGTTGGCAGCTCCTGTTTGGTGGATTAATGCTGCTCCCAGTTGCTATATGGTTTGAGGGGGTACCTCATCAACTAACGCTAATGAACGCTCTGGGTTACTTATACCTGAGTGTTATCGGAGCCGTAGTTGGGTATTTTCTGTGGTTTAGAGGCATTGATCAGCTGCCTACCACTACGGTCTCATTTCTCGGTTTTTTAAGCAGTGTCTCTGCTTGTATCTTGGGTTATATCGTTCTCGACCAGCATTTGTCGGTATTTCAGTTGCTTGGAGCATTACTGGTTTTAGTCTCTATTGTACTTGCAAGCCATCACTCTTCAGGAAAATCGACTCTATCTAATCAAACTCCAACCGTTCGATCACTAGAAGGAAACTAATATGAATCTTACTATCGTATCTGGCAGCCAGCGTGACAATTCGCAGAGCTTAAACGTCGCTCGCTATTTAGAATCATTATCTGAAAAGCACTTTGAAACTATCAATATCTTGGATTTACATCAGCTTAATTTGCCGCTCTGGAATGAAGGTGTTTGGCAGCAATCCGAAGAGTGGCAGCAATGGCCCCCTATTGCAGAAATGTTAAGGCAATCTGATGCAGTGATTCTTATCTCGCCTGAGTGGCATGGAATGGCGACACCTGCAATTAAGAATTTCTTGCTGTTAACGACTGATGAAGAGCTAGCGCACAAGCCTGTATTGCTAGTGAGTGTTTCTGCCAGTGTGAATGGTGTCTATCCGATAAGTGAATTACGTATGACTGGCAGCAAAAACAACCATGCCTGTTTTTTGCCTGATCATCTGATGTTTCGCAATATCGAAACGCTGATGACCCAAAATCACCAACTACACGATGATGAGATGCACCAACGTAGTCAATATACCTTGTCATTGCTTGCCCACTATGCTCAAGCGCTTGCTCCTATTCATCGCGATATGGTGACTATCGGAAAACCATTCCGTTACGGAATGTAGCTGTTTTACAGTGTAAAAGCTTAAGTCGGGAGGTTGTCCAATAATGGAATCTGTTTATCGCTTGATTTGGTCAACTTAGTAAAGATTCTAGAGTCCAATCAAAAAAGGGTATATACATAATCTTATGTTATTCAATCTGCTGAGTATTTAATGACTCTCAAACAAATCCTTCAAATCCGCAATGTTCGCTGCTTCTTAATGTTCCGAAGCAGCTACTTTGCGCGCTTTTACTATCCAGTTTTCACTTTACTCTACTTAGATTATGGTTTGACCCTTTCTCAGTTTGCCATGCTCAATGTAGTTTGGGCGGCAACCATCGTTCTAGCAGAAGTACCATCGGGTGCATTTGCCGATACTCTAGGGCGTAAAAAGCTGGTGGTGCTGTCCTCAATTGTCATGTTTATAGAAATCGCCATGATCGCCTTTGTTCCGACTGGCAACCCCACCTTAGTGTTCATGGTATTTTTGGTAAATCGGGTCTTGAGCGGTTTGGCTATGGCATTAGCCAGTGGTGCCGATGAAGCACTGGCTTATGACACGCTTAAAGAGCAGGGCAAAGAAGATCTTTGGCCGCGAGTGTTGCAGATTCAGTTACGTATCGCTTCAAGTGTCGGCATAGTTGTGACCTTGGTGGGTGCTGCTATGTACGACGTTAACTTTATGGCTCATGTCTATCATCTACTGGGGTTCTCAGCGCCAGAAACGACTCAGGATATAATGCGCATCCCTGTTTATGCGACCTTGTTTGTAGCTCTTATCGCCATGTACGCTGCATTTAGCATGAGGGAAGAGAAGAAGACGTTGCCAAGTGATAGCGGTAAGTTGGCAACGACGATGGCAAGTCTTAAGCTCACCATGAACACGGGTAAGTGGGTGATCTCCACACCCTATGTTCTGTTTATTCTGCTTTATTACAGCCTGTTTGAGCACACTTCACGGATGTTTTTAACCATGAACAGCCAGTACTATCGAGCGATCGATATCCCCATCATCTATTTTGGGTTGATTGGCGCAGGGATAAGCTTGCTGCAAATTGTGTTAGCGGGGCAAAGTCGAAAGTTGGCGGAAAGCATCGCTCCGAGAAGGTTTATTGCCATCATGGGCATCGCGACGATGGCGACTTATTACTGGATTAGCTTAGGTTGGTCTATTTACGGGGTGATTCCGGCGTTGCTATTAATCTTCATCATCATGACGATGAATATCTTTATTAGCTACCACCTTAATAAAAACACCGAATCACACAACCGAGCCACAGTACTGAGCTTTAAAGGGCTAATGTTTAACCTCGGCTATGGGATGATTGGTATTTTGTACGCTTACTATTACAAATTGCTGTCTAAAAACTATAGCGAAGAGCAGATAGAGCAACACATCGACTTTATTGCGTCTCTTTCTTCATTCTTCTACTACTTTACGTTTTTGTTTGTTGCTATCAGTCTGTTTTTCTACGTGAAAGACAAGCAAAAGCCGATTTTCTAAGTCCTGTTAACCTGTTAACCTGTTAGGCTAGCTTATTCTTAATGTTTGATTGTATTCAACATTCAATAAAGAGTGAGCTTGCTCTACGGTTCCTGTAACCCAGTTAGGAACATGGTTTGCGTCAATCAGTAGCGGCATGCGGTGATGATATTGAGCGCATTGCGGATTGGGTTTCGTGGTGAGTGTGACCACTTTTGAGTTGTTTTCGAGTGCGATAGCTGCCATGTACAGAGCTCCTTTGTTTGGCTGCTCAAATAGGTATTTCACCTTTCGCCCTTGTTCCTCACGCCACTCATACCAGCCACTGCATGGGACAATAACCCGACTGAACTGAAACGAACTGGCAAAGGTGGGTTTCTGCGCCACAGTTTCTGCTTGGGCGTTAATGATAACTCGTTTTGCCCAGTCAGGCTTAATGCCCCAAGCGAGGTTGCGCTGCTGTAGCTTGCAACCATCACTGGCTAAACAAGCTACTTGTTCTGTCGGACGTAAATCGTTGTTGCTATGAGTATTAAAACTTAAGCCAAGCTGTTCACAGACGATATTGCACAAGGGATCGTCGATGACATTGAGTCTTCCGCACATTGCTTCCACCTTTCTCAAATGAGCCTAGTCAGTATAGCAATCACGCTGGAACCGTTTTAAAAAGTAAAAAGCCGCGCTGAGTGGCGCGGCTATTTGAGCGATAATTTGTGCCTATTAGCTTTGGCATTCAGCGGGCGCTGGCCTGTTTTGTCTTATGGCAAGTATCGCTTGAGGTAACAAAGACATCACAATCATGCCGATCATCAAGCTGTACTGGAATGGGGTGAAGGATTCACCGAGCAAGACGAGCCCAGACACGATCCCCGCGATCGGATTGGCAATACCCCCAAAGGTAAAGTCGACCACAGACATGCGTTGCAATAGCCACACATACATACCGTAACCCAGTGCAGTGTTCAGCCCGACAACCCATAACAAACCAGAAAGATTGGTCATTGAGAAGTTGTCGAAAATCGCAGCGTATTTCGCCGGTTCCATTGCCCCTTGAACACCTGCGGCGATAGACAGGATCACGCCACCTAGGATGAGCTGCCAGGTTAAGACTGTCCACCAGTGCATACGATTGCCGAGTGATTTAGTGATCGAGCTGCCAACCACAATACACATGATCGCCGCGAGCATAGCCCCCAAACCAATCGGATTTAGGCGAATTGAACCTGGGTCAAACAGCATCCAAGCGAGTGCGATCAGGGTGGCACCACATACCGACTGAATCAAGCCTGGGCGATGTTTGTTGATCAGCCAGTTGTAGAGCATCGCAAATACAGGCACTGAGATCATGCCGACGCCAGAAATGGCAGAAGGCAACGTCAGCGCCATGACAAAGATTAGCCCGAAGAAGGTCGCAATATTGATCAATCCTAAGCTAAACAAAATCTGCCAGTCGCCTTTTTTCGGCAGGCTTGGCTTAAATGCCAACAACAGAAGTCCGGCTGGTAGCGCACGGATCGCACCCAGTAATAGGGGAGGCCAGTCTGCAAGTGTGTATTGCGTGACGGCATAAGTGGTTCCCCAAAAGAACGCCGGAATCATGGCAAGTAATATATTCATAACAACTATCTTTACGTTAAGATACTTTTGTGAGGAATGTACGCCTAAAAGCGCTGTTTGTAAAGTATCTTTATGTTAAGATATTCAAAACAGCATTTTGTTACTGGAGACAAATATTCATGGACGCTATTGATAGAGTAGTAGACCAGTGGGCTAAGGAAAAGCCAGAGCTAGAAACTGAACCTATGGCGATAATGGGTCGATTGATGCGCATTGCCAAGTATATGGAGACAGAAGTGGCTCAGCTACATAAGCGCTATGACTTGAAACTTGGGGAGTTTGACGTGTTGGCGACTTTGCGTCGTAGTGGTAAACCTTTTCGCTTAACCCCTTCAGAGCTGATTGATTCTATGATGCTGACATCTGGCGCGATGACGAACCGATTAGATAAGCTTGAGTCTAAAGGTTTGATCAGCCGCGAGCACAGCAAAGAAGACCGTCGTAGTGTGACGGTTGAGCTAAGCCAAGATGGTTTTGTGCTGATCGACAAAATTATTGAAGAGCACGCCGCAGTACAGGAAAAGTTGGTTAAAGGTATTAATGCTAATCAGAAGAAACAGATGAACACTATTTTGAAAGGCTGGCTGACTCAATACGAGTAATCTCTTCGAAAATACGAAATAGAAAAACGCCCTCATTTGCGTGTGCAACTGAGGGCGTTTTGTTTAGCTTTGTTAGTCAGTACTAAGAGACGGCGTCATCACAATAAAGCTGGGCGTGGTCAATTCCCCCGAGTGCGCAGCTTTCATCGATATCAGATAAATCACCACTGACCCCGACCGCGCCAAGAATGTTTTTTTCGGCATCGCGAATGAGCAATCCGCCTGGAACGGGAACCATATTACCGTGTGCGAGAACATTAACAGCGGAGATAAATGCAGGTCGATTGTCGGCATCCTGAGCGAGCTTTCGCGAAGAACACCCGAGCGCTAGTGCGCCCCAAGCTTTAGCAATCGCGATATCTGGTCGCATCATGCTAGAACCATCTTGGCGTTGCAGAGAGATGAGTTTCCCTCCACTGTCGAGAACGGCGACCGTGAGCGGTGCGCTTTTGCTCTTGGAACCTGCCTGAAAGGTACCGTCAATGACGGAGAGTGCTTGATCTAGAGTTAAACTTCCCATGTTATCTCCTGTTAATGTTCTACCGCCCTAGCTCGAATAGACGAACTAGGTTGGTATTACGCAGCCCCGTTAAGAAGCTGATAGCTTGGTAAGGTCAGGAAGGTGGCGAACTCTTTCGCTGTTGACAGCTCGAAGAAAAGGTCAGCGGTTTGTTCAAAGCGGCCAGCTGCGAATCGAGCATCGCCCACTTCCTGTTTGATAGTGTTGAGCTCTTGATACAGCCATTGGTGGAAAAGCTCTTTAGTAAAGGTTTGCCCATCATCAAGTTCGACTGAGTGATGAATCCATTGCCAGATATTAGCGCGCGAGATCTCTGCCGTTGCGGCATCTTCCATCAAGCCATAGATCGGCACACAACCATGGCCTTGAATCCAAGCTTCGATGTAATAAAGCGCAATACGGATATTTTTGCGAACGCCAGCTTCATCGCGTGTCCCTTCACACGGTTTTAGCAGCAAATCAGCACCAATTTCATGTGTTGGGCTGACAAAATCGAGTTGGTTTGGCTGTCCGCCAAGATTCTTATCGAACACAGACATTGCCAAATCGACTAGCGCTGGATGTGCAACCCAAGTTCCGTCGTGGCCATTGCGAGATTCACGCTCTTTATCCTCAATCACTTTGGCGGTCACTCGCTCCATCTCGGCAGGATCTTTTGCTGGGATGAAGGCTGACATACCGCCCATTGCTAAGGCACCACGCTGATGGCAAGTACGTACTAACAGTTGGCTGTAGGCATTAAGGAATTCTTTATCCATCCCAACCACGTGTCGGTCTGGAAGAATGCGGTCGGTGTGGTTTTTGAGGGTCTTGATATAACTGAAGATGTAATCCCAGCGGCCGCAGTTCATTGCGACGATATGGTCACGCATGGCGTAAAGCATTTCGTCCATTTGGAATACGGCAGGTAGCGTTTCAATCAGAACGGTCGCACGAATCGTGCCTCGCTCGACACCAAAGTAATCTTCAGTGAAAGAGAAAACGTCATCCCACCATTGTGATTCTTCCATGCTTTCTAGCTTAGGAATGTAGTAGTAAACCCCAAGTCCTTGCTCTGCTCGTGATAGATAGTTGTGGTAGAAGTAGAGCGCGAAATCCATCAAGCAACCAGGAATGGGTTTATCGTCAAATTGGATCGATTGCTCCGGCAGGTGCAGGCCTCGCGGACGGGCAATCAGTAGGGCTGGGTTATCACTTAGCTGATAATGTTTGTTTTTTGCTTCATCGTGATAACTGATCGTGCGGGCATTGGCATCGCGCAAGTTGATCTGCCCTTGAACCATGTTCTCCCAAGTTGGGGAAGAAGCGTCTTCAAAACAACACATAAAGACCTTAGCACCTGAATTCAGTGCGTTGATCACCATTTTGCGATCAATCGGGCCGGTTATTTCTACTCGACGGTCTAACAGTTCAGGTGGCGGAGTGGCGACTTTCCAGCTCTTGTTGTCACGAATAGATTGTGTATCCGCTCGGAAATTCGGTAGTTCACCAGCATCAAAGCGCTTTTGTTGCTCTTCGCGAGCAGCGAGTAGCGCATCTCGACGTGGAGCAAACTTCTTAACTAGCTTGGTTAAGAATGAGAGCGCTTCTTTGTTAAGGATGGTTTGGTATTCAGGGTTGTCCATGTTACCGACTACGCGCAGACAGGCGGTTTCTTCTCTTTCTGCTACATCGTTCAGACTCATTGTTCGTCTCCTTTAAACAATATCGAATGATTTTGTGTACAAAAATCATGTTGCACGAATACTTATATTTCAATTCATGTAAACAATCAAAGGGTATTTAACATTTATTTTTCATTTGCTCTGTTGGGAAAATATTTTTATGTAAAGATATTTTATATAAAGCAATGATTTCTAGGGTTTTCGGGGTTAGTGTTCGCTTCGAGTAATGGCTCTATGTTGAAAAAATGTTGCATTTAGGGGTTGCCAAATTCTGAATATGATTCATAGTACACAAAGTATCTTTGAATTGTATACAATCGAAATGGAGGTTCGCATGGCAAAGATGAAGGCAATTGAGGCGGCGGTAGAAGTACTTAAGAAGGAAGGTGTAGACATTGCCTTCGGTGTTCCTGGCGCAGCGATTAACCCAATGTACGCGGCAATGAAAAAGCTCGGTGGTATTGATCACGTACTTGCTCGCCATGTGGAAGGTGCTTCGCATATGGCAGAAGGTTACACGCGTACCAATCAAGGTAACATCGGCGTGTGTATCGGCACATCGGGTCCAGCAGGCACAGATATGATCACCGGATTGTATTCTGCATCAGCGGACTCAATTCCAATCCTTTGTATTACAGGGCAAGCGCCACGAGCTCGCCTGCATAAAGAAGATTTCCAAGCAGTAGATATCGAATCTATTGCTAAACCCGTCACTAAGTGGGCGACAACCGTACTAGAGCCAGCACAGGTGCCACGTGCATTCCAGCAGGCGTTTCACCTAATGCGCTCAGGCAGACCAGGCCCGGTACTGATTGACTTACCGTTAGATGTTCAGCTGACGGAAATCGAGTTTGATATTGATACTTATGAACCGTTAGAGGCATACCAGCCAAAAGCAACACGTGCTCAGGTAGAAAAAGCCATCGAAATGATGTGTGAGTCTGCTAACCCAGTGATCGTTTCTGGTGGTGGTGTTATTAATGCGGGAGCTGAAACGTTGCTGCAACAATTCGCTGAAATTACAGGTGTTCCAGTGATTCCAACTCTGATGGGGTGGGGATCCATCGCGGACGACCATGAACTGATGGCAGGTATGGTTGGTCTGCAAACGGCGCATCGTTACGGCAACGCAACTCTGCTTGAGTCTGATTTTGTGTTTGGTATCGGTAACCGATTTGCTAACCGCCACACGGGGTCTTTGGATGTGTATACCAAAGGGCGTAAGTTCGTTCACGTTGATATAGAGCCGACTCAAATTGGGCGTGTGTTCTGTCCGGATCTTGGCATTGTTTCTGATGCTAAAGCAGCACTTGAACTGCTGGTGGAAGTGGCGCGTGAATGGCGTGACGCAGGCAAATTACCAAACCGCAGCGCGTGGGTTGGCGAATGTCAGCAGCGTAAAGCGACGATGTTACGTAAAACTCACTATACCGACGCACCGATTAAACCAATGCGTGTTTATGAAGAGATGAATAAAGCGTTTGGTCGCGATACGTGCTATGTCAGCACGATTGGTCTTTCTCAAATTGCGGCAGCGCAGTTCCTACACGTGTATAAGCCACGTCATTGGATTAACTGTGGTCAAGCTGGCCCGCTAGGTTGGACGACACCTGCCGCTCTCGGTGTACGTGCCGCGGATCCTAATCGCGATATCGTGGCTATCTCTGGTGACTACGACTTCCAATTCATGATTGAAGAGCTGGCCGTTGGCGCACAGTTTAACCTGCCGTATATCCATGTTTTGGTAAACAACTCTTACCTTGGTCTGATTCGCCAAGCGCAGCGTCAGTTCGACATTGATTATTGTGTTCAGTTGGCGTTTGAGAACCAGAATGCACCTGAGCTCAACGGCTACGGTGTTGACCATGTGACGGTTGTTGAAGGCTTAGGTTGTAAAGCGATTCGAGTGACTGACCCAGAGCAGATGCAAGAGGCGTTTGCTCAAGCGAAAGAGTTAATGAACAAGCACAAGGTGCCTGTTGTGGTTGAAGTGATTCTAGAGCGCGTAACCAACATTGCGATGGGCGTCGAGATTGACTCAATCAATGAGTTCGAAGCCTTGGCAGAAAGCGCTGACGACGCACCAACGGCGTTAATCAATAACAGCTAACAGAATAAGGAAATCAAAATGGCAAAGTTTGCAGCAAATTTATCCATGTTGTTTACCGAATTGGACTTCGAAGATCGCTTTGAGGCCGCAGCAAAGGCGGGTTTTAGTGGCGTAGAGTATTTATTTCCTTACGCCTTAGAAGCCGCTCAAATCAAGGAGAAACTTGATGAAAACCAACTTACCCAAGTGCTGTTCAACCTTCCGGCCGGCGATTGGGAGGCGGGCGAGCGCGGTATCGCGGTGGACCCAAACCGAATTGAAGAGTTTCAAGCAGGCGTCGCCAAGGCCATTGAATACGCCAAAGTATTGGGTAATACCCAAATCAACTGCCTCGCAGGGATCGTTCCACAAGGGGTAAGCCAACATGATGCGCATGCGGCGTTTGTTATCAACCTACGTTATGCCGCGCATGCTCTAAAAGAGGCTGGCATTCGCTTAGTGATTGAAGCCATCAATACGCGTGACATCCCGGGATTCTTCCTCAACACCACTGAGCAGGCGAAAGCGGTGATTAAAGAAGTGGGTAGTGACAACCTGTTTATTCAGTACGACATCTACCACATGCAAATCATGGAAGGGGACCTAGCGCCAACCATGAGTGCCAACATCGACCAAATTGCCCATGTGCAGTTAGCCGACAACCCAGGCAGACATGAACCGGGTACTGGGGAGATTAACTACCCATTCGTCTTGAAACATCTTGATGAGCTTGGTTATCAAGGGTGGGTTGGCTGCGAGTACAAGCCGAAAACCACCACCACTGAAGGCTTAGATTGGATCAACCTATACCGCTAAGTGCGGTCTGTGCCCGCCAAAGTGTGGGCTAACGTTACGGAGAACAGAATATGAAAATTGCATTTATTGGTACAGGTATTATGGGCCGCCCAATGGCAGCGAACTTGCAAAAAGCCGGTTATGACATTGTGCTATCTGATCACTTTAACCCAGCGCCAAAAGACTTGGTGGATGCAGGAGCTCAAGTTGTTAACTCTGCGCAAGCAGCCGCTGAAGCAGCAGACGTTATTATCCTTATGGTGCCAAATACACCACAAGTGGAAGATGTGCTATTTGGCGAGAAAGGTGTTGAAGCAGGCCTGAATGCGGGGGGGGCTGAAGGTAAGCTTGTGATCGACATGAGCTCAATCTCACCAATGGCAACCAAAGCGATTGCTGCGCGCATCAATGAAAGTGGTGCACAGTACCTAGACGCACCAGTGTCTGGCGGTGAAGTCGGTGCGGTTAACGCTACGCTAAGCATCATGGTAGGCGGCGCGCAAGAAGCGTTTGATAAAGCTCGCCCTCTGTTTGAGGTGATGGGTAAAAACATCACCCTAGTCGGTGAAAACGGTGCCGGTCAAACTTGTAAGGTCGCCAACCAGATTATTGTGGCACTTAACATTGAAGCGGTTTCTGAAGCGCTGGTGTTTGCTTCAAAAGCGGGCGCTGATCCAGCACGTGTGCGCCAAGCGCTGCTCGGTGGGTTTGCAAGCTCTAAGATCTTAGAAGTCCACGGCGAGCGTATGATTGAAGGCACGTTTGATCCTGGCTTCAGAATCTCGTTGCACCAGAAGGACTTAGATCTAGCGCTAACGGGTGCCAAAGAGCTAGAAGTTGCACTGCCTAATACGCAAAACGCACAAGAGTTGTTTGAAGAGTGTGCGGCTCAAGGCGGACAGGACTGGGACCACTCAGCGCTGATTAAAGCGATTGAGAAGCGCTCAGGACATTCGATTCGAGATTAGGGTCTACTGCCTCTAGTTTCCGTCTGGGATAGCAAGGACTCCTCTCCCTCGCTATCCCATACCAATCACGACAAGCAATTGGTGGTGATTGGTATCTATATATCAATCTTGCTGACTAGCCGTTGTGGGGGAAATCAGTCGGATTGATATTACTTAAATCGCGTAGTTTTTCGTCTCCTTTTGTACGCGTTCCCGTTGTAAGTCAACAGGTAGAGGCTCGTTCGGGCCTCGTCTTAGCAGGCACCTCGCGTGCTTACATCGGGATTTTTTCTTGGTTACTCAGCTGCAGGCACTGTTGGCGCAATAAAAGCGCGGGGGAGTTGTGCTATGTTAGCCCTAGGAAGAGTAAGGCTTCGAGTACGAGTAAAGAGATGCAGTTAAATACGTTAATCGCGAGACAAATCGTTGAGCGCGCGACAAAAATTATCCAGTTTCCTGTCAATGTGATGGATGAGAACGGGATAATTATCGGCTCAAGCGATCCAGCGCGATTGCACCGAACCCATGAAGGCGCCTTATTGGCGATACATGACAACCGAACAGTTGAAATTAATCATACGGTTGCCAGTACTCTGATTGGTGTAAAAGAAGGGATTAACTTGCCTATTTTGCATCAAGATAGTGTGATTGGTGTAGTCGGTATTTCAGGGCAGCCTGAAGAGGTCAGACGCTATGGCGAACTGGTTAAGATGACCGCTGAACTCATCGTTGAGCAAGCTGATTTAATGGCTCAGATTCAGTGGAATAAACGTCATAGAGAAGAGCTACTGCTGCAGCTAATACAGGGTTCTACCTTAAATGAAACCCAGCTGCTATCGATAGCAGAACGATTAGATTTGGATTTAGCTCAGCCAAGGATCGCTGCCACAGTTAAGGTGATACCTAAGCAAGGTCAACCTTTGACGTTAGAGCAGTTGCAGAAGCTAGTGCACCTGTTGGAGTACCCAGAGCGAGACAACATTGTAGGTATTGTGTCTGTCTCTCAAAACGAAGTTGTCGTGCTCAAGCCAGTGACCTTAGTCGACAATACATGGAGCAAAGCTGAAGAGAAAAAGCGGGTTAAACGCCTGCTTAAGCGGATCGCTCAAGAGGCGGATTTTACGGTCAAAATCGCCATGGGAGAGTATTTTCCCGGCCTTACCGGGTTATCTCGCTCTTATGAAACGGCCAAGGCGACCCTAGCTTGTAGCGATGAAAGCAAAGATGCGATCTTATTTTATCAAGAGCACAAGCTGTCGGTTCTGATTGATAATTTGAAGCAAGATGAGTGGCGTCGCAATCAGATAAGTCACCCGATTGAAGTTTTGCAGCAACACGATAGTAAAGATGTTCTGGTTAAGACGTTAAAGGAATTTTTTGCTCAGGATTGCGATCTGGCTCAAACCTGTGCAGCTCTCCATATTCACCGCAATACACTGCGTTACCGAATAGAAAAGATTGAAGAAGTTACAAGTTTAAAAATCAATAAGTTAGACCATAAAGTTCAACTGTATTTAGCCCTAAAATGTGTGTGATTATTTGAAGGTTTTTGTCATTTTGCACAAAAATGTTCGTTTCAGATAATAATAAATCTGTCATTTTGCATAAAGAATTTATTTGTCTCTGCTCTTACTCTTCAGGCAGTTCACAAAATAATCGGAAATAACAACAAAATGATAGAAGTCACTACCCTTGGTGCGTTGACCGCTTTGGTCGTCGCCATCGCCCTTATTTTGAAAAAAGTGCCGCCTGCATACGGCATGATTATTGGTGCCTTAATTGGTGGTGTGGTCGGTGGTGTATCACTAACTGACACAGTTTCACTGATGATTGGTGGTGCGCAAGGTATCGTTACTGCGGTACTCCGTATTCTTGCCGCTGGTGTACTAGCGGGTGTCTTGATTGAGTCGGGTGCGGCAACTTCGATTGCCGAAACCATAGTGAAAAAAGTGGGTGAAACACGCGCACTTCTTGCACTCGCTATCGCGACGATGATTTTGACTGCGGTTGGTGTGTTTGTCGATGTTGCTGTTATTACGGTGGCACCAATTGCACTCGCGATTGCACGCCGCGCTGATATCTCTAAGACCGCAATTTTGCTCGCCATGGTGGGCGGCGGTAAAGCGGGTAATGTGATGTCACCAAACCCGAACGCGATTGCAGCAGCCGATGCGTTTAATGTTCCACTGACATCGGTGATGGCGGCAGGGGTGATTCCTGGTTTGTGCGGCTTAGTATTGGCTTACTTCATCGCGAAAAAGCTTGTAAACAAAGGCTCTAAAGTGGATGCGTGTGAAGTGGTAGAAGTAGATCACTCGCGCCTACCCGCTTTTAAGGCAGCGATTGTTGCACCATTGGTTGCGATTGCACTGCTGTCACTGCGCCCGATAGCTGGTATTAACGTTGACCCATTAATTGCGCTTCCTTTAGGTGGCCTTATCGGCGCTGCAGTCATGGGACGCTTTGCAGATACCAATCACTTCGCTGTTGCCGGTCTTAGCCGTATGGCACCAGTCGCAGTAATGTTGCTTGGTACAGGTACATTGGCGGGCATTATTGCTAACTCTGGCCTTAAAGATGGATTGATTGATGTATTGACGGCATCTGGGTTGCCTTCATTCTTACTGGCACCAATTTCAGGTGCAATGATGGCACTGGCAACAGCGTCAACAACGGCGGGTACGGCAGTCGCTTCAAGTGTGTTTAGCGGCACAATTTTAGAACTCGGAGTGCCAGCTTTAGCAGGTGCTGCAATGATTCATTCGGGAGCGACAGTTCTTGATCACATGCCTCATGGCAGCTTCTTCCATGCAACGGGTGGTGCGGTGCACATGGATATTCGCGAACGTCTGAAGTTGATTCCATACGAGTCTGCGGTAGGTCTGATGATCGCCTTCGTCTCGACCATGATGTTCGGTGTGTTTGGTTTATTTGTTTAAGGAATGAAAATGAAGATTGTAATTGCTCCTGATTCGTACAAAGAAAGTTTAACTGCTATGGAAGTGGCGACTGCGATTGAAAACGGCTTTAAAAAAGTAATGCCAGACGCAGAGTTTGTTAAGTTGCCAATGGCTGATGGCGGTGAAGGTACCGTGCAGTCATTAGTTGATGCAACGGGTGGTTGCATTGTAACGGCTACAGTGACAGGGCCGTTAGGTCAGCCTGTTGAAGGTTTCTATGGCTTGTTGGGCGATGGCTCTACAGCCGTGATTGAGATGGCCGCGGCATCGGGTTTACACCTTGTTGAACCAGCGAAGCGTAATCCACTGTTAACGACGACCTATGGGACTGGCGAACTGATTAAAGCAGCACTTGATGCTGGGGTGAAACATATCATTGTAGGCATTGGTGGCAGTGCGACCAATGATGGTGGTATTGGTATGGCCCAAGCGTTAGGGGCTCGCTTGCAAGACGAACAAGGCGCTGATCTAGCTTATGGGGGCGGAGCGCTTGAGAAGCTTGCTAGCATTGATTTGTCTGGTCTAGATAGCCGCCTAGCTGATGTTAAGTTAGAGGTGGCGTGTGATGTTGATAATCCACTGTGTGGCCCGAAAGGCGCATCTCATATCTTTGGCCCGCAAAAAGGCGCAACGCCTGAAATGGTAGAGCAGCTAGACAGTAACCTAGCTCACTACGCTAAGGTGATTCGCCAAACTAACGGTAAAGAAGTGATAGACCAAGCTGGCGCAGGTGCTGCGGGTGGCCTTGGCGCGGCTTTACTTGGCCTGTTTGATGCGAGCCTACGCCCAGGTATCAGCATTGTCATGGATGCAGTCAATCTGGCCGAAGTGGTAAAAGATGCGGATTTAGTGATTACTGGTGAAGGTCGTATCGATAGCCAAACCATTCATGGTAAAACACCAATCGGTGTCGCTCGCACTGCCAAACAGTACGACTTGCCTGTGATTGGGATTGCTGGAAGTATCGCGCAAGATTGCCACGTTGTGCATGAACACGGCATTGATGCCGTCTACAGCGTAGTACTCGGTGCAACCGATCTACCGACTGCACTTAAAGAAGCGGCATTCAACGTCGAGATGACCTCACGCAACGTTGCCGCTGCACTGGCAATGACGCTTAAATAACTTCCCTTTACACTGTAAACGGCCGCTAGTTAGCGGCCGTTTTTGTATTTAATGAAGGTCGAGTTATAGAGGCAATTGGCACCTATATATGAACTCTAACTAACTGCGTTACCCGCGTCGATCAAACTCATTATGAATAAGTACGATACATTGAGACGCAAACAGCATTTGAGGTCCAAGGCTGACCTTTTGTGTTCCTAAACGCTTAAGACTGTTCCAACTCTTTTTCGGCATTGGAATGTGGTCGGTTAGGATAAAACAAGCATTGCCACCAAACGGCTCGTCACGAATGTCCGTGCCCTTTTTATCAAGTAAGTAGAGCGTATAGTCTTCTGCCAAGCGCTGAACCAGTTTTTCAAAGCTGATGGTTTCGACACTTAAGCCGCTTGCCACATTGCGCAGCTCTTCTTTTTTCATGCCGACAGAGTGCTCTAAAGCTTTCGCAATTAAAGCGATTAACGCCGATTCATGAAAGCCACCAATGTTGGAAAGCTGAGTGGATTCAAAGCATAGAGTGCGCGAAAAGTCTGCGGTACTTTCGATGACCAGATAGACCTTCACGTCATCTCGATGAGATTGAGCAGTGAAAATCGCATTCATCAAAACATGAGCAAGAATTTCGGAATGAGCGTCGCCACCGACTCCCTCAACGAAAACCTTATGGTCAGTCGAAGCTGCGCGGGCACGGATTACAAAGGCTTTATTCATAGATAACCATTAGAGCGAAAATTGCCCCTTATATTAACGATGTACAACGCTCTGTCTATTTGCATTTTGATTTATTTGCATCCAAGTGTTGGGGTGGTTGCTCTAGGCGCTCAAAAGTGACGACTCCAAAATACGAAACTCTTAAAACAACATCCCAACAAACAAGCCGATGAAAAATACACATAATACATGCATTGCAGCGGGTGGTACTTTGTCCGTAATGGGTTGTTTTACTTCTGGGTTGACTAAATAGTCCTTACCATTCAATGTGTAAAGTGCATAGCCTAAAGGGTCCATAAAATCTCTCCTGCTCTCTCTGTCTCTGCTGGTTATTATTGTTGAATAAACAGGAAGTAATAATGATATGGTAGAAAATCAAAGTTCACCTTTTATCACTCAGATCCACTTGCAGCGATTGCAGCAGCTGAGTCGTTACTATTCGCTGAATATCGCAGCAACAACCGATGTCCAGACTTTAGCTGAGCAACTTAGCTGTTCTGAGCGCAATATTGCTAAGCTAATGAAAACCTTAGCGAGTATTGGTTGGATTTCGTGGAAGCCGGGTAGAGGTCGGGGCAACAAGTCAGAGATAACCTTGCTCGATAGTTTTGAGTCCGCATTGATGAGTGTTCTTGAGCAGCATTGTCACAAAGGGCATTTGAGTGAAGCGGCAAGGTACGCGGATCTGTTTGGTTATGAGGAGATGTTTCGTAAAAAGCTACCAAGTTGGCTGACGCAGGCACAGGAAAGCTTAAAAAACCTGAACACCCTAGTGACCTTAGTTCCTTATTCTCTTCCTATTATGCACCCATTGTGGGCCCATAGATCCAGTTCACGACTGTACATTGAAGCCATGTTCGATACGTTACTTAAGTACGACAATGAAACAGGGGCGATACGACCACATCTAGCACACCATTATGAGTTTAGAGAAAATGAGCTGTGGTTAAGAATCAGACCCGATGTTCATTTTCACAATGGTGAAAAGCTAACTGCTCAGCACGTCGCAAAATGTATCGAAGACCGAGTGAGCAAGCCGCACAACTACCAAATCCTCTATCGCCACATCTTGGAAGTGGTAGCGGAAGGGTTATGGGTGGTGATCAAGATGTCTCAGCGCCATGAGTCGATTCTACATCTACTTTCCGAGGCCCATGCTCCAATCTATTTAGACAACCCAGAGCGGGATATTCCTTATGGGACGGGGCCTTATGCACTTGAATTAAGTTCGGAACACCATTGGATTTTGGCGAAGAATCCTAATTACTTCTCAGCAGGTGGTTTTATCGACCGGGCGGAGTTTTGGACGAGTGATGACGCAGATAGCAGTGTTCAAGGGCATATCGTACATCATCGATGCCCAGCTTCTCCAAGCGGAGGTGTTGATAAAATCTCATTGCAAACAGGCTGTGATGTGATCGAATTTAAGCATCATCAATCAGAACTGTCGATGGACGAAAAAGCATGGATTTTTCACCAAGCGCGAGAGTTCTGTCGACAACAAGCCAGTGACTACATTCCTATTGCTAACTCCATCACTGGTTATCATCAAAATAAAGGTGTGTTTCTTTATCACCCGAATCAAAGTAAGCCAACTCGACCATTGAGAGTATGTATTTCGGGGCAGACTGAGCCTAGGTTAAAACTGATTGAGCACCTTAGACAGCAAGGAGTTGAGATTGATCTCTTCCCTCTAGAGCATTTGAAGCAGACATGGATTGATTTTGCTGTTGGAGGGTACGTTTTTCCGAACAACACTGTGTTTGGCTATTACAAATGGTTGCTCACTAGCTTGGCGTTCACTTCTTGCCTTTCAGCAGAGCAGCAGCAAGCGTTTCTCTCTATTGTTGATCAACTGATGTTGGCAAGTGATACCGAGCAAGACTTCCTCAATGAGCTTTATCGCTGTGAGGATTGGCTGATTCAGAATGGTGTGTTTGTGCCTTTGTGGCGCGACTCTGAGAGTTACGATGTCGCCAACTCTCTGCACGGTTTGGAGACAGACAGTGCAGGAATTTTATCGCTACAAAGACTCTGGTTTGATAGCTGAACTATTGTTTGTTCATCGGAGCATTACTTTAAACTCCCAAATATGTAGGTAACACTCATTGTATCGGTAAGCTATTTTTGACCTAGGGAAGGGTGAAAAAATATGATTTATAGAACGTTGGCTGATCTAGTCGTCATACTTCATCTGTTGTTTATTATCTTCGCCTTGCTTGGAGGCATGCTAGTGCTTTGGCGTCGCCATATGTTGTATGTCCATATTCCGGCGGCCTTATGGGCTGTAGCGATAAGTGTTAATGGCTGGATTTGTCCTTTGACACCACTAGAAAACAAACTCAGGTTTTCTGCAGGTGTTGAAGGTTATCCGGGGGGATTTGTTGAGCACTATGTCGTTCCCATAATTTATCCGCCTGGATTGAGTTCTGACATTCAGGTTTTTCTCGGTGTGGCGGCAGTGGGAATAAATATAGTGGTTTATGGATTTGTCTATTGGCGGCATAAGATCAAGCCTCGTGGGAGGCAAGAATGAAAAGCTTGCTAATTACTGTAGTAGTGAGCTACTTGCTTATTGCGCTGACTATCTACTCCTTACAACGTCGCCTTATGTATTTCCCTCAGCCCGTCAGCAATGTCTATGGCGAGATGAATACCAGCTTCGTTGTTGATGGTGTCCAACGGCATGGTTGGGTGCTCAATGACGGTCAAGATAAAGCGCTAATCTATTATGGTGGCAACGCAGAAAGTATCGAGGCCAATATTCCTCTATTCACGTCAGTGGCCCCAAACTATACCATCTACTTAGTTCCTTACCGTGGCTACGGTAATGATTCAGGTGTACCGACGGAAAAGGCATTGTATAGCGATGCCATGCAGATTTTTCAGTCAGTGGAAAGCAAACATAATTCCATATCCTTGATGGGTCGAAGTCTGGGATCTGGTATCGCGACACATATCGCTGCTCATAGACAGGTAGACAAGCTCGTACTGGTGACGCCATTTGATAGTATCGAAAACGTCGTCAAAGATATCTATTGGATGTTCCCTGTTTCTTGGTTGCTCAAAGATAAATACAAATCCGCAGATAGGGTGAAAGACATTACGGCTAAAACCTATATCTTTATTGCAGAACAGGATCGAGTGATCACACGAGCAAGAACCGAGCAGTTAGTTTCTAAGTTTAGCGATCAACTGAGAGGCGTTATCGTCATACCTAGTGCCAACCACAACACGATTTCACAGTTTCCCTCTTATGAGATGGAGCTCAATCGAGTTTTGAGGTAACCGCACTCGCTAGCTACTGCCAAATGGTACCTTGCTTTCCTGAGTTGGTTGATCTTCAGGTGGGGCTGTCGTGTGTAAGTTTGCGTCAATCGTTTGATCCCCTTTTAGTCGCTCCCACAGTTGACCAATCTGCGCCAAGCTCCTTTCACTCGGGTAACGCTGAGTTGTATCGAGTAGTCGCCAGTCACCACTCTCATTCATATGAGCGAAGATAAATTCGAACGGCAGGTTATCTGACATCCCCAAGCGAAGGTCAGTGACAATCAAAGCGTCATTTTCAACTCGATAATTTACGTAGTTATGCGCAAAAGCTTGTAGCCCTTTTAATGTTTCGGATTTCTCTTTCATTGGCCATTGCCCTAATGGACGTGACACAAAATTTATATGAGATTGCCCGTCTAATATCGAGGCTAAGCCTTCCCAATATTGTCCTTCATCCATAACAATGACTCGCCATAACAGCGTATTAAAAGGGGTTGGTGTAATCAGAACTTGTTGGTTGGGAAGGTTTTGTGACACCAAGTTATCTTCAACTCGAGCCGCAACGAACTGTTGGGAAGCATAGCCCCACCCCAAATAAAGCGTGGAGGTGAGCAGCATAGATAAACACCACCTGCTACCTCTAGAGTTTGAGAACAGGCTTACACCAATTGCGACTAATAGAGGAACGGTGTAAATAGGGTCAATGATGAATACACTGTTGAGTGAAAAGTAACCTTGTATTGGCCATATAAGTTGCGTGCCATAAGTCGTCATTGCGTCTAGCAGAGCGTGGGTGACCAACACATTCGCAGTGAGTAAAAAGGTGCGGGAGAAATTCCAGAAAGCATCGGGTTTTAAGCGACAATACAGCCAAGAAACAATCCAAGAAAATGGCAACAAAACCAGCAGAGAGTGACTAAAACCGCGGTGTTTAATGGTGTTTTGCACTGCATCGCCATAATCTAATATGACATCGAGATCAGGTAAGGTACCTAGCGCGGCTCCGATTAACAGCACTTTTGCATTACACTTTTTGCCTGCAATGGCACCTGCTACTGTTGCACCTAACGCTGCTTGAGTAATTGAATCCATTTATAATTATCTCTTCACTGGTCTCCCATCCCTTTGGGCTTATCTTTAAGAGCCAAGATGACAGGGGTGAGTATCTACTCGTTTATTTTTATCTACTTACTTTGGCAGCTACTTAGATCAATTGCGATTAAAATCTAAAAAGAATCTTGGAGCAGTTCAAACTGACTATCCCAATTCTCTGATAGTGACTATTTTTCTATCAATCTAATCACTTGTTAGGCTATGCGTATTCACTCACCCTATACTGAGAAGCGTTAGGGAAGAATAAAAAGGAACAAGCCAATGAAACGAGCTTTCACTCTGACATTACTCGCGAGCTTATCAATGAGTACTCATACTTTTGCAGCAGACAGTGCGGATATGGTGTTAACTAACGCCAAGATTTATGGTCACCAATCGGCAGATTCGATCGCCATCGCCAACGGAAAAATTCTTTATATTGGCCAAAGCGCTGAATCAGATAAATTCACCAATCGTTATACCGAAGTGGTTGACTTAGAAGGCGCTTATGTAATGCCTGGCTTTGTCGATAACCATAACCATGTTTTTGAAGCAGCATCAGAAGCGGGCGGGCAGTGCGAAGTGAGCATGGATGCAGGACTAGAGGATCAAATCCCTTACCTTAAGGCGTGTCGCAAAGACGCGACCAAGGGGGAGTGGGTGATGGGTTACGGCTTTTCAATTGAAGCGATTCTTGCTGAAGACAATGAGAGAACCCCACTTGAAGTGATTGATTCCGTTTTCCCAGATCAGCCAGTCATTATTATGGAGCAAACCTCTCACTCTATGTGGGTTAACTCGGTGGCTTTAGAGCTCGCTGGTATTACTAAAAGCTCACCAGAGCCACAAGGTGGTAAGATCCTAAAGGATGAGTACACCGGTGAGCTCAATGGCATTTTGTTTGATAATGCGGGCGATATCGTGATGGAAATGGCTTGGAACAGCTTAGAAGAGCAGTTTGACCAAAGCTATGAAGGGCTTATGGCTGGGCTCGAAGAAGCTAGAGCGCATGGTATCACTACGATCGGTGATGGTCGCCTATATTGGAAGCGCGGCTGGTATGAAGTATGGCAAGAAGCAGAAAAGCGCGGGGATCTCACGGCGCGTGTCTCGCTTAGGCCTTGGATTTATCCAACGGACAGTATGCAGCCTCAGCTATCGTTCTTAAGCGAGATATATTCTGCGGATACGTTAGGGTTATTGTTGGTTGACCAAGTCAAAATGTACAGCGATGGTATTTTGGTTAATGGTACCGCCAAGATGCTCGCCCCTTATCTTGATACCTATATTCCAGATGAACCGTATGGCATTAACTATATTCCACCACAAGCGATGGAGACGTGGTTGAAAGCCCTAGATAAGATTGGCTACGGTGCTCATATCCATGCGATTGGTGATGGAGCGATTCGCGAGTCGTTGAACGCGATCGAAGCAATGCGCGGCCAAGGTGGCGATAAAGATTACACCTTAACTCACGTTGAGTTAGTCAATTCTAAAGATGTGCCACGTTTTGCTAAATTAGATGTGACCGCGGACTTCCAAGTAGGCTCTGATTACGTCGCTTACCACGATCACCAGTGGGCAGAAGCCTTCTTAGGTGCTAAACGCACAAGAGCCTTGATGAACCTAAAAGCTATCTTCGATACAGGTGCTAACGTATCATTAAGCAGTGACTGGAACGTTCACGACATCAATCCATTGGTGGGGATCGCTAACAGTGTGATTATGGGAAAAACAGGTTTACCGAGCGTTAAAGACGCCATAGAGGCCTATACGATTAATGCCGCTGCTAGTCTAGGTATTGATGAGGTAACGGGCTCGATTGAGCTAGGTAAGTCGGCTGATTTTGCCGTGCTTTCTCATGACATTACCCAACTTTCACCAGAAAAGATAAAAGCCACTGATATTTGGATGACGATCCTAAAAGGTAAGATAGTGTTTGATTTAGAGCAGCAGTAACCACTCGCATTATCTAAATTGGTGCAGGTTTTTAATCGCCTCAATCACCTTGTTTCCGGTCTCTGATAATGTGAGGCCGGAACGCCAGTTTATTTCAACACGGCGTGGGATCGCGCTTTGCTCAAAATCAGAGTCAAGAGCGACGAGAGAGCCCGATTTAAGCTGTTGATGGAGATTATCAAGAGGCAAGAAAGCAAATCCTTGGCCGTTTTCTAGCAATCGAATGAGTAGCGTTAGATCATTGATCAGGGCATAGTCGGGGCTAAATCCTTCTCCCTCTTCTTCTCCAAGTTCCCCCCAAATCAATTCTTTGAACAGGCTTAAATCATCAACAGAGATAGGCTGCAATTTCGTTAGAGGCAGCGAACGATGGCAGACCAAGCCTTCTTGGTAGAAGCCTAATTTAGCGTATTCCACTTCAGTTTGATGCAGTTGTCCTGATTCATGGCGAATGACGATATCTGTGTCGCCATTGTGCAGATCTTCGCTGAGTTCTTGAAACTCTGCTCGGTAAATCTCTAGGCACACGTTTGGCAGTTGAAACAGGGCAGTGATTGCATTGGTTAACGGGGATTCAGGAATATAGTGCTCAAGTCCGATGCGAATGGATGTTGGCTCTCCTTGGCTCAGTGCTGCTGCTCGATGGTTGAGTTTATCAAGTTGCGCAAGGGTATGAGTCAGGGAAGGGAGGAGTTGTTCACCTTGAGCGCTTAGGGTGCTTTTGTTGCCTGTTCGATCGAAAAAGCTGACACCTAGATCAATCTCAAGGTCAGAGATCCACTGACTGACCTGAGACTGTTTTTTACCTAACTTGCGCGCCGCAGCGGATATCGACCCCAGCTCGATGGCAAGTAAAAGTGCTTTGAGGTGAGTGACATTCATAAGGCGGAGCTCCGGTTGGAAAAAACACCGCCTATTATCCTCGATTACGCAATGTGCGTCATCTTGTTGAGGGTAAAACTCTCGATCGCACCCTCTACCGCTGCTGAGTATGCCGCTATATGCTCGCTTGCCAAATGTGTATCAAGCGCGGCTTCTGACTCCCAGTTCTCGTGGAATACAAAGTGAGCTGGGTTTTGATTGTCTTGGTGCAAGTCATAGTTAATACAACCCTGCTCAATACGAGTCTTGTCGATTAACTTGATAAGCTCAGATTTTACTAGCTCTACTTGACCGTCTTTAGCAATGATATTGGCAATGATGGTTAACTTTGTCATGGTTGATGTCACTCTCTCAATTAGTTTTTAAAGTGTGGTGATTACGTCATCCATTGGAAGACGAGCTTTTGGCAAACCATGGTTATAGTCTTCACCTTCTTTGTGGTAACCCATAGCCAAAGCAAAATCACACACGTAACCGTCTAGCTCATCTTTGAAGACTTCTCCGATTAGCTCAGGGTCAACACCTTCCATTGGAGTAGATGCTATGCCCATACGCGCAAGAGTGTGCAGCGTGTTGCCCAAAGCGATATAGGTTTGAGCTTTAGTCCAGTTACCGTTAAAGCCTGTTTCATCTGTATTTAGCTCAGCAAAACCGTAAGCGCCGTTTAGCATGTCGTTGTAACGCTCTGCTGGCAGGTGTCCAGAAGTTACTTCTGCATCGACAACTTTAGCGTATTGCTCTTTAGTAAAGTGCGGGTTATGAGCAAACAAAATAGTGTGTGATGCTTCTTTTGCATGCGGTTGGTTGAACTGGTGCATGTTAGCAAACGTGTTGTGGAAGCGCTGTTTGGCTTCATCACTCTCAAGTACGATGAATTTCCAAGGCTGAGAGTTGATTGACGATGCAGATAAGCGGATAGCTTCTTTGATTACTTGCATATCTTCTGCAGAAATACGTTTTGTCGCATCGTATTTTTTCGCTGTGTAACGAGTGTTTAAGTCTTTGATGATTGGATGAGTCATGATGGCTCCTAACTATCTAAAAATTACGAATTCAGTCGGGTTTGATGTTCGGTGCGTCAACAATTAACGTATGGCTGGAACATGCCCCAATTATCGAAAATCCGCTCTAGCTCATGTCGGTGGGGCTAATTTAGTGCAGTTGCTCGCAGAGAAAAATAGCTAATTATTCCAATCACTATGGAACAAAACTTCCATAATTGGCCGAAGAAGGTAGGTAGGGTTAGATGAATGCTAGTAGTAGCAGAAGCATGGCGAGATAAGTAGATTCTCGCCTTTGCTTGCTTGTCTTGAGCGCAGCTTACTTAGATTGGTACTATGAGAATATCAACCGGTGATTTATCGACAAGATGTTTGGAGTATGAGACGATTTTGCTCCAAAAATCATGGTGATGACCACAGATCAACAGGTCGACATTATTCTCTTCTATGGTGTTTTTAAGCTTGTCAGCCAGTTCGCCAGTGCCCACAAATATCTGTCTGATCGCAAGCGGACTGTACTCTTCAAAAGCAATAATTTGCTCGATAGCATGTTCGCCTAATGGTTGCTGATCCGGTGTGTCTTTCAGATCGACTAACTCTGGATAAATTTCACCATGTGAGCCGTCTACGTGGATAAAAGAGATTTGTGCATCGGCCAGTTTGGCCAAGTATACCGCCCTATCAATCAGAGCTTTGGTCTCTTCCTCAAGCTCTAGGGCAACAAGAATATGCCGGTAGTTCATAATCGTGTCCTCTTCTGAATATCCTACAGTAAGCATAATATGTGTACTGGGTGAATGTTGTCGTTAAGGTCTCGAAATGATGAAAATTATCGACGGTTTGTTGGTAAAAATAGGAAACAACCTCTAGTCAATCAGACCTCATTTGTTCCTCGTTTCATCTCTACAATGATTGGCAGATGTTAATGCTGATTTAGGAATCGAATATGACTACATTTCCCAATCACTTTCTGTGGGGGGGCGCTATTGCTGCCAATCAAGTAGAAGGGTCTTTTGATTTATATAACAAAGGATTATCTACATCAGATATGTTGCCAAATGGGATTTTAAGCCCCCATCAAACCCGCGAACAGCGAACCGATGGGATTAAAGATTTGGCCATCGATTTCTACAACCGCTACCCTGAAGATATCGCCCTATTTAGTGATATGGGCTTTAACTGTTTGCGCCTTTCAATCGCGTGGACACGCATCTTTCCTAATGGCGACGAGCGTGAGCCCAATGAGGAAGGATTAGCTTATTACGACAAGATTTTCGATGAGCTGGCGAAATACGATATCCAGCCATTTGTCACCCTGTCTCACTATGAAATGCCTTATGCTTTGGTGGAAAATTATGGTGGTTGGGCGAGCCGTGAGGTGATTACTTTCTTTGAGCGTTACGCCAGCACGGTATTTGAACGTTACAAAGATAAAGTGAAGCTGTGGCTAACGTTCAATGAAATCAATATGTCGTTGCATGCTCCGTTTACTGGTGTCGGGCTCGAAGAAGATGCCTCAGAGCAAGCGATCTATCAGGCTATTCATCATCAATTAGTTGCGAATGCTAAAGCGGTTAAACTGTGTCACCAAATCATACCTGATGGCAAAATTGGCAACATGCTGCTAGGGGCAATGAACTATCCGTACACCTGTAGCCCTGATGATGTGATTGCAGCGATGCACGAGAACAATAAGTGGTTGTTCTTTGGCGATGTGCAAACCCGAGGTAAGTACCCTGGCTATATGCTGCGTTACTTCCGTGAGAAAGGGATAGAAATTGCAATGGAACCGGGTGATCTAGAGGAGCTCGCAAGTGCAAGTGTCGATTTTATCTCATTTAGTTACTACGCAAGTGGCTGTGCGAGCGCCGATCCTAAGCAAAAAGAGGTGGGCAACATCGTTGATAGCGTGCCAAATCCATACCTCGAAAAGAGTCAATGGGGTTGGCTAATCGATCCAAAAGGCCTGCGGATTCTGCTCAATTTCCTTCATGATCGTTACCAAAAGCCACTGTTTATCGTTGAAAACGGTCTAGGTGCTCGTGATGAAGTTGATGAAAATGGCGAAATTATCGATGACTATCGTATCGCTTATTTGAATGATCACCTTGTTCAGGCAAGGGAAGCGGTGCTTGACGGTGTCGATCTGATGGGCTTTACCAGTTGGGGACCGATCGATCTTGTGGCGAATTCAACCGCAGAAATGAGTAAGCGCTACGGATACATCTATGTTGACCGTCACGATGATGGAAGCGGAACGCTAGCGAGAAAACCTAAGAAAAGTTACTACTGGTATAAAGAAGTGATCGCTTCTAACGGTCGTTCGCTTGAAGCCTAGTCTTATTAAAAAGGAGCCTGTTGGCTCCTTTACTTTATGCCTTGGCAGCCAAGAAAGAAATCTATCGCAGATTCTAAATTGGCTTGGCGCTCGTTTGCGTCGTTCGGAGCCATACCGAGGAAGACGGGGAAGAAGGTTCTCCCTTTAACCAGCGCCCAAAGGTTAGTGGCCAGTTCTGATGTGTTTTGCTGCGGTAAAGCGCCGTGACGAATGGCCTCTTCAAGCCAAGTCTCCATCGGGCAAGCTTTAATGCTCTCAACTTCATTGAGGTGACATTTTCCCTGGCACATGGCTTCAATGGTGATAGCGACTAGTAGGCGTCGCTTTTCACATTGCATGATGTGTTCAAGCTGTTGGGCAAATATATCGATCAGTTGTTGGCGAATATCGATAGCCGGATTGAAATCAGGTAAAGCGTGATTGAGCTTTTCCTCTTCCATGATGTACTCAACAACCGCTTTATATAAGTTCTCTTTAGAACCAAAATGGGAATAGACAGTCGGTTTTGTCGAATTCGCTTTCTTTGCAATGAGCTCTAACGAGGCGCCTTGTACGCCCATTTCCTTGTAGCACTCAATTGCAGCCAAAATGATACTGAGCTTGGTTCTCTCGCTGCGTTGGTTTCGTTTGTCCATACCTTTATCCGTACAGGATGGGGAAAGATGCAAAGCTACCATAAATAATCATGCCTTCTATCACTAAAATAGCTTATTGAGAGTTTTTTCATCTTTTATCGACTTGTTTGCTGCTTTTACCATCAAGATTGGCGATTGAGTATCTCATTGAGCTGATTAACGAGGTTAACCATAGGGTCGATTTTCTTACCGACCAACTCGGGTGCTTCTGGAGTAGTTAGCACGAAGTCATTAGGCTCCAATCCAGATTTGATTGGGACATAACCCGTGTAGCTTTCTTTGATTTTTGCGATTGTCACCTGCTTTGGTCTTACTACGCGTTTTTCATCCAACACAAACAGGGTTGGAATCCCATCATTAGTATGGATAGAGGAGGCAGGGACAAATAGCTGAGGTTCTTGCTGTGGACTGTTCAAATAGAAAGCGGTCTTTGAGCCGATCAAATGCTCGCCATTTCGGTTGTCGAAAACGGCGTAAGCGCTAAGTTCTTGACTTTGGTTGGCGAGCTTAGAATCAACATAGCGCAGCTTGCCATCGATATAATGACCTTCCTGGCTGACAATTGAAGCCTGTAAATGGTTTGGGTAGTTGTTTAGTACCTTGCGAAAGACGTTCAGTACTTGAGGAGAAGCAGTGAAGTGTAGCTCTACAGTATCGGTCGCGATCAGTTCTGTAATCAAATCACCTTCATTAACGTAGTTGCCTGCATTCAAATGGAACTGGCCTAGTGTGCCTGAGAATGGCGCGTACATGGTGGTCGCCTCATGATCTTGCTGGGCGATCAGTAAGTTACTTCTGGTCGCTTCTACCGCATTGACAGCGCTTTCAAACCTTGGGTCATCCTCTCCGGTGGTACGAGTAAGCTCGATGATGTTTCTGGTTGCCATTTGATACTCATTTTGAGCGGTCTTGACTGCGAGAGCAGCCAAGGTGGCATCGAAATCGAGCAATGGCTGACCTTTTTCAACGTATTCACCATCTTGGACGTAGATATTGGCAATTTTTCCGCTGTTTTCCGCCTGAATCTTGGTGTACTTAGATGGTTTGAACTCGCCTTCCAGCGCGATCAATTTAGTCGCTTTTCGTTCAATAGGTAATTGAACCATGTAAGCGGTCGAGTTAGCTGATGGCTTTGCTTGAGAAAGTTGGCAGCCGAAAAATAGAGTTGGAGCAAGCGTTAAGGTTAGGCCAAGTGAAAGGGCGAGTTTGTTCATATCTGTCCCTGATTCGTTGTTTTATTTATATGGTTTATCGAACTTTATAATTCGTTTCTAAATTTTTATGGTTGGAAAGGGTATTTTAACTTTACCGTTAAGTAAAGTTTTGTCTCGAATGATGTCAGTTTTTTTCGCAGCAAGAGATATGTACAGAGCTTAACTATTCTCACATTTTGAGAATTGGAGGTTATTTTTACTTACTCATTCCTACTGGGTAAGAATACAATTTGATCATGACCTGAATGTGGCGATACAACAATAGCGTGAACTCAATGAAGCAAAATAGTGGGCAAGTAAACGAAAAGGTTCTTCAGCTACTTATGCAAGTAGCGGTAAATGATGAACCCGTGACAGCGAAACAACTTAGTGAGCAGTTAGGTACGCCTATCAGTAGCCTATACCGACATCTAAAACTACTGCGGGAATGGAACTTGATCGAAGAGAGTCCAAATGACAAAACCTTGATCATAGGTCCGGCAGCGTTACTGCTTATGCGTAGTTACGAAACCAGCCAGCATGACCTAGATACCGTCGATTCAGTGCTCAATCGTTTGCAAAAGCAGACTAATGAAATGGCGGCATACATGGTGCCGGTTGGTTATCGAGCACTTTGTGTCAGTCGTAAAGAGAGTATGCAGGCGCTTCGCTGCAGCTACGTCCAGGGTCAAAGTCAACCCCTGCTGCGAGGCGCCTCATCGAAAGTCATGTTGGCTTATATGCCCGCAGCGAGATGCGAAAAGATCCTGCGTTACTTTGGTCAACAAGAACGCTTGGAGCAGTGGCAACAAGAGCTTGAGCAGATCCGTAACCAAGGTTATGCGCTAAGTACCTCTGAAATTGACTCTGGCGTTTCTGGGATCAGTGCGCCAGTGATGAAAGGTTCTAAGCTGGTGGGGGCCATTTCGGTGATGGCGCCCGCGCATAGAGTTCAAATGAATCAACAGAAGATTATTCTTCACGTTCTTCAAGCAGCGAGGGCATTGCCCCCAGAAAGGTAATAGGTATGTTCGGGCTATTTCGACGCAATAAAACGCAAAGTGTTACAGGTGTTTTGTCCCATCGTTTGGTATTGCTGAGTGTCAGTGAGCGCTTGAAGCCGATGACACAGGTGGATTTCGAAATGGCCGATCAGAGCTTAGAAGAGATGTACGATTGGATCTCTGAACTAGAAGGCCACTGTTGGATAAATGGGGGTCATTACAATCTTGAGGTACAAACAGTTGGCAAGTATCAACTTCATTTAAGCCGTTTTCTTGGCTCTGAGGCACTGCCAGTTGTATTAACCAACAACTGCGAAACCGTATTGCACACCTTACCTGTTATTCACTCTCCTCGGCGTGAGCTTGGCATCATACATATTGGGCGGCAGTTTGAGATTAAAGCTTCTCTTGAACCAGACCAAGGGAGCGCTTTTCATTTCGCGTTATCTCGTTATAACGAATGTCGCCTGTTCTGTTTGGGCATCGATCAAGCAAGCCAAGATGAAAGGGCGTGGGAGTATGCCGAAGATCTTGGCTGTGACTGGATGACATTGGCAGAATGCAGCTTCAGTTACCGATTGCAGGTCAAGCAACAACTGGCCAATTACTTAGCCCATTGTGATGATGTAGCCGTCAATATTGATCTCTCTTGTCTCTATCCGGTATCGCGTTTAGAGAGAGGCTCCGCACTGGATGTTCAAATGGTCAATCGAATGATCCGCCAGCTGTTGATTTCCGGTAAGGTTCGTCAGGTACAGTTGGTCGGGTATAAAGATAAACACCTTTATTCAAAGCAAACTCAAAGCATTTTGCATGAATTGACGCAGATGTTTCCATCGAATAATAGAGCGGCTTAGTCACGACTTTCGAAAAACCTCGTCGCTAGAAACGCAAAAGCTGGCGGTTAAGCCAGCTTAGTTGGGTGTTAGCACATTAAGATTTGTTCGCGTCTTTGTTCGACTCTTTCCAGTACTGAATACGTACGCGATGCAATTGTGCTCTTCTCATTTTCTTCATGATAATCCCTCACTTAGAAACAATGCAGCTCGTCATTGAGCTTATGTGAATGTAGTTCCTCATGAACAGGGATTAATTTAGACCCCAATTTCGAAAAGATCTAGGTTTTTGATCACATTTTTTTGTATGTACGCCATACCTTATTAGTTAAAAGTGAACCATGGCGCAGTTTAATAAGTTTGAAATGTAACTTGCGGGTAAGTGTCATATTGCAAATTAATATTAAATAAACAATAACTTAACCAAAGTGTCATTTTCTCCGTCTACGATTTGCTCGCATTTATATAATTATTACTCAAGCAAGGAGTCAGCAATGCGTTCGGTTTCAGACAAGAAGTGTGACAATCAGGATTCTGAATTTAGCCAAATGATCGATGCACGTCTATCTCGTCGTCGATTTTTAGCGGGAACAGCAGCAGTAAGTGCGAGTGCTTTTCTTTCACTTAACCCAATTACTAAAGCTTTTGCAGCGAAAAATGATAGCCCGCTGCTTAACTTTGAAGCCGTACCAGCTTCAACTGCCGATGCGTTTATCGTGCCTAAAGGCTATAAAGCGACGCCACTCCTTTCTTGGGGTGATCCAATTTTCGCAGACGCACCAGAATTTGATCCAAGTGGTAAGCAAGATTCGAAAGCACAATTGCGCCAGTTTGGAGATAACACTGATGGAATGAGCTTCTACCCAATCAGTGAAAACCGCGCTGTAATTGCCGTAAACAACGAATATACAAACTATGATTTGTTGTTTGACCACGGTGGTAACGCCATGACTGCAGATGATGTGTTAAAAGCGCAAGCAGCACACGGCGTAACCGTATTTGAAATCGTTAAGTCTGGTGACCAGTGGAAGCTAGATAAAAACGGTCAGCGTAACCGCCGTATTACAGCAAATACCGAAATGCAGCTGACAGGCCCTGCCGCTGGTCATGACTTGATGAAAACCAAACTCGATCCATCAGGTATGAAGCCACTAGGCACGTTCAACAACTGTGCAAACGGTCAAACGCCTTGGGGTACTTACCTGACTTGTGAAGAGAACTTCAACGGTTACTTTGGTACTAGTGGTAGCGCTGAGGTGTCAGCTGATCACAAACGCTATGGTGTTAAAGCAGCTAAGAGCAAATATCAATGGCACGATACTGACGAACGATTTGATGTTGCTAAGCATCCAAATGAACCACACCGTTTTGGTTGGGTGGTTGAAATCGACCCTAACGACCCAAGCTCAACGCCACTTAAGCGCACTGCATTAGGTCGCTTTAAGCATGAAAATGCTGCCCTGCTAATCAACGACAACGGACATGTTGTGGTGTATTTAGGTGATGATGAGCGTGGCGAGCACCTATACAAGTTTGTCTCTAAGAACAAGTACCAACCAGGGAACGACAAAGCGAATCGCGATCTATTAGAAGAGGGCACTCTGTACGTGGCTAAGTTCGAAATGGATGACAAGGAGCTTAAGGGCAAAGGCCTGTGGCTAGAGCTGACGCATGGCAAAAATGGTCTAACTAAAGAGAACGGCTTTAAAGATCAAGCAGAGGTGATGATCTTTGCGCGCCGCGCGGCTACGCATGTTGGCGCAACGACGATGGACCGCCCTGAGTGGGTTGCGGTTCATCCTGATAACAAACATGTGTTCTGTACCTTGACCAATAATAAACATCGCGGTGTAAAAGAAGGTCAACCTGTTGGTGGTCCTAACCCACGCAAAGAAAACCACTACGGACAAATTGTGCGTTGGGTACCACAAAATGGTGACCATACAAGTGATGGTTTTGAGTGGGATCTGTACCTGATTGCGGGTAACCCAGAAGTGCATAAAGGTAGCTTGTACGCAGGCAGTGATAACATCAACGCTGATAACATGTTTAACAGCCCAGATGGTATTGGTTTTGATGCGGCAGGACGCCTATGGATTCAAACCGATGGTAACTACTCGAACAAAGGTGACTTTGCCGGCCAAGGCAACAACCAAATGTTGTGTGGTGACCCAATGACGGGCGAAGTACGTCGTTTCCTAACAGGCCCTATTGCTTGTGAGATTACTGGACTTACCTTCTCAGCGGATAACAAAACTATGTTTGTTGGTGTTCAACACCCAGGTGAAAGTGGGGCACCTTCGCATTTCCCTGCTGGTGGTAACAGCAAACCGCGCTCTACTATCATGGCGATTACGCGCGAAGATGGCGGTGTAATCGGCGCATAAGCGTTATTAAATGGTTGAGCCCCGAATGTCATCATTCGGGGCTTTTTTGTTTTCACTTGGGTGTTTTCTGACTTTGTTTACATTGCTCGTACATACTTGAATTCGGTTATTGGTAACGTCTGCGACAAATGTAACTAAATGTAAATGCATAAAGAGAGGCTCCTCAGCCAATCTTTAAACCTTGTCTATGAACTTTCACCATCAAAGCAAAGCGATACGGAATCATGACCAAGAGGCCAAGTTGTTTCGAAATCGAGCGATTGTCGCCTTTGTTGCAATGATCGCTCTACTTGGAGTGCTTGTTGCCAACCTTTATCGCTTAGAAGTAAAGCAAGTCGATTACTATAAAACCCGCGCTAATGACAATCGAATTCAGGTCTTGCCTATCGCTCCAACCCGAGGGTTAATTTACGATCGCAATGGCAAAATCTTAGCGAACAACTTTCCGGTTTACGTTTTACAAATGATTCCGGAAAAAGTTGAGGATTTGAATGCCTCTTTGGATAAGTTGGGGCAGTTGGTCTCGCTTTCTGATGCTCAACGAGAAAAAATCTACAACCATCACGGTAAGCGTTTTAAACCTGTCATCGTCAAGAATGGCTTAACAGAACAAGAGGTTGCCCGATTCTCAGTCCATCAATATGAGCTACCGGGCTTTTCTATTGATGTCGAGATGAAGCGAGATTACCCATATGGCGAGATACTGACTCATGTATTGGGCTATGTTGCACATATCAATGATCGTGATCTCAAGCAGCTAGATGAGAGTGGCGAGCTTGCGAACTACCGAGCAACGAAAACAATCGGCAAACTAGGTATTGAAAAGTACTATGAGCATCTACTTCATGGTGAGCAAGGGTATCAAGAGGTTGAAGTAAATAGTCGCGGCCGCATTATCCGCACCATTGAGTATGTCCCACCAGTTTCAGGTCAGGATTTGGTGCTGAACATTGATATCGATTTGCAGAAGTTTGTATTCGATAAGCTTGATCATCGAGAAGGCAGTGCCGTGGTGCTGGACCCTCGTGACAATAGTGTTCTTGCTATGGCGTCTAGCCCAAGTTATGACCCTAATCTGTTTGTAGAAGGGATTTCGAGTAAAGCCTACAGTAAGCTACTCAACGACCCATTCCATCCATTAGTCAATCGCGCCACTTTGGGCGTGTACCCTCCTGCCTCGACAGTCAAACCCTTTATGGCAGTGGCTGGGTTAAGTGAAGACATTATTGAGCCAGACACAGTTCGTAATGATCATGGTGCGTGGCGGATTCCGGGTACGACAAGACAAACTAAGGTGTGGCGAGATTGGAAACGTTGGGGGCACGGGCCTGTGAATGTCACGCTAGCGATTGAAGAGTCGGTTGATTCTTTTTTCTATCACATTGCGTATGAGCTAGGTATCGATCGTATTTCAGATTGGATGAATATGTTTGGTTTTGGTCGATTGACGGGGATTGATATACCGGAGGAGACGCGAGCCAATATGCCAACTCGGGAGTGGAAAGAGTCTCGCTATCGTCAGCCTTGGTACAAAGGCGACACCGTGCCTATTGGTATTGGGCAAGGTTACTGGACAGCGACGCCTTTGCAGATAGCTAAGGCAACGTCTGTATTAGTGAATCACGGTCAAGTCATTGCGCCCCATTTATTGAGAGCGACCTTAGCTCACGGTACGCCATTTAGTGAAGAAAAGCCCAAATCGACCAAGACCGATGACCAGATTAAAGGGGTGAGTGATAAAACCTGGGACATTGCGATGAACGCGATGCGACTGGTTAACTCTGGTAGTCGAGGCTCGGGGCGTAGAGCGTTTCGAGGGGCTGACTATTGCAGTGGTGGCAAATCAGGGACAGCTCAGGTGTTTGGTTTGAAGAAGGATCAGGTCTATAACTCCAAGGAGCTGAGTTATGATCTTCTTGACCATGGCTTGTTTACTGCCTTTGCACCTTGTGATCAGCCAAGATATGTCGCCACTGTGGTGATCGAACATGGTAATGGCGGCTCAAAAGTGGGGGCTCCTTTTGTACGTCAGGTATTTGATTACCTAGATATCGCAGGAAAAAAACAGCAGAAATCGAATCACTCGTAGCGGTAAAAAGTGCTCCAATGGATAATTATGCGTATGGAAGCATAAAATTTGTGATCTTATGTTGATAGGGCACTAAATGTAGTTGCGACATTTGTACGGTATCACTATATTGAAAGGGTATCCCAATAACTTAAAGGTGTAGAGAAACGAGTAAACTCCCAGAGTTAATACGAATAAACTGAACGCAAAAAGAGACACAGGGCTTAACGAATCCGTCGTTAAGAGTGCATCGAAAAACGTATAAGAACTAAGTATTTTCAAAGGCCTTTTGCTTTATCCCTCTCAAGTAGTCGCATCTTCAAGTTATCGATACTGCTTTGATAACCAAGGAGGAGGTTTGGCTATGTTATCACTAGGTTTGGTCGCTTTAGGCGTATTCGTATTCTTCTTCTGCTGGGTAGTTCAGCACGGTCTACCAGTCTTGGGTATGAAGCTCGATGAAGATGATTTATTGCTGATTTCAGAAATGTCTGGCGAAGACGTACTCGAAGCATAACGAAAGATATCACCAGAAAAAAAGGAGCCATAGGCTCCTTTTTTAGTTTCTACTTTTTGTTTTCAATTTGATTGTCTATCTGACAATAGTTTCCCCTGAATTTACAAAAACTATTTAATGCTCTGAAAAATATAGGCTTATTGTCTGTCGGTATCAGGTAAAAAAACTGGCTCATAACTTGCGATAGCTAGAGTCCATGCCTTGTTCCACTAAGTTAATGCTGGTGGCAGGACTTATCCAAGACGACTAAGGAGCCAGTTATGAAGCAATCACTTTCCCTTCCTGAAGGTGCGCAGATAGCGGTTGATAAAGATGGCAACGTTAGAGTGCTTCCTTTGGGGCTCCCACCACGACCAGAAGAGATTGTCATAACACAGTCGGACTTAGATAGCCTGCCCGAGTTGAGAAAAGCATTAGTTGAGAGCCCAGAGCCAAGCCCCCCTTTTGTCTCTGAGGTCGAAGATGTGACTCGCTTACTGGAACAAGGCTTGGACCCCACAGCATTGAGTGAGTTTTCACCAACCGCAGGGGGAAGCAATGGCGCAAGTCTTACCTTGTCTCAATCGATAGAAAGAGAGGGGGTTGAAAAGCTTGCTAAAACAGAGTTTGAAACACGAGGGCTAGATAAAGAACAAGGAGAAAAGCAGAGAATCTCTTTGTTTGATGACCCGGCATATAAAGCGACCAATCAATCGCCGCAAGTATTCAATGAGCAGAGAACGTTTACTGAGGAATCAGGGTTTAATCTTGTTTCTCCACTAATTCCGTTTGATGTGAATGGAGAGGTATTGAGCATCACGGTCACAGAGCTGCCAACCATAGGTTTTATATCTCATTTTGATGGAACTCCAATCATTATTGGAGAAACGCTGACTATAGAACAACTCGAAAACATCTGTTTTCATGCACCAGAGGAGTGCCGGGAGGGCGATGTAGCTGGTTTATTCTCATATAGTGTTGATGATGGTGTAGGAGCATTTAATAGTGTTCAGCAAGCTAGTATACAGATATTGCTCCAGCCACTTAATGATGCTCCCGTCGCTTTTGACAGTGTTGAAACTGTTATTGAAAACCAGAGATTAGAAGGGCGATTACCTCAAGGGGAAGATGTTGATGGCACCATCGCGTCTTACCAATTAGTCGCAAATCCGGAGCTCGGTGGCGTCACGGTCAATTCTGACGGTTCCTTTGTTTTTGAAACCGGAACCGATTTCGATTTCTTATCAGAAGGTGATACCACCCAAGTCTCTTTCCTATACTCCGTTACAGACGATGGCGGGTTAGACAGCGAACTTCAAACCGTGACCATCACCGTTACCGGTATCAATGATGCGGGAGTGATTGCAGGGGTCGATTTCGGTCAGGTAGTGGAGGATTCGCAAGGGGTAAAGTTAACAGACTCTGGTCAATTGACTGTTACTGATGTTGATGGTGAGCAAGAAGAAGCATTTGATAACAACAGCGTCGTACCAGCCGCGGGTGTTCTGGGACAGCTTGAGATTGATAAAACCGGCCTATGGCAATACAGCGTCGACAACGCAGACGTTCAATACTTAGGTGAAGGGGAAACCAAACAAGAGATTTTCACCGTGAGTTCGGTTGATGGCACGGAGCACACCGTGACGGTAACCATTATCGGTGTAAACGATGCTGCAGTGATAGCAGGCCAAGATACAGGCAGTGTTAAAGAAGATGAATCTACACCGCTGTTAACGGAATCTGGCACATTGACCATCAGTGATGTGGACGGCGCAGACGAAGAGCTATTTGTCCCTGCGTCTCTGACTGCTCCGGAAGATGCTATCGGCACGCTGACTATTGATGAAAATGGCCAATGGAATTTCGAGTTAGAAAACAGCTCAATTCAATACTTGGGTGAAGGGGAAACCATCACCCAGGTTTACACGGTTGAATCCATTGATGGCAATTCACACCCGATCACCATTCAAATCATTGGTACCAATGACGCCGCGGAAATTACTGGTGACGATGTTGGCACCGTCACTGAAGATGAATCCACCCCACAGCTTACTGATACAGGCTCACTACGAATTTCTGATGTCGATGGTGAAGATGAAGAACTTTTCGTGGCTGCTACAGGCATCACCAGTGCAGGTGTTCTAGGTAGCTTAGCCATTACCCAAGATGGCGATTGGACCTACACGGTTGATAATGCGGATGTTCAATACTTGGCAGAGGGCGAAACTAAGGTTGAAACCTTTACCGTAGAGTCTCTTGATGGCACAGAACATACCGTGACTGTCACCATTATTGGTGTCAACGACAGTGCAGAAATTGCTGGTGATGATGTTGGCGCGGTGACCGAAGACGATGATACGCCACTGCTGACCGACTCTGGCACCTTAACCATTTCAGATGCCGATGACGGCGAAGCCGAATTTAAACCAAGCAGTGTGGTTGCCTCTGCAGGCGCATTGGGTTCACTGACTATCGATGCGGCAGGTAATTGGGATTACCAAGTCGATAACGCTGACGTGCAATACCTTGGTGAGGGTGAAACTAAAGTCGAGACATTCACGGTTGAATCCCTTGATGGTACTGAGCACACCATTACTGTCACCATTACTGGCGTCAACGATAGTGCGGAAATTGCTGGTGATGATGTTGTGGCTGTAACTGAAGATGATGATACGCCACTTCTGACCGATTCAGGCACGTTAACCATTTCAGATGCCGATACAGGTGAAGCGGAATTTAAACCGACCAGTGTGGTGGCATCAGCAGGGGCGCTAGGGTCATTGACCATCGATGAATCGGGCAACTGGGACTACGTTGTTGCTAATGATTCAGTGCAATATCTGGGCGATGGCGAAACCAAAGTAGAAACCTTTACCGTTGAATCAATCGATGGCACGCAGCACACCATTACCGTCACCATTACTGGCGTCAATGACAGCGCAGTAATTGCTGGCGTTGATACCGGCGAAGTAACGGAAGATGACATCAATCCTATCCTGACTGATTCAGGCATTCTAACCATTTCGGATGCCGATACTGGCGAAGTCGAATTTAAACCAAGCAGTGTGGTAGCGTCTGCGGGCGCATTAGGTTCACTCATAATTGATGCCGCAGGTAACTGGGATTACCAAGTTGATAACGCGGACGTGCAATACCTCGGCGAGGGTGAAACCAAAGTCGAAACCTTTACCGTCGAATCACTTGATGGCACGCAGGATACCATCACTGTGACTATTATTGGTGTCAACGACAGTGCCGAAATTGCCGGTGATGATGTTGGTGCCGTGACCGAAGACGATGACACTCCACTCCTTACTGACTCTGGCACCTTAACTATTTCAGATGCTGATAGCGGCGAAGCTGAATTTAAACCAAGCAGTGTGGTTGCCTCTGCGGGCGCATTAGGCTTATTGACAATCGATGCGGCAGGTAACTGGGATTACCAAGTCGATAACGCTGACGTGCAATACCTTGGCGAGGGAGAAACCAAAGTCGAAACCTTCACCGTCGAATCCCTCGATGGCACCCAGCACACCATTACTGTGACTATTACTGGCGTCAACGATTCTGCCGTGATCTCAGGTGACGATGTTGGCACCGTGACCGAAGATGAGTCCACACCACAGCTGATTGATACAGGTTCACTGCGAATTTCTGATGTCGATGGTGCAGACGAAGAACTTTTCGTTGCAGCCACCGACATCACCAGTGCAGGCGCTCTAGGTAGCTTAGACATTACCCAAGATGGCGATTGGACCTACACGGTTGATAATGCCGATGTTCAATACTTGGCAGAAGGCGAAACTAAGGTTGAAACCTTTACCGTAGAATCGCTCGATGGCACGCAGCATACCGTGACTGTCACCATTGTCGGCACCAATGATATTCCTGCTATGTTGGGAGATCTTACGGGTGAGGTGAAAGAGGAAACGGCTCTACAAACCACAGGTACGCTTACCCCAGTCGATGTCGATAACGGCGCAACGCATACTTGGGCTCTAGTCGGAGAAACGGATTCGACCTACGGTTCAATATCAATCGATGACCAAACGGGGGAATGGACTTACACCCTTGATAATAATGCCGCACAACCACTGGCTGAAGGTCAAGAAGTACAAGAAACCTTTGTGGTTGAGGTGGATGATGGATTAGGGGGAACATCGCAACAAAATATCGTCATTACCATTGAAGGTACCAACGATGATCCTGTGATCAGTGGTGATGACAGCGGCAACACTGTAGAAGACTTAATGCTGGTGGCCGATGGTGTGCTCAGTGTTGATGATACTGATGTGACGGATACTCACACTTGGTCAATTCAAGGTAATGGCCAAGGCAGCTACGGCAGCATCACCATCAACCAAAACGGTGAGTGGGAATACACACTCGATCCTAGTTTGACTCAGTCGTTTGAACACGGAGAACTCTACGAAGAACAAACGTTCACGGCTATCGTCAACGATGGTAATGGCGGCACTGACAGCTTTGAAATAGATATCGACATTCTTGGTCAAAATGATGCGCCGAATATTTCAGGTCGTTCAACTCGAACTATCTGGGAAGACGATGGTAGCGGCGTTCGAAGTGGTACTTTAAATACTGGCGACCCTGACGTTAACGAGGTACACACTTGGTCGATTGTTGGCGACCCTGATGGACAATTTGGTTCCCTGACTATCAATCAAAATGGCGTGTGGACTTACACCTTAGACACTAATGCTACGCAAGCAGCCAACACCCAAGCTCTCTCGCTTAATCAAAACGTCAAAGAGTATTTCACCGTCCAAGTGGTTGATAAACATAATCAAGTGGATACCAAGCAAGTGGTTGTTACGGTTAAGGGGCGCAACGATGCACCAGAAATTGATGGTGTACTCGTGGGCACGGTGACCGAAGATGATGCATTGCCAGTGACCACTTCAGGTCAACTGAATCACAATGATGTTGATGGATTGGATGACCATGTTTGGTCACTGCAAACCAATCAAGGCCAATACGGTTCGCTGCAAATTGATGCTAATGGTGAGTGGACTTACACCTTAGCCAATGGTCACTCGGCGGTTCAAGCCTTGCTTCCAGGAGAAACTCTAACCGAAACCTTCTTGGTCACGGTCACTGATGACACCAATGACAACAAATCCTCCAACAATGCTTCAGACACTGAAACCATCACCATCACGATTGAAGGTAGCAATGACACGCCAAGCATTACTGGTGGCACAACCGGCAGTGTGATTGAAGATACGCCAGCGAAAAGTAGCGCAACAGGTAAGCTGCTCGCCCTTGATATCGATACCAACGATGCACATAGCTGGAAAGTGGTTGGCGAAGATATTAACGGCGAGGCGAGTGGCCTTTACGGCATCTTAACGGTTGATGATAACGGCCAATGGTTATACCAACTCGATAGCACCCGTTGGAGCACCCAATCGATCCCACCAGGCACAACAGAAGTCGATACATTCGAAGTTGAAGTCACGGATATCAATGGCGCGACAGAAACCATCACGGTGGATATTTCGGTGGCTGGTGTTAACACCACACCTGATATCGTCCTTGGTGATACGCCTACCATTGTTGAAGATGATGTGCCAAACACCATCAGTGGCACCTTTGGTTCGGGCGACCCTGATGTTGGCGACTCTGCGCTTTGGAGCGTTATTTCAAGCGGCAGCTATGGCAATTTTGTACTCGATTCAACTGGTGGTTGGGTTTATACCCTCGATAATGGCAACAATGCCGTCAATCGACTTGATGAGGGCGATCTTCTGCAAGATACGGTGCAAATCAAAGTTGTCGACCGATTTGGCGAAGTGTCTATTAAAGATTTCACCGTTGATATCGAAGGCAACAATGACGGCCCTAGCATCAAAGGCGATGTAGCGAAAACTATCCGAGAAGATACCGCCAGCTTCAGTGGTCAACTGCAAGATGGTGATCCAGACGCTCACGATACTCACTTATGGTCACCAAGCAATCTAGTCGGCAGTTACGGCAGCTTTACCATGACCTCTAGCGGCGCTTGGGTTTATTCACTCAACAATGCGCTCGACGAGATCCAAGAGCTCAATCCCAATCAAACCCTACAAGAGAATTTCACGGTCGAAGTGGTCGATAGCTATGGTGAAATCGACAGTCGTGATGTGGCGATCACCATTCGTGGTACCAATGATCTGCCAACCGTATCCGGAGATATTGCCGGTACCTTTGTCGAAGACCAAGCCTCTCCCGATATTACGGGGGTGATGATCTTGTCAGACATCGACGATGCCGACACACCAAGCTTTATTGCCAATAGTTACCAAGGTAATTTTGGCCAGTTTGATATTAACCAAGCGGGCGAGTGGAGCTTTACGGCCTACCCAGATTCACTGGATGCCATGAAACGTGAAGAAGTGGTGTCAGAAGTCTTCACTGTGATTGCAGAAGATGACTTTGGCGGTGTGATCACTCAATACGTCACCATCAACATTGAAGGGACTAATGATGTGCCTGTCATCACTGGGGATAGCTCAGGCAGCGTGATTGAAGATGGTGCTAACTTTGGTGCGATCGATTTCAGTTCTACCAGCGGACAGTTGACCTCTTCGGATGTCGACAAAGACAGTTCTGTGGTCAGTTGGGCGATTGAGAATGGTACCGATCCTGGTGACGCCGAGTTCGGTATAGGCACATACGGCACACTCTCTCTCGGCAACGATGGCCAATGGGTTTACCAGTTAAACAACAGCGATCCAGATACGCAAGCGCTCAACTTGGGTGATGTAGGCCAAGAAACCTTCTATGTCTCTGCAACCGACAACGATGGTGCTGTCTCGGAATGGCATCAGATCACCATTGATGTCTATGGTCAAGATGAAAACGGCTCTGGAGGTGGTGGCAGCGGCGCTGGTACCGATCTGGGCGATTTATCGACGACCCTTATCGAAGATGTCACCACTGTGACAGATGGCATGGTGCCAGTTTTACCGGGAAACAATAACATCACTGGTGTTTCCCCAATCTCGGGTGGCATCTTTGGTACCTTGATTGATGGTTCTGGTCAAACGGGAGTCGCAGGCCGTCAGTGGCAATACACGCTTGATAACAGCTCTGACTTAGTCCAAAGCTTATCTGAAGGGCAGCAAGTCACCGAAACATGGCGCATTGACACCAATCAAGGCTACTACACCATGGAAGTCGTGATTGAGGGGACAAACGATGACCCAGTGATCACCTTTACCGATTCTCCAATCACTGAACCTGCGCCGGGCGTTACTGTTCAGGTGGGTGAAGTGACCGATGAAGTCTCTCCGCAAGCATCCGGTGTGCTTGGTGTTGATGATCCAGATAACGGTGACACGCATACATGGTCGCTGGATCCAACTACCCCAGCATCAGGCACGTACGGCACCTTAACACTTGATGCAGACAGCGGTGAGTGGGTCTACGTATTGGCCGATAACGCTGCGGTTAACAATCTTGCTCATGGAGAAACGGCCACTGAAACCTTTATCGTGACGGTTACTGATAGCGAGCTTGCGACTGATACACGAACCATTACCTTACAAGTAACAGGCGTGGGTGAAGATGTAGTGGTTGTGGACCCTGTGATTGAAACGCTCACCATGACAGAGGATGTGGATGATCAAGATGGTAGTGATGACGGCGTTTATAGCGCTTCGGGCTCGTTAGCGGCACCAACAGACTTAGGCGACAACCCAACCTGGACCTTAGTCGATGGCTCGGGTCAATACGGCAGCATCAGCGTGGATACGAGTGGTAACTGGGTTTACACCTTAAACAACAGCAGTAATGCGGTTCAGTCCCTGCAAACTGGTGAAACGGTGCAAGATACCTTTACGCTTTATGTCGTCGATGAGCATGGTAAAACCGTTGTTGATGGTAGTGGCCAACCGCAGTTGATGGAATTTACCGTGGATGTTCAGGGCAGCAATGATGCGCCAAACATTACCGGTGATTTATCCGAGTCCATAAATGCCGATAATACCTCGCCCCTGTCAGGTACAGTGCAACCGGGTGATGTCGATACCAATGATCGCCACAATTGGAGTCTTGAGAGTGTTCCCCAGTATGGTGCGTTTAGCTTGATGTGGATGTGGAGTGGCGCATCGGCAGAATGGAGTTATGAGCTAGATACAACTAGAAATGATCTTATTGAGCTCAATGGTCGAGATTCAGCGCCATTCACTGAAACCATCACCGTTAAAGTGGTCGATAGCTTAGGCTTAGAATCTGAAAAAGACATCGTCATTACTATCAACGGGGTGAATGATGCTCCAACCATCAGCGGTGATGCCAGTGCCGCATTAAGTGAAGATGGTGTGCTTACTCAAACCAAACAGCTCATTGGTGATGATGTCGATATTGGAGATACCGTGACCTTTGATGCTAAGTCACTCAATGGTACTTATGGTTTATTTATTATTGATGCGACCGGTGAGTGGAGCTACACCATTTACAATGATCAGCCACATATCCAAGCCCTTGCTGAAAATGAGGTGGTGACTGAAAGCTTTACCGTGTTCGCTACCGATGATTTGGGTGCGGAAGTGAGCCAAGTGGTGACGGTGACTGTCACTGGTTCTAATGATGTGCCGGTGTTATCCGGTGATGTTCAAGGAATAGTGCAAGAAGCGTCAGGTAGCAGCGCATCAGGTAAGTTGGTGGTCAGCGATGCTGATGTGGGAGACAATGCAACCTTCTCTATCGTCTCTAATGGCAGCTTAGGTACGCTACAAGTGAACGCTCAAGGTGAGTGGACCTATGTGGTCGATGATACTGCCCCCGCAGTCAATGCGTTGGCAGTAGGGGAAAGCACCACTGATACGATTCAAGTTAAAGCGATTGATGGTGAAAATGGCGAGTCCAATATCGTAGACATCATTATCACCATTAACGGTACTAATGATGCGCCTGATATTGTTGCCATTGCGACTCAAGAAGTGACAGAAGATACACTGTTAACCCTTTCTGGTACGTTTGATAGTGGCGACCCTGATAACTCAGACCCTCATTCTTGGTCAGTGATCAGTTCGGATACCCGAGGCACGCTAACGGTGAATCAGACTACCGGTGCATGGGACTTCGAGCTAAATAATACTCATGCTGATATTCAATCCTTAGCGGCGGGCGAAACCCTAATGCTCAGCTACACCATTCAAGTGATGGATGAGCTGGATGAAACAGACACCCAAGTGGTTGAGTTTGAAGTGACGGGTACCAATGGCGCACCGAGTGTCGTTACCTCAAGCAGTACACTGACCGAAACCATCAATGCTGACAGTACGATTACATCGGCAAGTGGCAGTATTGTGACAGACGATGAAGACACCAGTGATACGCACACCTTCGCCTTGACCGGAGATGTGCAAGTGCTGACCAGCAGCTTTGGTGAAATGACGATTGACCGCACTACCGGTGTATGGAACTACACCCTGAATGTTGCTGCAGGGTTATTGCTTAAAGATGAGTTGGTGAGTGATACCTTTACCGTGACCATTGATGATGACAATGGTGGTGTGATTACTCAAGTGCTAACCTTCAACATTCAAGGTACCGATGACTTGCCTGTAATTACCGGTTCGGCGGCAGGTCAGGTTCAAGAAGATTACCTCAATCAAACCTCTGGGCAGCTTGCCGCGACAGACACCGAAACTGACACGGGCGATCTTACATGGCAGTTAGTAAGTAACTCAGTCGGTCAGTACGGTACGTTGAGCTTTAATCCAACAACGGGTGAATGGGACTATCAACTTACTCCTGGCTCAACCAATGACTTAGTCGCTAGTGCCACAGATACTGACGAGTTCACTGTACAAGTATCGGATGGTGTAAAAACCACGCAGCAAGTGATTGCGATTACGGTGATTGGGAATGTGGCTCAACAAGGTGGCATCGGCTTTGACTTGCTACAAGCGAGTAGCGCAGATGAATGGTTGTGGGGCGGGCCAAATGACGGTTCTGATGCAGGTCAAACAGACAGCTTCGCTTGGAGTGATTCTACGGTAGGTACATCGGCGCAGTCAGGTACTGATTACGTGAAAGACTTTGATGCTGGCGAAGACATCATTGACCTATCAGGCTTCGTCAATGTTAATGATGTTTGGCAATCGGTCTCAGTGGCACAGCAAGTGAATATCGATGAGGTTGGAACTGATACGCAAATTAGCTTGTTCGATAGCAATCAAGATTTGGTTCAAACCATCACCTTACAAGATGTGCTGATAAGCGAGCTGGCCAGTGAAGATACTTCGAGTATGACTCAAGCAGAGTTACTGAGTACCTTAGTGAGTGACAAGGCGATCACTATCTCTCAAACCTATGGGCATGAAGGGGACGATACCTTAACTGGCAGCTCAAGTGACGACATCTTATTGGGCGGACTGGGCGAAGATACTTTTGTGATGCTGAGTGAGAATGCAGGCACGGCGTTGAGTCCAACCCAAGATACATTGGCGGACTTCTCGGTCAGCGATGATATCATCGATTTATCAGACTTACTGCCGGATGCACCGAGTATGAACGACTTGTTTGCAAATATTGATGCCACTGTGGTCGATGATATCAATGACCCTAGCGATGACGCTTATACCCTGCTCGAAGTCACCGATGAAAGCGGTGGACAAACCAACATCAAGATCAATGATATGGGGTATAGCGAACTCGGCCTAGGCGCAGGCGCGACCGATGATGCGATCGTGACTGCATTAGTCGAACAACTAAAAGTCCTCCAAGTCGAGACATAGAATAACGATCTTTACTATCAGTCAAAATAATTACAGGGGGAGCAATGAGCTCCTCCTTTTAGTTATAGACGGTGAAATTCAATGTGAGAATGATATTTTCATTTTGGCTCTATAACTCTTGTTTTGCTTCCCATTTTGAGAATGCAGATAGCGAATTTTTTGCGGAAATATTATCTATTTGAAAATACGAAGTTATATACACCTTGTTGAGTATTTCTGTTTTGGCATGCACATTGCGTTGGTAGAAGATATGAACGCTCACATTGGTTGAGTCTAGATATCTTAAGGAGAACGTTATGGCTTACCTAAACCAAATGACCAATAACACCCATATGGCGAACTCTTTTGGTGCACCGTCGGGCGATGCGAGCCTACTATCAATGGTACAGCGTGACTTCTCCCCATTGCTGTTTGACTCCGGTATGTTCTCGATAAGTGGAGAAAACCGTCGTCGCATTCGTTTCAACCCTAAGAGTGTCACTGCAAAGGTTGGCACATTAGGCTCTTTAGTTATTGACGAGTCCGGTCACTGGGATTATTCGGTCTATAGCATTAAAACCCAGTACTTAGTGATGGGGGAAAGAAAGATTGAAACCTTCTTCTTGCGTTCGACAGACGGTAATCGCTTTGCTGTGACGATTGTGCTTGTTGGCGATAATGGTGGCGCTTCGATTGAAGAGTTAGAAACCACGATCAGTTTTGGCTAACGAACGTACATTTTACTGCTGAAAATGTTGCACCACTTCGTTTTTAATAGTTTCAAAGCGCTTCGGTAGCTGGCGATGTTTTTTAGTCAAGAAGTATAAGGTCTCTACCACTTCATTACTTGGCTCGAAGATAGAAATTCGTTCGCTCTCGACAAACGAATCGAGTGCGCTTTTGGGCAAGACGGTAAATCCTAATCCATTGGCAACAGGCAGCAAGATTTGGCTCAACTGATTGATGTAGCCAGTGACCGGAATATCATCGATATTCATTTTCTCCAGTTCAGACTCCCCGCATTGAGCAAAGTAAATCGAAAGGTAGTGAATCGCATCAGGGTGTTGGATTAGCCCAATTTCCTTCAAGCTCTCTTGGCTTAAATCTTTGGCTGCATGCGCTTTCGGTAATAGTAAACACAGTGGCTCCTTACCTAACACTTCTGATTCAAAGCGAGAATCAGATGGAATTTGTGTCACAATCCCAATATCTGTCACACCAGTTAGGACATCCGCAACAATTTTGTGATGAGGTGCGGCCTCTAGTCTTGATATGAGCTGCGAGTATTTACATTGTAAATTGAGTAGATGTGGGTAGAGCAATAGTGCCAGCGAACCCGAACAAGACAGCGAAACATCACCTGAAAAAGGGTCTTCCATGTTTAAAGAGCTAAGCAGTTCAGACTCTTGTCGCTCAAGCTGAATCGCATGTTGGTAAACACTACGGCCAGCTTCCGTAACTTCAAAACTTTTGTTGTGCCTTTCAATTAATGGATAGCCGCAAGCTTGCTCGAGTTTTTTGATATGTTGACTAACACCAGGCTGAGTCATAAACAGCTTCTCAGCAGTTTTGGTAAAGTGGCCTGTATCGAGCAGGGTAACGAAGGTTTTGAGCCAGACAGGGTTAATCATCGTACTTTCTCATAACATAAAATTATCGAGATTAGTTTATGCGATAACAGAGGTTTCTGATAGAAAAAAGGCGAGCCGTACGCTCACCTTATGTTTTACGCGGCGTTTAAGTGGGAGGCGAGGTCACGACCATTGCCTCGATATTTGTCGATTGTTGGTGCAAAGGCAGCTGAAATATGCAACAAGCGAGAGTCCGGGTGTTCGGTAAGGTAGCGAGCTTTGCCTTCTTCGCTTTCGAGCAGATCCCAGTCGCGATGAATCGAACGGGCCAAATGAAGAGTGGTGGCCATTTTAGGAGAAATCTCGGCATCTCGTGGCTCCGCAAAATTTGCAATGGCGTCGACCATGTCATCAGGGAAGCGCCAAGTTTTGGCTAGTTTTGCTCCAAGAGTAGGTGCTGTGATATCTAATATTTCTTCCTGAACCGCAATGGCACTTTCACCCGCTTCGGCTCTTTCTGCAATGGCTTTTGCTTGCTCTGGAACTAACGTATGAATCATCAACTCGCCAATGTTGTGTAATACGCCCGTTGTGAAAACTTCATTGCTATCCATGCCTGTCTCAACGGCAATTTTGCTAGCAATAATCGACACTTCGAACGTTTCTTCCCAGTATTTATCCATATCTAATGTTTTAATTCTAGGGAAGGCACTAGAGAGAACTGAAGCGACAACTAATGTTCTCACGGGGCCTGTTCCAACTCGAAGTAAGGCTTCATTTATCGAAGATACGCTTTTGCTTCCTCCAAAATGAGCTGAATTGGCAAGACGGAGCAATCTAGCGCTAAGAACTTGATCCGTTGCTATTTTATTCGCTAGTTCTTTAAAGTCGACATCACTTGTGTTGACCATATCGAGAAGCTCTTGAAGTACCTTCTGGATTCTCGGTAACTCGTTCAGTCGAGATAGTAGTGCCTCCTGGCTCATAGCTCTCTCCTTAATTCCATGTGAGCTAAGTTACTATAGTTCAGAAACTTATCCTGTTACAAAGATAAGCAATCAATACCATATGTGCGGGCTAATGTTTTGTTTGTTTTTTGTAGCATCGCACCAAATAAGTGATGCACTAAATTTACTTTTATTGTTATCATCTGCGGAAATAGTCGGGGAGCCTACCCAATAGGGAAAGGGCTGAGATCGCGAAGCGAGACCCGTTGAACCTGATTCAGTTAGCACTGACGTAGGGAACTATGCACACTAATTCCATTTCTCGGGTTTAGTGTACTCGCATTCGATAGTAAGTCTCTTTATGAGCGTTCTTTTCGTGGTCGAGAGTTCCTATACGTCTTGTAGTAGGAGCATCTATGCCACATTCACAAGACACAACACCTATTGTATTAACCATTGCTGGCTCTGACAGCGGTGGCGGCGCAGGCATCCAAGCGGATATTAAAGCGATGTCAGCGACAGGCAGTTACGCGTGCTCTGTCATTACAGCCATTACTTCGCAAAACACCCGAGGCGTGACCGCCATTCACCCGATTCCATTAGCGCATATTGAAAGCCAGCTCGATGCTGTATTTACTGATTTGAATGTCGTCGCGGTTAAGGTTGGTATGCTGGCTGATGCCGAAATCATCAAGGTTGTGGCGGCTAAAATACGTCAATACCAACCTAAGCATCTCGTGGTTGATCCTGTCATGGTTGCAACAAGCGGTGATCTATTACTAGAACAATCGGCAATCTCTACGCTCAAACAAGAACTGCTACCACTCGCGGATCTTATTACCCCGAACCTGCCTGAAGGGGCGGCTCTGATTGGTGGTGAGGTTCCTCAAGATGAAGAGCAAATGGGGGCGATGATCGAGTCATTACGCACGCTTGGGGCGAAAGCAGTGCTGCTTAAAGGTGGGCACTTAGAGAAAGACCAAAACAGTAATGATCTCCTTATTGAGCAAGAAAGCAGTGAGTTATTGAGCGCAAAACGTGTCGCGACCAAAAATACGCACGGTACAGGTTGCACCCTCTCTTCTGCCATTGCTTCATACCTTGCTCAAGGTAACCGTCTTCATAAAGCGGTGTATCTTGGTAAGCAATATATCTCTCAAGCCATTGCGCACGCCGATCAGTTAGATGTGGGTCAAGGTCATGGCCCAGTGAACCACTTTTTCTGTGGCCACACCAATGTGCGCTAAAGCGATCGGGATAGAGCTCAAGGCGTCACAGCTTCGCTATCTCGATAGCCCAACCCCGACCCTAACTGGCTTAGATATGCACATCCCAGCTGGGAAGTGGACAAGTCTGCTAGGTCGAAGCGGCTGCGGTAAAACCACGTTGTTGCGCTATTTAGCGGGTTTACTTGATAGCAAAGTGGAATGGAAGGGGACCCTTAAGCTAAGCCAAGGGCAAGACTTACATGAGCAAATTGCCTACATGGCCCAGCAGGACCTATTACTGCCTTGGTTAAATGTCATAGATAACGTTATGTTAAGCCGTAACTTTGGTGCGCAAAATGTTAAGCATGACAAAGCACTTCAGTTGCTTGAACAGGTTGGGTTAGCTGCCCATGTTAATAGTATGCCTGCTCAGTTATCTGGGGGAATGCGTCAGCGTGTTGCCCTTGCGCGTACACTGATGCAAGACAAGCCTGTTGTGCTAATGGATGAGCCTTTTTCAGCGCTAGATGCCGTCACGCGCCATAAGTTGCAATCCTTGTCTGCCACGTTACTCAAGGGCAAAACCGTTGTGCTGATTACCCACGATCCCCAAGAAGCAGTACGTTTATCGGATGCGCTCTATTTGCTTCAGGGTGTACCTGCTTATGCGCACTCGTTGGACGTTCCTGCCTCACTGCCTCCGCGCGAGATAGATGGTGAGTGCGCAGCTTTGCAGCGAAGTATTCTAGACAGGTTGGAGCAAGACTATGAGTAAGGTATCGAATCTAGAACTTACGTTGCCTAATAAGAGAATCAACGCTCAGGTGACACATCCAATGGTGCGTATGACGGTTAGCCTGTTGGTGATTTTGGGCATTTGGCACAGCGTTGTGGTTTTGTTTGATATACCAAGCTTCATTTTGCCTGCTCCGCTAGATGTCTTCGAGCGATTGATTTCACGTTTTGATGTACTCATGAAACACACTCTTGTTACTGGGCAAGAAATCATACTGGGTTTACTGCTTGGCCTCTCTATGGGGCTTATCTTTGCACTGCAAATGTTGCTGTTTAAACCATTAAAACGTTGGTTGTTACCCATGCTTATTGCGAGCCAAGCAATTCCGGTGTTTGCCATTGCGCCTGTACTGATGCTTTGGCTTGGGTACGGCATCGCGTCCAAGGTGGTGATGGCGGCAATCATTATCTTCTTTCCTGTGACCACTTGTTGCTATGACGGTTTGCGCAATACACCAACGGGTTATCTCGATCTCGCCAAGACAATGGGAGCAAGTAAATGGCAGCTATTAAGACACATACAACTCCCTGCTGCGCTGCCAACTTTGGCCTCAGGTATTCGAGTTGCCGTTGTGATTGCACCGATAGGTGCCGTAGTCGGAGAGTGGGTCGGTTCAAGTGCGGGTCTTGGCTACCTAATGCTTCAAGCGAATGCACGCATGATCATCGATGAAATGTTCGCCGCATTATTCATCCTCGCTCTGCTTTCCGTTTCTCTCTATTTCATTACAGACAAACTACTTAAAAAATTTATTCCTTGGGAAAATCAATAAAGAAAGGATACTCCGTGAAAATAACCAAAAAAATCAGTGCAGTGGCACTACTCACCTCACTATTATCAGCGAATGCCATTGCAGAAGAGAAGAAGCTCACTCTAATGCTCGATTGGTTTGTTAACCCTAACCATGGGCCAATCGTCATTGCTAAAGAGCGTGGTTACTTTAAACAGCAAGGTATAGAAGTAGAGATCCAAGAACCTGCCGATCCAAGCACGCCGCCAAAACTTGTCGCGGCGGGCAAAGTCGATTTAGCGATTTCCTACCAACCCAGCTTGACCATTGATGTCGCTGCCGGATTACCACTGATTCGCTCAGCGACACTGATTGCGACGCCACTTAACACCTTGATGGTGCTAGATAACGGCAAGAACGACAATCTGGCTGACCTAAAAGGCAAAAACATAGGTATTGCGATTGCGGGCAACGAAGAAGCCACCATCGGTACTATGCTGAGCCAAGAGGGTGTGAAGTTTTCAGACGTGAACATCATCAATGTTGGTTGGGCGCTCTCTTCTTCATTGGCATCGGGCAAGGTTGATGCGATTTGGGGCGGTTTGCGTAACTTTGAAACCAACCAACTTGCGCTAGAGGGTTACAAAGCGAAAGCCTTCTACCCAGAGGAGCACGGCGTGCCTGCTTACGATGAGTTAGTATTTGTCGCTAATGCGAAAACCCATGATGCTGAAGCCATCAAGTCATTCAACAAAGCGTTGGAGCAAGCAACTACCTATATCGTTAACCACCCGCAAGCCTCTTGGAAACAGTTTGTCGCTTACGCACCAGATACCTTGAATAATGAACTTAACCAACGTGCTTGGAATGATACCTTAACTCGTTTTGCGCTGCGCCCATCTGCGGTCGACCTTAAGCGTTATGATGACTACGCCGAGTTTATGTACTCGCAAAATCTGATTGAGACACTGCCAAAAGCAGCGGACTACGTACCGGAGTTTAACTAATGAAGTACCAAGACCTCATCGAAGCTTGTGAGTCTGATTGGCAAGAGTACACCGAGCATGCTTTTGTACAGCAGCTTGCATTGGGCACTTTGCCTCAACCTTGTTTTTTGCACTATCTCAAGCAGGATTTCTTGTTCCTAAAACAATATGCTCGCGCTTATGCCTTGGCGATATACAAAGCGCGTAACCTTGAAGATATGCGCCGCGCTTTGCCAAGTGTCCATGCTTTGCTTGATTCAGAAATCGGCCACCATGTGACTTACTGTGGTCAGTGGGGCCTGACAGAATCTGATTTAGAGAATGAGCCTGAAGACTTTGGAACGGTAGCATACACTCGCTATGTGCTTGATGCAGGAATGACGGGCGATCTTGTCGAGTTGTATGCTGCGCTTGCTCCTTGTTCGATTGGCTACGCGGTGATCGGTAAGGCCTTGAATGAAAGTGATACGACTAAACTAGAAGGCAATGCATACCGCAGTTGGATAGAGCTGTATGGTGGTGAAGAGTTTCAATCTGGCGTTGAACAAGGTTCAGATCATTTTAACCAATTGCTAGAAGAGATTGATATCAACAGCCAACGCGGCCAGAACCTGATTCAGGTATTTAAAACGGCAACGCGCATGGAAGTGGCATTTTGGCAGCAAGGGCTAGACGTCAAAATCTAATCCAATCCAAATGAAAATTAAGGGCTTGAGTGCACCTGGTATTCAAGCCCTTGTCTTTATTGCTGATAGATTTGTTATCTCAAGCTGCATAAATTGAAATTTGTTGGTCAACTTTCAGGCATCTTCATCCTTGACTGCTAAGATTTTTAGTATGTTTTTGCAAAATTCTTGATGACCAATGCAAGTACCCAATAAGCCAGATAATGAAGCTCAGCGTCTCAATGAACTTGAGCAGCTTGAAATTCTAGATACCGATTCAGAAGAGCGTTTTGACCGTGTGACTAGGTTGGCTAAAAGATTGTTCGATGTGCCAATCGCTGTCGTGAGCCTTGTCGATAGCGATCGTCAATGGTTTAAGTCTTGCTACGGGATTGATGCGCGAGAAACACCGCGTGATATTTCATTTTGTGGTCATGCTATCCTGGGCACTGAACCTTTCATCATTTCTGATGCAACGAAAGATGAGCGGTTTGCTGACAATCCTCTAGTTATTGGTGAGCCGGGCGTGCGATTTTACGCTGGTGTTCCTCTTGTCCACCATGATAACTCTATGCTTGGTACCTTGTGTGTGATTGATACTAAGCCTCGCCAGTTTAATCAAGAGCAAGTGAACGACCTTGTCGATTTGGCTAAGATTGTAGAGCAAGAGTTAGCAACCAGAGTGACAGCAACCACAGATCCATTGACCCAAATATCTAATCGACGAGGTTTTTCTTCATTAGGAGAAAAGCTACTCGAATACTGCCGATTTGGTGGTTTCCCCGTCTCTTTGGCCTATTTCGACCTAGACAATTTCAAGCTGCTGAATGACCAATTCGGGCATCAAGTGGGGGACGAAGCACTGAAGCAGTTTACGCAATTGTTGCAGTCTTCCTTTAGAGAGTCGGATGTTTACGCGCGCATGGGCGGAGATGAGTTTGTCGTCTTAATGTCGGGCACCACCGAAATGGTCGCGCACATCGCTATTGATCGCTTTACACAAGCAGTCGAAGCGTTTAATCAAGACCCGAGTCACTTATATCAGTTAGGATTCAGTGTTGGCATTGCTTCGTCTAAAGTGCTTAACGACACAACCTTGGAGTCTTTATTGAATATTGCCGATCAACGTATGTTGCGAGTAAAGGACACAAATAGAGGGTAACGTCGTCAATCAACACGAAATTTCATTAAATTGACATTGTATTGATAAATTTTCCACGCCTTCTCGACTAAAATTCAGCTTCGTTTCTAGCTGTTGTGAATCCCTATCGTGAAAAACTTCATTCAAAACAAACGTGAAGGCCTGATGTTGCTTGTCGCTTTCTTACTCGTTGTTGCACCAATGTCGTTGTTTGTTAGCCACATTGATTTATTGAGTGAAGTATCTGATGTAACCGGGCTAGGTTATACCTTGTTGACAGATTCGGCAGGCTCGAAAGGATTCTTAATTACTCTCTCCCTACTTATATTAGCCACTTGGAAGATAGTGGGTACCAACTCACAGTTTCTAAGTAAACTGGTTCAGCTTGGTATTATTTTAGTGATTGGTTTTGCGGCAAAAACGGGACTTAAGCATATTACTGAAAGTCCACGTCCTTATACCGAGCTACTTTCGCATCAACTCTTGATCCCTCAGCCCGCTCATTTTTACAAGCTAGATACCGTACAAAAAGCAGAGGTGATCAATCAAATCTCACAGCAGGTGACGACTTGGCGTACTCGCCATTGGCAAGGGGAAAAAGATTACTCTTTCCCATCCGGTCACACGATTTTCGCTGCGATTTGTTTGGCATTTTTCGGTGGTCTATTTTGGCAAAACAAACAATATGGATTGGTAGCTGTCGTCAGTGTGTGGGCGATAGGCGTCGCCTATAGTCGATTGTGGCTTGGAATGCACCGACCGATTGATCTTGTTGGCTCTATTCTGTTTGTGGGGATGGTGTATTTGTTAGTACCGAGTCTAGACAAACTTGTTAATAGACTTTGGCCGATGTTAGAAGGTCACTTGCTGGTTAAAGGCAAGCAAGCAAAACGTTGATATGAGCCTCCAGTAATCGAACAGACTACTGGGGGCTGTTGTATTAGTCGGTAAGGAAGCCGTTGTTTATTGGCATGCTGCTATCTTTTTCGCTTCATGTTGGATGATGTTTTGCAGTTCCTCTTTTAGCTCATCAAACTGCTGTTGCTGCATTTCTTGATGATTGTCGATTTCAGAAGAAATCCATAGCGTAGACCAGACAATACAGATTACTGTGATAATGATGTCTTTTAGAGTCACTTTGAGTTCAAAAGTCATGCTTCCTCATAATGTACACTGTTTTTTATCGGCCGTATTTTGCAGTTATCTTAGTTTGGTGTCAAATTAATGAGAGTGTGTCTAGGGTGGTTTGTCTCACTATCTCATCACTTAGCATTACTCCAATCGTGATACCTGTGGTGGCGGTGGAAATTGATAACCGCTCAATGATTACCCTCACTTATAAGAGTGATGAATCGAACAATCATCAACACATATGCATATCTGGTAGCACAAATTCACAAATTTAATGATAAAGTGTGCTGGAAATGCTTTCGTATCGAACTAATAAATGGATAATAGGGCAGATAACATAAATTGGAATGATCACAATGTCTGAAGAATCAAATAAACTATTTGAAACCACTGTAGGTATGAGCTTTATCGCTACCCGTATGGTTCAGAACTCCATTCAAAACAAAATTTCGAAACTTCGCGATGATGTGAATTTTGAGCAAATGCTAGTACTGATGGAACTAGACTATGAAGATGGCCTTAGACCAAGTGTTATCGCAGAACGTTTGCATCGCAGTAAAGGGACAATGACCAGTCTTATTCGTCATGCAGAAAAGAATGAACTGATTGCGAGTGCGAAAGATCCAAGCCACAAAAATGCCAAGCGTTTGTTTTTGACGCTGAAAGGTAAAAAGGTACACGATCAATTAGCACAAATGATTCGTGACGAAATGAGCTTTGCGACTCAAGATCTGAATGATGAAGAACGCAAGCATGTTTTCTCTGCGATGGAAAAAATCATTCTTCGTTATAAGCCAGATTTTTACGAGATATAACGAAGCGGTTTTGATTAAGGGTGCAATAGTGCACCCTTTTTGTTACTCGTTCATCTCGCATCTACGAGATGTATTGCAAGATATGATAAGCGCAAGTCGACAAGCTTATCACTAGCAGTGGAAACGGAAGCTGAATAATTGCGTTCTGTTTGTTCATATTTGCGTCCTCACCTACCGAACCTCTTTATTGTAGAAGCTTATTGTCACTATTGGTTTTATAGATAGCTTATAACCTCTTTTATACCAATGTTACCTCATGTTCTTTTATTTTTAAATCAATAATGATTCATTTAATTTCACCAATGACACTTCTGGGGCTTTGCGTTTTCGATTGTGACTTTCTTGTCAGGCGATTTTGATTTACTAGGTTGCTCTGGTGATATCGAATGGAACCCATTCCACATCATTTGTCTAAACAGACCACCTTATTCGCAAAAAAATGTATTATTCTTGCAAATGTATAAATAACATTAATGTAAGCAATCAATTTATAGTTGGTTGTGTCTGATTTTGTTGCGAGGCTTGCATGCAGGTAAAAATTCTAAAACGTCTGATCAAAGACAAAATGTTTGGTAAAACAAAAAATACTGCGTTGGATGTTCAAGTAGCCCAAATGGCAGATGCGCGAATGGGGGCCATGTATATGTTAGCGAGTACTGAGATCTCGAAGGTTTCAGCATTCTCTAACGCTCATTTCTTCGACAACTTTGTCATTGGCTCCGAGCCACTAAGCGATCTCAAATCGGCAGCATCAGGTCTTCTAGATAAAACCAATGCGATCAACAAACTGCAGCAAACCAAAGCAGGGAAAAAGATCGTTGGCGCGGCTAAAGTTGTCGGCGATACCGCAAGTGCAGTGGTGACTAAAGTTAAACAGGTGATTTCTGACTTTTTCCGTATGCTAATGAACAAAGCGCGTAACATCTATGGTGATTTACTCTATGGTGTTGAGTGGTTTGCTGACTTTGCAACTTGGATGACCGGAGAGTTTGCCGGAAACTTTTCAAGCTTTATCCCAGGATGGGGCTACGTTCAGAGTGCTTCCGATATCTACTCGGGTGTAAAACAAGCAGTATGTAAATCTAAAGATCTCATTACGCAAGTGTATGCAGGCCGTGGTGTTGAACTATTGGGCGGCCACCCAAGCATTATTGCCAATGCTTTGGCTCGCCATTCTGCGACAGGCGCATTAGGTGGAATTAAAAATGCAGCGGTCGGTATCACTAAGATAGGTTTAGAGGCTGCGGGCGATGCGTTTGCTGGTGTGGGTACATTAGTGAGCGTATTAACTGGATTGTTTGAACGTATCGTTAAGCTGGTGGATTACATGATCCAACGCTGCTTAGTGGGCAAGGTACTTAAACGCGCTAAGAAAGAGTGGTCCAATCGCAATGCGAATGGCAGCTTAGTTCAGGATCACAAAAGATTTTCAGAGTGGTTCCAAAGTGCAGTCATCACTACGCCTATCATTGCGGCTTTAGTCATGGGAAGCGGATTTGTCGCTCACCCCTATAAGTTTGCCCAGTTGTTGACGCCAAAACTTGAGGTTATCTCTCAAGGGGAATTTGATAAAGCGGTGGTCTACATTGATAAGCTAAAATCCCTCTCAAGCAAATACGTTCAAGAATATGTCGATAGCTACAGCGTGGACTTTACCAGCAGTGATGGTGTTGTGACAGCACGTTTAAATGAGCTTAAGAATGGCAAAGGGATTTTGGATGGGCATGAGTTTGTTGTGAAGAAAACAACGCCTTAATCGTTAGCCTATATAAGAATTTAGCCATATCAAATCTCAGCTTTGATATGGCTTTTGAACGTTAGCACTGCTCAGAGATCGCGCATTAAGGTCTCAAACTCTTCACTCGCTTGGTCGATCAAACGATTTATCTCTTCTGCATCTCTATTGTCTAATTCCAACTGCCATGGTTTTTTATTTTGTTTGCCACACAATCGCGTGTGACCACCGACCTTTTGAAATGACAGTTCAGTAAACTCCGATTGATGATGTTGCTTGTTTTCCATGATCTCTACGTCAATCAGACCGATAGGATTAATCTCAACATGGGCATGGGAGTGGTTCACATCGATTAGTTCGTATTCTCTATGTACTGAAATCACGGCATTCTCCTTACTCTAGTCACTGACGTTTTAAACAAGTGTAGGCGATCAATTTTGAATGATTAGTGAAATAAATAAGAATATTGATGCAGGTTAATTTCTACTCGTTTTTACCTGAGTAAAAACTTATTAGCTGCTCTTCAATTGCATCGCTTGCCATTAAAACAGCAATAGGTGGCGTTCTTGAATATGGGTGTAAGGCGTAAACATTCGTACTAGGAAGTGCATAATTAGGTAAACAAGGACAGAGCTCGGGGTATTGAGAAAGTACAAACTCAGGCACGATACCTATTCCCATACCGTGAGCGATCATGGCAGCAACTTGATTAATGGTATTGACTCTATGCTTAGCTAGGAAATGGTGTTCAACGGTATCTCCAGTCGAAATGGAGTGCATAGTGTGAGTGATCTGTTTGCCTTGCCAGTGGTTAGCGATGTAATTTGCGTCTTTGAAGGCTATTTTGCATGAGGCTTTCTGGCACAAAACGTCGCGAAATGCGCCTATTTTCCTTTGTTTATAACTGCTGTCGCCAGATTCTCCGACTCGAATAGCGAGATCAATATCATTTTGCATCAAGTCTAATTGGTCATCGTCCGCCCTTATATCGAGACAAACCTCAGGATAGGCCGCAAATGCGTGTGCTAATGCAGGAGTAATCACAGTTTCTACTAACGCATGGGGAGCCGTAATAGTGAGATTGCCGGATGGAGTCTGGTGTGTTTCTCGCATCTCGTCCCAGGCTTGATCGACAATCTTGTTCATCGCTAAGCAGTGCTGGTAGAACATCTCTCCCTGTACGGTAAGACTTTGCTTGCGAGTAGTGCGTTTAAGCAAAGTAGTGTCCAGTTCGCTTTCTAGCTGTTTGAGTGCGCCACTCAGTACTGATTTGGAAAGTTCTAGCTTATCGGCGGCCTTTGAAATTGACCCACAATCAACAATGTACATAAATAGGGTCATTTGGCGATGTTTGTTCATTTAATTGTTCTCTATTTTAGAACAGTAATTTCTTATTTGTTTGTTTTTACGTGTCAATAATAGCACTAAACTGAGCTCAATTATTGAGAGGAGAATAAAAATGAGTCAAGCCGTATTAGAAGCCTGTCAGGCAGGCATTGCAGCGTGGAAACACGCTTTCAATAACCAAGATGCGAAGGGCTGTGCGGAGCAGTACCAAGAAGGCACGATTATGCATGCTAAACCTTTTGGTCGTTTTGAAGGCCGAGAGCAGATCCAAGCCTTTTGGCAAAACATCATTGACCAAGGTTTCAGTGACGTTGCGTACACAGAGACAAGATGGGAAAAAGTGGATGAGAGCAGTTATATTCTGACGTCAAATTGGACGATGAACAAAGCATTCGGTGTGGTTCACAAGGAAGTATGGACAATTCAAGATGATGGTAAGGCCCGCTTAACTTACGACGAGTTTGAAGTACAAGGTGAACGTTAGTACCTATCAGAATGTATATCTGAACATCGACTTATCCCGATAGCAAAAAAGTCAATTTAGTGAGATTAGAACATCACACCACTGAATTGGCTTTTGTTTTATTTTCCAGTCTTAAATTTGATTTAGAATTCATGCTCTAAACTAAAGTTGTATTAACATTTTTGTAACCCCCATTAATGTGCCATGATAAAATTCAAACGTTTATTACCCGATAGGAGCCAATAATGTTTGAAGTTGTGCCTCGTAATGATCAACGCACTCCTCTGTCACTGATGAATGATCATCTTATCTCGTGCCCTGATGATCCGTGGACAACCTGTCCTTGGGTTCAAGTCGGCAGGCTTTATCTTTCCGTTACTCAGACAGCCAACTCTTCTTGGCCTACATTGGCTCGACACCTCAACCATCCCGGCGGATATGTCGTATTCTCAGGTCGACATGGTACTCAAGCAGGTCAAGCCGTTGATTCGAGTACCGGCCAGTTCAATAAAAAGTACGTCATTGAAAAGCAGTTTTATCTCGATGATTTAAAAGCGGCCAAAGAATTTGGCAGCAAAGTCGAAGTTGTGGATGTCGCGACACTCAATACGACAGAAAAACTCAAAAGTGCAACCTTAGGTAAAATAAGCCAAGGTAAAGTGGTGATTTATGCTTGGTGTCATTCGATGTTCTCAATGATGGACCATAACGAGGATATGTATGACGATATCTACAATAAAAGAAAAGGCGCAGGTCCTTTGCGAAACTATGTCGTAGAATCACGTGCAATGACGTTGGTGAATCAATCTGTCCGAGCACTCTCTACCGAATGGTACAGTTGGTCTAACGATTAAATATCTACTCAGGCTCCGAAGTAAAGGAGCCTGACTTTCCTTTGGGTTTTCTATCCCATTGCTATATACGTTTCTCTCATTTTTGTTTGATAATATTATGTTATTGTTTTTATAATTATTGATAATTTCATTTAATCAACACCAGTGCATACACTCTCTCCATCGAAACAAAACATCGCACTAATTCTGGAGAAAGTTATGAAAATGAATCACGTTGGTATCATGGTGGGTGATATGGACAAAGCGGTTGAGTTTTACACTCAAGCGTTAGGCCTGAAGATTGTCATGAATAACACTAAAGTCGTTGAAGAGCGCGAAACGGCTATTGGTCGTATGTGTATCGCCGTATTTGGTGAGGGTTTTAAAGGCTTCAATATTGCTCACTTGGTGACAACTGATGGTATCGGTGTTGAGTTATTTGAGATGAAGGAGCGTCAAGAGCGCCATGAGGTCGACTTCTCACGCTTAGGCATCTTCCATTTCTGCTTACAAACTGATGATTTCGAAGGCGTAATGGAAAAGGTCGAGCAGTTCGGTGGCAAAGTACGTATGGATGTGATGCGTTATCACCCAGAAGACGACACTAAGCCTGCAAAAATGGTTTACCTAGAAGACCCGTTTGGCAATCTATTTGAGTTGTACTCTCACACCTACGAAGAGACATATGCATCAGACTACGAGTAATGCGCTCTAAACCGAAAAAAGGATTGGCAACAATGCCAATCCTTTTTTGTATTAACCAAAGAGGAAGCTATATAGAAAGCCTGCACCTATCGCCATGCTGAGAATGACAACCAGGAAAGCAGCAATCATCTGATTTTTGAAGATAGACTTAAGTAAAATCACCTCGGTCAAACTTGCACCTGCACTACCTATGATGAGTGCCATTACTGAGCCTAATGCCATGCCTTTTTGTACTAATGCTGCACTAAGTGGAATGACTGCTTCGGCGCGAATGTACAAAGGTATACCGATAATGGCTGCGACTGGTATTGCGTACCATTTTCCTGCCCCTGCGTACTCAGCAATCAACTCAGTAGGAATAAAGCCGTAGATAAACGAACCAATAGCAATACCTAGCATTAGGTAAGGGAAGACTTGTTTAAAATCTTTCCATGTTGAGTACCAAATTTTTGCCCAACGGCTTGGTTCTTTGTTCTCAATTACAGTCGCTGTTGCTGTGCCATCTGCCGAGCAGCAAGAGACTTCAACTTTTGGTTCACTGCCGCAAGCCGTTTCTTTTGCTGCAACGGGCGCGGCCTCACCGCAGCGAGATGCTGCACATGACGACTCTGCTTTTACTGCAGGTTTATTCTCTCCGCAACTTGTGCCGCAGCTTGAAGGTTGCGCTGCTTGGTAGGCTTCTGGTTTTACATAGCGCTCAAAACCGAGTTTTTCTAGCGTATAACCTGCGACCACGGACACCAACATTGCAATAGCGAAGTAGAACAGCGCGACTTTCCAGCCAAATGTCACCACAAACAAGCCAATGATGACAGGGTTGAGGAGTGGGCTACCAAATAAGAACACCATCATTGGGCCAAACCCTGCTCTAGCTCTTAGCAGACCTTTCAAGAAAGGAATTGTTGAGCACGAACAAAATGGTGTAATCGCACCAAGTAACGCAGCGATAACATAACCCTTACCGTTGCGAGAACTTAGGATCGATTGGATCTTCTCCGGTGTTAAGAATTCTTGCAACACCCCAACAATGTAGCTAATGGCCAAAAACAGAATGATCAGTTCAGTGGCTAAAAATGCAAACATATCGAGCGCTTCGCTCGCCATGGTTATAAATTCGTTATTCATCTAAATACATCTCCAAAATCATTTCGATTATTCTCGAATTATAGAAGTGAGATGATAAAGATCAATATATATTTCCATAAAATTCGAAATAAATTACAAAGGTTTGTTTTATCAGGTAGATAGCTCTAGTTAGACAAATGAAACTAAAACGTATCGAGAGAGAATTTATTTTTTAATCATAAATGACTGTGAGTCTGGTTTTTCGGAATCGATATGTGATTTAAAACTATGCTTTTCTAACTGATTTGATGTAAATGTGATTTTGTTTGTGGTTAGTTTACGCTATTTTAGATATGAAGTTCGTTTGTGAAACTTTGGTACTGTCATTGGGAAATATTAAGTAGCAAAGATCGCATGTAAATACCACACTATAAATGTTATAACATAACATTAAGTTCTGATTTGTCTGTTTTATGAAGCTCGTTCGTCCCATACTGATTGCGGTAGCGATCACCGCCTTTTCTCTCTCTGCTGTGCTGACTTTCAAGTTTGAGCCGAAGAGTGAGCCAACTCCGATCAAAGTGACTGCTTATCAATCCTTAGAAAATGCAGTTCCAGCTACCCAGCAGCCGTCTGAAATTCGTGCTCACTACTTTGTTAAAGTCGGTGATACCTTAAGCACGATATTTTCGGCATGGAACATACCTTACGAGACGCTGCAAAGTATTCTAGAGGCCGATCTCGAGTCGCTGAAGTTAGACACGATTAAGCCGGGTGATCACCTGGAACTTGTGCTTGATAGCGATTCTAAACAACTCGCGAGTTTGATCTACCACCAAAGCTTGGTTGAAAGGGCGGTGTTTACTCGTGAGGCAGACAATAGCTTTAGCTACCGCTTTGTTGAAGAAGCGGGTGTGTGGCAGGAAAAGCTCTATGCGGGCGATATTCAGGGGAGCTTTTCGCTATCGGCTTACCGTGCGGGCTTAACGCCTAATCAGATCGCTAACATTACCCGAGTCTTACGTGACAAAGTTGATTTCGCAAAAGAATTGCGCGCTGGGGATCGTTTTAATGTGTTGGTCAAAGAGCAATATTTAGGCAGTCATCTAACGGGAAATACCGAGATACAAGGTATTGCCATTTATCTTCGCGGCAGAGAAGTCGCAGCATTCTTGGCTGAAGATGGCCGCTTTTACGACAGGCAAGGTAATAGTCTAGAGCAAGCGTTTGATCGCTACCCAGTAGCAAAACAATATCGCCGCATCACGTCTCCATTCAATCCACGACGCAAGCATCCAGTGACGGGGCGTGTTACTCCGCATAACGGCACAGACTTCGCCACTCCTGTCGGAGCGCCTGTCTACTCAACCGGTGATGGTAAAGTGATCGCGGTACGTAACCACAAATATGCGGGTAAGTATCTTGTTATCGAACACAACAGTGTTTACAAGACGCGTTACCTTCATCTTCACCGCTTTTTGGTCAAGAAAGGCCAACACGTTAAACGTGGTCAAAAGATAGCGATTGCAGGTGCTACGGGTAGGATCACAGGCCCCCACTTGCACTTTGAAGTCTTAGTACGTAACCGTGCAGTAGACCCAATGAAAGCCAATCTTCCGCTCGCGAGCTCCATTTCAAAACAAGATAAGCCGGCATTTTTGGCTCGAATCTCTGACTTTGATAGTCGAGTAGCGAGTCTTAAATTGGTGTCTGTGCGTTAATCTCGCTAAGGTTTCCTAGGTTTGAACCTGTCGATGGTGACGCCTGAAGTAGGGGTGCGGTAAAAATTTCTGAGTCATGGATGACGAGTTGCTCTATCTCATTAATTAGCCACTTCAGTGCGAGGCTAGGTTGATTTCGAGTATGCCAAGCCACCGATATAGTGGGCGATGGTACAGAAATAGGCACGGCTTTATCTACCAGTTGCCCTTTACGAATCGCCTTGCTCGCGACAGTAAACGGCATAACACAGATCAGATTCGATTCTTGGAGCAGGTCAATTGCAGATGAGAAACTATTGACTGTCATTGCTACCCTTCGCTGCTTACCCTTCTCCATAAGGCACTTGTCTACAGCTCCGCTAGGATCTCCAGATAATGAAACGAGAAGATGATCTGCGTGGCAAAATTCTTCCAGCGACAAATCTTGAGCTGCTAGGGGGTGAGAAGGGTGCATTACACAGGTAAAGTGGTTGTCGTACAAATGCTTTACTGTGATGTGACGATGTTTGGTTGGAAAATAATCCAACACTAAATCGACCTCTGCATTTAATAAAAGTTGTTCGCCATTTCCTTGAAAAGGGACAGCATAAAGATCAATTGCGTGCGCCCTTTGCTCTATGATCGCCCTGAGTTTAGGCCAAAACAAACCACTAATTCCGTCTGTTAGTGCGACCCTGACTTGGGTTGAGGAAGTCATAGGGTCAAATTTGGGAGGCGAAATGGAACCATTTATCTGGCGCAATGGATCAGCGATTTCTTGCCATAGCTTTTTCGCATAAGGAGTCGGTGTAATTCCTCTGCCCTGCTTTAAAAACAGTGGATCTCTCCAAGCATAGCGCATTCTGGAAACGGCTTTAGACACTGATGGCTGAGTCATTGCCAGTTGTTCAGCAGCAATCGTAATTGATTGCTCGCGCATAATTGCATCAAAGATAACAATCAGATTTAAATCAACTTTAGCCATATAATTCATTCCCCTGTGGAATAATGTTTATATCAACTATTAATTAGAAGAAATAGGTTAATCGCTGAATACTGAAGCTGTTCTCATCACATATTAAGGAAGAAAAACATGAAAGCAGCATTTATAAAGCAATATGGGGAAGTGTCTAACCTAGAGATCGGCCAGTTGGAAAAGCCTTCAATTAAGGCAAATCAGGTGTTGATTAAGGTTGTGGCTTCGGGGGTTAATCCTGTCGATTTTCATCTGCGTAACGGCATGATGGCACAAACTGATACCCATACCTTACCTCTCGTTCTTGGATGGGATTGCGCAGGTGTTGTTGAGTCGATTGGCGATGAGGTTGAGTCATTTGCGCTTGGCGATAAGGTGCTTTCTTTTACTCCGATCTCAGGGCAAGGCACTAACGCAGAGTTTGTGGCTGTTGATGCGGATCTAGTGGTTAAAAAGCCGGATGATTTGAGTTTTGTGGAGGCGGCTGGGCTACCACTGGCTTCTGTGACTGCGTGGCAAGGATTACATCATCATGGGCGACTACAACGTGGAAACAAAGTGTTGATTCACAACGCTTCTGGCGGTGTAGGTGCATTCGCTGTTCAAATTGCAAAGGCTAAGGGGGCGTATGTTGTTGCGACAGCTTCAGCAGCAAAGCTCGAGTACATTAAAAGCTTAGGAGCGGATGAAGTCTACGATGAGCAATCGCCAGAATGGCATGCTTCAATGCGGTATGACCTTGCGTTTGTTGCAAAACCAGGCGTTTATTTACTTCATAGAACCGTTTCTTGCGTAAAGTCGGGTGGCGCGATTGTTTCTACCTTTGATGAACTTGCTGAGGGTGAAGTGGGGATATATGGCATCGCATTTAATCGTATGTGGGTTGAAAACAGTGCCAAAGACCTAGAGCAAGTCGTTAACCTCATAAAAGATAACCAACTAAAAGTTCCGATCGATACCGTCTATCCACTTGAAGATATTCAAAGTGCTCATCGCCGAAGTGAACAATATCAAGCTGTAGGCAAAATTGTTCTGGTCATCGATTCAACCCGAAAGTTCTAGTTTTTATCCATGCCTAGTGTTGAGTTTAGCTAGGCACAAACTCGCAAAGCGCTTCAGAACTTGTTGGGCGTGTGGTGTTGAGGTTACTTGCTGTTTTTTGGCCTCGATTTTCGCTTCTCCCAACTCTTCCTGAAAGTTCACAAGTACATCGAGCATGATGTCGGCAGTAAACTCGGGATGAAACTGCACGCCCCATGTGCACGCGCCGACACGAAACGCATGGTGCTGGTCCATATTGCTTTGTGCCAACCGGACAGCTTGCTTTGGTAATGTAAGTACAGATTGAAAATGGACGGCTTGAGCGTCGAAGTGTTCGGGTAGCTGGTTAAGCAACGGGTCGTCGATGCTATTTTCCAAACGGGAGATATTGACTGTACCGACTTCCAGCCCATTTGGGTTGAAGTCGACTTCTCCACCAAAAGCGTAGCTAATAAGTTGATGACCAAAGCAGATACCTAATGTTGGAACGTGAAACTCTGCGAGCTGCACAATTTCCGCTGCAAGCCGCTTCATCCAGTTGGCTTCTTCTGTCACCATGGACAGTGAACCCATGATGATCACGCCCGCGAGCACTTGCGGTTTTGGCAGTGGATTAGTGATTCCGTCGTGAAACTCGATCTCAAGCGTGGTGGAGCCAATGGCTTGCTTTGCCCACAGTTCAAAATCACCAAATTTGCTCAGTTGGCTTTCAGGGGCTGAGCCAACATTGACTATCAATAGCTTTTTCACAATCTACCTCGAATAACATCCATGCCACTTGGCTAAGTTATAGAAATGAAAGACCGATAGCAATGGATATTGAGGCAAGAAAAACCGGAACAGCAAGCTATCTGAGGGAATAGATTGGTTCCGGTGGTGGGTATGCGTTTGGCGATTTGAGGAGGCGCAAAACGAACCCATAAGTCGAAATCGGTTTGCAGCAACTAGCTTTGAAAAACAATCTCATCTTCTTCCGTAGTAAATAAAACGGCTTTGTTCTGCTCTATTAATCGAACAGCCGAAGAAGGCGTCACTGCCTGAACTTCCCCCTTTGCTTTAAGCGTAAGGGACTCCCATACTCGATCTTTATATTTTCCTGTTTGTGTGTATTGGATCAGTACTTTCATTGATTTCTCGCTCACTCCTGTAGCACGTACAAGAAACATTAGCTCCATCCCAAATGTTTTACAGCTGTTAAATGTGCAACATTAGATTAACCAAATGTGGGTGGTGAAATCGTCATTTTATGCTTGTCTAGAAAGTGGGGCTGTTAACTATTGCATCTTGGATATATTTCGATTATTTTGGAAATATATCATCTTATGTGGAGTCTGTAATGGAACTTGAAGTCGTTGCCAAAGCGCTTAAAGAGCTTGGTCATCCAACTCGTCTTTCGATATACAAAAGTGTAGTCAAAGCAGGTTATCAAGGTATTGCAGTGGGTAGCTTGCAAGAGAAGCTAGGTATACCAGGCTCAACGCTTTCTCACCATATCTCTAGCCTTGCTTCAGCGGGATTGATTAGCCAACGTCGAGAAGGTCGAACACTTTACTGTGTCACCGATTACCAATGTCTAGAAGGTGTTATTGGCTTCTTGCAGGATGAGTGTTGCGCAGATGAAAACTGCTAACCCAAGCCTCAGCTTAGAGCAAGTGTGGGCAGAGTATCAGCAGGCGTTAAAGTCTTTCCTTCACTCTAAGGTTAGTAACCCAGATGATGTGGAAGATTTGCAGCAAGAGATTTTACTCAAAACCTATCAGAACTTATCTACCATCGCGGATGTCAGCAGTGTCAAAGCTTGGCTGTTTCAACTGGCTAATCGCACCATCATCGACTTTTACCGTAAGCGTGCTCGCCAGCAGCGTGATGGCGAATTCGAAGCAGATGACTTGTGGTTTGAAGAGCAAGAGGCCAGCTTAGAGCAAGAAATGGCAGAGTGTATTAAGCCCTTTGTTAATGCTTTGCCTGCGGAGCAATCTCAACTGCTAGAAGCTATTGAACTAAACGGCGAAAGCCAAAAGCTACTCGCTGAGAAAGTTGGCGTCAGCTACTCAACGTTAAAATCGCGCGTGCAGAAAGGCCGTGTTGAACTTAAAAAACTGTTTGAGGCATGCTGCACCTTCCAACTCGATAAACACGGCAACCTCGTAGACTGTGAAGCAAAATCAAAACAGTGTGGACGTTGTTAGCCTTAAACCTCTCTATTGAGCGCTTCAGAGTGATAGCTCCCTTTATTGAAACGCTTTGATAGGGCGACAGAAATTTCCGTATCTGGGCTTAAATATTCAGCCCCGCTATTCAGCGGGGCTTTTTTATGCTTAATTAGTAATACTTAGAGATGAGAAAAATATCAGGTGTTAGAAACCTGAATCATAAGGAGAATGTTGATGGTTACAGCGCTTTACGCTGCAATTCTTGCTGCACTAATGATTTGGCTCTCTATTCAAGTGATTAAGCAGCGCCGCAAAGCTCAGGTAAAATATGCGGATGGCGGGGTAGATGCCCTGACCATCGCCCGAAGTGCACAGGGCAACGCGGTGGATTACATTCCAGTTACCCTGATTTTGATGGCTATGGTGGAGTACAACGGTGCAAGCCCTTGGATGATCCATGCGTGTGGTATTGTGTTTGTTCTTGGCCGTATATTACATGCGAAAGGTATCCTTGCAGACAGACTAAAAGGCCGTATTTCGGGGATGAAGATGACCTTCTTAGTGATGGCGGTTCTGATTGTACTAAATATTGTTTATCTACCATTTGATAGGATGTGGTAATGATATTTCGCTCTCCTCCTGCATGGGCGCTAGTACTGACGGGGTTAGTCCTCAATGTCTTAGCGCTTTTGATGTCGAGCATTGTGCTCGACAAGTTGAGTGGGGAGATTGGCCAGCTATCTGAGCAAAAAGACGAAAACATCTATTCAATTCAGCTCGCGTGGAACAGTGTTGAAATGCTCGAACGTAAGCGTGAAATGTTGCTCCTGCATATCGCTCATGAGGGCGAAGTTCAACAACAATTGCAAGCGACGCTACAGGGTCAATTGAGCCAGTGGGTTAATCAGCCAATCCCAGAGATTAGCTTAGACAACCTTCCTCAATTGATGATGCTGATAAACCAAGCCCAGCAGGTATATCGAAATCAAATTGATGACTTTTATCTAGAGAATCTCTCTATATCTGAGCTGATGACAACGCTTAATGAAAGGATTGCTTGGTACAAGAACATTGGCTTGTTTCTACAGGTGTTTGGTTTAGCTTTGATTCTTGCCAGAGACTTGGCTCGTAAGCCCAATTAACGACAAAGCGATGGATTACCCATCGCTTTGTTTTCTGTTCAACGGTTCCCTCAACAATCACACTCAACATGGCTACCTAAATAGCAGTCGATAGAGGGGTGTTTTCTCTAACCCTTTAATCAATCCAAAGGTGAGCACTATCGCGCCAAACAAGACGGTCATATCTTTGGCAAATCCAGTCAGGCCCAATACTCCAGATACGTTCATCATCACAATAATCATAGGTAGATGAGCCACGTAGAGAGGTAACACATACTTAGATTGCTTGGTTAGCCAAGATTGAGTTCCGAGTGCTGGTTTTGATAGTAGCCACATAAAACAGCCCGTTCCCCACAGCACAGTGCCAAACAGGAAGTCATTGCCATTAAAAGGTTGCTGATAGTTATTGAGGATAAAGGCTTCAACGAAATGTGACAGCATACCGACTGATGCTAGCAGCAAGGCTTGACGAGAAGTAGCATTTATCGTTTGCTGACGAATCGAAAAACCAATCGCAAACAGCAAGGTACTGAAGAACGGGCCGTTTCGGGTAAAGAATGGAGACCAGAACTCTGTTAGCCCCTGATAGCTGCCTGCAAGAACACCGTAAACATACAGTGCGATGCCAAGCGGGACAAAAAGCTCTATCTGTTTAAACTTTTGCAATCCAGCACCAATCGCAGCTGCAAAAATCAGCGCGGGAATAAACCATAAGTGGACGAGACCGCCTTCTAGCAGCGAGTTTAGTGGTGCTTGACCAAGGTAACCCCAATAACCTTGACGTTCGGCGAGATACCCATGCTCAGCCACAGTCGCCCAGTTAAAAGGCATAACAAGGCATATCACACTCCAGACAACAAAAATGCGCAGCAAAGGAGTGGTGTAGCGCTTAAGCGTCGCGATTGGGTCAACGGTTAGCTTGGGTTGGATCAAATAACCTGAAATCAAAAAGAACAAAGGGACGGCAAAGCGTGTTGCTTGGTTAAACACGTATCCAACCCAGGGCGTTTCATTAATTTGCCAATAGCTGAGAAACATCTGACAGTGCATGGCGGCAATCGCTAATATCGCTATCACTCGGCCTAGCTCAATACTTTGAATTTTCTTACTTTCCATAACGACATCAAAACCATTAAAAGTGTTCAGGGTATATCAATAAATTCGCCTTAAGGAATGAATCTAAATCAAATTATGCTGAGGCTACTATCAGTTACTACAGTAATTTGAGAGTAAAATCTAACCCTAAGAATTGTTACATTTACGGGTTAGACTTTGTGATTTCATTCAGTTGCAGGTGAGATAAAATTTGCAAAAAAGAACGAGTGTGCTAAAAATAGCATTAACAGTAACGAGAGAGCAGTATGAGTAAAGGCAAAGTTACCCGAGAAAATATCTTAAGTAAGGCATTTGAGCTAGCGAGTGAAAATGGGCTTGAGAGCTTAACCATTGGGGAATTAGCCAAGCAATGTGGGATGTCGAAGAGTGGCTTGTTTGCTCACTTTAACTCCAAGGATAACCTGCAAATAGCAGTTTTGGATTACGCCAACCAGATCTTTACTCAGCGCGTGATTGCGCCCGCGAGGGAGCGAACTTCGATCACCATCGAAGAAAAGCTCACACTGCTGCTCGATAACTGGTTAGGGTGGAACCACTCTTTTCAAGGCAGCTGTATGTTCTTAGATGCTTGGAAAGAGACGAGCGCAGAATCGGCCCCTACCCAGCAAGTACTAAAGAAAACCATCGCGACTTGGATAGAGTACTTACGAATTCAGGTTGCGAAAGGGGTCGAGAATGGTGAATTTCGTCAAGATCTTAAACCTAGGCAGGCCACGTTTGAATTGTATGGTTTGTATTTAAGTGCTCATCTGTTTTATTCGATACACGGAGAACAGGCGAGCAACGAGCACTTCTGGCAGGGCGTTAAACGTTTGATTGCAAGCTGGAAGTAACCGAATTCTAAGCTAAGTAGACACTACTTGGCTTATTATTTAATTAAAAATAGCACGGTCGTTCGCTTTTTGGCGAGAAGTAGAGACTGGCACCAAAAGGATAAAACCATGAGTGAGAAGATTTACTTTAATACCTCGCAAAAGTTCAGTGTAAAGAAGAGCTTGGTTAACATAACTACTCGGCTTCATCACACTCTCGCACCTAATCATGCGAAGAACACCGCGCGCAAGTTACTGCTGACCCCAGCGCGCACAAAGCCTAAGAATGCTGAACCAACCGGATTGATTAAAGGTGAAGTAGAATCTAAGGAAGGGGTACTCAAAACGTACCAATTAGGCACAGGCCCAGTGTGGGTGCTGACCCATGGTTGGTCGGGGAGTGCGAGTCAGTTTTACCCCTTGATGGAGCACATCGCTAGCCGAGGCTACACCGCATTAGCGTATGATCACCCGGGCCACGGTCAAAGTGGCGGCGTGTACGGGCATATTCCGGCATTTGTTCATGGCTTAGAAGCGATTTTGGATAGTGTTGATGATGTGGCTGGGCTTGTTGGTCACAGCATGGGAACGGCGTCTTCAATCGAGTGTCATCATCAGAAGTTGGTCGATAAACCATTCTTGTTGATTGCGCCTGTATTGGATTATCTCGACAACTTATTTGGCAGCGTCGCTCGCTCAGGATACTCAATGCGTTTGTTCAATGCAGTCGTTTCTGAGGTTGAAGATCAGTACCACTACCCAATTCAATCCGTCGACCCATACAACAAGCTCAAGTTACGCAGTGCGCAAACCATTATTGTCCACGATCAAGGTGACAAGTTTACTAAGTTTGAGGTGTCACAAAAGGCGGCTCAAGAAATGGAAAACGTTACGCTGGTGGCAACCCAAGGACAAGGCCACGGCAGAGTGATGAAGTGTGCTGAAGTAATGGAAAGCTTCGATAAGCTGATTGGATAAGTTTATTAAAGGGGGCTGCCAAGTCCCCTTTTAACCACCTGATTAATGGTATTGCTCTCGGTAGTGACCAGGTGAAACGCCTTTCCAAGCACTGTAGGCGCGAATAAAAGAATTGGACTCCTGAAAGCCAAGCAGAAACGAAATCTCTCCTAAAGACATCTCTGATTTCTCTAAGTAATGATCAGCAAGTTCTTCTCTAACCGTTTGTAAGATACTTTGGAAACTCTCCTTTTCAGCACTGAGCTTACGTTGAAGTGTGCGCTTACTCATCGCAAGTTTTTCTGCGACGTCTTCAATACTAGATTGACCACTTGGCAGCGCTTCCAGTAGTACCGCTCTGACTCGATCAGATGTAGTGGCCCTGCTATCGAGATCAGATAATTTTTGATTGAGTTTCGCCTCGAAAAACTCCCACATAGCCGCATTCGAGGTAAGGAAGGTTCGTGCGGCATCTTGCGCAGAAAATCGAATTTTTACCTCTTCCCCTTTGCGAATGGAGCAGCCGAAGTAGCTTTCATACTGAGTGATATCCTTCGGTAGCACTTGCAGTTCAACACTCAGTGGGCGAATTGGCTCTCGCGTCGCCAATCGTGCCAACTGGGTAAAAAAGACAGTTTCCATTAGGCCAAGCGTTTTTGGCAGTGCTTCGCGGTAGCCGTAGCAACGTACGGTGATTTCTGTGTATTGATCGGTTTGATTCACCACAGACATCATTGGGCCAATCAGCGGTTTGTATTGGCTCAAACGGCTTAAGGCTGCGTTGAAGTTTGGACTGCAGATAGAAGCAAACAGAGGAGCATCAAAAGCTTCCACTGAAAGGTGCTGTGCGAACAAGAGAGGGACCTCTTTATCCCCTGCTGCTTTTTCTAGGCCATTACACAATTGAAAGTACTCGTGAGGCGCTAAGCTGGCATTTTCTCTGCTAAATAAATCCCCTGGCAGGTTGGCATAAGCCAACACAGCTTGGAGATCAATTTGCATGTCATTGAGTAGCACTTTCCATATTGGAGAGACGGCAAATCGGTTCGCACGTTTCATTTTATTAGTTCTTTTCCATAAACTTACGAGACATTTTTAATACCATCTTACGCGGTAAGAATGGAATTACCCAGTTAAGTTGAAATTTTAGCCCACGTTCGTTGAATGCAACTAGCTCGCCTTTTTCCATTGCCTGATAACCGCACTGAGCGACTGAACGAGGTGATTTGGCATTTTTCCAAATGTCGACACCATCTAAGTTCCCCGCTGCTACAAAACCTGTTGCGACAGCCCCCGGACATAAAGCGGTTGCAGTAACATTGTACTGTGCAACTTCTTCGGCAATCGCTTGAGTAAAAGAGGTGACATAAGCCTTAGTGGCGTAGTATACCGCTTGCAATGGTCCTGGAATAAATGACGCAGTCGATGAAACATTGAGAATGCGCCCATTTCGTCTCTCAACCATACCTTGCAAAAAGTGGTGAGTTAGGTTGGTTAGGGTCACCATGTTTAACTGCATCATGGCTTGGTCATCCGTGAGTGCTCGTTCGTGGAACAATCCATGGCCGCCGAAACCCGCATTATTAATTAAAGTATCGATTTGTAGTCCCATCGCTTCGACGCTAGCAGCAACCCTATCTGCTGACTGAGGATCAGATAAGTCTTCGGCAATAACAAACACCTTGCTTTGGTATTCGCTTTCCAATTCAGCTTTCAGTTGATTTAACTTATCTTCAGATCGCGCCACCAATACAAGATCGCCACCTTTCTGTGCGTGTATTTTTGCTAGCTCTAAACCGATACCACCTGATGCGCCAGTAATTAATGCTGTGTTTGCCATATTGTGCCTCATTTTCTGATTGTTAAACGTTATGTTGTTGGGATGAGGAAATAATAAGCAATCAAATTGCGCCACACACTGGCAAAAGGTGACACATTACTCGCCAATGACGCCAATTGAATTTTTACTAAGCGAGGTTGATAAATAATTGGGGTGAATTATTTTTGTGAAAATCAATTTAGGTGTTGATGGAAAAATATCTAATTCATTCATACCATTAACATTCATAACCTTGTTGTTGATATGGTTAACAAATTCGCAATGAAAAATATTTCCAAATGGCGTTTATGTGGGATCATTTGCTATGCCACAAGGCCCTAATAAGGAAAAAATAATAATGAATAGAAATGATAGTGTCCCTTTGCCCAACAATACTAGAGAATGGTTTTTCAACCGCAATAGTCTGATTATCCTCGCAGACGTTGCTCTGTTTCTCATCTTGTACTTTACCTTGCCTTTTGACCCTCAAGTGGTGCTAGGTATTAGTATGCTCACCTTTGTCGCGATTCTTTGGCTGACAGAAGCATTGCATGTCACCGTGACGGCCATTTTAGTCCCAATTATGGCTGTTTTGTTTGGTGTATTTGACACCCAAACTGCACTGAACAACTTTGCTAACTCAATTATCTTCTTATTCTTGGGTGGCTTCGCCTTAGCTGCCGCTATGCATCGTCAGGGACTGGATAAAGTTATTGCAGATAAAGTGCTGATCCTCGCTAAAGGTAAAATGAGTGTGGCTGTGTTCATGCTGTTTGGTGTTACCGCTGCGCTATCAATGTGGATCAGTAACACTGCGACCACGGCGATGATGCTGCCTTTGGTACTCGGCGTGTTAAGCAAAGTGAATTCTGAAAGTGGTCATAAGACCTATGTGTTTGTTCTGCTCGGCATCGCCTACAGCGCAAGTATTGGTGGTATTGCAACGATTGTTGGTAGCCCACCGAATGCTATCGCCGCTGCGGAAGTTGGTTTAACTTTTACTGAGTGGATGAGCTTTGGTGTACCAACTTCGCTAATTTTATTGCCTATTGCTATAGCTGTTCTTTACGCGACTCTAAAGCCAAACTTATCTGGAGAGTTCGAGTTAAATCGCGACGCGATCAACTGGGATAAAGGTAAGGTTGTGACTTTGGCTATTTTTGGCGCCACCGTCTGCTTATGGATCTTCAGCAAGCCGATTAATGCCATGCTCGGTGGTTACGCTAAGTTTGATACCCTTGTGGCGCTAGCGGCCATTATCGCAGTTAGCTTTGCCCGCGTTGTTCACTGGAAAGATATTGAGAAGACCGCAGATTGGGGCGTTTTGCTCCTGTTCGGTGGTGGTATCTGTTTGAGTAATGTTCTAAAGGCAACGGGAACAAGTGTCTTTCTTGCCAATACCCTGAGTGAGATGATTGCTCACTGGGGGATCTTCTTCATCATCGCTATCATTGCGGTTTTTGTTGTGTTCTTAACGGAATTCGCCAGTAATACGGCGAGTGCGGCCTTATTAATCCCTGTATTTGCAAGTGTTGCTGAAGCGTTTGGCATGTCGCCTGTCATCCTGTCTGTTCTGATAGCGGTTGCCGCATCCTGTGCCTTTATGTTGCCAGTTGCGACGCCTCCGAATGCGATTGTGTTTGGATCTGGGCACATTAAACAGAGTGAGATGATGCGAGTTGGTATTATCCTTAACATTGCTTGTATCGGCGTGCTAACCTTTATCGCTCTGAGCTTTTGGACCTAGCCACTAGTTAGCTTGATGCCTAAACTCCCTTAAGCCTACCTACTTCGGTAGGCTTTTTTAGTTGTGCGTATTTCAAACCCTAGAAAGTTTATTTTGCATGTTTTGTTATGTTATAACATTTGCATCATTTAAAACCTTGGAATGGAAATATAATGGACAAGATCAATAGCGCGCTGATTGTTGCGGGGACACATGGTAATGAGCTTTCAGGTATATATTTACATAAGCTGATTAATGACAGGCTTTACTCCGCTGAACGTTCAACATTTACTACCTCTTCGGTGATCGCTAACCCAGAAGCGGTAAAACAGAATGTGCGCTATTTAGAGACAGACTTAAATCGAGAGTTTGCTGAGCTTGGTAACGAGAAAGAACGCGTATTGCATGAGAGTAAAGCCGCTTCTGCGTTCGCTGCCAAATATGCTGCCAGTAAAAATCAGCTCATCGTTGATTTACATAACACGACCAGCAATATGGGCGCGACGCTCATTCTACTCTCTACGGATCGCTTCTACCGAAAAATGGGGGCCTACGTAAAACAGCGCATGCCAAAAGCAAACATCTTGTTTGAAGATAGAAAGCCATGGTCAGAGCAACCTTATTTGTGCTCAACAGGCGAGTATGGCGTGATGATTGAAGTCGGGGCTCAAGCTCATGGCTCGCTGAAGTCGGAAACACTTGAGTTGATGAAACAAATGCTCACGGCGGTGCTAGATTACGTAGAAAAGCACAATCTCAATCAGCTAGATAACTTGCAAGATTACAGCGCGTTTTTCTACACGGAAGAGGTGCCAATTCTGCTCGATCAAGATGGAATGCGCAGCGCTATGGTTCATCCGATGGTATGCGGGCGAGACTTTGAAGTGGTGAAGCAAGGAGAGCCGCTACTAGCAACGTTTTTAGGCCATGATATTCTTTGGGAGAAGGCACAAGATATCTACCCACATTTCATCAATGAAAGTGCCTATAGCAAAGCCAACATTGCGATGGCTTTGGCAGAGAAACGCACGGTGTCAGCAAGTTAGAAAAATCCTGAGTGCTCGTAGAGAGCACTCAGGATTGACTGCATTTAGTGTATAACACATTCAAGGAGCTTGCTTTCTAAGTCTGCCGCTACCGTTTCGGCGATCACTTCGATACGAGTTTCACTACATTCATCGAGATCAGACTCAGTCAGACCATCCTCGGTTAGGTTATAGCCGAAGATGCCATCTTGGGTAATGAATACCGCTTTCATGCGTTCAGCTTTTAAGCCGACTAACAACCTCAGCAATTTTTGGCGGTCAAAGATTTTGTTCGCTGAAAATCGCCATCCTGCGCTCTGATAACCTTCACCTGAGTTGGTGGCTTTTAGCATACCGCTGTCTGGCATCGGCAACTCGGAAGCCAGTGGTTTACTTTCATGATGATGGTGGTGGTGTGGAGTATGCGCGTCTAGGTTTGCTTTTCCTTCAAACTCAGACAATGAAAGTCTGCCATGCTCAGCAAAGACAACCTTAGTATTTGGACGACTGACCTCAGCAACATAAGCTTTGAGTTTGGCTTTGTCACCGGGCTGATACAAATCCTGCTTGTTGCCGACCACGGTATCAGCAATGGCAATCTGCTGATTGAAGGTCTCGTGATGAGTATAACGTTGATCAGACAACTTACGCGCGTCGACCAAAGTGACGTTTTTTTGCAGTGACAACACTTGGCGATAATGCTCAGAAGAGAGAACCTCTAACACTTCTTTAGGGTGACCAAGACCTGTTGGTTCAATCAATAGGCGATCAGGTTTTGCCTCTGATAGCAGCTGATTGAGGGCGATTTGCATCGGCAGACCAGCTGCACAGCACATGCAGCCCCCAGGCACTTCCCGGATAAATACTTGCTGACCTTGATTGGTTTGCCCGTGGAACAAACTGCCATCGACACCAATTTCACCAAACTCATTAACCAGCACCGCCCAGCGTTCATCCTCTGGTTTGCTTTTCATTAGATTCAATATCGCCGATGTTTTCCCCACGCCGAGAAAGCCTGTGATGATGTTGGTTGGAACTCCCTTTATTGCGGAGTTATCAGTGCTCATTGGTTATTCTCCTATAGACTGACTTAGAGTGATTGACGGTTATCGATTGAATGACAAGCGCATTGCTGGGTTAGATGAAGGGTTTATTTGCTGGTTTGCATACACTAAGTCACCGTTGACCCAAGTGTGTTGAATCTGGCTAAAGAAAGTATGCCCCGCAAACGGCGACCAACCGCAGTGGTATAAACTATTTTCGTTGCTCACTCTTGTCGTTGATTGAGGATCGACCAGAACTAAGTCAGCAAAATAACCTTCACGGATAAATCCGCGTTCCTTGATTGCGTAGCGAATGGCAGGGTTATGCGCAGCCTTTTCAACAACCTGTGCCATGGTCAGGTACCCCGATTTGACCTGATCAAACAGGGTCAGTAGCGCATGTTGTACTAAAGGCAAACCCGCAGGGGCTTGTTCATAGGCGACCTGTTTTTCTTGCCATGTATGAGGGGCGTGATCGGTGGCAATAATATCAATTTGGCCTGTTTTCAGCGCGTTGACCAGCGCGTCTCTGTCACTAGGAAACTTGATTGCTGGGTTACATTTGATCTGGTTACCTAAGGTTGCATAATCTTGGTGACTAAACCACAAATGATGGACACAGGCTTCCGCAGTAATCTTCTTGTTTGCGATTGGACCTGATTCAAACAGAGCGAGTTCTTTTTCCGTTGTAATGTGTAAAACGTGCAATTGGCTTCCATGCTTTTTCGCCAACTCAACCGCGTAAGAGGAAGAGGCGAAACAAGCTTCGTCATCTCTTAGAAGAGGATGATCTTCGATGGTGAGTTCCGATTTGTGTTGCAAAAGGCGTTGTTTGTTTTGAGCGATAACCGGACCACTCTCACAATGGGTAACAATCAGAACGGGAGAGTCACGGAAGATAGCATCGAGCGCCTGCGGTGCCTCAACCAAAAGATCACCTGTAGAGGCCCCCATAAACACTTTAACGCCGCAGTGTCTCTTAGGGTCGAGGCGCTTAATCTCCTCTAGATTGTCCTCTGTCGCACCGAGATAGAAGGAATAGTTAGCCAATGAGCTGGCCGAGGCAATATCAAATTTACGTTCGAGAGCTTCAACGGTTGTCGTTGCAGGGCTAACATTGGGCATTTCCATATAGCTAGTGATGCCACCGGCAACTGCCGCGCGGGACTCTGATGCAATAGAGCCTTTATGTGTGAGTCCCGGTTCTCTGAAGTGAACCTGATCATCAATCATTCCGGGAACAAGGTACTTGCCATTAGCCTCTATGATGGTGTCAGCAGGTTGGGCGGTCATACCCTGTTCAACTTTTTCTATCCTTTGGCCGACGATGCGTAAGTCGGCTTCGATAACAGTGCCTTCATTGACGATTCGGGCATTTTTAATGAGCGTGGCAGACATGGTTTTTGAAATCTCCTTGTTTTAAAACTAAGCGGGGATGAGCAGTAGGGATTGGCTTGAGAGGTGATTGCTTTAGCCGCCCGATTCCTTTTTTGCGCAATCATCGCACACACAACTGATCTCGAGTTGCGGATTAATCATGGTAAAACCTTCTTGGCGCGCGTTGGACTGAAGCCCTGAAACCATCGCAGGATCAATTGTTTGCTCACTGATTTTGTTGCACTTAGAACAAATTAAGAACTGAGCGACACCGTGGTCATGGTCACAATGAATATGTGAACAGGCGACGTACTTGTTAGACACTTTGATCTTGTGAGCCAACTGTTCGCTTTCTAAAAAGTCTAAAACACGATAGATGGTCATCGCCTGAATGTTGGCGTCGAAGTGCTCTTTGCAGTAGTCGACCAATTCATAGGCAGACAAAGACTTGTTGGAGTGTATTAAGGCGCGTAGAACGATCTTACGTTTTGTCGTTAATTGCTTGCCGCGATGTTTGCAGCTTTGCTCAACGTGCTTAATGGTCTTTTCGATATCTTGCATTCAATCCAGTGAATTTTGCTTATTTTGGTTATGTTATATCATAACACTTGAGATTGCCATGACTGAGCACGGCTTGCAAGACTGGATGGGTGTCGAAAATCTTCAATCATAGAGTAAGGGAAAGCAATAATCTGAGCGTATCTATTAAAGGAGATAATACTATGACTCAAAGATTAGACTATTTTAATGCTGCGCCAGAAGGGATTCAGATTCTACTAGGTCAAGAAAACTATTTAAGAGCGCAGTTTGATCAGCAACCAACGCTCTCATTGGCTCTATGGGAGTTGGTTAAATTAAGAGTGTCTCAGCTTAATCAGTGTGCTTTTTGTGTCGATATGCATAGTAAAGAGGCGTTGAGTAGTGGAGAGTCTGAGCATCGCTTGATTGGGTTAACTGCATGGCGAGAGATGCCTATATATAGCGAAGATGAGAAAGTTGCGCTACATTGGGCTGAAATGGTCAGTAGTAATAATGCGATATCTGATGACGATTTTGCGTCGACATTAGCAGTCTTTGGTGAGCAAGGCCTAGTGGTGTTAACACTTGCGATCAATGCTATCAATAGCTGGAATCGCGTGGCCAAAACATTCAAGCCAGAAATTGGCAGCCTGTCAAAGTAACAATCTGGCTGAGGAGAATTTAATAACGAAATGGATTTTCGGATTTTTAAACCGCGGGGCAAGTTATCCGACCATATTCAAGCGATATGGTCGGTAAACGTCACGGGTGGGCAGCGTGGCGTTATTAAGAAACCATTGTATTGTGATGGTGGTTCTGGATTGACCTTGCTGTTGAGAGGTGAAGTTTGCCTATCAAATACACCGATAAGTGATCCAATTATTGTTCAAAAATACAATCACAGAACTCAAATTATTGAGCTTTATCATGGCGCCCTGCTATGTGGAATTCGTTTTCAGCCAGGGATGATGTTACCGTCATTTATTAACAATGATACGCAGATTATGTCTGTACTTATGGCACTTCATGAGCAATTGTCCGAGCAAAATCAAAGTAGACATCTCACGACACTTTACCGATGGTGTGAACAGCAAATACTTCCTTTGGAAGCGGATTTTGCTAAGCGAGCGATGCTAATCAAGTTAGCGACACAAGGGAAAATTGGAGAGCAGTTTCCATACAATCAAAGGCAAGTCGAGCGCAGGTTTCGCCAGTGGCTCGGAATGAGCCCCAAATATTTTCAAAGGTTGCGTAGAGTCCATTCCAGCTTGAGTAAACTGAGAGAAAACCCAGATGTCTCGCTTGCAGATTTCGCATTTGAACATGGTTTCTCGGATCAAGCGCATATGACCAGAGAGTTTAAGGCATTTGTGCTAACCACCCCAGGAGAGCTAAGTCGTCGCCTTAAGACAACTAGCTAGAAGGCTGAAATTTCTCAATCAAAAAATCAATAAACAGTCGGATTCGTTTTGGTTGGTACTGCCTGCTTAAATAGATAACATTTAAGTCTGCGCCAGCCGAAGAGGTTGAGGCATTGAAGTTTTTCATATAGCCATTCAGTAGTGTCACTAAACGTTGCTGTTTGATGTCTTCTTGTACATCAAGAATCGATTTCAGTGCGATACCTGCTCCATCGAGTGCCCACTGACGTATGACTTCACCATCATCAGAAAAGCGTTTTGGCACCACAGTAATCGCATTGTGTTTGTCTTCGTCTTGAAAGTGCCAAGTTTTGAGCTCTTCATTACTTCGCACCATAGCTAAACAGTCGTGATGGGCTAAATCTTGTGGGGTGATAGGTGTCCCTTTCTTAGCTAAGTAAGTTGGAGAGGCACAAAGCACTCGTCGACTTGGTGCTAGCTTGCGAGAGATAAGATTGCTATCTGCAAGTTCTCCATAACGAATCACGATATCCAATCCAGACTCCGCCAAGTTAGACAAGTTATCGTTCAGGTAGAGATAGGGAATCACTTCTGGATACAGTTCGCTAAACTCAGATAACAGCGGTGAGATGTATTGTTTACCTATGTCTCTTGGTGCGGAAATTTTTAATGTCCCGCGTACTTCTTTGATACCCGTTTGAAGCAAGTTTTCTGTTTCTTTGACGCTGTCGATGATTTCAAGGCAAGCCTGATGATACATAGCGCCCGAATCAGTCAATGAGATGTGCCGAGTACTTCGATTGAGCAGTTTAACGCCATAACGATCTTCTAATGCTTGCAATCTTGCCGTCACCGTTGCAGGTGATAGGCCGAGCTCTCTCCCAGCGGCCGCTAGCCCCTGATTTTTGATAATGCTGACAAACAGTGTCATATCGGAAAACTTGTCCACCTTTCTCTCCTTTATTATTCGGTATGGCTGAATAATCAATTCAAATATTACTCAATTATCAAATCAAATCCAATCAATATACTGGCCTCATCGAAACAAGATTGGAGCAATAAGTCATGAAAGCAGACAAAACGGTATACGTTGTCCTCGGTGGAACATCAGGTATTGGTGCGGAGCTCGCTAAACAATTAGCCAGTGATAACAGCATCGTACATGTAGCCAGTCGTAAGACAGGACTCGATATTAGCGATGAGCAGGCGGTTTACCACTACTTCGAAACGATAGGCGCTTTTGACCATCTTATCGTCACTGCGGGATCTTATGCTCCGGCTGGCAAGGTAGTAGACGTTGAGGTTTCCCAAGCCAAGTGCGCTTTTGATACTAAATTCTGGGGAGCAATAAATGCGGCAAAACACGGTGCTCGTTTTGTTAAGAAAGGCGGCTCTATCACCCTTACTTCCGGCATGTTGTCGCGCAAAGTCGTCGCCAATACCTATGTAAAAACCGCGATCAATGCAGCAATGGAAGCGACGGCAAAAGTATTAGCGAAAGAACTGGCTCCGATTCGGGTCAATGTTGTCAGCCCAGGATTAACGAAAACCGAGGCATATCAAGGCATGGCTGAAGCAGATAGAAATGCTATGTACGAAAGAACGCAACAAAGCCTGCCTGTTGGCAAGGTCGGAGAAGCGAGCGATGTAGCGGCGGTTTACCAGTTTGCGATTCAAAACACCTACATGACAGGTGCCGTGCTTGACGTCGATGGCGGCGCGTTGCTGGGTTGATTCATTCCGCGAGTGCTTGGTATCAGCCACTAAGAGTCGTTGGTACCTAAGTTCCCCATTCGATTTCAATAGAGATATTCCAATGAATAAAGAAAAAATGCCGCTGCAGGTATGGATCTTAACACTTGCAGCTTTTGCTATCGGCACTGCCGAGTTTGTTATTGCTGGCATACTGCCTCAGGTCGCACATTCGTTATCCATTTCTGAGGGACAAGCTGGTTACCTGATTAGTGCATACGCGCTCGCGATTGTATTTGGTGGGCCATTGCTAACCATTTATCTCGCCAGATTCAACAAGAAAATGGTACTCGCAGGGCTTATGGTTCTGTTTATAGCGGGTAACGTGTTGTCAGCTTTTGCGCCGAATTATCTAACTCTGATGATAAGTCGGGTTATTACTGGTCTGGTTCAAGGTCCTTTCTATGGTATCGGTGCAGTTGTTGCGACGAATCTGGTTTCAGAGAAAATGGCAGGGCGCGCTGTTGGACAGATGTTTGCAGGCTTAACTTTGGCAAACGTGCTAGGTGTTCCTGGAGGGACTTGGATTGGCTTACAGTTCGGCTGGCACACCACATTCCTGACCGTGGCTGCATTTGGATTCGTCGCACTGTTCTTCATCACTTCTGTCATTAAGTCGACAGGTCACGGTGAAGCGAAGGATGTGAAGGCGCAGTTAGCTGCATTCAAAAATCCCATGCTTATTATTAGCTTAGCAATCACAGTATTTGCTTGGTCTGGCTTTATGACTCTGTATGGTTACCTAGCTCCTATTGCAATGCACATAACAGGCTTTGGTGAAAGCGCAGTGACTTGGATTCTGGTCATTGTCGGTGTGGGTTTGATTGTCGGTAACACCATGGGCGGTCGTTCGTCAGACAAAAACTTACAAAAGGCCTCAATGTTTTGGGCCCTAGCCATGATTGTATCTTTGCTGCTTGTGGGGGTGGCTGTCGAAAGCAAAGTAATGTTTGTTGCCACAGCCTTTGTGTTTGGTATCGCTTCGTTCGCCAATGTACCTGCAATGCAGCTTCGAGTGATGAATCACGGTGGTGAGGGCCAAGAGCTGGCCGCAACAGCCAATATCTCTGCTTTCAACCTAGCTAATGCATTTGGCGGATTCTTAGGAGGGATGGTTCTAGATAGTCAATTGGGAGCAAGCATGATTCCTTATGCCGCCATCATTGTTCCACTCATCGGTTTGCTGTTTATTGCCAAAGCCAACCGCGGAGAGAATCCGCAATCCGTTAGTGTCACTAATTAATCTGACCAATCCCCTCAGTAATCGCAGCCAGAACAGTTGTCTGGCTGTCCCAATGATAAGGAACTCATCATGAGTAAACTCTTTCAACCAATTCAGCTTCAATCCGTTAATCTGAAAAATCGTGTTGTAATGGCACCAATGACTCGGGCGCGAACCAGTCAGCCGGGGAATATTCCTAATCAGATGATGGCGGCTTACTATAAACAGCGCGCCAGTGCTGGACTGATAATCTCCGAAGCGACTCAAATCTCAGATGACTCGCAAGGTTACTCATTTACCCCAGGGGTTTATACCGATGAGCAAGTTGCTGGTTGGAAGCAAATCACTCAAGACGTTAAGCAGCAAGGCGCTGCAATGTTTTGTCAGCTTTGGCATGTTGGTCGAGTCTCACATCCTGTGTTTCAAAACGGCGAGTTGCCAATAGCCCCTTCGGCATTAAAGCCAGTGGAAACGCAAGTCTGGATTGCCGACGAGCAGGGTAACGGCAATATGGTGGACTGCGTTGAGCCAAGAGCTATGACGCAAAAGGACATTGATCGCGTGGTTCAAGATTTTGCCAATGCGGCGAAGCGGGCAGTTGAAGCAGGCTTTAATGGTGTCGAAATTCATGGCGGCAATGGCTATCTTATCGACCAGTTCTTGCGAACCAACTCCAATCATCGTACAGACAACTATGGAGGCAGCAGAGAAAATCGCCTGCGCTTTTTACTCGATGTTGTCGATGCAGTCAGTGCTGCAATCGGTGCAAGTCGTGTTGGCGTGAGGCTTGCTCCCTTTATCACTTTTAAAGATATGAACTGCCCAGATATTGTGCCAACAATTTTGCAGGCGTCGAAACAGCTTCAACAAAGAAACATTGCCTACTTACATTTGTCGGAAGCGGATTGGGATGATGCCCCTGTGATACCAGAAAGTTTCCGTATTGAGCTACGCGAGTATTTCACCAATACCATTATCGTCGCGGGAAGTTATACCCTAGAACGCGCGAATGAAGTGCTTGAGAAAGGTTATGCCGATCTGGTCGCATTTGGGCATCCGTTTGTCTCTAATCCAGACTTGGTTGAACGTCTAAAACACAGGCATCCGTTAGCAGAGCTCGATGGTTCAACCCTATTTGGTGGAAATGAAGTTGGCTATACCGATTATCCCAACTTACCGGGAGCCAGTATTTAATAAATACAGCGTTGAATGCACAGAGACCTTCCATAATAAAAACAGTGCACGAGTAAAAGATCTGCCCTATCAATATCTGATAGGGCTTTTTACGCAATTTATATTATCAAAAACAGTAAATGCTATTTACGTTTAGCTGACGTAAAAGCCAAGTGCAGTATGATAGATAGTAAGGACTACGCGCTTATCCATAAGGAATTACCATGCAGTTACTCACTAATCAGAGCCTTGTCTCTTTCATGGCAGCAAATAATGACCAAGGTCTTGAGGTCACAAACCCTGCTACGGGTGAAAGTTTAGGCTTTGCACCTATATCCACTGAGCAAGATATAGTTGCCGGTATAGAGAGAGCACATAGCGCTCAAAAAGAGTGGGCGATGCTACCTGCTAAGGCTCGCTCGAATTTGCTGCAACAGTGGTTCCGATTGCTGTTAGATAACAAAGATGATTTAGCAAGATTAATGACTTTGGAGCAAGGTAAGCCTATTACTGAGGCCCAAGGTGAAGTGCTATATGGTGCGAGCTTCGTCGAATGGTTTGCAGAAGAAGCGAAACGTACTTACGGTGAGACGATTCCTGCGCCTAGTCAAGACAAGCGCCTAGTGACCATCAAGCAGCCAGTAGGTGTAGCTTGCGCAATTACACCTTGGAACTTTCCAATCGCAATGATCACACGTAAAGCTGCCCCTGCTTTAGCGGCAGGTTGCAGTTTTATTGTTAAGCCTTCAGAGCTAACACCTTTATGTGCGTTTGCGGTGGTAGAGTTAGCATATCAAGCGGGAATTCCACGCGATGTGTTGCAAGTTGTGCTTGGTTCTGACCCTAAAGCAGTGGGAGCGATCTTTACCTCTCACCCTTTGATTCGTAAGCTCTCTTTTACTGGTTCAACTCAGGTCGGTAGTATTTTGATGCAGCAGAGTGCTCATGATGTTAAGCGCACTTCAATGGAGCTAGGAGGTAATGCGCCATTTATTGTCTTTGAAGATGCCGATATTGACGCTGCAGTCGCAGGGGCAATGGCATCTAAGTTTCGCAATGCAGGTCAAACTTGTGTGTGTGCGAACCGCTTCTATGTACATAACAATGTGTATGAGGAGTTTGTTGCTAAGTTTGATGCAGAGGTACAAAAACTAACGGTAGGCAATGGTTTGGAGTCTGGAGTCACTATTGGCCCAGTCATCAGTGAAGCAGCAAAACAGAACATCCAAACCTTGATAGATGGGGCGATTGAACAAGGTGCTATCCCTGTGACTCCATTGCAGTCGTTAGATGGTTTGTTTATTCAGCCACTGGTGTTAAAAGGTATCTCGCATAGTATGGATATCGTGCATCAAGAAATCTTTGGACCTGTTGCCCCGGTGATTTCTTTTGACAGTGACGAACAATTGATAGAGATGGCTAACGATACTATCTATGGATTGGCTGCCTACTTCTATAGTCAGAATATTCACCGAGTCTGGAAAATAGCCGAAGCGTTGCAATATGGGATGGTGGGTATCAATGAAGGGATTATTTCGACAGAAGCGGCTCCGTTTGGTGGCGTTAAGCAATCAGGGATTGGTCGAGAAGGTGCCAAGCAAGGGATTGATGAGTATATGGATGTGAAATACCTCTGTTTTGGTGGTAATTAAAAGCGCCTAATTAAGATATAAAAAAAACGCCCTAACCGTATGGATTAGGGCGTTTTTTTACGATCTGTTTTAAACAGTAAAGCGGTCAACCAACTCGTATAGTTCGTTTGCTCTATGGTTGAGCTCTTGGCTGCCCGAGCGGTTTTCATTGGCCAGTTCAGCCGATTGAGAACTTTGATCAGAGATCACCACAATGCGTTGTGAAATTTCTTGGCCGACTAAGCTTTGTTCCTCTGTCGCGGTTGCAATTAGCGAGTTCATATCCATGATAGTGCCGATAGATTCTTGGATTTGAATCAGCGCCTGAGCAGCGGCATTGGCTTCTTCCACTGTGCTAGCGCCACGTCTTTGGCTTGATTCCATGGCTTTTACTGCATCATCAGAGGCGGCTTTTAACTGCTCAATCATTTTATGGATTTCACCAGTACTGTCTTGCGTGCGACTTGCTAGTTTACGTACTTCATCAGCAACCACGGCAAAGCCGCGACCTTGTTCGCCTGCACGAGCTGCCTCAATCGCTGCGTTCAGTGCTAACAGGTTAGTCTGTTCGGCAATATCTTGAATCACCTCAAGAGAAGACGAAATGTTTTGCACGTCACCCTCTAAGCGAGAAATTACTCCACTTGCCTGCGAGACTTCTTCTGCCAGCGCTTCAACGGACTGAGCTGCTGAGTTAACGATGCCTTGTGCTTCTTTGGCGTTATCATCAGCTTCTTTGGCAGAATCGGCAGCTTGGCTAGCGTTATTTGAAATTTCACCAGCGGTGGTTGTCATCTCTGTCATCGCGGTAGCGACTTGCTCTGTCTCTTCACGTTGCCCTGTTGCTAGTTCATCAACTTTTGCAGCGCGTAACGACATGTTGTTGGTCTCGGAAACCACTTGTTGTCCCACATTACTCACGCTACTGATAATGGTTTGTAGGCTTGCAACGAAGGCATTGAAGTTCTTACTTAGCTGGGAGAATTCAGGCGCTTTGAAGTCATCCATACGCGCGGTTAAATCTGCGTCACCACTGGCGAACGAGCTAATTGATTCGTCGAACATTTCCAGAGGCTTCATAATTGTACGGTTCACTGCAACAGCGAAGACAGCAACGATACCGGCAATGACCAAACAGAACACAATAATGGCTGACAGTGTGGTTTGTAGCGCGCTGGTGGTCGCATTTTCCATTTCAGCGATAATCGCATCGATATCATCGGTATAGAAACCTGTCCCTATCATCAGATCCCATTCAGGAATAAAGATTGAGTAACTGAGCTTAGGTAAGGCGACGGTTTCTCCCGGTTTAGGAAAATAATAGGTGGTAAACTCGCCCGTCTTAGCGTTGCGAATGAGATCTTGAATCAGATAATTGCCTTGCTTATCTTGCAGATTCCAGTAGCTGTCTCCGATCCCCTTTTCGCTGCTACCTTGGACACGACGGATACCTTTAGAATCGTAGCCAAAAACATAACCTGTTTTGCCGTACTCAAGTGTTTTTAAAGTAGGGTAAGCTTCTTCTAAGCTTGCTCCTCGGTCGAGGAAAGGTTGAACGGCAGATTTTGCCATTTGTAGGTAGTTTCGAAGTTCCGCTTTTTTCATGTTCATCATGTTAGTGCGGGTAACTTCTATCTGCTGCTCATTGAGCTGTGTGGTTTTCATATAGGTAAAACTCAGCATACCTAATGCAATGACTAGCAGCGGGACCAGTGCCAAAATGTAGAGGCGGCTACGAATAGTAAGACTCATACAAACATCCTGTTTTAGTAATAATGGCTTCCCAACTCAGAGACAAAACGTTGCGCTTAATCTTCTAAGACGAGAGCTTGGTTATTGGAATCATGCTTATAGACCAAAAGTTTATAAATATAAGATTAGCCAATTTATCGGCAAATGGCTGTGATTCTTGAAGGGTTTATAGGTCTTATGAGTTAGACGTTAGTAGAATCTAGCGAAAACATTGACCGTTGTCGCACTTAGCCTTTCCGGTCAATAACTTAGAGATCTGGTATCGATTGTCGGCGAATTTGATGTAAGCCCAGTCTGCAATGGGTCTAATCAACGGCCATCTGAGTGGAGCGTAAAGCCAGCCTTTTCCAACTAGCTTCCATGCGCAGTGAATCGCGTCGAGCCCTAAAAGTAGCGTGTCTTGCTCGTCAACCGCGTGCAATATTTTTGCGGCTTTCTGTGCATCAATATCAGGATAGTTGTCGAACATAGGTGACTGTGTATCGACGAGAAGCAGTTGAGAATGTGTGTCGTACCCTTTGAGTTTGTTCATTTCTTTAACGCAAAGTGGGCAGTGACCGTCGTAGAAGAGAGTGAGTGTTGGCATATAGGCTCCTTTTTAGCTTTCTACGACGTTTTCTAACTTATTGATCAGCCACTTCTACATTTAAGTAGTTGTGCCAATTTTGGGCGATGTTCTGGTATTGGAACACGCAGAAGTCTTTACGATCGGCAAGGTAGTCGTTTTCCACTTCGTCGAGCAGGTTCCGATGTTTTTCTGGGTTGCTGCCGTAGACTAAACAAAGCGTTGAAAAGTAGCGTTGCAAGTCGAAGCTGTGTTCATCAATGTACTCGCCAAACTCATAGTAATCCGGTTTGTCTTCTGACTCAAAAGCAAACATATCCGCAGCACTGATGGCGGCATCTTCACCGTTCTCAACGTATTCAATCATCATCACGGCAGCAAAGTTATCTACTGCATCTTCTTCTTTGCCCAAAATAGGGATGTTCTGATCGGCAATATAGGCGTGGCCAGCTTCGTGAAGCAAGGTGTGCAGTATGGTATCTATCGCTCCAAGCTCCGCAGATTTACCGTACTTTTCTTCATATTTGTTGTTTTTAAAGTACTCCAACGCCTCTTGATAAAAGTGATACGGCATCTGCACAACATGCTTTTCCGGATCGTACAGTGGTCCATCTTCGCTGCCATACTCTATGGTGAGTGTTTTGTTGAAAGGAAAGAGATCGTCAGAGAGGTCAATGAGAGTTTGGTTGACGCCACTTTGCTCAATCTCTGATTTTAATTTAGCTTCCGCGTTATTATTCGGCTGAAGATAACGAATGGTGATGTTATCTGAAGCGGAAAAAGCGTGAGTTGAGAAAGCGAGCAAAGGCAGCAGCACGAAGCGCAAAAGCATAAACATTCCTTATTGTTCTTTTACATAAATAAACTCACTTAATACTGACATAAATTCTAAGCTTTGGCCTATAGTTTGCGCACAAAGGAGTCTCAATATGAAAACTCAACCATTATTAAAGCAACCTCGGGTGCAAAACGCGTTGTTTAGTTTGAACGTGTAAACAACGCCACGAAAATTCGTTCCGTGGCAATCCTAATAATCAGAGGAATTTGTCATGACTAAAAAACATTGGTCTAAATTTCAGTTACTTCATCAAGTGGTGAGTAACAAAAACATCCATGTTAAAGGTACCCACAGCTATTACAGTGATTGTTGGGATAATGGGTTTGAAGAGTCTGTTGTCCGCTACTTGCATGGGGATGAGATAAGTAGACAATGGGAGCCAAGATGGGAGATCGACCAACTTTACATCGGCGATTATGTTTGTATCGCCGCTGAAGCCGTTATCTTAATGGGGGGCAACCATAACCATCGTGTCGATTGGTTTTGTCTGTACCCGTTTCTCGAAGATGTCGAACGCTCGTACCAAAGCAAAGGTGACACTACCATTCACGATGGCGTCTGGATAGGTATGCGAGCGATGATCATGCCGGGTGTGACTATTGGTGAAGGCGCGGTTATTGCTGCGAATAGCGTAGTGACTAAAGATGTTGAGCCTTATGCTGTGGTTGGCGGTAATCCAGCTAAGCATATCAAGTATCGTTTTGAGCCTGAGAAGATAGCAAAATTGCTAGAGATGGGGATTTATCAATGGCCAGAAGAAAAGTTCTCGGCGCTACAAAACCTGTTGGCCCAAGCTGACTTTGATTTACTTGAAACTGCAGTAAATAAGTACGACCAAAAGCACGACAAGTAGATTTGAAAGATTATAATTAGGGCAGTGAGTGGGCTTGTGCTACACTCGCCGCCCTTTTCCGTTTCTATATGAGTGTAACCATGAGCCTTAAGCAAGAACTACAAAACATCCACAATCGTCTAGATAACTGCAAACGTAAACTAGAGGCAGCCAAAGGCCGTGGTGACCAAGAAATGATCACTAAATTTACCAACGATATCGACAAGCTGACGAAGAAAGCTAACTCAATGAAGCACAAGCAGAGCTACGATATGAACAAAGAGCGTAAGAGTCTGTTGGATATGCCATTTTCTCGCGAAATCACCAAAGCAGAGCAAGCGGATATGGGTAAGTTGAAGAAGTCGGTTAAGGGACTTGTTGTGGTTCACCCAATGACCAAGCTAGGTAAAGAGCTGCAGCTTAAGGTGATGATAGGTTACGCACCGAAAAAATTCTAATCGGGATTTGAAATTAAAAAAGCGCCGCAATGGCGCTTTTTTGTTAGAAACCAAACTTACCATTTTGGTTCTTCCACTGAGATTGAGGAGCGATAGCTTCTATGACGTCCCAGTGTTCTACAATCTTGCCATTCTCCACTCTAAACAGGTCGTAGAATGAGGTATGTTTTCCTAGGAACTCACCCTCGCTGATGGATAGCACGAAATTTCCTTGTCCAAGAATCTTATGGTTTACATTGTAAATCATTGGAGTACCAGCTTTTTCGAGCGCAGTTAGTGCTTTACCCAAGCCACTTAAACCATCAGCTACCATGGCATTGTGTTGAATATAGGCGCTATCTTCGTTGTCGATAAAGTGATTGATTTTTGCTATGTCGCCATCGATCAAGATGGTCTGAACAAAATCGGTGACGAGCTGTTTATTCTGTTCCGTTTTCTCAATATCGAGTATTTGTGTTGGTCCGTCTAGCTGAGTGCGACCACTTGGGTTCATTGGCATAATGCTTTGTAAGTTATCCCAATGTTCGACGATTTTTCCATCTTCGAAGCGGAACACATCAAAACCAACTTTGGGGCCGAAAAAGTTGTATTCGGTGTGGGTGACAGCGTAGTCGCCATCTTCGAATGCTCGGACTACATTTGCCTTCGCACTGCCTTTCGGTAACGCTGCCAATACTTCGCCAAACCCGGCTAAACCATCACCTACAGCTAGGTTATGTTGGATGTATTTGTTTGGGTTGATATAGCTAATTGCAGATTGGTCACCAGTTTCAATACTGGAGATAACCGCAACGGCTTTTTGTGTCTGGCTTGGCTCGGTTAACTCGGATTGAGTTGCGCAAGCACTTAAACTCACTGCTGCTGCAACAAGCGTGGTTGTTTTTAATGTAGTTAACAAATTCATTCTGATATACCTCAATGTTGGCTCGAGAAACATGTTAGGGATATCGAATTAGCAAATCATTGTGCATTTAGGATAAAAAATGGTAGATATCGAACCCGTGAGCTTATGGTGTCACAATTTTGGAGTTGTGTGGTACTTGGTAAATTGACTCGGTGTCATTTGGCTATGCTTCTTAAAGAACTTTACGAAGTTGCTTGCATCTTCAAAGCCAAATTCATAGGCAAGGTTTTGAGATGTTGCTTGGTTCACCACTAACCGACGTTTGATTTCGATAATGACAAATGCGTCGATCAATTGCTTTACCGTTAAGTTCGTTGCTGATTTGCAGGTGAGATTGAGAGTTTTGTAAGTTGTTCCTAGTTGATGCGCGTACCAGTTGGCGTCACGTGTTTTGTGGAAGTTGGCCTGAAGTTGTTCGAAAAAACGCGCAAACTTTGTGCTTTGTTCGTCAGACAACTTATCCTGAGGTACTTCAGGTCTTAACCGATGTAAAATGAGTGCGAGGGCTGAAAACAAATACATAACGATTAATGGATCAGGGTTAGGTTGCCTCATCTCTAGTTGCATTTGCTCTACCAATATATCTATTCGGCTTTTACTATTTGCGTCGAGATCGAGCAGAGGAGAGTGGTGCGGATTTAAATGCGTAGGCGTGTAATTGGGCAAGCGCATATTGATATGGACTTGGTCGAGAAATGCTTGAGTGAAAATCAGCATTTTGCCTTTCGGCTGTTGACTAAAATCGAAAGCCTGAACTTGTTCACGTTGGACGAACAGAATTGAACCCGGTTTAAAAGGGTAGGGTTCAAAGTCGATATGGTGAATACCAGAGCCTTTTTGAATAAAAATCAAAGCAAAAAATGCAACACGGTGAGGTTCAGTTGGATCGTGACGTAGTCCTTCTCTCTGGTAGAGGCTCTCTAGTTCAAAGATCTCTAACTCCGCATTGTTTGCCTTACGGTGGTTGAATGCAATTTCTGGAATTGTCATTAGCTGCTCCACAAAGTGCCCTATAGAGTAGACAATAGGAAAGCACCTCTTGAACGTAAGAGGTGCTTTAAATCCTCACTTAATAACCCATCAATTGCAGAAGGTTTTCAGCGGTTTTAATCGCCTCTTTGCGGTTAGCAATATTGAGCTTCTGATATAGGTTACGAATATGCGTTTTGATCGTTGTACCTGCAACATCGAGTTCTTGAGCTATCTGCTCGTTGCTAAACCCAGAATAGATCAGCCCCAGTACCTGCCACTCTCGTTGGGTTAAAGGGCTCGTACGAACAAGCTCTGGGATATTTGGGTGATTGACTAGTTTTTCAACAAACTCTTCATCAAAGTGAACGGAGCTGCTGCGTTGGGTAGTCGAAATATCTTTAAGCAATTGCTGTGCGCGATGGCGCTCTAAGTCGCCGAGTTCACTTTTCTGGTTAAGTTTCTCTAAGATGTGGCCAATCTTGGCGCCATCGACGAGGAAATTACCCAACATACCAGTCTGATTGGTTAACTCCAACGCGCGTTTTAGGTGTTCACGTGCAGTTTCTTCATCATCTTGAGAAACGGCAAGTACCGCTTCAACAATCAAGTTGCGATTGGTATCAGTCAACAACTCGTTTTCTTGCGCTTGTTGCTGTAAGAATTCAAGTGTTTTGCCTGCATCTGCATATTGCTCTAGAGCGATTTGCGCGCGAGCGATATTGCGCCACTGCAGTTGAGTGAAGTGATTGCATGCCGTTTCAGGACGTACTGTGGTTTCAAGCCACTGTTGAATGGAGTCTAGATCGCCTCTAGCTTGCCAGAACAGAATCAGCGAAAGTGATGCGTTGGCGGTCCAGTCAACATGGTAAGTGGACTGTTTAAGTAAGTGAGCAATCTGCTCAATAAACTTACCCGCTTTATCGAGTTCACCACGACCAATTGCGATACGTGCCAACATTGAGTAGCTATGTAAGTGCTTACTTGGACTGTGGTCGCCTAGAACATGTAAACCCTTGTAGGCACACTCTTCTGCCTCATCTAAGCGGTTCCAACACCACAGAATTTGCGCTCGGACGCGAAGCAAAAATTCATGCAGAGGCACTTGCTGTAATTGGTGCTCTTCGATCAGTTTGAAGGCATTATCCTGTACCTCATATGCTGCTTGAACATAGCCTTGAGCAATGAGGATTTCACTTTGCTGAAGCATTGCCCATAAGGCCTGATGATAGACCTGATATTGGCGAGCCAGCTTTTCTGTTTGTTGCATCATAGGTAGGGCGCGGCTTAGATGACCGAGAACGTGGTTAACTTCACCGACCACTGAGGTTGCAACGATGCGACTGCGATAAACCGTACTGTCTACTTGACTCAGTGCTAGTTCAGCAAGTTCGAGCGCTTTCTCTGGTTCGTCTTGGTTAATCGCAACCTGAGCACGCAGAGCATTGAACTCTCCCTGCTCTTTAGCACTTAATACAATGTTTAGCTGCTGCATCTGCTCATCGGCTTTCGACAATAAGTCACCGACATCGTTATATCTGTGCTGGCTCTGGGCCAACCATGCTTGCAGCATGCAGAGTTTTGGCTCGCTATAAAGTTGCTCTGCTGTGAGGGTATTGATCGCTTTTTCTAGCGTGATCAACTCACCACCGTTAAACATCTTCCAACCATACTGGCTCAAGATATCCGCTGTCAGTTGGCTATTATTGGCTTCTTGAGCGTGACGCAACGCTTGGTGAGGTGAAGAGAGTTTCAACCAAGCTTTTGCTGCTGTCTGATGCAGTTGTTTCTCTTGTTGAGGAATACGCGCAGTACGTTCGTGAGCGAGAAATTCTGCAAACAGGTTGTGGAAGCGATACCAGTTTTGCTCGCCCTCTAGCGGGTGAATAAACAGGCCGAATCGGTTTAGTGACTCAATCATGCTAAGGGCATCTTCACGCTCTGTCAGCTCGCAGACCAACTGATCATTGAAATGATCGAGTACCGAACATTGAAGTAAGAAATGACGCGTTTCTTTGTCGAGAAGATCAAACACCTCTTCAACCAAGTAATCCCATAGATGAGCGTGATTAAACTGAGAGAAGGATTCCGCTGATTGAGCTAAGGTTTTATGTTGGTGCTGGGCTTGCAGAGCGATAAGTTGCAATGCTGACGGCCAGCCTTCGACATAGTTGCGTAGATTACTTGCCGTCGCATCGTCAATGCCGTCCGCGACTCGTTGGTTAAAGAATCGGGTGGTCTCTTCCGTATCAAACGCGAGTAACTCGTCGCCAATTTCGATCATCAGATCGCGAACACGAAGGTTAGCGGTGCCAAGTGGTGGAGCTGCTCGGCTGGTTACAACCAAAGTGACGTTATCTGGCATATGTTTTAGGAAGAAGCGCATCGCTTCGTGAATTTCATCTTCTGAAATTAGGTGGTAGTCGTCTAGCACCAAGTAACACTCTTGATGGAAGTTCGACATTTCCGTGAAGACTTCGCCAAACAATGAGTGAAGCGACGAGAATTGACGCTTTTCCGCTAGCTTTTGTGAATTCGGGCAACTGCCATCCGTCGCTTTATTGAGCGCTTGTAGCAGGTAGTTGATGAAGCGGAATGAATCGTTATCGCTCTCATCAATACTGTACCAGCCTACGTGTGACTTATCTGATAGCCATTGGGCGGCCATCGTGGTTTTTCCATAGCCAGCAGGAGATCTAAACAAGACCAGTTTGTAAAATGGAGCTTGTTGAAGAAGGTCTAGTACTCGTGGTCGGACAATCGCATTATGTAAGCGAGCCGGGCGAGTTAATTTCGAAGGAATCCACATCTTTTTGTCCCTATGCCGTGCCCTATATTTAGAGAATCACGTAATTCCAATCAGCTTGGTACGTAATTGAGCAAATATTGTGCAATTAAGCTTATTGGCAAGGATGTTACTTGAGAATAATCGCTACAGTTATTGATCGACGGCGGGTTTTTCGCGTAATTCACATTTTGATGCTAACTACGCCCTATTTTTGTGATTCTTGTCACTTATTGGTGGGGTGAATAATGGGATTTGATCGCCCACTTGCACCAAAAAGCATGTAATTTGCATCGTCTAGCAAATCTTATTGTGACCGAGTATGCATATTGTTCAATTGACTATGTTCCTCTACACATATCTTTAATACATCAGTTATAGGTTAAATGCGTTGATGGTGTGATCCCTATCACCAGAGCTCAGACGATGTTGAATTTAAATGAGAGTTAGATCACTGAGCCCTTGGTAATACGCCCTCTACGCCCTTCGTCCTCCTCCCAAATTGCCGTGTTGTGGGAGGATGTTTTGCTGTTCATGTCAATGCACGATATGGCACAGATGGATTAGAACCAATAAGTGAGATTTCTCTAATGAAACCTACGCAACAGAAAAATTTTGATAAAGCGACTTTCCAAGCTGATGTGAAGAAGCACCTTTCAGCAACTTACGCTAAGACTGAAGAGACTGCGACAGCGCGTGAGTGGTACTTAGCTATGGGCAAAGCGCTTGCTGAACTAACAACATTTGACTTGCTTAAAACTGAGCAAGATCCAAAAATCAAAAACGCAAAAAGCGTTAACTACTTATCTCTAGAATTCCTAATTGGTCGTCTAACAGGTAACAACCTAATCAGCATGGGTCTATATGATCAAATCACTGATGCGATGGCTGAACTAGGTCAAAACCTAACGGACCTACTTGAAGAAGAGCGTGATCCTTCACTGGGTAACGGTGGTCTAGGTCGTTTGGCAGCGTGTTTTATGGATTCGTGTGCTGCACAAGAATACCCAACAGTAGGTTACGGCCTACACTACGAATACGGTCTGTTTAAACAATCGTTCGAAGAAGGTCGTCAGCAAGAAGCACCAGACGCATGGCGCGGTGTTGAAGGCTACCCTTGGGAAGTCGCGCGTCCTAAACTTGCGCAAGAAATTGGCTTCTATGGTCATGTCGAAGTAACACATGAGAACGGTAAAGAAGTTCGTAAATGGGTACCGGGTATGAGCGTAAAAGCAATGCCTTGGGATCTACCAATCGTGGGTTACGAGTCAGATACAGTTTACCCACTACGTCTTTGGGAATGTCAGGCAATTGCACCATTCTCACTAGCGAGCTTTAACAACGGCGACTACTTTGAAGCGCAGCACGCTCTTATCGATGCGGGCAATATCACTAAAGTTCTCTACCCGAATGATAACCACGAGAAAGGCAAAACTCTGCGTCTAATGCAGCAGTACTTCCACTCGGCGGCATCGGTACGCGACATTCTACGTCGTCATGAAGAAGCAGGTTTTGCGCTGGCTGATCTTCCTAAGCAAGAAACAATTCAGCTTAACGATACGCACCCAACAATTGCTATCCCAGAGCTAATGCGCATCCTTATCGACGAGAAAGGCCTATCTTGGGATAAAGCGTGGGATATCAGTGCAAATACTTTTGCCTACACTAACCACACGCTACTACCAGAAGCACTAGAAGCGTGGCCTGAGTCGCTGATTCAGCGTCTACTACCTCGTCATATGGAAATCATTTTTGAAATCAACCACCGCTTCCTACAAGAAGTACGTAAGATGTGGCCTGGTGATGGTGAGAAGCAAGCGAAGCTGTCTATCATCCAAGAAGGTTTCAACCGCATGGTTCGCATGGCTAACCTTTGTGTTATCGGTTCTTACAAAGTCAACGGTGTAGCAGCGCTTCACTCAGAGCTAGTGAAGAAAGACCTATTCCCTGAGTTTAACGAAATCTTCCCAGGTAAACTGACTAACGTAACAAACGGTGTAACGCCTCGTCGTTGGTTGAAGTTCTGTAACCCAGGTCTGTCTCAGCTGATCACTGACAAGATTGGCAGCGAGTGGCCAGCAAAACTTGAGCAGTTAGAAGGTATTGCTAAGTTTGCAACTGACGCTAAGTTCCAACAGGAATTCATGGCAGTTAAGAAGCAAAACAAACAGCGCCTAGCTGATTGGGTTCAAGAGAACATGGGCATCGAGCTAGATACAAATGCTATCTTTGATGTTCAAATCAAACGTCTGCACGAGTACAAGCGTCAGCATCTAGACTTGCTACACATCTTGTCTCTGTACCACCGCATCATCAATGAACCTGGTTTTGAGTGTACGCCACGCGTATGTTTCTTCGCAGCGAAAGCAGCGCCAGGCTACCACCTAGCGAAAGAGATTATCTTCGCAGTGAACAAGGTTGCTGAGAAGATCAACAACGATCCGCGCATTGGCAACAAGCTGAAAGTGGTATTCATCCCAGACTACCGCGTAAGCATGGCTGAAATCATCATTCCAGCGGCTGATGTTTCTCAGCAAATCTCGCTAGCGGGCAAAGAAGCATCAGGTACGGGTAACATGAAGATGGCGCTAAACGGTGCACTAACTATCGGTACTATGGATGGTGCGAACGTAGAGATTCGTGAAGAAGTTGGCGATGAAAACATCTACATCTTCGGTCTAGACGTTGAAGGCGTGCAAGCGGTGAAAGCGCAAGGTTACAACCCTTACGACTACTACCACGCAGATCCTCTACTGAAAGCATCGCTTGACCTGCTTGCGGGCGAAGAGTTCACCCCAGGTCAACCAGGCCTACTTCGTGCAACATTCGATAGCTTGCTAGATGGTGGTGACCCATACCTATGTTTAGCTGATTTTGCTTCTTATGTTCAAGCACATGAAGATATGGGCAAACAATACAAAGACCAAGCGGGTTGGGCGAAGAAAGCCATATTGAACACCGCCTTGGTTGGTAAGTTCACCTCTGACCGTTCAATTAGAGACTACGTGAACAACATTTGGAAATTAGAAGCTGTTAAGCGCTAATTGATTAAAAAGCCAAGGCCATGTGCCTTGGCTCTACTCTTTTTATAATGATTAACAACCCTACATTTTGAAGGTATTAGCAGTCCTTCGGAGAGAGCGATGAAACAAGATAACGCATTAAAACAAGTCGCTGAAATGGCGAGAATTGCCGACAGCTACGTTAGCGCGTGGGGAGATGAAGCTAAAGTTGAAGACGAAACCATTCGTCACTTACTTGCGTCTTTAGGCTATGACACGACAAATGATGAAACTCTTCTGAAATCAGCAGAGAAAAAGCATAAGAAAGATGTGCTAGACCCAGTACTGGTTGTCCGCGATGGTGAACCTGTCGAAGTGGCGCTGAATCTAGGAGCGAGTGCTCGTGAAAGTGAGTTTAGCTGGCGCTTAGATACTGAGCAGGGAGAGGTACTTGAAGGCTATCTTCAATCGCAAATCGTACGCGATGAGCGCAAAGAGGGTGGCCCTTTAGTGTTTGCATTACCGAGAGATATCGCTTGGGGTTATCACAAGCTGACTATCACTCGTAAGCGTCGTAAAGCCCCTTATGAGATGACATTGATTGTGACGCCAAAAGCGTGTTTCAAACAAGATGGCATCTTAAACGGCAAGAAAATGTGGGGGCCAAGTGTTCAGCTTTACACTCTTCGCACTCAGCACAACTGGGGTATTGGTGATTTTGGTGACCTTAAACAGCTGGTTGCCGATATCGCATCACGCGGTGGTGATTTTGTTGGCTTAAACCCAATTCATTCATTGTTCCCGGCAAACCCAGAAGGGGCGAGCCCATACAGCCCGTCGTCACGCCGCTGGCTAAACATCATGTATATTGACGTTAGTTCTGTACCTGAGTTTGCGCTAAGCATTGAAGCGCAGCAAAAAGTGGGCAGTGCAGAGTTCCAACAACGTCTGCAAAAAGCACGCGAATCACACTGGGTGAACTACACCGAAGTCTCTGATCTGAAAATGAGTGTCTTGCCTCAGCTATTTACTGAGTTTAAGAAACGTCACTTAGATAAAAATTCAGAGCGAGCGCAAACTTTCTTAGCCTTTGTTGAAGAGGGTGGCGAGAGCTTAGTTCATCAAGCGGCGTTTGATGCGCTTCACGCTAAACTGCACGCTGAAGATTCTAATGTTTGGGGCTGGCCTGTATTCCCTGAAGAGTACCGTAAGTTTGAAAACAGTGCGGTGCAAAGCTTCATTGAACAAAACCAAGATCAAGTTCATCTTTACATGTACCTACAGTGGGTTGCCGATACTCAGATTAAAGAAGCGCAAGCTTTGGCTGAAGAAAAAGGCATGTCAGTGGGCTTATACCGCGACTTGGCTGTGGGTGTGGCGGATTCAGGCTCAGAAACTTGGGCGGATGATGGCAACCTAATCATGGATGCAAGCATCGGTGCTCCACCAGATGTCCTTGGACCACTTGGTCAAAACTGGGGACTACCTCCGTTGAATCCACAAGTGCTGCAAGCGACTGGGTATGATGCATACATCAAGCTTCTGCGCGCGAACATGAAGCACTGTGGCGCACTGCGTATTGACCATGTGTTAGGCCTGCTACGTTTATGGTGGATTCCTAAAGGTGAAAACGCAACTAAAGGCGCTTACATCTACTACCCAGTGGAAGATATGCTAGCGATTCTGGCGTTAGAGTCGCATCGCTATCAATGTAGTGTGATTGGCGAAGATTTAGGTACTGTGCCTGATGAAATCGTCGAGATTCTACGCGACGCTGGCGTTCACTCATACAAGGTCTTCTTCTTTGAAACTTCAGAAGATGACGGCGGCTTTATTTCACCTGCTCATTACGCAGAGCAATCTATGTCTGCCCTGTGTACTCACGATATGCCAACGCTCCGTGGTTTCTGGCACTGTGAAGACCTTAAGATGGGTGAAGAGCTTGGCCTTTATCCTGACGCAGAGCAGCTCAAAGGTCTGTTCGCTGACCGTCTAGAATGTAAGCAAGGTATCCTTGACTCAGTGGCATGGCATGGTTACCTACCAGAAGGTGTGGGCCGTGATGCGCAATATGTACCAATGGACTCTTACCTAGCGGAAGCACTTCAACTTCATGTTGCAGCAGGTTCTTCGACACTGCTCAGTGTCCAGCTGGAAGATTGGCTTGAAATGGACAAGCCAGTTAACATTCCTGGCACGGTCGATGAGTATCCAAACTGGCGTCGTAAACTGTCGATGAATCTCGACGAAGTGTTCGCGCATGAAGGGGTTAATCGCATTGCTCACAAGCTCACCGAAGTTCGAGCGAAAGTAAGCAAATAGTCGTCTAATTGCAGTTCATACATAGAAAATTTTAGGTTGTATCACTCTATGTAGAGCCGGAATTCGGTAAACTGTCATAACGCTAATTAAGCCCGCTGCATAGCGGGCTTTTTGGGTCATTTGACCTGTCAATACGACAACTAATCTTATTTGGATTATGAAAGTTAGGTTAGGGAGAGAAGTAACTTGAAAACAACAACGTTAGATAAGGCAACAAAGATTTATAACCGGCTTTCACACGCGACATTCGCTGACCCATTTTCGTTTATCGGGCCTTTTATCGATCCAGAGCACGGTGCTTTGCGTGTATGGATGCCAGGCGCTGATAAAGTTGAATTAGTGATCGACGATCAGCGAGTAGAACTTGAAAGGGAAGATGCCTCTGGCTTTATCCTTAAACAAGAGCAAGATTTACACTTAACACACTACCTGCTTGCCGTCGATTGGAATGGCACCGAGCAACTGGTAGATGATCCTTATCAGTATCACAACATCTACGCTGAATATGATGATCTGCATACGCCTAAAGAAATGTACAAGCATATGGGCGCGCAGTTTATGACGCTTGAGCGTGGTGGCAAACAGATTTCGGGTATCCGTTTTTTGGTATACGCACCGCATGCTTCTGCGTGTAGTTTGGTGGGCGAGTTCAACCAGTGGGATGGACGTCGCACACCTATGCAGCGCCTCGATTATGGTATCTGGGGTATCTTTATTCCAAATCTCCCTGAAGGTACTCAATACAAGTTTGAGTTAAAAGGACCAAATGGCGAAGGCTTACCTCATAAGGCTGATCCTTGGGGCGCATTTGCAGAGCAGTATCCTTCTTTTTCTTCAGTGACTTACGATCATAGCCGTTACCAATGGCAAGATGAGCAATGGCAAAATCGTCCGGTGACGGAAAAGCGCAAAGAAGCGCTCTCGTTCTATGAGCTGCATGCAGGTTCTTGGCGTCGTGGTGCGAATGGTGACTTCCTAAACTACCGTGAATTGGCTGAGCAGTTAATCCCTTATCTTGTCGATATGGGCTACACCCACATCGAATTGATGCCTGTTTCCGAGCATCCATTCTATGGTTCTTGGGGTTATCAGCCTGTGGGTTTATTTGCGCCAACCAGTCGTTTTGGTACACCAGATGACTTTAAATACTTCGTCGATCAGTGTCACCAAGCCGGTCTAGGTGTGGTACTTGATTGGGTGCCAGCGCACTTCCCATCAGATGATCACGGCTTAGCGAACTTTGATGGTACGCCTTTATTCCACGACCCAGATCCACGTCGCGGTTGGCACCAAGATTGGAACTCATACATCTACGACCTTGGCCGTGAACATGTAAGACGTTTCTTAGTTTCTAATGCATTGTATTGGTTTGAGCAGTTCCACATTGATGGCATTCGAGTCGATGCAGTGGCGTCTATGTTGTACCTCGATTACTCACGTAGCCATGACCAATGGATTCCAAATGTTGATGGTGGCAATGAAAACTACGATGCGATTGCTACGCTGAAATGGATGAATGAGGAAGTGTACAAATACTTCCCGAATGCAATGACAATTGCAGAAGAATCGACCGCATTCCCGGGAGTGTCGGCACCTACCTTTATGGGCGGTTTAGGCTTTGGGTTTAAGTGGAATATGGGCTGGATGCACGACTCTTTGTCTTACATTCAAGAAGACCCAATTCACCGTCAATACCATCACAATACGATTACCTTCCCACTGGTTTATGCCCACAGTGAGAACTATGTACTGTCGCTATCACACGATGAAGTGGTTTACGGCAAAGGTTCTATTCACAATAAGATGCCTGGCGACGAGTGGCAGCAAACCGCCAACTTGCGTGCGTACCTTGGTTACATGTACGCACAACCGGGTAAAAAGCTTAACTTTATGGGCGCAGAATTTGGTCAGACTGCGGAATGGAACCATGACGATCAACTGCAATGGTTCCTGCTTGATTTTGAACGCCATCAAGGGGTTCAGGCGTTGACTCGCGATCTCAATAAGCTATACAGCAGCGAGAAAGCAATGCATGAGCTAGATTGCGAACCGCGTGGCTTCGAGTGGCGATTGCAAGATGCCGCTGAAGCGTCGATTTTGGCTCATGAGCGCTTGAGTGATAGTGGAGAGCGTATTCTTGTCGTGACCAACTTTACTCCTGTCCCGCACGAAGAGTTCAGATTGGGTGTACCACATGAAGGAACCTATCAATTGCTGCTTAACACCGATGACAACAAGTACCACGGTAGTGGATTTGAAGTACTAAACTCGGTGACGAGCGAAGAGGTAGCAAGCGAGGGCTTAGAGCAGTCGATTCACCTTCGATTGCCGCCGTTAGCGACTGTATTTTACAAGTTAGATTAGTAATATAAGCCCAGTGAAAACTGGGCTTTTTTAGCTCTGACATTTGATGACAAAGCCTTACAACATCCATATACATTAATAATCAATGGCTCAATAAACTATCCATAACAATAATGAATGGTTTTGGAGCTGAAATTGAAACCCTTAATCCCGCTATTTATCGCCGTTACCGCACTCACAGGTTGTCAGTCTTCAAAAGATAATCTTGCTCCCTATGTCTTCCAGTCGCAGTGCCAAGAAGCAGATGAGTATGATTTTGAGCCTCTGACTTTTACCGTCGATTCTTCATTTGAGCAGGCGCGAGTCAATGGTGTTATCTGTTCGGGGTCGTACACCGCATTTGAACAAATGACTAAACAGTACCCGAAAGTAAAGCTACTGCGATTAAAGGAGATCCCTGGCTCTGTCGACGATGAAACCAATCTTCGCTTATCGAAGAAGATTCATCAGATGGGGATCAGTACTTACTTAGGCGGGAATGGTATCGTGGAGTCAGGTGGGACGGATCTGTTTCTTTCTGGAGTGACCAGAAAGGCGGAAAAAGGTGCGAAAGTTGGCGTGCATTCTTGGGCTTTCGAAGATGATGATGGAAAAGTAGTGGGTGGAGTGAACCTACCCAAAAGCAGTCCGGAGCATCAGCCCTATATTGAGTACTACCAAGATATTGGGCTAAGCAAACCTGAAGAATTTTATTGGTTTACTATGCATGCGGCGTCTGCGGAGGGAATCTATTACATGTCACCGCAGCAACTTGAACATTTCGGCTTTAATACCCCAAGCTTTGCATTCTAATTTCGCGGATTCTCTATCACTCTTTGATATTGGGGTGCGCACTGCCTTGGTAATTAGGAAGTTGTGCTCGTAGTCCTATAAAGGTATTGCGAGCGCTTTCTTTAGCGAGTTTGTTGGCTAGCCAATCAGGCAGAGCACCGCCAGGATCAGCGAAAGCTACGTATTCGATAAGAGCACTACCATTGGTGAGCTTTTGCAGCGTCCATGTGGCTTTTACTGAGGTAATGCGGATGTAATCCTCTTGCTCGGGCAAACTGGCTGGAGGGGCGTCTTTGATGTTGAGTGTAAAACCTATCTCATCGACGGAATATTTTGAGTAAGTGACCATATCGCGGTCTTTCGCAGGCCAAGGGGCGGCAAATTGTGTGTAGACAATGTTTTCGTTGGATGAGATTTGCTTTATAACGCGGCTTAGGCTGACGTTATCAATCCAGTTCGGTACATTAGCGGTATCTTCCAGCAACAACAAAAACGCGCCGTAGCTGGTGGGGGCGAACATTCTGGCTCTAATCTCGACTAGCCCATCACTATGCTCACGAGAGTAGATGGTTATGCCGTCACTGTCGCTTTCAAACTTCCAGTTAGCAACTGGCTTTGCCCATACAGCGCTTGAGGCGATTAAACTGAAGATACAAATACTTTTCCCTAAGTTTGTCATTATCTTACCTGATTCCTAACCATCCTTGTTTAGTCTATATGACACTGAGCTTAATGCTTAATTCGGCCACGAAGAGACTTGGTCTGCGATTTGATATTTTTACTTTTCAGCCGCCTTTCTTTGGAAGCGCGGGTTGGTTTTGTCTCTCGACGTTTCTTTTGCACCACCATCGCTGAAGTGATCAGTTCAGCGAGCCTGTTTAGCGCATCTTCTTTGTTTTGCTCTTGAGTTCGAAATTGCTGAGCTTTTATTGTGATGACACCGTCTTTTGAAATACGAGAGTCATGCAGGGCAAGAATTCGTTCTTTATAAATGCTAGGTAAGCTAGAGTGCTTAACATCAAACTGAAGATGAATAGCACTCGAGACCTTGTTGACATTCTGCCCGCCCGCCCCTTGAGCTCGTATTGCTGTGAGTTGGATCTCCCAAGCTTGTAGAGTGACGTTGTTGGATATCTTAAGCATTCAGTACATGTGATTTAGGCTATGAAGAGTCATTGTAGCCTGACTGAAGCGCTTCGCCATGGTTTTATAGCAGGTTCTCGCCGAATTTTTGGCATACGAGTAACGATCGAGCAAAACAAATGGGGTTCATAGTAGGTTGACGACTACCTATCCCCTTTTGGCGAGGATGTTACTGACTCGGCATCAAGAACACTTCTCTCATAGCGGCCACTTGCTTGGTTAATGCACCGCCGACATGTCCACCACCCTCTACTTCAAACAGTATCGCTCCTTTTTGGGTCAAAAATGTGCTTTCTTCAGCTGATAACCCACCGAGCTGTTCATCATTGTTAGCGAATGTGAACCCTAGGTTACTTAGGTCGTCATATTGGTCAAGGATAGAGACATAGCGTGGAGTCGCAATGGCAGCGTTTAGTTTGTCCATGTTCTGCTGTAACTCAACGATACTTCGCTCACTGTTTGATGCACAACTATCTAAAGCGATATCTTGGCGCGGCTGACAGGACTCAAGCCAATAGTTGGTGTGAATGATTAACTCACCTTCTTGGAATGCGCTGTTGTCATAGACGAACCCCGCACGTTGGTTTGATTTAAATGCATCTATCAGCGCTTCAGGTGTATTGAGGCGAGATGACTGAACAAGGAAAGCGTCCGCCGCTTGGGGACCGTATTTAGCCAGCATTGCGAGCACGACAAACCCACCGTGTGATGCGCCTTGTACATAGACTGTTTTGCCTTGTGATTTATAGTATTTCGCCACCTGATAAAGAATATCTACCGACTGTTGGGCGTCTTGTTCTATTAAGTTATAGGCTCGGGTCTGAGCATAATTTTGCGTTTGTATCATCTGGCTTTGTTTTACATAGACAAAGGCGATATTGGTAAAGTCGATTTTCTCACCATTCTCATCATCAATCTGACTAATGAAGCCAAATGTGTCGTCATCGGCATACGATAGTGGCCCTCCGTCAGAATAGAGTAAGACGATCGGCATTTGCTCGGGATCGCCATGTTGTATTGATATATATGGCTCTATATTGGTCGTTTCTGGAGTCATTGATTCCCTAAGAGCAGGGGTATCATCCGATCCGCCACCACAGCCCCAAAGGCTAAGAATAGAAAGTAAGAAGAAGCCTGAAACCTTTGCTTTAGGTCGCTGGGAGTAGAAAGATTGAAACATACGGAAAACCTTTGTATCGCCTCCCTGCCGTAAATTATTTAGCCATTGTCCTAAAGGCTGCCTCACGTTAGTGCGCTTTGCAGGAGCAGAATAGTATGGAGTGATGTATGTCTTCTCAATGTTAGGGAGGTGTTTTTCATATGAATTAATGCTGTGAATGAGTGCTTGTTAGAAAATATTCTGTCTTTAAGGTTTTGATATGTTTGGGTTTTTATCTTTTTTTAGATGTAAGTAAGGGAAAGGTGATCTTTGCGTTCAGCAAAAACATATTAGGGAAGTCTGGAGAGCGTTAATGAGCTTTATATTGATAATTAAGATGAATTAACGAGTTGGACTATTCACCTATCTAATAGCGTTCACATAGACTTCGAGCTCTTTCCAAATCTAATGAGAGCAACAATGAAAAAGACAATCTACAGTGCAGCAGTTATGGCTGTATTGGCGTGTGGTGCGGTACGTGCTGAAGGTATGAGCGATAACTACAACTTTTTATCGGGTGGTTATCAACAGTCAAATTACAGCCAGTCGCTTTATTACGGTTCTAGCTCATCAAACGCCGACATAGACGCAAAAGGTTTTTATCTTCGCGGCAGCTTCAACTTTTATGACAATTTTTTCGCTGAAGTTCGCAAAGATCGTACCTATTACACGCATTCGGGCTCATTGGTTGAAAGTGATTGGACGCTTGACCAAAACTTGTATGCACTAGGTTACTACTACCCAATTAGCCCGGCTTGGTCTTTGTACGGCACTGTTGGTTATTCAGATTTAGAATTAGCAGCAGAAGCGCCAAACCTAGCTCCAAACACTAAACTAAGCTACAACATGTCGGGCCTTAGTTTAGAAGTGGGTGCGAGAGTTGAGTTGTTTGACTTCTGGCAAATTGAGCCAGCGATTCGTCATGCTAACTACGACTTCGCAATGTATGAACTGCGCTTGAACAATGCTTTTTCGGTGACAAACAATTTGTCTCTAGAGCTTAATGCATTGCACCGAGCATTTGAGACTCAGCACACCACTACGACGGAAGTCGCGGGTCAGGTTGGTGTGCGCTATTCTTTCTGATATTAGTATGCGAAACCTGCCGACTGTTTGGCAGGTTTCTGCGTATCTTTACCAGTTGGGAGATATTAGATAGACTTGCCGACGTTTTGCAGCGTAGTATTTGTCCATGAGTGAAAAAACACAAACACTGACCTTTTCTGGTTATGAGCTTAACCTCAGCTCAAGGACTCTTTGCCGAGTCGGCAATGGTGAAACTGTTCGCCTTTCTCACTCCGAGACACTTCTTCTACAGGCTCTGGTAGCGGCTCCCGGAAAAACTATATCGAGAGAGACATTGCTAGTTCAATGTTGGCCTGGACGTATCGTTACGCAAAGCTAGTTAAATGTTGCGGTAAAAAATTTGCGCCAAGCATTTGAAAAGTTAGGTGGTGAAAGTCTTATCACAACTGACCCCGGTAAAGGCTACTTACTACGCAGTGATGGGCGCTCTGCAGTAATAGAGTCAAAGCCGTTAGAAACACTTGATGAGGCTGGCCTAAATGGTGATGAGCTGATTAAGTCAAAACAGTATCTATTTTTTGGGTTGGCGTTCGTATTGGGTGCATTGGTGACCTTTTATACTCTTTTCATGTACATCGAACTGGTTGAAATCACCGAAGTGGATGGAGTGGACGTTTACTATGATGGTTTTCCCATTAAACCTGATGTACTACCTAGTCAAACATCGCCAAAAGCGTTGATGCTTGTATACCCTAAAGGCGGTTCAGTGAATTGCTATCAAGTGGTGAGCTATTCTGATTCAGAGTTTGTGGAAGAGTCATTAGGTGAATGCCGTGATAAATAAGTCTATTTCGTATTTCTTGAAAGGTATATTGTTTACTCTCATGGCTTGTTTGCTTTGGGGCATTGTATCGGCTTTGTTAACAGAGGATAGATATAGCCTTAAGACCTCTCATCCTGATATCTCTAATGAAACACTCACTATTACACTTAAACATGGGCAAGCTAAAGCACACTTCGTTTCTAGAGCAGTGAAAACGACTCGTACTATTTCTTATGACATGCATGGTTTATTTCTTCGCTATGGCAATCACTATTTGCTGCTAACGACCGACGATTCAGATGATGTGCATACCCATGGTTTTGCGGTAAGAAAACTGTTCATTAAAAAGGTGAGTGATCATCAGGCATTTTTAATTACTGATCGCCGAGGTTCATTTACCCTGAAAGACGGTAGAGTTGTTCATCTTAACAGTATTTTTTCGGGTACTTATCAATAACAACTAAGTGGCTTTTGGACCAGATATTATAAGCCACTTGCGTTGACCCCAACGGCTTTTCACCATCCATTACATCTCACTTATTCAGCCCTCAACCTCGAGCAATTGGTAGTACAAGTTTAGTGGACCCGCTAACATATCTAATGTGAGCTCACTGCTAGGCTGGCAGTTGAGTGCCAAAGCGAAACCGTGCAAGTAATCGGCAAGGAGGTCGATAGCGTTTTTAGTGGTTTCTGGGGTGAGTCCAAGCGGTTCTACGATCGTTTCATAGCGTTCGATAAACACATTCGCTGGGCTGATAGAGTCCATTTTGAGTAGCGTTTCAAGTAAACCAGGGTAGCGATGCAAAAGTGACACGTAGCTGATGCAGAGCTGTGATAACTGCACTCTCCAACCTTCACTTGAATCCGGCTGGTAGATATCTTCAATCAGAGAAATGACGATAGATTCTTGCAATGCATTCTTGTTACGGAAGTAGTGATATATCGCCATTGCGTCAACGGAAAGCTCAGAGGCTAAGCCTCTGACACTTGGCATTTTATTGTCTCTAAGCATCAACTCTTTTGCTTTGCTAAGAATGCGTTCAACATCTAATTGGCTTGTTTGGGCTTGAGGGCGCCCTCTGCGTTTTTGCTTGACAGACATCTTAGGATCTCATTAATCTAATATTAATTCTACAGTGTAGAATTAATTGTAACTCAGTTTTATACTTTGTCCAAACTCGTTTATCGGAGAACCTGACCATGGCAAATATCGTATTTATTGCAACCAGTCTTGACGGTTATATCGCAGACAAGGATGGGGGACTCGATTGGCTGCATTCGATACCTAACCCAGACAATATTGATATGGGATTTGTGCCCCTGCTTGAGCGTGTCGATGCGTTGGTGATGGGCAGAAATACCCTTGAAGCAGTACTAAGCTTTGACGTTGATTGGCCATACAGTAAGCCCGTCTTTGTGCTGAGCAACACATTGAAAGAAGTCCCATCTGGCTATCAAGACAAGGTGTTCTTAGTCAGTGGAGATTTGCCTGACATCGTTAAGGATCTTAATGAACAAGGTTACCAAGATTTGTATATCGACGGTGGAGTGACAATTCAAAACTTCTTAAAACAAGATCTGATAGATGAACTTGCTATCACCACTATTCCAGTTGTTCTCGGTGGCGGCGCAAAACTGTTTGGGGAACTGGATGGTTTGCAAAAATACAATTTGGTTGAAAGCAAAGTCTATCTCGATGCGATTGTTCAAAGTCGCTACCTGCGTCAGCGATAACGCTGAGTTGAATAGGGGTTAGGTAGGCGTTAAACGGTGAGTTAAGTTTAGATTCATCTCACTCTCTTTGTATCGAGAATGAGATGCTGCTATATGCTGAATCGGATGGGCTAGCAATCACCGACATCTGAGCTAGTTTTAAAGAGTCATTCGCTCAGGTCTAGGAGGAACATGCAAATGAATCCGGTTGGTTGGTTTGAAATCTATGTCGACGATATGTCGCGTGCTAAGGCGTTCTATGAAGCGGTGTTCGAAACGTCGTTAGAGAAACTTGATGGTGACGCTAAGATGGAAATAGAAATGTGGCTTTTTCCATCCTCTATGGAGCAGTATGGCGCAGCGGGTGCGTTAGCAAAAATGGAAGGGGTTTCTCCAGGTGGCAATAGCACACTGGTCTACTTTTCTTGCCAAGATTGCGCCAATGAGCAGTCAAGGGTCGAAGGCGCTGGCGGTAAGGTGGTTCACCCTAAATTTGCTATTGGCCCACACGGCTTTATCTCTATGGTCTCCGACACTGAAGGCAATATGATTGGTCTTCACTCGATGGCTTAGCCTTAATCTGTATTCTCCCGACTGACTGCCCTTTGCCTAAAGGTGTGGGGCTCAATGATGCATAGAAGGCTCTCCAACTGACGATTCTTAAGCCTAGTGCTGAGTATCGGTGTCATGAGACGGTAAGAACGGAGTTACTGCAAGCGATAGATAAAGGTCGCACAATATATATGGTAAGCGCCACAGGCCAAGCAGTAGCGTGAGGTAATATAATGAAACGGAGAAATACGAGAGGGACATGTCGCGAATATTCAGTCCGAGCAGGCGTTTGTCTTTACGATTGACAAAATTACGCCAGACTATTTCTCGCTTGGCCCTGAAGGCATTGCTGCTGGGTACGCGGTAGTAGTCTACGTCTGCTTCAATCTCTGCCCCTTGCATATATCGTTCAATCAAACGCCACTCAATGAGAGAGAACATGGGCATTAGGTAATTGTTGCTCGCGTAAAAAGTATGTAGCTTACGGTCGGACTTATCGTACCATGCCAGGTGCAGTTTACTCGTATCCATCTTAAGCAACGTTGTTCCAGCGCCTCCTAATTGGACCTCGGCTTTGATGTAAGGTACAAGCTCACACCATTTAAGCTCTACTTCACGTCCTTTGGGTGAGGCTTTAAAGACCACGTGTTGCGTGTCCTGGTAAAACCGGACTGAAGTTCTACGTCTTCGACGAACCACATAGTAGCCAATGATACTGACTAACATCATGCAATACAGACCAACAAAAATTTTCGTCATCATAGTCAAAGTGTCCTGATCTGCACCTCCGAACCAGTAGCTAAACGGCATTATGAGCATCAGGTACAACACAACCCTAATAGCACCTATGACATCATGGTCAATGTGCCCCGCACCTATATCCATATAAGTATCGGTCTTGTTCAGTACGATATTTTGAGGGATGATGGGTCTCTCTGGCGTTATATCAGCTTTAGTTCTGCGGAGGAAATGGACTTCATGCTTCCCAACGACAGCGGTTTTTCCCTCAGTTGGAAAGCGATTTAGCGATTCTGACTTTAACATTTGATTTTAAGATAATTCTTCTGTTGTTAGGGCCTGGAGTTGTGGTGCGTTCCTCAGAACATTATAAGGTTCTTGGTTCATATACTGAAGGATGTATCCTATTAAAATCAAGGTCTTTTAGGCTCTGTTTGTCGATGTGCTAGTATGGGTGTTACTAAGCCAAACCAGTTTGCTAAAGCAACAAACTGGTCAAGCTCGTATTCTAAAAACAGTTTAACAATGCCATAGTATGTTGTGAGTTAACCAAAGTTATTAGCCCCTAAATAATTATTCAGGAGCTTTGTCGATTTTGAGTATCTACTTACGCTAAAGTCGCTGCGGTTTGGTCACCCATTGCAATCAGAGTATCTAAGATCTTCTCGCCATCAGCACGTAAACCGTTGTGCTCATATTCATTGGTAATCCAAGCTTTGGCATTTGGCATCTCTGCTAACGTTTCTCGGCTGATATCCATCTCAACAAACATATCATCGGCATAGACAGCGCAGCTTACTGGTACTTTATTGCTTGCTAACTGCTTCGCATCGTATAACGGTTGCCAATCTTGTTTCGCTGCGAGTAACTCTGCAGCGGGTTTAAGTGGTTGCAAGTTCTTGTATTGATCAAACATCCAAGGGAAGACCATCTCACCAGTAAAGTAGAAAGGTTTGTCTTTATCGTAGTTAAACGCTGGGTTTTGCTGACGAACTTTATGAGCACTCCAGTTTGACGCAAAGCCTTGGCAATAGATTGATTCATGCAAAATGGCATAGATCGGATTCGTCTGGAAACCTTGTTCCATCAGCATGCTACTTAAAAACTCATAGCGCAGTTCGGTTTTGCCATTCACCTCTACAAGGGCATTTTCTAGCGCGTAATAGGTTGGCAAGAAAGTATCACTCATACCAAAGTTAATTCCAATCTGCTGGAATTGCTCAACGGTAAATCGCTGTCCGTTTGGTAAATATTCTTCGTTATCGATTAAGTGATCGGCAATCTGTTTGCACAGCTCTTGAGCTTTAGGGAACTGCTGGAAGAAAGCTTGGTTCTTCTCCATCGTTCGTTTAAACGTAGCCTGATATACATCGTCTGGGTGACGAGAAATCGACGGGACACCGCCAGTAATAAAGCTGCGAGACAAACTCTGAGGAAAAAGCGACAGATAGGTGAGTGAACAGAAACCACCGAAGCTTTGACCGAGAATTGACCACTGCTCAACCCCAAATTGCTTGCGAATAAACTCGGCATCGCGAACGATGTTGTCAGCACGAAAGCAGCTTAAATACTCCGCTTGCTCTTCAGGTGTCAGATGCGCCACAGTTTGGTGAGAGATCACTGAACTATTGCCCGTTCCACGTTGGTCTAACAATAAAATACGGTAATCTTGCAGCGCACGTTTTACCCATCCGCTGTTGCCATTTTGACGAGGAGAGGGGAAGCCCGGGCCGCCTTGAAAGTAGACCAACCAAGGCTTTGCGCTGTCACCATCTGAAACCAAGGATAGCTCACGAGCAAAAACGGTGATTTCACCTTGCGTAACGTCTGAGTAATTTAAAGGGACTTGAAAGTAATGCGGAGTGTATTTTACTCCTGCATCAATAAATTGCTGAGCGGTATTCATAATTGTTAGTACATCCGTGACGTTGAGATGCGGTATCTTATCGTGTTGCCATGCGGATACCAATGCCAGTTTGACTTAGTGTGGACTGAGTGATGGCAATAATAAATCTCAGTGATCTGAGTCATCTTTACCCTTATCCTAAGCTTGGACTAAATCATAGATAACCAAAAGAATGAAATTATGAATGTTTTTGACTCGCCATTTGCAGGTAAACCGCTCACGGAGCAGGTAACCAACCCCAATATTATTGTTGGTCGTCATAGCTATTACTCCGGCTATTATCATGGTCATGGCTTTGATGATTGCGCGCGTTACTTAAATCCGGATAGAGACGATGTCGATAAACTGATCATCGGTAGCTTTTGTTCGATAGGCTCGGGTGCTGTGTTTATGATGGCAGGGAATCAAGGGCACCGCAGCGACTGGATTTCGACCTTTCCTTTTTTCTATCAAGAGGATGAGAACTTCGCTGATGCGCAAGATGGATTCGCTCGCTCAGGAAATACAGTGGTCGGGAATGATGTGTGGATAGGATCTGAGGCGATGATCATGGCAGGAGTGACCATAGGAGACGGCGCTATTATTGCCAGTCGCGCTGTTGTGACCAAGGATGTCGCACCCTATGAGGTCGTGGGCTCAAACCCAGCAAAGCATATTAAGTATCGCTTTTCAGAAAGTGAGCGAGAGAAGCTAAATGAAATGCAGTGGTGGCAGTGGCGTGATGAGCAGCTTAAAGGCGCAATGTCATTACTCTGCTCGGGTGATGTGGATGGGTTGTATCGCTATTGGCAGCAACACGTCACTGGTTAAAATTGAGACAAGGCACAGATATTCGCTTCTGTGCCTTTGTTTTATTTGTGATCACCTTTAAGGTCATAAAGTAAAAGGACTACTAACCCAACAAGGTTTTTGCTATGGATCTGCCCAGTCACTCTAACATTCACCCCTATTTGCAAGGGGCCTACTTCGCTGATACACACAATATCGAGTTGCCTTATAACGGTGAATCCGCATTAGAAGTCTACTTTGCGATGGTGAATAAGACGCCCCGCTGGGTTAATGCGTTGATGGATTTACGCAATCGCATTGTTTCTAAATTAGGGCTGAAACACCTAGGGCGTATGGCGGATCTGGATGAAAACAAGTCGATAAGCGAGTATCGAGTTGGTGATCAAGTGGGTATCTTTTCGATTGTTAGTTTAAGTGACAACGAACTGCTGGTGGAGGATTGCGATAAGCACCTCAATGTTCGGCTCTCTTTTCTTATTGTTCCTGATGGCGACACAATGACATTACATGCGACAACGGTTGTTGATGTTAAGAACACGTTCGGCAAAGTGTATATGTTTTTTGTGGCCCCAGTACACAAGCTGATAGTACCCACCTCTTTGAAAACACTCGTGCCCGCTTAAATCTCATTGTCGTTCGAATTATTCGAACGACAGGCTCTAATCTCTCCGCTCAATTTACTCTTCAAGGTCAGTAAACTGTCTTCACTCCTTCATGGAGCCAAACTAAGGGGAGACAGCATGAGTGTAACCAGACAAGTTAATCAAGTAATCCAAGTTCATCCGACCTCAGATGGTGATGGGGTTAAGATACAGCGCGTGGCTGGGTTTAATAATGCGCAGTTTTCTCCATTTCTAATGGTTGATGAGCTTAAGTCGGACCAACGTTCAGATTACGTTGGCGGCTTTCCACCTCATCCTCACCGCGGAATCGAAACGCTAACTTATATGCTCAAAGGTCATTTTCAACACAAAGATCATATGGGCAATGTTGGCGAGCTGAGAAGTGGTGGAGCTCAGTGGATGGCAGCTGGCCGAGGAGTTATCCATAGTGAAATGCCTATTATGGAAGAGGGTGATTTGCATGGTTTCCAAATTTGGATAAATCAACCTGCGCGAGACAAAATGAAGCCAGCTCAATATGTCGATTTTCAGCCAGAGACGATCACTGAACATAGTGACGAGCAGCTTGGTCTAGTCCGCGTACTGGCCGGAACGATCAATGCCAATGAAATGCAGCTTAAAGGTCCGTTAAGTAAGACGGGTGTTGAGCTTAGCGTGTCTGATTGGCGCGCTGAAATTGATCAGAAAGTGAGTGTGTCAGTACCTGAGCAATTCAACATGATGATCTTAAACTATCAAGGTAAGGTTCAAGTTGGTGATTACACACTCAAGCAGGGTGAACTTGCGATGCTAAGTAAAGGTGAGCGAGTTGACTTGAAAGCGCTTGGGCAAAGTGGCGTGTTAATTTTCGCTGGCGAACCCATTGATGAGCCGGTCGTTCATTACGGCCCGTTTGTCATGAATACAATGGATGAGATAAATCAAACCATACAGGATTACAATTCAGGTGTGTTTGAAACTTATTAAACAACTTTAGGAGTTCTGCTTGAGCTTCATTTAACGCAAAGCGAACTATTCACTGCCAGTTCTTTTTGTTTTGCCACACCTTAGCGTGTGGCTTTTTTCTATCTGCGAGTCTGCAATATCGTTCAATAACTCTTACTTCTCTTTGGCTAGGCTAAATGGCTAGTGAAGGAGAACAAAATGAATAGTCTAATTATTGCGATGTTGGCGTTTGCGTTTGTGGGCGCCGCCACACCCGGGCCGGTGAATCTATTGGCGACGGCCACAGCTGCTCAACGTGGTAGTCGAGAAGCCGGTAAATTGGTGATAGGGGCGTCAATTGCTTATGCTTTAGTTGTGCTCATCTCTGGCAGTGTAATGCATGAGTTGGTTGAGTTTTTACCCTTGTTGGAAGCCACATTGAAGTGGGTAGGCAGCGCATTTTTACTCTACCTCGCATACCAGATATTTGCTGCACCTGTTGCTGAGTTACAAGGGCAAACGACACTGACCTCAGGCTGGTGGATAGGATCGCTTACCCAATTGCTTAATCCAAAAGCTTGGTTGGTGGCGATGTCTGGAGTCAGTTTGTATGTGGTCGGGCAGGGTAACGCTGATTACTGGCTTTGGGTGTTTACTCTGGTGTCGTTAGTTTGCTGTCTAGTGGGTGTTGGCTTATGGGCGATGAGTGGGCGCGCTTTATCTAGTTACTTATCTCAGCCCCATAAGCAGCGCATTTTTAACCGAATGATGGCGATAACCTTGGCCGCTTCTGTTAGCATGATTTGGTTCTAGTTTTGCAAACCTATACAGCGCAAGGAGCTGCGCATGAAAAAAGATAACAGCGCGAACTTTAAGCAAAGTACGGTACTGCCTTGGATTGAGATGAGAATCGCAAGCCAAAGCACCGCTTGTTATGCAGCGCATTCTCACGATGAGTTTTCATTTGGGATTATTCAACAAGGCAAAGCTGACTATCGTAATCACAGCTCGACGCATCATATTGGTCGCGGTGACATAGTGACGATTAATCCCGCCGATGTTCACTCTTGTAACCCAGAAGCGGGAACTTGGTCTTATAGCATGCTGTTTGTTGATACCAAACAGATGGGAGCTATTCAGCAGGAAATTCTTGGTCAATCTCATGCTGGGTATAGTGCTGACTACACACCATTTCGTCACGCATTTGAGCGCAGTGAGCCAATCAAAAATAACTATTTAGCTCTGTTTAACGATCTCCAGTCAGAAGCGAGCCAATTACAGGTGCAAACTCGACTGTATGACTTTATTGAAGCTGTTCACGTACAGAGTTCAATGGAGGTTAAACCATCCCCCTCTTCATCACTGAAAAGGGTGCAAGAAAAACTGCTCGATGACGTTAGCCAAATTCATCAATTGGATCATCTAGCGCAAGAAGCACAGATGAGCCGATACCAGCTCCTTAGAGCGTTCAAGCACTACTACGGTCTTCCGCCTCATGCCTATTTGATGGATGAGAAAATCAAACGTGCCAAGGTGATGCTTAAATCCGGTCAGGAGATCGCAGAGGTGGCTCAAGAGCTTGGTTTTTCTGATCAGGCACACTTTCAGCGTCAGTTTAAAAAGAAAATTGCCGTTACCCCTAAGTTCTATCAATCACATTTTGTTGATTGAGCAGCAATAAAAAAGGAAGCCGAGGCTTCCTTTTTGTCTATTTAACGTGTGATTTAAGCACTTTGCTTTTCAGCCTCTTCATCACCGATGAAGCCACCCGTTTGGTGAGCCCAAAGCTGGGCGTAGATTCCGCCACTTTGAACTAACTCTTGGTGAGTGCCTTGCTCAACGACTTCGCCTTTATCGAGAACGATCAATCGATCCATTGCGGCGATGGTTGAGAGTCGGTGCGCAATGGCAATAACCGTTTTACCTTGCATCAACTCATTTAGGCTCTCTTGAATGGCTGCCTCAACTTCTGAATCTAGGGCTGAGGTTGCTTCATCAAGAATCAGAAGCGGAGCGTCTTTCAGTAGTACACGTGAAATCGCAATACGTTGACGCTGACCACCAGAAAGCTTCACACCACGTTCGCCAACTTGAGCGTCGTAGCCTACGTTGCCAAACGGGTCGTTCAGTGTTTCGATGAACTCATGTGCGTGTGCCTGTTTCGTTGCACGGTGTAACTCTTCTTCGCTCGCATCAGGGTTGCCATACAAGATGTTATCGCGGATAGAGCGGTGCAGCAGCGACGTATCTTGCGTTACCATTCCGATGTTACTGCGCAGTGAGTCTTGAGTCACATCAGAGATAACCTGACCATCGATCTTGATCTTACCGCTTTCAACATCGTGGAAACGTAGAAGCAGGTTAACCAAAGTAGATTTACCTGCACCAGAGCGACCCACTAACCCCACTTTTTCACCTGGCTTGATGTTAAGGTTAAGGTTACTGATCACGCCTTTAGTTTTGTCACCATAATGGAAGCTGACATCATCAAACTCGATGCCGCCTTGATTGACTACTAGAGGTTTTGCGTCTGGTTTGTCTTGAATATCAATGGGTTTAGACATGGTTTTCATGCCATCAACTACGGTACCCATGTTCTCGAACAGAGCACCGACTTCCCACATGATCCACATCGACATACCGTTGATACGCAGTGCTAGGGCAATCGCAATCGCAATCGCACCGATACTGATCGAGTTATCCATCCACAGGTAGATAGAAAGCGCGCTGATTGAGAACACCAAAACGTAGTTAGTAATCTCGACCGCGACATCAAACCCTGTCACCAAACGCATTTGACGGTAAACCGTGCCTAAGAAGCCATTCATGCCTTCTTCGGCGTACTCTGTTTCACGTCGGCTATGCGAGAACAGTTTCACGGTTGCAATGTTAGTGTAGCTATCGACGATACGACCTGTCATGGTTGAGCGAGAGTCCGCTTGTTCAGAAGCAACCTGTTTCAGCTTAGGTACAAAGTAGAGCTGAATACCGACATAGCAGAATAGCCAAATGATCATTGGGATCATCAGGCGCCAGTCGGCCTGAGCTAACAGCACGACAATCGAGGTGAAGTAGACAGAAACGTAAACAAACACGTCCATCGTCTTCATCACGGTTTCACGTACCGCTAGCGAGGTTTGCATCACTTTAGTCGCGACACGGCCAGCAAAGTCATCCTGATAAAAGTTCAGGCTTTGCTTAAGTAAGTAGCGGTGAGCTAACCAACGAATCGACATCGGGTAGTTACCAAGTAACGTCTGATGAACGAGTAGTGAGTAACCAACCACAAGAACAGGCATTACAACCAGCAAAAGGGCGCCGTAGAAAATCAGATCACTCTGGTTATCTTGCCAAAACGTTTCTGGGTTACTGTTCGACAGCCAATCGACCAAGTTACCCATTGCTCCAAATAGAGAAACTTCAACAATTGCGACAATGGTTGCCATTACAGACATGATGATCAACGGGATTTCGAACCCGCGGGTGTAGTGGCGACAAAACGCAAAAATACCCGAAGGAGGCTGTGTTGGCTCCTGCTCGGGGAAAGGCTTAGTAAAGCCTTCAAACTTTTTAAACATAAATAAATTCCTAAACACGCAAAGATAGAAAGTTGCCTATGTGGCAGATGCGTACGTCCACTAGGGTCAACAGACCCTAAAAGGAAGGGTGAAACACCAATCTAGTCACCTATCTAGCTTGGTATAGCAATGGTATACCGTTAGTGGGGGAAATGTAACCAGTTTATTATTCTTTCCTTTGCATATTATTCAATCAAAGATAATAAAAAGTCACGGTGACAATAAAAATAACTGGTTAATGAATTAATGGCAGTAAGTATTACTGTATTTGAAGTTAATTATCAGGTTAATTCAGCAATATTTCATTTAACATTATGTCTACAATTGGCAGTAATGAGTGAGATTAATTGAGTCTGTCACAATGTTGAAACAGAAAACCCTACTACAGAAAAATCAATCAACAGTACAAAACGCTAATTGTGTGGTGATGGTGCCACCAAAAGAGTTTGCGTTTAATGCCGAAACGGCGCAGGACAATGAATTCCAACACAAAGTATCTTTGTCTACCAGCGAAGTACGCCACAGTGCGATGCAAGAGTTTAACGCCATGGTGGCGGAGTTGCGTCAAGTGGGTGTTCAAGTGGTGGTCTACGATTACCCGTTGGGTGAGGTAGAAACACCTGATGCAGTGTTCCCAAATAACTGGTTTAGTACGACTGCCAGTGGCGAGCTATACACCTTCCCGATGGCGTGCAAAAACCGTCAGCAAGAAGTTAAAGTCGATGCATTAGTTGCAACGCTTGAAAGTGCAGGTCGCCCAGTACAATCTCAAGATAGTCTTCTGTCATATCTAGAGCAAGATGCGCACCTTGAAAGTACAGGTGTGATGGTAAAAGATCATGTCAATAAAACCGTCTACGCGGCGCTTTCTCAACGTTGTGATCGTGAAGTACTGGAAGATTACGCTGAACGTATTGGTTACGATCGAGTGGTTTCGTTCCAGACTGCATTACCATCAGGTAAGCCGATTTATCACACTAATGTGATGATGGCGATTGGTGAAAGCTTCTGCGTTATCTGTGATGAGGTCATCCCTGAATTTGAGCGTCGCTTTGTCATCAAGTCATTAGCGAAGGACAAACAGGTGATTTCGATTTCACTTGAACAGATGAATCAATTCTGTGGCAACATTTTACAGCTTGAAACAGTTAACGGTGAAAAAGTGATTGCGATGTCTCAATCAGCATTTGATGCGTTTTCTCCAGCTCAACGTGCTCAACTATCGAGCCATGGTAAGTTGCTGCCATTTAACGTTAAAACGATCGAAAACATTGGCGGTGGTAGCGTTCGTTGTATGTTAGGTGAAGTGTTCTTACCAACACGTACCAACAACCTATAAGCTTCAAGCGAATTTAAAAACCAAATGGGCACCTCATCGGTGCCCTTTTTAGGTTTAGTGCTATTGATAGTACTGCTCTAGATAGTCGCTTAGCTTGTCGATATCAACGGGCACTATCTCAGAGCTATCTGTCCCTTTTTTGACCAAGCCTTCTTTAATCAGTTCGTGGATTATGCGTGTATAGGCTCTTTCCGTGCAGCCGAATCTTTGCGCTTCTTGGTACATATAACTGTGCCCCCTAGTGTGAGTACCAGAGGTATATCGAGTAATCATATCTTTGATAATATTGAACTTCAGCGGATAGAGAGAACGTTCCATCGCAATATGCATGGTATTTAGGTAGATGTTCGACATACGGTGGCTCATCCAAAAGGCCACCTGGGCATCTTCAAGCAGGAACTCAGCAAAGCGCTCTTTTGGAATCACGGTCAGCTGAGCACCTTGTGTTGCAATGACACTAAAAGGGCTAGGTTTATCAGAGAAAAACTCCATCTCGCCAAAGAAGTTATCCTCCAGATAGTAGTCCCCTAAGCTGAGGGTTTTCCCATTCTCTGCGGTGTGCAGCACTGAAAACTGCGCCGCTTCTGTCCAATACACTTCATTGACTTCGCTATGTTGGCGAATGATGAAATCGCCTTTGCTGACGTGCAAGGTTTTGTACTGTTCACGTTTCACTAGTTGGCGGATCTTATTCAACCCGTCACTTAAAATTTTATTCTTATCCATAGTGAATTTGCTTTGCTTAACATTGATTTGGCTATTTTGGCGTGCGACCGGACAATTGTCGTGTTATATATCATCGTTAATCATATACCATGAGTTTTATCGTTATCAAAACAAATGATTAAGTGTCATGACCGCCACTTTGGTGTGTTGAGCTACGCTTACTCAATAAGCAGGAAAGTTAGGACAAAAACAGATGAACTACTTTGATCTCCCTAAAATCGATCTTCATTGTCACCTAGATGGCAGCCTTCGCCCGCAAACTGTGCTTGATTTAGCCGCTGAAAATAACATTGAGCTGCCTAGCCAGAATGCCGAAGAGATCAAAACAATGATGATTGCGCCGGAAACTTGTCCTAACCTGCAAGAATACTTAGACCGTTTTGCACTGCCAATTAAAGTGATGCAAACCGCAGACAGCATTGAGCGTATTTCTTTTGAGCTGTTCGAAGATGCGGCAAAAGAGAACGTGAAGTACCTTGAAGTACGTTTTGGGCCTCAGCTGCATACCCAGCAAGGGCTGACTTACGCAGAAATCATCGAGAGTGCTGTCAAAGGCATGAAACGTGCTGAAGCGCAGTACGATATTAAAGGTAACTACATTCTGTCACTGGTGAAACTGCTACCAATCGATTCAGTTAACGACATTATTGATGCTGGTGCTCCTTTATTAGGTAAAGGCGTTGCTGCGTTTGACTTAGCGGGTGCTGAGCTAGACAACTTTGCTCATGAATATGTTGAGTACACTCAGTATGCTCGTGATAAAGGCTACCGAATCACCATTCACGCAGGTGAGCAAGGCTGTGGTCAAAACGTTTATGATGCCATCGAGCTGCTAGGTGCAGAGCGAATTGGTCACGGTGTAGCAATCAAAGATCATGCAGAGGCATACAAGCGCGTTAAAGAAGATGTGGTTGGCCTTGAAGCTTGCCCAAGTAGTAATGTTCAAACCAAAGCGATTCCAGAGCTTAAGCAGCACCCACTGAAAGAGTTCCACAACGACGGTCTAGCAGTCACGATTAACACAGACAATCGCACTGTATCAAATACGACGATGACCGATGAAGTGCAAAAGGTGATGGAGCAGTTTGAACTTACCGCTGAAGATTACAAACAGATCTATACAGCGAGTGTTGAACAGTCTTTTGCTTCTGATGAAGTGAAAAAACACTTAATGCAGTACGCATAAATCACTAGGTCAACAGGACCTAGTAGATAAAACAAAACCGCCGAATAGGGCGGTTTTGTTGTATTGGCGGCATTGTTTAAAACTTAACTTGGTAGTTAAGAGTGTAGGTACGTCCACGACCTTTGTAATCATAAGCAGCAGATTCGTAGTGCTTTGAGTAGATGATTTGTGCACGTTGACCCCAAGCTGTGGTGTAGTCCTTATCAAATAGGTTTTGGATACCGAAACCTAGGCTACCTACTGGAAGCTGGTAGCTACCGACCAGATCAAATAAGGTGTAGCCATCTAGCTTGTTGTTTGAAGCATCTTCATAGTCAAACATGGTTTGGCTTTGCAGTTTTACCGCAAGATCTGCGTCGTACCAACCTGCCCAAGCATTGGCCTTAGAAGTACTTGCATAGCCAGCATCATAGTCTTCCCAGCCATTATCGCCTTTCACTTCAGATACTACATAGTGACCAGAAGCACCAAGCTGAATATTGTCATGAACCCAGTAAGATGCCATTGCCTCTAAACCGTAGACACGTTTCTTATCTTCGATTTCTTCGATAAGCAGCGTCGTCTTATTGTACTTAACATTCTTGTCTGATTGAGAATAGTAAGCCGCAGTTTGTAGGTTTAGATCGCCTGTATCTAAGCGGTAACCTAACTCAAAACTATTGGTCTTAATCCCTGACATTTTTGATTCATTGACGTTAATGCTGTCGTTTAGTTGCCAATGATCTCCAACCAGTGTGTAGTTACCTTGTCCGTAGTACTTAGCAGGATCAGCAAGATCAAACCCTTGAGAGAAGTTTGCCCATACTTGAGAGTCACTGTTTAGGTGATAAATTGTTCCCAAGTTAAATAGTGCGACTCCATAATCTGTCTTACCCCCAGGGACTGCATCAGCTGAAATACCATTTCCTTTGGCAATTTCTTTTTGCTGGTCGTAATCAACAAAATCATTAATCTTGTTTGACATGTATTGGTAGCGTACACCACCTTCGACTGTCCAATCTTCAGTGATTGAATAGTCTGCTTGAGCAAAAGCGGCAACTGAGCTGACTTCAACTCCCGGGTAGCGTCCAACTTGGGCATAAGTCTTGTTGATTAGGTTGCCAGAGTTATTGGCAATGGTTGGATCATACAGTGCTTGGTTACTTTCCAACTTGTCTTGATAAGCATCGACACCATAAACAATGTTAAATTTATCGAAGTTTTTCGCGAGTGCAGCTTTAAGCGAAATGACATCGGTAATCTGCTGACCAGAAGACTGGTAGTAAGGAGTGTAAGTCTGGTCTTCTTTACGGTATGACGCTTCCGCGATGAGTTGATGTCCAAGGAATTGCTCATCTACATAAGAGGCACTAAGCATGATGCGTTCCGTACCGTGTTCACGATCAGAATCAAAACCTTTACGTACATCTACAAAGTCGCTGCCGACAATATACAGTCCATATGGCGAGTCTTGTTGGCTATCATAGTATTGCGCAAGAAGGTTCAGCTTTTTGGTGTCTGAAACATTAACACCTACTGTTGTTAGAAAATCTACGGTTTGATTAAACTGTAATGAGCCCTGTGAGATATCTGGAGTTACAATGGTGCCATTAGCATCGAAGAAGCCTTGAGTCTCTGTGTATACGACAGAAGTACGAGCTTGAACTTTTTCATTGCCGCCCGAAATAGACTGTGCAAGTTTGTAGTCGAAGTCTTCACTTGAGTTAAGGCCCGATGTTCCACCTACATAGGATTCAAATTCTAATTCTTCGCTTTGCGCTTTTTTGGTGATGATGTTAACCACACCGCCTGAAGCACCTGCTCCGTATATTGATGTAGAACCAGAAAGTACTTCGATACGATCAATATTGAACGGGTCGATTGAATCTAGATGGCGGCTGATAGAGCGCGAAGATTGCAGAGAAACGCCATCGATCATCACTAGCATCTTACGTCCGCGAAGGTTTTGACCTAGATTAGTACGGGCACCGCTGCTGACATCCAAAGATGGAATTGCCGAAGCCAGAATATCACCAAGGGTCTTACCACCGCGGTATTCTTGTTCGATGGTTTCTGATTCTATATACCAAACCGTACCAGGAATATCGCTGATCGCTTTAGGCGTACGACTGGAGACAACCACCATCTTGCCTTCAGTTGTGTATTCTTGTGCTTGGGCTGTAAACACTGTGCTTGCTGCGGCGATCGCTAGCGCAACAGTGGATAGAGGGAACTTCCCTTTACTCGCTTTCATTATTTTCTCTATGTTTTTCAATACAAAGCTGCGCAAATTAGTATTTGGCGGCAAGACTGTTTTGTTATTTCTAAATAAGAATCATTATTATTGTATTTTTGCAGCGAAAGCGCAATATACTAATGCGAATTATTTTCTTTTAACTCAATAGCGGTGTGATAATTGTGGTTTGAAGAGGACCAAAGAGTCGGTAGCACTCAGGTGTATGGTGACTTCAGCGTGGGTTTGTGAGTAAAAACAGATTTGGGGGTGGGATAGAAAAACAAGGCAGCTGTGCTTTAGCTGCCTATTAATCCCGATTGATATTAACTAGATGTCGATGTCAGCAATACTGGTTACGAGCTTTTCTCGTTCTGATAGCGAAAGGTTAATCACATTGCCATAAGTGCGCTGCATGACGCGAATATCATTTTCTAGTAGTTGAGTGAGCTTCTTGGATGCACCTTGGTTGTCGCCTGCCAGTACAAGTTCGATGATATCTAGGCGGCGTTGACAAGACTTGGTGACAGAAGATTGAATATGCATAGATACGAGATCGGTCGCTTTACGCATTCGATTATGTTGCTGCATATTACCAAGCAAAAAGCGATTACCAGAACATGCGGCAATCCGCTCATGAAATTGTGCACTTAAGTTAAATAACTCACTTGCGCTCACTGCATCAGGATCTTGAATCGCTTTAAGGTGATGGTCGCGACACTCCTCTAGCGCGTGGCGGTCGAGTGACCAACTCGGCTCAAGAAGACCAGCAGGTTCGAAGATAAGTCGACATCGGTAGCTCTCGGTGTGTCGTTCAAGCGTGTTGAGTACGCCATCCAGGTGCCATTTATAGCCGGGACTGCGGCGTAAGATGCCATCACTTTCGAGTAGGCGGAGTACACTTTGTACTTCACCTCGGTTGGCGTTATAGCGCTCTTGAAGCTCTTTCTCAGAAAATGCAGCGTCGATATCACCGAAGAACAGATCCATGAGTAGTCTCAGGTAGAGCCTCTCCTGACGAGATTCTTCCTTATTGGAGGCATTATCGGATTTGATGGCTTGCGCATCTAGCTGTAATACAAAGCCTTTATAGGGAACCGCTTTGGCGATACCTAACGCTGACATATAAGTGAGCACAGCGCGCATCGGCGTTCTTGAGACTTCAAACTGTTGGGCTAATGAAGACTCGTTCAGGCTGTCGCCAACTTTTGCATGCTCCGCTTTGAGCTTGCTGATGACTTTATTGAACAAATCTTGCTGAAGTTTAGTAATTGCTGTCTTTTCCATGAGTGACAATTTGTAGTGTTCTTGCCCCCATAGTAATCATAAATTCATCTCATTACCATTAATTGTATTTTTGCAATCAAAATACAATTTAATGAATTTGGAATAAGTAACAAATAGATAGGGCGTTTCGATAGAGAGGAGGAGTTGCCACAGAAGACCAATACATTAGCCTCCTATGGCGAGTTGTGGTTCTAGAGGCTAACGTCTCATTAGGTAGAGGAAGTAGCCGCCACCAATCAAGGACGCAAGCAGTCCAGCAGGGAACTGCCAAGGGAACCAAAGTGTTCGTCCTATCCAATCCGCCAATACCATGATGGTTGCCCCGAGTAAGGCTGCGGTGAGCATTTGCGGAGTTGCTCGATATTGGTGAAGTGAACGCGCCATATGCGGAGCCAGTAGGCCAATAAAGCTGAGTGGGCCAATCACTATGGTGCACAGCGTCGTCAAGGCAGCAACCAGTAACAGTAGCACCAACCTAACCACAGTGGCGTTCATACCAATACTATTCGCCGTGACTTCACCTAAGCCAATCAACTCAATCCAACGATTGAGAGATAGCGCAATCGCACCAACAAAGGTGACGCCAATCGCGAGCAGTACAACGTCATTGTGTGCTACTAAGTAAGTCGATCCAGATAGCCAAGTGAGCAGCGCAGACGCGTTATCATGGCCTGAGCTCATTGCGATTCTAAGTAAAGCATCTAAACCTGCACTTAAGGCTATACCCGTCAGTAGGGTTTGTGTTGGGGCAAAATTGTGTTTTCTGCCCATTAACCATACCACTGCTGTTACCGAAACCGCGCCAATCGTACCGAGCAACATTTGTTGTTCTCTGCCCACTGCGATACCAAACAAGGTGCCGAGAACCAGTGCGAGCGCTGCACCCGAACTAATCCCTAGCACTTCTGGGCTAGCCATTGGGTTGTTGGAGATACGCTGAATTATCGTTCCTGCAAATGCTAAACCTATTCCCGCAATCAGCGCGACAAGTACGCGTGGTGCTCGCAGTTCAAACATTGCTTGGTTGAAACCAAGACTCCAACCCAACTGATTCTTACCGACCATAATCGCAAAGAGAGAAGCTGCGATGAGTGCAACGGTCAGTGCAGCCAAAATATTGCGAGTGCTGACTAATTTGTAATGCTCGACATGTTCAGAGCGTGCTTTAAGGTCGGATTGCAGCTTAGTTCGTTGTAGTAGCCACAACAAAAAAGGCGCGCCAATTAAGGCTGTCATCGCGCCTGTCGGTAACAGCTCTCCACCGACACCAGAGAAAGGTTGGATAACTAGATCAACAGTGAGCAAGATACCACTACCAATAGCGCCACTGGCTAGAATTTGTTTGGCAAGGGCTCTAACGCCAAGCATTCTGGCGATAGCTGGCGCAACGATGCCAACAAAGCCAATTAAGCCCACCTCACTGACCACGGCAGCGGTAATGAAGATGGCTAACGATAAACAGAGTAGTTTGATCTGTTTGATATTCACGCCCAACGATGTCGCGACATTGTCACCAAACTGCAGTGCGGATAATGGACGCTGTAAGACTAAGAGTAAGCAGGTAGGTAAGAGAACCAAAGGCAACAGCATTTGTGTACTTGACCAATCGTTCTGATTCAGCACGCCTGCCCCCCAGACAAAGATGCTGGTAAGTCGCTGTTCATGGAGCATCAATAGCATGGTGTTGACTGAGCCTAAAAACAGGCTTACCACCATACCTGCGAGCACCATATGCAGTGGTGAAAACCCTCTCGCAGAACTTAAAACAAACACCAGTCCGGTCGCTAGGCAGCCGCCAATAAATGCCGGAACAAAACTTGGGATGACAAGGTTAGCGGGGATCAACAAAATACCCAGCACCATGCCGAGTTCAGCACCTGCTGCGACGCCTAATGTTGTTGGAGAAGCGATAGGATTGCGTAAGACAAACTGCATCACACAACCCGCAACGGCGAGCGCAAATCCACAAATAATCGCGACAGCCAGTCTTGGTAAATAGGTTAAATGGGTGATGAGATGCTGATAATTGGCAGAATCAAAATGAAAAATGGTGTCCCAAATGAGGCCAATACCTTGTGAATAGGGAGCGGTGACTTGCAGCAGAGAGCCAATGATCACAACAGCAGCGCTGAATATCGCTGCTGTTTTAAAACTTAATCGCCCGTTAGCTTGGTTTGCGATCTTTAAAGTATTCATTATTGTTGGATGAGTTGCTCGGTAATGTGGTCACTAAATCTTTGTGCTGCGATCAGTCCACCAAAAGTCCAAATTGCAGGAAGCTCATAAACAGAATCTGTACGAGTGAACTCCATCGCTTGCCAAAGAGGAGACTTCGTAAGTTGCTGACGTTCTTCTTGTTTCAAAGGACCAAAAATCATTACGTTGGCTTTTTGATGCTCGGCCAGCTTTTCTGTTCCCGTTGTGGTGAAGCCCCAAAGATTGGTTTGCTCTTGCCAATCATTCTTTAGCCCCATCGCGCTGATAGTGTCTTGCGCCAGAGAGCCTTGGCTGTGAATACGCAGTGTTTTATCGTTAATGAATCGCGCAAACAGTAGCGGCTTGTCTGCCTTTCCGGCTGATACAACTTTTTCTCCGTTGTTCGCAAGGCGTTGGTCCGTTTGCTCGATCACTTGCTTGGCACGTTGCTCTTTGTCGAACAGTTTACCCAAAGAGGTCGTAATAGATTTTGCTGACGCTAATGGTTGCTTTTCTTCACTATAAACACTGTAAACGAGAACTGGTGCAATCTTATTCAACTGCTCATAGGCAGCGGCCATATGCTTGCTGATTAAGATGACATCGGGTTTGATATCCGTGAGTAACTCTAAATTAGGTTCTCGTCGCGAGCCGACATCGATTACATCAGAATCTAAGCTTGGCTCAACAACCCATTGCTGATAGCCGTTGGTATCGGCGACACCTTCGAGGTCGACGCCAAGGCTGAGTACTGTTTCGGTCAATACCCAATCTAGTGCCACGACTTTCTTCGGTGTCGTTTCAAAGGAAGCTGTTCCCATTTCGTGGGTAATATCGAGCGCGTAGCTATTGAATGCCAATGCTGCAGAGAGCATTACAATGAGTTTTTTCACAACAGGTTCCTTTTTGTTTAAGGGATGTAGCTGATCGGTTTGCCCGTCTTAGGGTGTTCGAACAACGCGAGCTCCATACCGTATATTTTCATTAACGTCTCTGGCGTCATTAGCTCTTGAGGAGAGCCAGCGGCAATGACTTTTCCAGAGTGGAGGGCAATCAGATGATCGCTAAACTTAGCAGCCATGTTGACATCATGTAGTACCATGATCACCGTTAAACCCATCGATTGGTTGAGCTCTCGAATTAAGGCTAATAGTTCATGTTGATGGGCGACATCCAAAGCCGAAGTCGGTTCATCAAGTAAAATACATTGGCTTTGTTGAGCGAGCAGCATAGCGACCCAAGCTCTTTGTCTTTCACCACCTGATAAGGTAGCGACAAATCGCTCTGCAAATGGTGTTAAGCCAACTTTCTCAATCGCTTGGTCGACAATGGCGTAATCTTCTTTTCCGTAACGACCAAATGCCCCTTTCCACGGGTAGCGTCCAAAACAGACCAATTCGCGAACGGTGACACCGTCAGTGATCGGCGGATGCTGAGGTAAATAAGCCACTTGATGAGCGAACTCTAAGCTTGAAAACGAAGAGACGAGTTGTTGATTAAACAGAACTTGTCCATGGGTTGGCGCATTTTGACGACTAAGAAGTTTAACTAAGGTCGATTTACCACAACCATTGTGACCAAGAAGTGTTGTCACCTTCCCCGGAGCAAAATCGAGCGTAGTGGGAGATAGGATAACTTTACCGTCGATTTCGAACGACGCATCGACAAGTTGATACATAAGTAAAATATGAAGTTGAGTTATTGGCTTTAAGCCGCTAACTTTACCACGCTAAAAAAGCAATGAGAATTATTTTCACAATCAATAACTCTATCATTAGCTATATGAATTGCTCATTGCTGACTTTTATAACAATTACAATGAATTACAAATATGTCGGTTTTACACAGCAAAAAAGCTCAACTGTGGGCAATCAGTTTAGCAGCAGCACTCATGGGTATTGGTCAAAATGGCTTGCTCGTCTCGCTCCCTTTCTTAGTTGAGCGCTCCGCATTCAGTTTACCTACTTGGTCGATTCTTATCGCGATTGGAAGCTTTCTGTTTTTGCCCTCGGCACCTTACTGGGGAAGGTATAGCGACAAACGTGGTCCGAGAAATGTGGTTGTCCAAGCCTTGTTTGGCATGGCTATCAGTTTCGTGCTCTTGTTTCTATTTGCCATCTTAAGTGAGCATCAGCCCCATATGGTAATGCTTTGTTTAGTCGGCTTGATACTCGCTCGGATTATATATGGTTGCACTGTTTCGGGAATGGTTCCCGCTTGCCAACATTGGGCAATCCTATTGTGTGGTGCAGAGAATCGATTACAAGCCATCACGAGTATCAGTATTGGGTTGAGCGTGGGCAGGCTTGTTGGGCCTTTGATTGCTATAGTGGCATTAAAGTTGTCTCCCTATGCGCCATTGATGCTAATGATCGCGCTTCCTGTTGTCGCGCTCCTCGCAGTACTTTTTCAGCCAACGCCTCAACATGGTTTAGAGAGTGAGAAAGCAGTTGAGGCTTTACCTTGGCTGCCGAATAAATCCTTTCTGCCTTATCTATTGAGTGGTTTGCTACTTTGCGCGGCGATAGCGCTGTTACAGTACACCTTCACCCCGCTGATGAGTTCGGTAACCAGTTGGTCGACGGCTCAAATCAGTGACGGGATTGGGGTGCTGTTGACGATCAGCGCGGCGTGCACGTTTACCGTTCAGCTGCTAGTTGTTAAAAACAGAAAAATCACGCCAGTGAAAATGTATCGACTCGGGGCGTTGGGCTTGCTGTGTGGCTTGGTACTTTTCCTCTTACCCAATATCTGGCTGTACGCTTTAGCGATGGCAATTGCCGCGTGCGGAGCTGCTCTACTTGTTCCCGCCTATACTTCTGAGGCGACTGAAAAGCATAGCGATGCCCCAGGCTCCGTGGCGGGTTACATCGCTATGTCACATACTATTGGCTATGGATTAGCATCGTTACTGGCGTTCACCGCAACCATTAACGCTTTGTATCCTATTTATTTGTGTATCGCGTTTTCGGTGCTGATAGTCGCAACCGCTTATTTAGTTACCAAGAGCCCCTCTAAAGACGTTTCCGAGCTGTCTTAACGTTTATTGTCCGGGTGCCGAGGGCAGTCAGTACAGAGTTCCCGTCCTTGGCACTTATAGACTAAGCAGCAAGAAGTTCGCACGAAGACGAGTTGCTTCGATGCTTCATCATAGCTAAGTGAAGCCATGAGTTTTTCAGGAAGGTTGCAGGCAGCTAACCATTGTCGAGCTTGACCAATTAAATACTCTCCGGGAAGGTCGGGAGCAAATTGACTTAACTTAACTAGACAACCGAGTATCCCGTCTGCAAATAGGTGATTAGTAAATCCAGGTCGGATACGAGTCCAGATACTCATCTCATGGCGGAAATAATCAAATAGAGCGTTGAGCTCTTTGCCAGCATGTTCAATTAACTCTTTTTCAGTCCCCTCAAAGTAGTCTTCACTGTCAAACTGATAGCCACTGATAAAATTGGGCTGAACTTGTTGGCCAATAGCTGAGAGTTTAGGTAAACCTTGGCAAGAGTAGATAGCAATAAAAGCGACATAAATAGGCTGCCAACAAAGCAGTGTCCAAGTACGAGTCAGCCAGTAAGCCGCTCCGGCTTCGGGATGTTCTAGTTGAAGTCTTTCGTACAGTTCACGAATACTCTCTGAGCTCGAGCGATCCATATGAATGAGCGGGTGCTCGGTATTGACCTCTGTTAGGGGTTTTATTGAGCCGTGCAGATAAGGGGTGACTTGCTGTGAGTGCTCGAAGAGGTGCTCAAAGAATGAATGGCCACTCATATTGTTGTACTTATTCCGTTAAATCAGTTGAGCCAAGAATAAAGAAACCTAACCCTTATTACAATTGATTATCATTACAGATTGGATTTATGGCAATAAAAAACGGCTTCAATGGAAGCCGTTGTTCAAAGCTGAAGATTAAAGGTCTCTATTTTCGGCGAACTTCTCTAAACCTAGAACTAAGCCGATTGCACAAAGCATTAAGACAATAGCAATGCCGAGTTGAGATGGTTGAGAATTCAATGCTTCAAAGGCAGAAGGTGATAAGTTGTGCTGAATCAGAGGGACTTGCTCACCGCTAGAGTTGGTGCGCCAACTGATGGTTTCTTTCCACGGCCAGATTTTAGGTAAAGTGCCTAGCATTAAACCAGTTAGGAAGACGAGAGTAAGATCTCTGAAACGTTTTAGAAGCCAAGAAAGAACGTGAGAAAAACTTAGTAAGCCTAAAACACAACCCGTTAGGAACAAAGCGAGGATAGGAAGATCAAAGGATTTAACCGCTGCCAATACTGGGGTGTACATACCAATCAATAACAAGATAAAGCTGCCAGAGATGCCTGGTAGGATCATCGCACAAATAGCGATACCGCCCGCGAGAAGAACATTGATGCTGGTTGGTTCAAGTTGGAGCGGGTTAAGTACCGTTATGCTATAAGCGAATGCGACCCCGAGCAGCAGAAAGACCAATCGGCTTAGGCTTTTTTGTTCAATCTGCTTAAGCATATGGAACACAGACACCAGAATCAGCCCGAAGAAAAATGACCATAGTGGAATGGGGTGAGTCACCAGTAGCCATGAAATCAGTTTAGCGAGGGTTGCAATACTGGTTAGTACACCACCAAACAGGGCAATGAGAAAGAAACCATTGATATGTGCAAACGCTGCTTTAAAACCTTCGCGCTTCCAGATGCCAATAACACTAGGGTTAATGCGACGAATACTTTCAAGCAAGGTGTCGTAAATACCAGTAATGAATGCGATTGTTCCGCCTGACACACCAGGTACAACGTCTGCTGCGCCCATTGCCATGCCTTTGAGAAAAGTAGTTAAGTAGTTCATTCTTCGTGATAACTAAATTTAGGTGCCAAGAGTATACCGACTCTTATGTAGAAAAAGTATGAAAAATCAACGTTGATAAATGTGTTTATAGGAACATGGTTTAATATGTTTTTGCAAATAATTGCAAAATGCAATTTTCATATTGCATTTTGGCAAGTAAAACCGCCCAAAAAATGCGGTGTAAGACAAAAATAACGTGGTTTTAAAGTTGGCACGCTAACTGCATTAGTTATAGCGACCCTTATTAAGCCGAGGGTCACCTAGCCAACTGACGTTGTTAGTGAATGTAATTTGTTCACACTATATATAAGCCAATCGCAACATTGCGGTTGGCTATTTTTTTTGCCGAAAACCTTGTCAATCTTTATCTCGTCTGAATGTGTAAAGCTAATATCTGGCGCACGTTTACACCCTCTTAAGTCGTGTTTTTTAAGTCAATACTCGACAAATGGGCGCAAGTTTATTAATAATGCCCGCTTTCTTTTCGCAACCCAGACTAATATTTACAGGGTTAACTGTTGAAACGAGCATCTTGAGGCTGTTTGTATAAGGACAAATTTCAATAGAAAAATTGAATCAATGAGCATAGCTCCACAGAGTCAATAAGGGCTCTGGACTCGTTAGGGAAGATGAGTGAATCAAAAAAAGAGGTTATATGAATCAGATAATTTCAGTTGGACCGCTAGAATCTTTCTTAATCGCTATCAGCGTTTTATTCTTAGGGCACTTCGTCAACTCTAAACTTCCTGTCTTAAAGAAGTTCAATATCCCTGAGCCGATTGTCGGTGGTCTTATCGTAGCTGTCATCATCACATTAATGCATTTCAATGGCATAGACTTGGAGTTCTCTCTACCGTTGCAAGAAGTGTTTATGTTGATGTTCTTTAGTACTGTTGGCCTTGCTGCTAACTACACCCAGTTGATGAAAGGGGGTGCTAAAGTCTTTATCTTCTTAGCCGTTGCGTCTTTTTATATCATTATCCAAAACGGTGTCGGTGTCTCTATGGCGACCGCTTTGGGGCTTGATCCTTTAATGGGCTTGATTGCTGGCTCTATTACGCTTTCTGGTGGGCATGGTACTGGCGCGGCTTGGTCGCAAACATTTGCTGATAGTTATGGCTTATCTAACACGCTTGAAATCGCAATGGCATCGGCCACGTTTGGTTTGATCATCGGTGGTATTATTGGTAGTCCAGTCGCGCAAAAGCTGATTAACAAGAATGGCTTTGAATCTGAATATGGTACTGGCATACATACCCATGAGCGTTTCCCTGAACTTGTTACTTACAATGAATATGAAGAAGACAAAGTAACCGCGAAAAAAGTCATCGAGATTTTGTTTATTCTTCTTATCTGTGTGACGGGCGCTAAATATCTAGAGCAGTGGGTCAGCAGCTTTGAGATCAGTTGGCTAATGATTCCTGATTTCGTTTATGCGTTATTTATCGGCGTATTCATCACCAACCTGTTAGAAGTGACTAAGACGCATAAAGTGGATGCGGAAACGGTGGATATATTAGGTACAGTTTCCTTGTCTCTATTCTTAGCAATGGCGCTGATGAGCTTGAAGCTATGGAATATCTTTGACTTAGCGATTCCGTTCTTAATCATTCTGGCTGTGCAATCTGTTGTGTTAGGTGTTTTTTCATACTTTGTGACTTTCAAAGTCATGGGCTCAAACTACGACGCGGCGGTTATTGCTGGTGGTCACTGCGGTTTTGGCCTAGGTGCTACGCCGACTGCGGTAATGAATATGGGGTCTCTGGTGAATAAGTTTGGTCCGTCACCACAAGCATTTATGGTCGTGCCAATTGTCGGTGCATTTTTCATCGACATTGTTAACTTGATTATCCTCCAAGGCTACATTTCATTTATTGGGTAATAAGTCCTATATAACAAAACGCCCTGCAAATTTGCAGGGCGTTTTTGTATTCGTCTGGTTATCTTAGCGTAAGCTTGGTGCCATCAAATTTTAAATGACCGAGTAATACTTTGGCGTTGTCTTTTCCATCATCAGTAAATGCAACACCATAGCGAGCATAATGTAACGAGCGCTGTAAGTTGCACACTTTTCCATACAAAGGGGCGAACTCTACGCCTTTTAGTGAGCTTAGTTGAACATTTAAAGCGATCTCATCGCCAACTTGGAAAGGGCGGCTCAATGGGGCAGTGATAAAGCGACAACCACTTTTCGAGAGGTCACGAATTTCACAATCGAGTTTATGAGTTTCAGCGATCACTCTTGCTGCTAGATTTACTTCGAAACGCGGCTCTTTACGCAGTTGCGTGACCTGCATAGTTTGAGGAACAGAGAGGGTAAAAATCGGAACAGGGGCTTTCATGACATGTTGGAGTTGCCCTCGAAAGTGAACAATAGCCCCTTCTCCTCTCGGCGAAATTGCTCGAATGGTTGCCCAAAAACCCTCTTGGAAGAAAAAGTTTAAATCGTCTTCTGAAAGCTTTGGTAGCTCGGCTAAAATGACATTGCCGGAGTGAGTACCAATAAAAGACGTTTTACAGCGAAACGTTGTCCCTACAGGTGTTGTAATGCCAATCGTCAACTCACCGCCATGTTCAATCATGGCTAACGCATCAGTGCTATTTAAGGTTGAAACATTTCTGTCGTTTGTAGAGCGAGCAGGTTGCTCTTTAATTACCGCTGCTTGGGTATTCATCTAGCCTCCGTTGTTCCCACCATGTTATTGTTTTTGAGGTAGGTGAATATGTGACGTCCGTATGACAAACAAATATACTTCGGACAATGCCATTCTATGTTTGCTTGGCGGTATGTTCAAACATCAAATCACTCAATAAAGTTGAGCTAAGTATCATTTTTAGGAGTCAACATGTCTCATAAGGTAATTCTTGATGAAGTAAACTCACAGTTTCGTGTTCATCTTGAGGGAGAACACTACGCAATCGTGAAGTTTGAAGACAAAGGCAATGTGTACGCTATCACCTCGACCAAGGTACCTGAGGAGCTTCAGGGTAAAGGTTACGGGAAAGTGATGATGGAAGCCGTTTTACCGGAAGTGGAACAACTTGGTGTAAAGGTTGAGCCGATTTGCAGCTATGTTGTGCATTACTTGAATCGCAATGCTCAGTGGTCTCATCTCAAAGCAGAATAACAATGAAGTACAACTATCAACCGCTTCTTTCAAAGCTTGGCTTCTCCACACTACATTCGTTAGATGTTTTACAAACCTTATGGGGTGGCTATGGTGAGCTCGTTCGTCTCAATGTCGATAGCACCAGCATTATCGTTAAACATGTTCTGTTGCCGAAACCTAAGCATCACCCAAAAGGCTGGAATACTGATGTCTCGCACCAACGTAAACTTCGATCGTATCAAGTCGAACTAAATTGGTATCAATTTGCGGCGAAGCGATGCCATGCCAAAGTTCCACAAACGATACTGGTTGAGCAGCATGAACAAGAGCTGTTATTGGTGATGGAAGATCTTCAGCAAGTGGGTTTTACCGAAGTCGTCACAGCACCAACTCAACATCACTTAAGTGCTTGTCTAAGCTGGCTTGCCGATTTCCATGCCCAGCATATCGGTCATCAAGGAGAGGGGCTGTGGGAAGTGGGCACCTATTGGCATTTAGCTACCCGAGCTGATGAGTTACAAGCATTGAGTGATGAGGGGCTGAAGGCAAAAGCAAAGCAGATAGATAGTGTGCTCCAGAGTGCCGCTTATACAACGCTCGTGCATGGCGATGCGAAGCTAGCTAACTTCTGCTTCTCTCCAGATGGTAAAAACGCAGTTGCAGTCGATTTTCAGTACATAGGTAAAGGGTGTGCGATGAAAGATGTCGCGCTGTTTATGAGCAGTGCGGTGGAGCCGCAACAATGTGCTGAAATGGAAGCTTGGATTCTGGATGAGTATTTCGCTGCTCTTCAGTTGGCACTGGAGAAACATCAACCTCATTTATCTGCCGAAGAGGTTGAAGCGGCTTGGCGTCCTTTGTTTGCCATTGCATGGACAGACTTTCAGCGTTTTGTGAAAGGTTGGAGTCCAAAACATTGGAAAATCAATGACTACACAGAGGGTTTGAAAGAACGCGCTTTAGAGATGTTAAAGGCTTACCCTTAGGTAAGCCTCGCAAAAGTTACACTTTGATACGCGCCATGTAATACGTGTTAATGTATTCACCTTCTCGGTAAGATCCGAATTTGGACTCACCTTCTATCTCGAATCCAAACTTCTTATAACAAGCAACGGCTTTGTCATTGTCGGTATTGACTTCGATTTGTACTCTTTTTACTTGCAGCCAGTTGTCGGCTAAGTCAAGCACAGTCTCTATTAACTTGCTGCCTATACCCAGCCCGTGGTAATCATCGTGCACGCCGATACCAAAGCTTGCACAGTGAGCCGTGCGGGGCCGTTGAGAGTGCTCAAAGCCAATATTACCAACCACTTTACCGTCAACTTCTGCCACAAAGCTATAGACACCAGCAGGCATGTTTTCCAGTCGGGTCGTCCACATGCTCAACGAAGGTTTTGGGAGCTGGAGTGTCTCACGTTGCGCTTTAGGTTGTGAGTAAATTTCACACAATGCAGCGGCATCGCTGACTTGAGTCGGACGTATTATTATTTCCATATTATTTGCCTTTTCGACTGGTTAAACATTCCTTCACCATAACCAGAATAATAGGAATGTTAAAGCATTGTTTTAAAGAAATTTTTTCTTGAGTATTGTTGGTGATACACCATTTCAAAGCCTAAGCGCGCTACGATGGTATAAATTGTAAATTCGTTTGTTTCTGGAGCGAAGGCGATCTAATGTAACAGCTTGTTCACATAAGGAATCACTCATGAATCATTCCGCGAGTTGGAAAACTCCGCAAAACTTCCTCATGCTTATTTCAATCGTCGTCCCCATTGCTTTTTCAAGTTGGATGGCGCTGCTTAACAACTTCGTTATTGAGCGAGCAAACTTTGATGGTTCAGATATAGGTTTGCTGCAAAGTGTGCGCGAAATACCAGGCTTTCTCGCTTTTACTGCAGTGTTTGTGTTGCTGTTCATTCGAGAGCAGCGCTTTATGATACTTTCCCTCGCTGCTTTGACACTAGGTACTGCAATCACTGGCTTTTTTCCTTCACTTTTTGGATTGCTGTTTACGACTCTTCTCATGTCTACCGGCTTTCATTATTTCGAAACGCTGAAACAGTCTTTATCACTACAGTGGCTTTCTAAAGATGAAGCACCAGAAATGCTTGGTAAGTTTATCTCTGTTGGCGCATTGGCCTCATTGGTGACCTATGGCTCGCTTTGGATTTGTCTAGAAGTCTTCAAGATGGATTTCCAATGGGTCTACTTAACCTTTGGCGGCGTTGGGTTCTTGCTCGTGGTGTGGATGGCGTTTGCTTTTCCTCAATTTGAAACCAAGGTGCAGCAAAATAAAAAATTGGTTCTGAAAAAACGCTATTGGCTCTACTATGCGCTGACCTTTATGAGTGGTGCACGCCGTCAGATTTTCACTGTGTTTGCAGGCTTTTTAATGGTGGAGCGTTTTGGTTACTCTGCCGCAGATGTCACTCTACTATTTATCATCAACTACGTGTTTAACTTCCTTTTCGCCAAACGTATTGGTCGCTTTATTGGTCAAGTCGGTGAGCGTAAAGCGTTAATGTTTGAATACGTAGGCTTGATTGGGGTCTTTGTCGGTTACGCTTTGGTAGAGACAGCAGAGTGGGCAGCGGCACTCTATGTTATCGACCACCTGTTCTTTGCTCTAGCGCTGGCAATCAAAACCTATTTCCAAAAAATCGCTGATCCTGCTGATATGGCGTCTACCGCCGGTGTCTCTTTCACCATTAACCATATCGCCGCCGTGTTCATTCCAGTGACGTTCGGCTTTATCTGGTTGGTCTCGCCAGCAGCGGTCTTCTACATTGGTGCCGGAATGGCGTTGGTTTCTTTGTTATTGTCTCTCAATATCCCGAGATTACCTGAAGAGGGTAATGAAGTTCGAATTTTAAAATGGAGCTAGTGTAAAAGATGAAAGTAGCCATTATTGGATTGGGTGATATAGCGCAAAAAGCGTACCTACCAGTGATTTGTCAACGCGCTGATGTTGAGCCTATATTCTGTACGCGCAATCTTGAAACCTTAGCTAGCCTCGGCCAACAGTATCGAGTTGAAAAGCAGTGCCAAGACTATCAACAGCTTTTAGCTTTTGCTCCTGACGCGGTGATGATTCATGCTGCTACATCCGCTCATCGTGAGATTGCCGCCTATTTTATCCAGCAAGGGATTCCCACTTTTGTCGATAAACCGCTAGCTGATAGTGCACAAGACGTTGAGTTTCTGTATGAACTGGCTGAAAAGTACAACCAGCCACTGTATGTCGGTTTTAATCGCCGCCATATTCCTTTGTATAACCAGCATATCAAGGAACTTGGTCAAGGGGTGGTTGGCGACCTCACTTCCCTAAGGTGGGAGAAACACAGATACGATCAACCGGGTGATATTCGTACCTTTGTGTTTGACGATTTCATCCATCCTCTAGATAGCGTAAACCTAAACGGGCAAGCAACACTGGATGATGTCTATGTGACAGCGCAGTTTGAGCAGCGTCAGCTTGCTCGGGTCGATGTTCAATGGCAATCGGATTCAACGTTGCTACATGCGTCGATGAATAGACAATTTGGCGTTACCAAAGAAAGAGTGTCAGCGACTTATGCAAATAAAGCGTTAGAGTTTGACTCTTTTGTTGAGGGGCGAGTTTGGCAACAAAATCGAGAATCAAAACTCGTGCTGAAAGATTGGACTCCAATGCTTGCCAGCAAAGGGTTTGATTGCATGATTCAAGATTGGCTTGATGTAGTCAAAGTTGGCAAGCTCGCTACTGAAACGATAGCTCGAAATATCGCTAGCCATCAACTCGCAGAACACTTGGTTAGCCACTTAGAAGCACAGATGAAATAGTAAACACATATTAATTAGAATCAGCGGAGGATAACGTCCGCTTTTTTATAACTGACTAAACCTGTCTTGAATGTAGTCGACAAAGGTTTTTATTTGCCCCGGGATGAACTTTGACTGAGCATACTGAGCAATGACCTTACCTTGGTAATTGCCGCCTACATGCCAGTCGCGCAGAATTTCAATCACCTCTCCTGATTCCACATAATCTTGAATAGCAAACTCTGGAAATACCGAAATTCCGACTCCTCGTAACACGGCCTCACGACGAATCTCACTGTGGTTGACGGCAAATGAGCCATTAACGTTAATCGATACTTTCTTGTGATTATTGGTAAAGTCCCAAACCCGATCGCGAGGGTTTTCGCCAAGACAAAGGCAGTTGTGGGATGAAATATCTTCTGGGTGGATTGGCATTCCTTGTTGCTCGATATATGCAGGGCTGGCGCACATGACTAGGCGGCACTGGGTTAACGTTTTGGCGATCAATCCTTCCGTAGGTTTGTCAGTGATATGAATAATGACATCAACTTCATCCCCAATAGGATCGATATAGTGATCCGCGACTTTTAGCTGTAGCGCCACATTGGGGAAGGCATCAATAAAATCGAGTACCATCGGCATTAGCACTTGTCTAGAGAGAGCTTTAGGCGCCGCAACACGCAGTACACCTGAAACTTCGGTTTTGTCCGCCTGAGCCGCTGAGACCGCCATTTTTGCTGAGTTAATCATATCGCTGCACAGACTATAGACTTCCTGACCGGTGGAGCTTAGGCGCATTTGTCTCGTGGTTCTCTCAAGCAGCTTTTCCTCTAATGCATTTTCTAAGCGGGTTATCGAGCGGCTGACCGATGAGGGTGAAACCCCGAGTTTTTTTGCCGTGTTTGAAAAACTACCAGAGTCGACGACGTTGACGAAGATTGCCATCTCAGATAACAGTGGAATAAGCCTATTTGTGTCCATGGCGCAAAAATCCTTTGCATATTTGCAGTATTGTTTCGATAAAGTTACTTATGGATACTAATTAAGTCAATTGACAGCAAGGAAAGCGGAAAGGACATCGTGAAGAAGTTAAGAAGTATTGAAGACATTCGTACCATCTCTAGTACGGTTAAGCATGTTTTAACTCTGTTCAGTGGTGGCTTAGATAGCACATACCTCCTCGAGATACTTAAAGAACAAAAAGTGAAGGTGACCGCATTAGTGGTTGATCTTGGAGAAGGCATTGATGAGTCCAATTTAAAGCTGATTACCGATCATTATGGTGTCGAACTCATGATCCTCGATGCTAAACAAGAATTCGTTGAACATAGTTTGGTTTCTGCAATACAAGCACAGGCCCTCTATCTTGGCGACTACCCTGTCAGTTCTTCATTATCACGTCCAATCATTGTCAAAAAGGCAGTGCAAGTGGCACAAAAGCTCAATTGTCAGGCCATCATCCACACCGCTAATCAATCTCAAAATAGCCTCAGACGTCTAAATGGCGCAATTGAGGCGAGTGGCTATCAGGGATATTACGGCTCGCCCTATGAATACTCCGCACTGACTCGTGAAGAGAAAACCGCAGCGCTATTTCATTCTGGTTTAGTTGGATTTAAATCTCGCAATGTCAGCGGTGATGCCAATCTTTGGTGCCGTGAATTTGAGTCGGGTGTTTTGGATGACCCAGAATCATTTACTGTCTCAGAATCTCTGTTTAGCTGGTCAAAATGGAATCCAGCGAAGCAGCTTGACAACCATCAAGTAAGAATAGGATTTCGTAAGGGATATCCGGTAACAATCAACGATTTACCGATGAATCTTAAAGAGTTAATTGCTTTCATTAACAACCACGTTGGCGCGTATGAAATCGGTCGATATGTAGGTTTCGACCACCTAGATGAGGATGAGAAAGTCTTAGAGGTGCGCGAAGCACCCGCTGCTCACATCCTTATGAAAGCATATAAGTTGTTGGAAACAGCAACTTTACCTACCGATGTTCTCAAAGCAAAAGCGATGCACAATGAAATGTGGACCCAAGAAGCGGTTGAAGGCCGCTGGGGAAGCATGTTGCAGAGCTCAAGTTATGCGTTCATCGCTCACACTGCCGAGCATGTCTCTGGCAGTGTTTTATTCTCACTATCACGTGGACATGTTCTCGCAACTAGCATAGTTGCAGATGAGCCTAAGTATCTTCGTGATAGAGATGCATGGGAGGTGCAAACCGCTCATAAAAGAAGTTTGCGCACACTCTCTCCCTCATCATTAAAAAAACAACAACAAACGGCGTAGTGCGAGGTGACCTATATGGAAACGGTGAAAAAGCCTATCGAACGTCATGCATCGGTTATCGCTCAGATACTCAGTCAAAATAATTATGTTTTTGTCAGTGGTAAGCAGATGACCAATCTGTTGACAACCAATGTAGATGAGGTGATTCGATTTAAAAACTGCTGGAACCACCTAGAGCGTGATCGCTATATGGCAGATGGTGGGGCGTATCGTTATCGACGTTATGGTCAGTTCTTAAAAGCAAAAGGTGGTAAGCAGATTTCAATGTTGCCCCATGAGCCTTATGTTCAGCCTTCTTATATCAATTCATTGAATGGAGACATTGAGCGTCATTTTGAGCCTTTAACGGATCGTTTTGTCACATCCCCAATTCTAGAGAGACTTTTGCTGTTGCTGAGCGATGTGTATGACTTGGCAGAAGAACAGGCAACGGATTGGAACATTCGCTTACACCCCTATCGAATCATCGCTGATGAAGCTGAACAAGGTGAGCCAACTCCAGAGGGTTTGCATCGTGACGGCGTGACCTATATTGCGTCGCTGATGATCAATAAGATCAATGTGTCTGGCGGTGAAACTACGATCACAGACGACAAGGGCAATACTTTGGAATCCCTGACGCTGGATAAAACATTTGATGTGGTGTTAGCCAATGATGAAAAAACCATGCATGAGGTGACCGCCATCACACCAAACAGTATAGATAAATGTGCGTACAGGGATGTACTCGTTATCGCTTTTACAAAAATGGAGGAATAAGATGACAACGGCTACGGGTCAATTAAAAAAAGGAAGTTTTAAGTTTCCGTTAACCGAATCATTGTTGCTACTCGTCGCAGTTTTTTGGGGCACAAGTTATGGACTGACCAAGAGTGCTCTTGTTTACACTAGCGTTTTAGTTTTCATTTCGATTCGTTTCTCGATCACTTTTCTATGTATGCTACCTGTAGTGATTCGAGACTTTCGCCGCGGGCTCAATAAAGACTGGAAGATTGCCATACCGACCGGTTTTATCCTATCGGCGATTTTTTTCTGCGAAGTGTTCGGGGTTTCTCAAACCTCAGCATCAAATGCGGCGTTCTTGATTAGCTTATCAGTGATACTGACGGCCTTCGCCGAGCTGATAATCAATAAGAAACGAGTCAGTAACACTTTATGGGGATTAACCTTGTGTAGTGTCGTTGGAGTTTTGTTGCTAACCAGTAATCAAGGTATTGAATTGTCACTCAATACAGGTGACTATTTTATCCTAGGGGCGGCATTGCTCAGAGCCTTAATGGTGACGCTAACCAAGCGTTTTACCGAAGGAAAAGAAATTACCACAAGCACGCTAACCTCTCTTCAATCGTTGGTGGTTGCTGGTGTCGCGATATTCGCTGCTATGGCGTACCTACCTGCATCTGAACTTGTTATCCCAACCAGTACCGAGTTTTGGATAACCGTGGCTTACCTTGTGTTGTTTTGTACTTTGTTTGCCTTCTATGTTCAAAACTATGCGGTGCGCAGAACGTCACCGACACGGGTTTCTTTGCTGATGGGTAGTGAGCCTTTGTTTGGTGCGATATTCGCTATGGTGTGGTTGCAGGAGTCATTGAGCCTGTTACAGGTGGTTGGTGGGGCACTGATTCTGTTTAGTGTTATTGTTACCTCAACGAAAGAAAGTTAAAGAAAAATGGGTCACAGCAATGTGACCCATTTTGGTTTTATTGAATCTTTATTTTGTGACCTAGGTGCTGAACCTGAATCGTCGCGTAGCCAAGCATCACGGCTTCAAACTGTTTACTCAACTCTTGAGCATGTTGTGCGTCTTTAGCAAGAAAGGCAACTGAGTAAATTGGACGTACAATTCCGTCGTTAAGTTCTTGTGTATCTAGGTAAGATGACGTGACGAGCCCCGCCTGATTTAGACTGATGACACGTTGCAAGTCGATGCCTAGTACACGATCCATCTCTAGTGCTTCTATCCCTTTTTTCCATGTAATTGTTACTCCATAGTTGTTGTAAACCGGTGTGTTATCTAACCATTTTGAGCCCATTGGCTGAATATTTGCTATTTTGACCAACTCTTTTTTATACAGCGGTAAATCCTTCAGTTTTTGTTCTACTTGCTCAGGACTGTCGGCTTCAATAACAAAGCGCAGCATCTGTACTGAGCGGTCATCAATCTGGCTACGAGACACGAACATATCTTTAATTTCACCTTGTTCCACGAGTTTGCCAAAGGCGGCTTTTTGCTCTGGCATGGTGTTAAGGACTTCTTCCGCATTGTCAGTGTTCCATTCGAGTGAGACACCGAAGTCTGCCGCGATTGTAAAAGTTGAAGCGAAAAGTGATGTGATGAGTGCTACGGTAGTTAGTGCTTTCATGTCATGTTCCTCTATGTAATTTGGATAAGTTATCGTGTGTGGGTGATTACCAGCGCGAGCGGTAGCTTCGGTGGCAGCTTTTACAGGTTTTTTGCGCGGCGTCTAAGCCAGACTCTGCGAGGGAAGGACTTTGCTGCTGACTAGCCTGATAAAGCTCTGCAAAACCTTGATCCATTTGCAGCAACAGTTGATTAAATTTCTCGGGTTTGCTCCACACGCTGTCTTTAGCCTTACTGCCTTGTTGGCTGCCAGCAGGAAAAAGGGTTAACAGGGCTTGGCTGTGATTGTTTAACTCTAAGCTTGTGGCTTGAAGCTTATCCCAATCGGTTTGTGACCCATCTAAGGTGCGATTCGCACTCTTAACTAATGTTTCTACTTGTTCAAAAGCGTGTTGCCTTTGTTCAATTTGTTGCGAGTAGTCTTGCGCGTTCACCAGTAATGGGGTTGAGCACAATAGGCTGATCATGACTTTGTTCATATTGGTCGTCTCTTCTTATCGTTTGATCATTTTCGATCATTGCGTGTTGTTTGCATTAATTTACACAGCAATAGTTGCAATTGCAACTATTGCTGTGTAAATTAATGCAAATGAAATGAACAGCCAAACAATTGAAGAGGTATCAAATGAAAGTATGGGATCTATCTACACGCCTATATCATTGGGCTCAAGCAGGACTTTTTATGGCGCTATTGGCGAGTGGTTTTTCCGGTAATGGTCCGCACGTCCAGCTGGGTTTAGCTATTACGACCTTGATCATATGGCGAATAGTTTGGGGATTTGTTGGCAGTGAAACGAGTCGTTTTAGGCAGTTTCTGCGTTCACCAAAGAGTGTATTCAACTACCTATTGGGGAGGGAGTCATCGCAACCAGGTCATAACCCAGCGGGAGGATGGATGGTGCTAACCTTGCTTTGCGCTTTACTTGTTCAATGTATTTCAGGAATGGCCTTGGCGGGATTGCTTGATAATTTGCCGTATGCTGAAGTTTGGCTAAAGGATTCAGTATTCTCTTTGCTTGAAACTGCGCACTTACTGTTGGCAAACCTCCTACCTGCATTAGTGGCTTTGCATGTTGGTGCAATTGTGTTTTACAAGTTGCGCTCCAAACCATTGACTTGGGCGATGGTCACCGGTAAGCAAACCTTTCTAAATCAATCAGGGAGTGTATTGCTAGTCTCTCAATGGCGCGCATTATTAGTGCTAGTTGTAGCAACATCAGTTACCATGGCAATAGTTGCATTCTCATAGTGAGTAAGTTGTAAATGAGTGAAGAATTCGATAGACAACGTAGTTTTGGTTGGCTGATTAATGTTGTGGCTAATGACGCCGCAAAAACATTCGATACGGAACTAAAAAAACATGGCCTGACGATTGCTCTGTGGCCAACGTTGATGTGTTTATGGGAAGAAGAGGGCGTGACCCAACGCGAGATTGCGCAGAAATCTAAGGTGGAAAACTCAACCACAACAAGAACACTCGATAAACTTGAAAATCTCGGGCTGGTTGAAAGACAAGCGGATCCCAACAGCCGCCGTTCTTTTCGAATTTACCTGACGGATGAAGGGCGTGCGCTTAGAGAGCAACTCATCCCCATTCCTTTAGGGATTAATCAAAAAATCCTCAGTGCACTTGATCCAAAAGAGCGTGATGAGCTGATTCGTTTATTGCAAAAATTGGTTGCCCAAGTGTAACTTGCTAGAGGTTTTATGCAGATGGAGAATAGAATGACCAAGCCACTCAATGAATGTATTGTGCCTATGTACCCAACTATTCAAGCGCTAGACGTCAACGCGCTTGAGGCGGGAGAGCATAAATTCTGGTTTGCGGTGGCAACGGACGCGATTGGTCATCCGCAAACATTGCCTGTTAGAGTGTTTAAAGGGGCTAAGCCCGGAAAACGCATTGTGATTACGGCGGGTGTACATGGCGATGAGCAAAATGGTATTTTAACCGCGCAAAAGCTTGCCCGAGAGCTAGAGGGCAAAGCGATTTCCGGCTGCGTTACTATCGTTCCGGCGGTTAACTTATCGGGCATTGCCCGCCACAGTCGTGATTTTCACTCTGCTGCGCCAGACAGTTCTTCTGCGAACCTTAATCGTATATTCCCAGGTAACCCAAATGGCGATGATGCCAGTCGCTATGCCTATAGCTTATGGGAGAATCTGCTCAAGCCCAATGCTGATCTTGCGATTGATCTCCACTCTCAAACCAGCGGTAGTGCGTATCCACTTTATGCGTTTGCCGATTACCGAATTGACGATGCGATTCGGATGGCGAGGCTGATCAACCCTGATGTGATTCTCAATGACCCCGGTGACCCTGGAATTCTTGAAACGGTTTACAATCGCGCCGATATTCCTTCCATTACTATTGAAGTCGGTGTGGGCCGTTATACCGATTTAGAGATGGTTGATAGAGCAACGCTGGGTGTTTTGAATGTACTGCGCTCTTACGAGATGCTTGCTGGAGAGGTACAGACGACACAAGAGCAATGCGTTGAGGGAAATACCATCACCAGTGTGAGGGCAGAGCAAGGTGGCTTTGTGATTTGTCATGTTGAGTTGTTGGAAAATGTCGAACAGGGGCAAAAACTTGCTACGCAATACAATAGCTTTGGTGATGAGATCCAAACCTACTACTCACCTACAAGCGGAACCGTGATCAGCCATAACGTGGAATCGGTTCGTGCACCGGGTTCGCTAGTGGTTCGATTGATAAAGTAACCGCGACAACTATGGTGTTTCGGGGTTAATCTGCTCTTCGTGTTCTTGAATAGATTGCTCAACTAGCTGAGTAATCTCTTCTACTTGCTCGGGAGCAGATTCCGCAATCGTACTAATAAACTCTTCGACCGATTCATTAATATCACTTTCCTCTCGGTCCGCAAGCCTTAGGTTTTGGTTGGTTTCAACCATATTGGCGACCAATTCCTGACTGAATTCGGCCAACTTCTCTGGAGATTGTTCTGCGAGTGTTTCAACCAAGTTGTTTGGTTGTTCTTCCATGGCATCACTGATGGCTACCAAGATCTGCATGGTATTCTCAGGTTCTTTTTCAATCAGCCATTCAACAATCTCATCGACCTGTTCATGCTCTGACTCTGCGAGCTTTTTCGCGATCTCAATCGACAAGTCTGGGTTGGTCAGGGTAAGAGAGCGAAACAGCACCACTGTATCTATGTTATCTAGTTGGGCGGCTTTCTCTGCTAAAGAAGCGGCCCACTCTGGGTTTTTGTTTGATAGTCCACGTATCAATGCAATTGCCTTGCTTGGGTGGTCCTTGGCTAACGACTCTACCTGTTCCCAAGCTTCATCAACATAGAGTGAATAGTCTTGGTACTCAGTACGTGGATCAAGCTCTTCATGGATTGACGCTGGAGTATGCATGACGAAGCTTTCTTGCTCTTCCACAGGAAGTGCTTGTCTGACCGACATTCGGTAGATGGTAAAGACAATCAAGCCAAGATCGACAAATATTAAAAAGCCAAATAGAGCACTACCATTAAAGCGCTCCATGATAAGTGCCGCTGTATAAGGGCCAATGACTGAGCCGATCGCATAGATACATAGTAGGCCTGATAAGACGGGAACTAACTGAGCTTTGAGCGCTCTATCAAAGGTCTCTGAAATACTGAGTGGATATAAACAGGCGATTAATCCCATAGTCAGTGCAACCAAGATGAGCGGTGCTACTTGCCATTGATACTGCATTGAAACGGGTAACGCGAAACTGACGATAGCAAGAACAAAGCACCCAGATAAGATAACTTTACGCCGTTCAAACTTATCGGATAAATAGCCCATTGGCAGCTGGAGAAGGATACCGCCCGCTGTCGCTGCACCCATAAAAACAGACAACTGGAAGCCAGTAATACCTTGACCATCAGCATAGACAGGTAGCATGTTCGCGATGGTTGAATAGAGAATGCCACACACAAAACAGGTCATAAAACCCAGTGGTGACAAAGTATAGATTTCTCTGAGCGGAATCGATTCGGTCTGCTCTATTTGAGGCTCAAAGTGAGAAACGAACACAACAGGTGAGACCGAAATACTAAAAAGCACCCCACATAGAATAAACAGTGTGGTTTCACTGGGCGGCGCTAGGGCTAAGCCAAATTGACCCAAGGTTATCGCACTCAAGATCACCACCTGGTTGACGGCTAAGATCTTGCCACGATTAGACTCGGTCGACACGCTGTTGAACCATGTATCTAGTGTTGCGGTAGCACAAGCGATACAAAACCCCATCACAGCACGCATAATAGCCCAAAGCCAAATCTCTGAGCTAAGCCCCATGATTAAGATGGCGCTAGCACCTAAGCTACCACACATGGCAAAAGTTCTGACTAAGCCAATTTGACGCAGTACTCGCTTACCAATTATAGCACCAAGCAGAAAACCGACAGAGTACATCGAAAGTACAAAACCAATTGATTGCACTCCGACTTGCTCATCGGCTAGTTTCACAGGAAGGAGGATGCCACTTAAGCCATGACTGCTCATCAGCAAAAACGAGCTGATAAAAAGTAGGGTGAGTGGTCTTAGCGTCGCCGTTAAAGTCATAGCTTTGATTTAAAGGTAAAAAAGAGCCATTTACAAGAGATTTGTAAATGGCTTGTAGCGTAAATGTGTTGTAAGTGTGCTATTCAAAAAGGAGAGAAACGTGAATGAAAAATTGCTCGATAGGTAGGCGAAGTTTACTTAGCTTCGCCAGCTATTTCCCAACAGTAGAGAAACCCCGACGGAAATACCCAATGCGATGAGAATATTGGATAGGTTGAAGCCCCAAATTGCTACACAGACAGCAACGGTGACAATTGCCCAGAGTAGAGTTTCTAAAATCCAAGTACCCATTAATAGACTCCTAAAATTCACTATACGAGTAAGTTTAGGTGAACGAGGGTTAAGATTTGGTTATCACTCTGATTGCGAGCGATGGGATTGAAAACTTACACTGGCGATAAACTCTTTCTCTTGATGATATTCAAACTTCCATTCTTGGTGACGACATAATCGCTCGATTAGAATGAGGCCGATACCAAATGAAACTTCAGAGCTGCTTGATTCCGAGTCTTCCAATGAATTAGTGACTTGAACATCAGAGCCCGAGAGTTCGATATTTATTGCCCCTTGCTTGGTATGCTGTAAAGCGTTGCGGATAAGATTCGTCAGGACAATTTCAACCAAGATACTTGGCAGTTTTACGGGCGAATTTTGCGGGCTTGCATTCACTTTGATTGCCACCTGTTTTCCATCTTGCAGGTATTGATGGGTGGCTAAGATAGTCTGTACCAATTGCTCTAAATCGACCTCTTTAATTTCGAGATCATCAAGTTGGTTTCTGCTCATCCAAAGTAGGGTGGTAATAAGGTTTTGCATCGTTACCACGGAGCGATTGATCCTAGCGACCGCACGTTGGCCGCCTTTGGTCATCGAATCTGAAAGGCGGGTTAACATCTCACCACTGGCGGAAATAATGGATACGGGGGTTCTTAACTCGTGGCTAGCGGCGCGGAGAAAGAACTCCTCCCTTTCAATTGCCTCTCGCTGTTGTTTAACGCTCTCGATAAGCTGCTTTGCCAAAAGATCGACCTCGGTATAGCGAAACGTCTCTAGCTTGTTGGTCTCTTGTAAATTGAGAGTCTGTGACCATTGAGACAAGGTAATGATCGGCTTGGTGAGCCTATGAATCAGTAAACGAATCAGAAGAAAAACGAACAGCAGCAAAGCGCCGACGATCAAGAAAGCGGAGTTAAATTTGCAGACGGATTCCGGTGGACTCTGGCTAAGTAGCTCAGTATAGACAGCCTCGTCATATTGGGAGACGACGTACAAATAGCTGTTTTTCGCTTCGACATAGTGAAGAGCAGCGTAAAGATACTCACCATAACCGCCACTGGCATTGGCGATATAGTCTTCGTAAATCACATCGTTTTCAAACGTCTCCCAATCGAACTGTTGCAGAAACTTTGCTGGGATTTGATTGAAGTCTGAGTAAACCTGCAGGGTACTACTTTGAGATTGAGGGATTTTTCCAGTAGCGAGAAATTCAGTTTCAGCGAGCTTCAGCTCGTACAGGAAACCATATTTGGCCGATTCATTAAGACCAATCTGGTAACTTTGGCTGATCATCAATCCATAGATAGCGGTTAAACTGATCACCAAGCCAAACAAGTAAAGGTAGATATCTCGCTTAATACTAACGCGCTTCACTTACTCTTCCTTTCTGATCGCAATGCCTACGCCGTGGAGGGTGTGAATCAGCTTGTTTTCGAACGGCGCATCAATCGCTTGTCTTAGCTTAAACAAATGCACTTTCAAACTGTCAGCATTGGGTAGCTCATCGCCCCATACTTCTTCTTCTAGCTTGGATTTACTGACAACGTTGGGGCTATTTTGAATTAGACATACCAACATCTTCCAGCACACGGGAGGAAGCTTAATCGCTTGACCTGCACGACTCACTTGGTGCTGATCGAGGTCGACCTTGAGATCGCCAACTGAAAGTGAGGTCACTGCCCCTTTAGCTCTGCGTACCAGTGCGAGTACGCGAACCTTGAGTTCTTCCATGGCAAATGGCTTGACCAGATAATCATCAGAACCTGCGGCAAAGCCAGTCAACTTATCGTCCAAGGTATCTCGGGCGGTGAGCATCAAGATTGGCTTACTGACCCCTTTCTCTCGCAGAGATTGGCAGACATCAATGCCATCCATCTTAGGCATGTTTAGGTCGGTAAGAATAATATCGTAGCTGTTACTTAACGCTAGGTTAAGCCCTGATAATCCGTTGTAGGCAAAGTCAAATTCGACTCCATCTAGCTCCATGTAATCGCTGATTGCTTCGGCGAGATCTTTATCGTCTTCAATTAACAGGGCACTAATCGTCATTGAACCTTTACTTCCTTTTTTGTTCTTGCTGCCAAGCCCAGATAGGCGGTTTAACCAGTAGTTTGAACTTGACACTCCACTCTGGTGCATGCCATATCTGGCTGAAAAGCTTCATATATCCATTGAAGTATACTTTAAATGGATTGACGGAGTTAATCCGTGGGTAAACGCCATATTTTACTTCTTCCTCTTCTCGGGCAAAGGTACCAAACATGCGATCCCAAATAATCAGTATTCCGGCATAGTTTTTATCGAGGTACTGTTTATTGGTTGCATGGTGAACCCTGTGATGCGACGGCGTGTTGAATATCGCTTCAATCGGGCGTGGAAATTTTCGCACCGTTTCAGTATGCAGAAGGGTTTGAAACAACTGAACGAAGGTTTCACACATCAAGACAACGAACGGATTGAAGCCGAGTAAAATCAAGGGTAAGTGGAAAAAGAACGGGAAAAACCAGTCCAAAGGCCCAAATCTATACGCCACCGATATATTAAAGTAGGGCGAGCTATGGTGAACGGAGTGCGTCCCCCAAGCGATTCCATTGCTGTGTAAAAATCGGTGCTCCCAGTAGTAAGCTAAATCGGCAAGAATCAAACAGCCAAGAATTGTCCACCCTGTGATCGGCAGCTGAGTAAGGCTAAAGTTTTCGTAGGCAAAAACAAACGCGCCCACATAAGCTAGACCGACAACAAACAGTGTAATCAGTAGGAAAAATAGCGTGACAAAGTTAGTCGCACTATCTCCTATCATGTTCCAGCTAAGCTTCTTTTTAAACGCATAGCGGATAAGTTCGATTAAGAAGACTGCGACCGCAATAAGCAGGAAATTATCATCCACCCAGCTTTCGGTAAATATGATGGTGCTTTCCGAGAACACTTGAGACATAGACTCAAACATAGTTATCTCCTTTACCCTATTGCTTATAGTAGACGGACATTTGGCTCGCTTCAGGTAAGCCATGTTGGTTGAGGTAGTGAGTTTCCACCACCGCATAAGGCTTTTTAGCAAAGTCTATTTTCTGCCATGCCTCTGTCAGCTCAGCCTCATTGTGCTTTCCTTCCTTGAGCAGAAGTTTTGCATCGGCTATGTCTGGTAATTTGGTCAGGTCACTTGCGATTGCGCCCGCTGTGGTCGGGTAACCAATCGTCACCTCTGCTTCAGAGAAATCTGCATTAAATGCTTGATACAACACGACGATGTGATCGACCTTCTGAGGTAGAGGGTTAGCCTCATCGATTCTGGCGTAGAACTTATCCCATAAGTTTGGCACGCCTTGTAATGCGATGGTCTGAGTGACGCCGCGCAAGTAGTTGTTGGGCTTTTTATCGACAACGGGTCCTGCTGACGGTGTTGCGCTACTGGCATCCTCGGCAACGGCAGGCTGAGCTAAGACAAGCCCCCAGATTGAGCCAGTAATTAAGGCGGTGGTGGCGATGGATGCGAATAATTTCATGCTGACTCCATACCTAGGTTAAACACATACCTAAGTGTGATTTATTGATTATGGTAGGAGTGTAAGTGGGTAGGCGTTAACAAAAGGTTATCGATACTCAAATGATCAAAACAGCAATCTGGGACACTTTTTCTTGAGATGAATTGGCAATACTAACGCCAAATTCATTCACAGGAACAATGATGTCTGACTGTTTCCAAGTAACACTTAGATCCACCATTGGCTTAGAGCCCTTCAAAGTAGCGCTTACTTGGTTCATGGTGCTGGTGGAAAACGTGATGCTGATATTACTGCCACTCGCGATAGGCTACACGATTGATGGTGTATTAAATCATGACATGCAACCCTTGATTCACTTCGCCCTGCTGCTGCTAGCCGTTGTGGTCGTCAGTGTATTGCGCCGTTTTTATGATACTCGCGTTTATGGTCAGATTCGTTTTAAGTTAGCCAGGTTGGTTGAGCGAAACTTAAAACACGCACCAGTATCAGTACGTAGTGCACGCTTAACCATGTCTCGTGAGCTGGTGGACTTCTTAGAAGATGATTTGCCGGCGTTAATGACGGCAGTGGTACAGCTTGTTGCTACCGTTGTTATCCTTGCTGCTTTCCACTTCTATCTTGCTCTGAGTGTCTTGGCGTCGGGTATCGGCATCTTGATTATCTACGCCCTGTTTCACGGCACTTTTACTCGTTTAAATGGTGCGCTAAACGATCAGCTAGAACAGCAAGTCACGGCGCTTAATAGCGGTAAGTTTGCCAACATTCGCGGGCATTTTAAACGGCTTAAAAACTGCGAAATTAAACTGTCAGATACCGAAGCCATCGCTTATGGATTGATTTTTATCGTCTTACTGAGCGCAGTTTTAGCCAACCTGTGGATGGTGAGTGCCTTGGTCGAACCTAGTGTGGGGCAGATCTTTTCGATCGTGACTTATTCCCTTGAGTTCGTTGAAGTCGCCGTTGTGTTACCAGTGACACTACAGACATTGTCGCGTTTGGCTGAAATCACTCAACGTCTCAATGTTTCATCAAAGGCTGAGGCCGAAACCCCTAACCAACAGGAGATTTCTTATGAAGGTTAAATCTATCTTAGCTGTCGCGTTAGGCGTAAGCGCAATTTTCGCTGCCTTGGTTATGGTTGACTACTTAGAGCCACAGCCTACTCCGATTAAAGAGAAGGCGGAGCTGAAAGCACCTGTTTCAATTGTTGAGGTGACGCCGCAAGCGCATAAATCGTCTTTGACTTTACTTGCCACCACAGCAGCAAGGTGGCCGATTCAACTTAAAGCATCGAGCACTGCTCAGCTAGCTTGGTTAGATTCTCAATTAGAGCCGGGGATGACGGTGGCGAAAGGGGATATTCTCGCCAAGCTAGAGACCAGTGCGTTAGCGTCAAATTTGGCGCAAGCGAAAAGCCAAGTAACGCAAGCTGAGCTTAATCTCAAGCAGGCGAAACACGAACAGACAGTGGCTTTGAAAATGTTATCAGCTAAAACCAGCTCACCTTTTGCGCGCAGAGAGCCGCAAGTGGCGGCAGCGAAAGCGGAGTTAGACAGAGCACAGCAAGCGCTGCAGAGCGCCAACAAACTGCTGAGTGAAGCCAATATAGTAGCGCCATTTGATGCGATTATATTACGACGCATGATTAGCCCGGGCGAGTGGTTGGAGTCAGGACAAGTGTTGTTTGAGTTAGCGGCGAGCGATTCAGTTGATGTGGCGCTGCCCGTCTCAGATCTCCACTGGCAGAAAGTACAAGGTGCGCTGAGCAAACCAGAAATATCGGTATCAAACAGAGCAGGGCAGCATTGGCCTGCTAAGGTTCGCTATGTTGCCCCTCAGGCCGATGCCAACACTCGTCAACGTCAGGTTGTGTTAGCAGTCAGCGAGCCTTATGCAGAAAAGGAAAAATTGCTTCCCAATCAGCAAGTTAAAGTTGAGGTGAGTTTAGGTAATCAGCAGAACATTGTGACCTTGCCGATTAGCGCCTTAACACGTGATGGCTTTGTTTGGACTTTAGATAACCAAGATAGATTACAGAAAGAGTGGGTAACGCTGGTTGGTCAACAGCAAGATCAAGTGTTCGTTCGTTTTGACAAGCAAAGTGAACAGTCTCGTCGAGTGGTGGTTTATCCTTTGATTTCGATGTTGGTTGGTAAGCAAATGGCACCTCACAGCATGACTGAAATGACGGCCAAATTGGGGAGTGAATAATGAACTGGTTAACCAAGTGGTTTATTAACAACTCTGTCGGCGCTAACTTGCTGATGCTTGCCATCATCGCAAGTGGCGTGATGGCATTTGGACAGTTACGCGTTGAGTCATTTCCGCAGATTGCTCCATCTTCTATATCTATTACAGTGGCTTACCCCGGAGGAAGCGCTAAGCAAATAGACGAAAGCATCACCCAGCGTATCGAAGAGTCCATCAGCGGTATTGCGGGAATCAAGCAGATCACCAGTCAATCTAGAGCGGGTCAGTCGAGTGTTGTGGTGCGCAAAACCAGTAGCACGGATTTGAACAAACTCTTGGATGACGTACGCAATCGCGTCAATGCCATCAATGGCTTCCCTGCTCAAGCAGAAAGACCACAAGTGGTGCGCAATGAGTTTACCAATTTAGCGGCTTTCGTCGTGGTGTCGGGTGACCGCAGTGATGAGCAGCTTCAGCCAATTGCGCGTCAAGTCGAGCAAGCATTAAAGAGCAATCCACGGATCTCAAAAGTTAGTAACTGGGGCTCACGTGCTCCTCAGCTGATTATTGAGCCTCGTCCTGATGAGTTAAAAAAGCTCGGCATGACCTTAGACGATCTTGCTAACACGATTAACCAAATGTCACTGGAGTCACGAACTGGCGAGTTAGTCAGTGATAAAGGAAGAATGGTGATTCGTGGTGACGGTTACGCCGATGACTTACAGAAACTTAAGCAACTGGTGGTGGTGTCTAGGCCATCAGGTACGGTTTATTTAGGTGATATAGCCACACTTACTCGAGATTACGAGACAAGCGGCGCAATCGTAAGAAACAATGGTTCTAATGCCATTGCTTTGTTGGTCAGCACTAGCCAAACCGATAATCTACTTAAAGTGAGCTCAGCGATTGAAGAGACGCTAGCTGAGCAACAGCGAATTCTACCTAACGATATCGAGCTCAATGTGATGGCTGATATGGCGCCTTACATTGAGGAGCAGCTATTTCGACTCGGGGATAATGCATGGCAAGGCCTATTGATTGTCGTTGTTTTACTGGGAATCTTTTTAGAGCTTAAACTGGCTTTTTGGGTCGCGGTAGGGATTCCAGTTGCGCTAGCAGGTACGTTAGGCGCAATGCAAATTGCCAATTACAGCATCAACGACATTACGCTATTTGGCTTTATCTTAGTGCTGGGCATTTTGGTCGATGATGCCGTTGTTGTCGGTGAAGCCATTCACGAAAAGCGCTCTCAATACAAGAGTGGTAAAGAAGCGGCGTGGCACGGCGTCCACTCTGTGTCTGTGGCGACTGTCTTTGGCGTCTTGACCACTATAGCGGCGTTTTCTCCTATGCTGTGGATCAATAATGACTTTGCCAAGATACTGGCTGGTTTTTCCGCAGTGGTGATTTTCGCTCTGATTTTCTCTTTGATTGAAAGTAAGTTTATTCTGCCATCGCATTTGGCGCAGCTCTCTACGCATAAGCAAGGAAAGGGGATAATCGCTAAGATTCAATCCACTGCACAAGACGGGCTGACTTGGTTTAATCAACGTATTTATAAACCTGCGCTAGAGGCAGTACTGGAATACAAACTTGCTAGTTTGATGGGCTTTATCGCCATGATTGTGTTGGCTTACGGAATGTGGTCGACTGGAACGATTCGCAGTGCAATTTTTCCTGAAATCCCGGGACGTTACATTACCGCGAAAGTGGCGCTGGAAGATGGCGCTCCGCTACCTTTGCAAAAGCAAGCATTGGATAAGATTGAGCAGTCGATGCTCTCTGTCGAGCAACAGCTTCAAGCCGACTATCCACTTAGCAAACCACCGCTCGTTAACCTATTAGCATGGTCTGATGGATATGGCGAGATTGAGGTAACGGCAGAGTTAACGAGCGAGTCTCTTAGCATACTCCCTGGCAACCTATTGACTGACAGTTGGCGACAACAAGTCGGCGCAATTGAAGGGGCTTACTCTGTTGAGTTTAGTGCTGCAGAAGCGCCCGCTGGTGGCACGTTTATTTCTATATCATCCCGCGATAGAGAGTTAGCAAAACGCGTGGCGATTGAACTGGGCGATGCTTTGTCAGTGCTGCCGGGTGTTGCCGATGTCTTCGATGATGGTAAAGGGGGTCAGCCACAGGTTCGCTTGGTGCTTAATGAGTTTGGTCACCAGCTTGGCCTAACGCAGGACAAGTTGGCCAAACTGGCGGGTGAAGCATATGGCGAGCGTGAAATTCACCGTCTTTTAGAACAAGGCCAAGAAACGAAAGTATTGCTTAAATACCCAAGGGATGCGCGTAAGACCTTGGCGCAGTTAGAGCAATCACAGGTAATGTTAGCAGGCGGAAAAACCGTTCTGTTAGGCGATATCGCTGAGTTTCAGCATGAGCAGCAACCTCAAATCTTGTATCGTAGAAATCGAGAGCAGGTGGTGAATCTCTACTGGAAGCAAAATCGAGATATACAAGCTCCCGAGCAGACTATGACTCAACTGACACAGCGGATTGAACAACTTGAACTTCAATACCCCGGCGTGAAAATAAAAGCGGGGGGAGAGTTTGAGGAGATCAGTGAAGTCTCCGATGGATTTAAATCGGCAATGATTCTGACCATCTTATTGATTTACATTTTGTTAGCGGTTCCTCTTAAGTCTTATTGGCAACCGTTTATCATTATGGCAGTGATTCCTTTTGGTTTTGCCGGGGCGATATTTGGCCACTACATTATGGATTTACCCATCAGTCTGTTATCTATGTTCGGCATGATGGCGATGACAGGGATCGTGATTAACGATTCATTGGTTTTGATTACTCGTTTCAATCATGAATACCGTAATGGCATGCCTCTTAAGCAAGCATTGGTGACAGCAGGTACGAGTCGCCTGAGAGCTATTTTCTTGACCACGATTACCACGGTTTGTGGCTTGCTGCCATTGTTGAGTGAGACAGCCGAGCAAGCCCAATACCTTAAACCTGCCGCAGTATCATTGGTGTTTGGCGAGTTATTTGCGACAGCGGTTACTTTATTATTGATTCCGATTTTACTCGGACTGACCAGTCGTAAGCAGGCAAAACCGATGGAAGAACAACTGGTGATGGACGCAGTGTAATGAGCAGGGTATTTGATTTAATCGATCAAGCGGGCGATAGTGAATTTATTGATCTAAAAGGACCGAGTGCAATGGCAGAAAATGAAAAGCAGCCCTTCTTGCTGGTTCCCGAGATAGCCTTGCTAGAGCCGCTGCCTGAGCATCTGCGTAAGCGATTTTCACACGCCTTGTATTTAATGCATAAAGAGCTTGATGAGCACAGAACTTGGGAGCAAATCGCGACGGCCAGTGCGATTTCTCCCTATCACTTTCACCGCCAATTTACCGAGCTGTTTAACGAGACGCCCGGGCAATATTTAAGTCGCTTAAGGTTGCAGGTGTCGGTTAGCTTACTGATGAACAATGATCCTTGGAGCGTGACAGAAATTGCTCAATATTGTGGGTTTTCTTCTTCTCAAGCTTTGGGTAAAGCGCTTAAGCGAGAGCTCGGTGTGACGGCTAAACAAGTACGAAAAATGGGTTGCGAATTAACGCCGCGAGAATCTGCTGCATTTATTCGTCAACTCGGCCATCCGGGGAAAGATATCCCTCTAGAAAACGAATTGGCTCAGTCTATGCCGACAGAGCTTATATGGTATCCGAAACGGGGGATGAAAAAGCTGTCTATGGTTGACCCAGACTGGGACAGCGTGATGGAAATCTATGGTGAGAAATCGGTTCGTTTGATGGGGGCCACCCCGGTTAATCAACTAGAGCAAAGCTGGGATCAAATCGATACCTATATTGGCGACTGGCAAGTTGAAGAACAAAAGTATGATTTTATTCTGCCTGAAGGTTACTACTTATGCAGTGATGTTTACCTCGTCTCTGACGCTGGTTACAGTGCCGCGCTTGAAGCTTTGTTCGATATTGCTCTGAAAAAGAATCTTGAGATTGATGAAGACGGCTTTTTTGTCGAAATGATACGTTATATAGAGCTGACAGAAGTGGGCGGTGTCACTTTCTCTTTTCAGATCCCCATCGTTAAGTGACCTTAGAGGCTACCTCTAAGGTCAGATAGTGGTGAACTATTTATCGTTAAACCGGGCATGATAAGGGTCAAGCTCATAGCCTTGTCGCTGGGCAAGTTCACGATAGAGTTCTGGTCTGCGCCCCCTTATCCAACGCCTGCCTGTGCACATATCAAGCTCTTTGGGATCAAGGTCGGCAATGATCATCGCGTTGTCTATCGCGTCAGTTTCAACCATGGTTTCACCGTAAGGGTTTAAGATCATCGCATTGCCTGTTCTTACTTCATCCATATCAACGCCAACACCATTGCTAAATATCAGAAACAGCCCATTGTCGTGCGCTCGGGCTGGCAGCCAACGCATTAGCCAAGCGCGCCCTTTTCGTCCCTGCATTTCAGCTCGAATAGCTTCTGGGTCTTTATGTCGGTTAAGCCAAAGCTGCGGGTCGATCCTTCCCATCGCGTTCGGACTACGTGAGTGGCAACCTCCTGTCTGGTGAGGGGCAAGCAGTACGTCTGCCCCCTTGAGGGCTGTCATCCTTACGTTCTCAACTAAGTTGTTATCCCAACAGATCAATATGCCCACTCGCCAACCTTGCGGTGTTTCGACCACAGTGTATTGGTCGCCGCTACTCATATGCGGGCTGACAAAGGTATGCAGTTTTCGGTGCTTGGTGATGTTGCCGTTTGGCATCGCTAGGATAAAGGTATTGTAGAGGCAGCCTTGCTCATCAATTTCAATCAACCCAACGCCAATGTTGATCCCCGTTTGCTTGGAAAGTGACAAAATCTGCTGGCTAGAACTGCCTGCCGGAATCGGTTCAGCAAGTTGAACGATTTGCTCTTTGCTCAGTTTAGAAACATGCCAGTAGCCTGAAATACACATTTCTGGGAAGCAGATAAGCTCAACCCCTTGTGCTTGAGCGCTTTTTACATAGTGCTCAATCACAGCAAGGTTGTATGTTTTGTCCCCAGGGTGATGATTAAATTGAACGGATGCGACACGTAACTTTTCCACGGAGATTCCTTACTTGATAAAAACTGGTTGTGAGTTTAAGAAAATTATTTCATTCCATATAATGAAATAAATTCTCTGTTCAATAAGGGTTTGGAATGGAAATTGAGTTACTTAGAGCGTTCTGCATTTTGGCTGAGAGCCAAAACTATCGCTTGGCATCGGAGAGGCTGTTTCTCACGCAACCTGCCATTACCAAGAAAATTCAACGTTTAGAAAGCAAAGTGGGTGCTCCATTGTTTGAGCGTGGTCGCCATGGGGCGTGTTTGACCGCAGCAGGACAGTCGCTGTTACCCGAGGCTCAACGCCTACTGCGTCAATTTGAGCAGTTCGACACCCTGTCGCAACGTGTATCATCTGGCTTATACGGAAGTTTGAAAATCGGCTTTGGAGTTTCGACCTATCATGAGGCGCCTCGTTTTGTGGCTGCATTTAAACAGCGTTATCCCGACGTGAATATTGTGCTGAACGACATTCCTTCCCAAACCCAACTAGACCAACTGCAAAGTGGTGAGCTAGATGTAAGCTTCAATCGCATTCCGAGCGATAGTCAGTTCAAAACCTTACCTCTGTTTGATGATCAATTGGTGGTCGCCATTCATCGAGATGAAGACATTGACGAGCAAGAGCTTTGGCATTCATTAGTTCGGCATAACTATTTAAAATTGGCGACCAATCGAGGCCCAGGGCTCAGCCGACAAATAGAGTGCTATCTTGCAGCCAATCAACTGGAGTTAACCATTGCCCAAGAAGCGGACGACATCTTAACACTACTCGCATTAGTCTCTGCTCGACTGGGGTTTACTATCGTTCCTCAAAGCGCTCAAGCGATAAGCAATCCATATGTGCGTTTTATTCCATTGAAGGGGGACTATGCCCAGTGGCCAATCGGTTTGGTGTGGTTACCGCACTCGCCCAATGCACTGCTAGATAATTTTGTTGAGTTAGTGACAGAGCTAAACTCGCGAGGAGGGACACCAGATACTCTCAGTAAGTCGTGAAGTATTCTCTAGTATTATGTTTTGTTGTTTAGTTATTGTTATGGGTGTTAAGTTTGATTTTTTATTTATTAATGGTGAATAAAATTGCAATTTTAGCTTGTGTTGGATTTTTTAGGATATATAATCGCTCATATTGAAGATTTATTCACTTTAAGTGAAATTGTAGTCATCTAGGGAGTAGTCAGATGAGCGATACACTTCTCGTTGAAGAGAACCACAAAACTAACCGGAATCTGCTGATGTTTGCGATTCCATCATTGCTAGGATTATTCTTTTTCCTTGCACCGCTAACATACGACGGTAACTTTACCTTCCCGCTAGCTTTAATGGCTAAAGGGGTTAAAGCGCTGCTAGGGGATGCGATTTTACCGACGGTCACTGGCGTGATCTGTTTTTCAGCTTTTGCATCACTTGCCGCAAGTCTTTTAAAGCCAACTTTTGTTACGCGATCTTATCTGCTTACAAGACTTTTCATTCTGACGCCAACTTGGCTCGTGATTCGTTCATTAGGTGCGTTATTTACGCTACTGGCGCTGCATCAAATCGGGCCAGAGATCATCTGGAACGGTAACACTGGTGGGCTAGTTTTAAATGACTTGCTTCCATCGCTATTGGTGACTTTCTTCCTTGCGGGATTATTGCTTCCGCTACTGCTTAACTTTGGCCTGCTAGAGCTATTGGGTACGTTACTGAGTAAGTTTATGCGCCCTGTTTTCCGTCTACCGGGTAGAGCGGCGATTGACTGTATGTCTTCATGGTTAGGTGACGGTACGGTCGGTGTTATCTTAACCAGTAAGCAGTATGAAGATAAAAAATACACAGCGCGTGAAGCAGCGGTGGTTGCAACTATGTTCTCGCCAGTGGGTATTTCATTCTCGCTTGTGGTACTGACTCAAGTTGGATTAGCGAACTACTTTGTACCGTTTTACTTTGCGATCTGTTTGTCTGGCGTTGCCGCGGCGATGGTGATTCAATTCCTGCCACCGCTATCTTACAAGAAAGATCTCTACATTGATGGTAGTGCGCCGAATCGAGATGATGAACTGGTTCCGGCTGGTAAATCGACGCTAGGCTTTGGTATGGAGCTAGCACTGAAACGTGCCGACAAAGTAAAAAGCTTAGGCTCAGTGGCTAAAGAAGGTGTGCATAACGCGCTAGATATGGTGTTTGGTGTTCTTCCTGTTGTTATGGCGATTGGTACACTAGGTCTAGTGGTTGCAGAAGCGACGCCATTGTTCTCAATGCTAGGTGCTCCGTTTGTACCTCTACTAGAGCTGCTTAATGTGCCAGAGGCAGCAGCGGCGGCAGAAACTATGCTGGTGGGCTTCACTGATATGTACGTTCCTTCAATCATCGCGGCGTCATCTGTGAATGCGGACTTAACCAAGTTTGTTGTTGCAGCGCTGTCTGTTACTCAGCTGATTTTCATGTCAGAAACAGGTTCGGTGATCTTAAGCAGTAAGGTGCCAATTAACTTCCTAGAGTTGGTGGCCATTTTCCTACTACGTACATTAGTGACGCTACCTATTATCGTTCTAGTGGCACACGCGATCTTCTAATTGAACTGAATTGTTCAGTCCTAAAAGCCCGACAAATAGCTGTTTGTCGGGCTTTTTCTTTGTATGTTAACACGCTTGCTTTATGAGTCTGATGAGCAACTCTAGCTCCTGTTTCGCCTGCCCTTGTAATGGATAGCCCATATTGATTCGAATGCACTCACTATACAGGTCGAGGGTGGTAAATAGGTGACCAAGCCGGACATCGAGTTGATGCTGTTCGACACTTTGCGCGAGTGCATCTTGGTCCAAGTTGGGTATTTGTAGCCATAGCACCATGCCGCCTTGTGGGTGACTGATTTTCACGTCACGCGGTAAATGCTGAGTAAGGTATTCAAGGTATTGCTGCCGCAAGCTAAGTAATTGGGTGCGCCTTCTTTTTACATGCTTGGCGTACTGACCTGATTCGATAAAATCCGCTACAGCGAGTTGGGTTGGCAGGGCAACGCCATAACTTGCCGATGCAAATTGGGTCTTGTACGTATCTAGGTATCTTCCCGGAAGACACCAGCCCAAACGGTAACTGGGTGAAAGGCTTTTTGAGACAGAGCCACACCATAAGACATAACCCTCCTTATCATAATATTTAGCCGTTAAGGGTGTATGGGAAGAGTAGGAGAGCTCCATATAGACATCGTCTTCGATCACCGGGATACGGTAATCATTGGCGAGCTGGGCTAGTTTTTGTTTCTGGTTAGCCGACATATTGATGCCTTGTGGATTCATATGCGAGGTGCAAAATATCGCTGCATCGACACGTCTGTGCTTGAGATGCGCTTCAAGTTGTTCAAGGTCGATACCATCATTCAAAGAAGGGATCTCAATGATCTTGCGCGACATCTTGCCTAGCAGTTCTAAAATACCATTAAAGCATGGAGAGCTTATCGCGATGGTGTCGCCTTGTTTGGTGCAGGATTCTAGTGCTGCTTTGATTGAACACATACACCCTGCCGTGACGACGATCTGATCAGGATTGAAGTGTAAGTCGAGCTTGGCAAAGTGGGTAGATAAAGCACTGCGTAGTAAAGGCTCGCCTTGAATATCGGGATAGTGATTGAGCCTGTCTCCCATCCGTTTCAGTGCGCGGCGAAAGCTGCGTTCCAGCTCAATCACAGACTGTTCATCCGCCGAGGTGCTCGACACGCCCAATGGGCCACTTTTCGCACTGTGGGTTGGTGAACTTCTGATAACGTGAGAGACCTTACTTTCAAATTGAGCCCAATCTGGCGTCGAGTGCACTGGCTTGCGAGGTGAAACAAAGTAACCCGCTTGTGGCCTAGAGTGAATCCAACCCTGCGATTCGAGCTCTTGATAGCAGCTAACCACTGTAGACATGCTGACGGATTGCTGTTTGGCTAGCTGTCTAAGCGAAGGCATTCTACCCCCTTCGACTCTTTTACCGTTTTCTATCTCTTCAATAAATTGATTCGCTAGCTGTTGGTAGATACTCATTCTTGTCCCTGAACTGTACTGGTTTTTATTTGAAAAATTGTATCTGTATATGATTTGTCGCTCAAGGGATACTGTGGCAAAACATAAGAGGGACGAATATGAAAAGAAATGACTTATTGCTTGCCGTGCTTGTCATGGCTATATGGGGATTTAACTTCTCGATGATCAAAATGGGGGTAACCAATGTTCACCCCTTATTGGCAACAGCAGCACGTTTTGCGCTCGCGGTGATTCCTGCGATCTTCTTTATTGCTAGGCCAAATGTCGCGTGGCGTTATCTAGTTGGCTACGGCATTGTGTTTGGGGTCGGTGTGTGGGGAATGGCCTCTTGGTCTATCACTGCAGGGCTTTCGTCTGGAATGTCTTCCGTTTTACTGTCAACCAATGTACTTATCGGCATGGCCGTCGGGATTTGGATATTCAAAGAGCAGGCACCGCTGCGCAAAATTGTTGGGGCGGCATTAGCGATGTGTGCCTTGGCGGTACTGGTTTCAGCGACGACAGGGAATGTCACCTTGAAGGGCGTTGCATTGATTATGATCGCGGCGTGCTCTTGGACCTTGATGGGCGTCATTGTTAAAGCGTCGAAGACGACACAGGCATTCGCGTTCAATGTGTGGGGAATGCTGTTTTCGCCGCTGCCACTTGTTCTATTTGCCGTGTCTCTGCATGGTGAAGCGATCATCTGGCAGGCGTTTGAACAGTGGGATTGGAACACGACGATAGCCGTGGTGTTTCAGGCGTATCCAACCACTCTGTTTGGTTACTGGGTGTGGAATCTGATGCTGATTAAGTACCCGTTAAGTACCACTGCGCCACTGACGTTACTGGTTCCAGTGTTTGCTTTGGTAAGTGGTTACTTTATGTATGATGAGATGCTGTCGATGGCACAGATCATTGCCTCTGGACTGTTTTTGGTTGGGATTGGGTTAATCGTTAAGCCTACATCGATGCAAAAGAGCCCGACTAAAGCGTTTGGTAAGCTAGTACGATAGAAAGGACTCCGAGTAAGTAAAGACTTACTCGGAATGTGTACAATTACGTCAATTCGACTTCAACATCGCTCTGAATCTGGCTAGAGCACGCTAGCGTATAACCTTCCGCTAAGTCTTGCTCAGTCAGAGTTTCGGTGCTAGTACGAGACACTTCCCCTTTAGTCACCTTGCATTTGCAAGAACCACACATACCGCTGCGACAAGCGATGATGATGGGTACACCATTGTCTTCTAGGACATCGGCAAGTGTTGCACCTTGCTCTACTTCAGCAGTGACACCAAAAGCGGGCACTTCAAATTGAACCACACCGCCAGCAGATGGCTCTTGATGGGTTTCGATTGGAGTGAAGCTTTCCTGATGAAACGCTTGAGGCTCGACTCCGAGTGCGAGTGAGTGAGACTCCATATCCTGCATAAACTGAGTTGGCCCGCATAGATAAACGGTGCGCTGTGCGATGTCAGGACATAGGGTTTGTAGCCATACCTTATCTAGGCGACCTTGCGGATGACGCGTCCCGGTGTTGTCTTTTAACAGCAACTTAAAGTGGAAGTGGCTGTGAATGCTGTCCATTGACTCTAGCTCATCAAAATAGATGGTCTGCGGAGCGCTTTTAGCCATATGAATAAAGACGATGTCGATATCTTTTTCATCAGCTAACCAGGTCTTTGTCATCGACATTACAGGGGTAATACCGCAACCTGCGCTAAGCATAACGACTTTCTCTTTTGGCGCGCAATCGACACTGTTAAATGGACCCGTAGGCGCAAGGGCTAACACAGTATCACCCGGGGCGAAGGTATCGACAATGTGGTTTGAGATTAACCCTCCCTCAACGCGCTTGATGGTCAGTTTTAACAGAGGTTCATTAGGCACAGAGCTAATCGAGTAGGCTCTATATTCAACTTTACCCTCTATCGCAAAACCGAGTGAGACAAACTGTCCGGGCTTAAATTCGAAAGCGATATCTTCATCGCCTATAGGGGCCAGCGTTATGCTCACGGTATCTTGGGTTTCTTGCCACTTCTCTACGCAGCGTAAAGTTGTTGGCAGGTTGTTTTGCCATTCACTTGTCATAGTTTTCTCTTAAAAAAGTGCCTAGCTCCAATTAGAGCTAGGCAAATTGGCGAGGATTAAGCAGCTAAGATGGTTTTTAGATCGTCTTCAACATTACCGATACTGCGCATGTCGAATTTCTCTTGGATGATTGCCAGTAGGTTGTCAGTCAAGAAAGCAGGTGCTGTTGGACCTGTATAGATACCTTTCACGCCTAAAGCGAATAGGGTAAGTAAGATAACAATCGCTTTTTGCTCAAACCAAGATAGAACGAGGGTTAGCGGAAGCTCATTGATATCACAGTCGAACTCTTTAGATAGTGCTAGTGCAAGTTGGATTGCTGAGTAAGCATCATTACATTGACCTACATCGAGTAGGCGTGGGATACCGTTGATGTCACCAAACTGATTCTTGTTGAAGCGGAATTTACCGCAAGCTAGAGTCAGGATAACGCTGTCTTCAGGTGCTGCTGCGGTGAAGTCTGTGTAGTAACTACGCTCAGACTTATCGCCATCACAACCACCCACTAAGAAGAAGTGCTTGATGTTGCCTTCCTTAACTTGTTCAACCACCGCTGGCGCGGCTTCCATCAGCGCATTACGACCGAAGCCAACCGTGATCATCTGTTCGATTTCATCATGTTGGAAACCGTCTTGAGCTAGAGCGCACTCAATCACTTGGCTGAAATCATCACCTTCGATATGTGCAACACCCGGCCAGCCAACAATGCTGCGTGTAAACAGGCGATCGGCGTACTGGCCGACATTTGGATTCAACAAACAGTTCGATGTCATCACAATCGCACCAGGGAAGTTGGCAAACTCTTTTTGCTGGTTTTGCCATGCGCTGCCGTAGTTACCCACTAAATGAGGATACTTGTTTAGTTCAGGGTAGCCGTGTGCAGGTAGCATTTCACCATTGGTGTAGACATTAATGCCTTTGCCTTCAGTTTGTTGTAGGATCTTTTCTAGATCATGTAGGTCATGACCAGACACTAGAATCGCTTTGCCTTTTACTGTCTTAACGTTAACGGCAGTAGGAGTAGGGTGACCGAACGTAGCAGTTTCACCCGCGTCTAGCATCTCCATCACCTTGTAGTTCATTAGGCCAATCTGCATTGAACACTCAAGCAAAGCGTTTAAGTCTTCTGGGTCGGTGCCAAGCCATGCCATGATTTGGTGGTACTCGGCATAAATATCTGTGTTGGTTTGCTCTAGTACGCGTGCGTGCTCCATGTAGGCTGCAGCACCTTTTAGGCCGTATAAGCAAAGTAGGCGCAGACCAATTACATCTTCACTCAGGTGTTGGTAGCCGCGGTTAACTGCCACAAGAGGAGCATGAGCCAAAATCTCTTCCGCACTCGCCGGAAGTTCAAAGTGGGCGACAGATGGTGCTTCATCCAGTTCGATATCACCCAATTTAGCTGCCGCGAGCGTTTGCTCTTTTAAGCGAGCTTTGTATTGCGCAGCCAATGAAGCAAGCTCAAGAATGCGCTCTGGATCGAAGTTAACGTTGGTCAGCGTAGAAAAGAAAGCTTTTGGTGCCCACTGGTCGATTTCAGTATCGATGATATCGAATTTGCGCGCTTGCTCAGCCCAGTAAGATACACCTTGTAGGGTGTAGACTAATACGTCTTGTAAATCAGAAACTTCAGAAGTTTTGCCACACATACCTTGTGCAAATGAGCAGCCCTTTACAGTAGGGGTTTGAATAGTCTGTTCACATTGAATACAGAACATTGCGCGTCTCCAGTCGTGATAATTGTTAGCGGAACCATCCGCCGTTTTATTTTGAGACTGATAGAGCAGGTAGTGTGCCAATAGTTAACTATTTGTTTTTATTTAATTTATTGGTTGTTCTAGTATTGGGTTGATGTAGTAAATACATCGTGAGTGTTGTGCTTATTACATCGTATTAGCGTTTTGGCGCAGAGAAAGAACGACTAAGCATTGAGTATGTGGCTAAACCTTGAACAATAAACATGTCCCTGTGCCAGTCGAATGCGATAACTCGAGGAAAATACGTAGGTTAATGGGGTGGCTAAGGAGTGATGTGATTATTACAACGCTGGAAGAAGTGGTAATTAAAAGGCTCACCAAATGGGGTGAGCCTAAGGAGTGTTAAAAGTGGTTAGTCACTGAGAGCAAAACAGACTCGGATTTGTATCGGGTGTCATACATATCCCATCGATTATTGGTGTAGGCGTACTTAAGAGCGAGCGTCCAGTCAGTGTTAGGTTTGTAATTAATCCCAGCTTCTGAGTTGAATACGCTGTCACGATCAAAGGTTAGGTAATCCATTCTTCCTTTAACCGACCAGTTATCATTAAAGGCATATTCCATTTGCCCAGATATTGCCGGAAGCACCGGTTTGGAGCTTAGCTTGGAGTGCTTACCACCGTTTAATAGATCGGTTTCCAATTCGACTAAGTAAGCGTATAAACCAGCACCGGCCGTCATGGTTACTTGATCACTCACCTGATAGTGCTTTTGATATTGTGCACCAGCACTCCATTGACGCAGAGCAATAAAGATTTCTTCACCTTGTGAGTAGCTATTGTCGCTGACCTCGAAGTTACCGCTTACTTTACCTGTACGGCGAGTTTCGTTAGGGGCCATTTGTACTTCTATCGAGCTATCATCATCTAGCTGGTACGTATAGTAAGCGGATGAGAAAGGCTGGTAGTCGTCGTCAGGTGCTGAGTTTTCTAGCGTTTGGTTTACACCGAAATCACCCAAAGTGTCGTAAGTATTGAAACCAATATCTAGAGTAAAGGAGTGACGTTTACTCTTCGCATAAACCGGATTTGTACGCTTTCTGTTAGAGTCATATTCAAACGCTTTGTTGGTCAAGCTTACATTGACCATCATGCCGTCTTTTAGTGGCGCAGCACTAAGATTTACGCCTTCCGGGGAATACTCTGAGACGAAAAACTGGTTGGTTAGAAATGCAATACCGCCGCCAGCTAAAACGTCGTCGGCATAATGGCGATTTCCGTGAACACGGCTTGCGCCTACAAAGCTTGCGGCAGCATACGCAGGAATCCCCCACTTAGCGCCGTAGCGAGTGTGTAGAAAAGAAGCTCCTGAGAATGCTGCCGCAGTGTGTCCCGAGGGGAACGACGCTGAGTTCGATGAGTTTGGTCTAATTCGGCCTACGGCAAATTTACCCGCTTGAACAATACCTATAGTTGTCGCAAGTGAGTACGTCAGCTGCTTGGCTCCTTCTCCATCATCATGTAGCCAGGCCGCGAACAGCCCCGTCACAGGTAAAGCGATTTGAATGTAGTCTCCTGCCACAACATAGTCGTCGTCAGTATTTGCAGTAATTGCATTGTTAGGAGTGTTGGCGAAAGCAGTACTTTGCGCAAAAACGAAGCTAACTGCTGCAGACAAAAGAAGTTTTTTCATTGAGTAATACCATCAACGCTGTTCTGAGTGTTGTACAAGTAAGACGACGATATGGAGTTCATTTAAGTACTCATTTGTTTCATTCATGCTATCTATAACGATTCAAAATCGAAGCTACTAGGCCTAAGTCGAGCCAATCCGAATTTTGTTTCTGTACATCTATTCGTGATCGGCAACTTAAATTAGAAACTTTTCGGCGTCTTTTAATGTTTTGTGTAACAAAAATGACCATTTGGAAATCATTTGTGGTAATTATATTTCAAAATTGATTTCATTGGAAAGGTTTTTATCTGAATATAGCGTGATTAGCGTGGAAGGTTTTGTTGGCTCTCATGTTTGAGAGGTTAGTTTCAATTATGACTATCCTGGTCTGAGTGGCGGGAGAAGTGTTAAATCTCTACTCCGAGTTTTTTGCCCATCCGGTATAGATTTCCTCTATCCATTTGCAGAAACTCAGCGGCTTTAGCCCACGTGCCATTCGATTTCTCAAGTGCATGTAGGATGAGATCTTTTTGATAGCCTTCAACTAATCCACGCATAGCTTGACTCTGTTTGGGTAGATAATTGTTGTTTGTCGGCTTCTCTGTAGTCTCAATACCACCGTCAAAGTGAAGAGTTGTAATGATCTGTTGCTGATCTTGGATGGCGCGCAGGGCGGCTCTAGTGAGGGTGTGTTCAAGCTCTCGGACATTGCCTGGCCACGCTTGACGCTCAAGTAGGTTTAGGCTTTTAGGGTGCAAATGCAGGTTAGGGATGTTGAACTGGCTGCGCACTTTTTCTAGCAAGTATCCCGCGAGTACCGGGAGATCACCTTCGCGCTTTCTTAGCGGCGGCACTGAAATAGGGAAGACATTTAAACGGTGGTATAAATCGGCTCTGAACTGTCCATCTTCAACTTCTTGAGCTAGAGAGCGATTAGTGGCCGCAATAATACGTACATTAACCAACAAATGCTGGTCACTACCGACTCTTTGCAGCTCTCCTTGTTGAATCACACGCAGCAATTTTGCCTGCAGCACAAGTGGCAACTCACCCAATTCGTCTAGGAAAATGGTGCCGCCATCGGCAAGTTCAAACTTACCTGCTCTGGAACTGTTTGCACCTGTGAATGCACCTTTAACATGACCAAACAACTCGCTTTCGGCGAGACCTTCAGGTAGCGCAGCGCAGTTTACGTAGATCATCGGCTTGTTGGCGCGGTGACTTTGAGCGTGCACACTGTGCGCAACGAGCTCTTTTCCCACCCCAGTTTCCCCTGTGATCAACACGGCATAGTCAGACCGCGCAACCGTCGCTATGTTGGTGCGTAGTTTTTCTATCTGCGGACTAACGCCAACCATCTCTCCTTGCTTGGAGCGAGCTTGTTGAATCAAGGTTTCCGTGACGTGTTTTTGCTTCTTGTTTTGGGCCTTAAGGGCTTTCACTTGGGCAATGTTACGCAGAGTGGCAGCAGCAAGTGCGGCGAAGGTTTCGATTGTCACCGGATCAATGCTGTCGAATGCCCCCACAGTCAAAGAATCTAGCGTCAGCACTCCGACCAACTGCCCACCGACATACAAGCTACAGCCCATACAGTCATGGACATCAAGCTCGGCTTCTTCACTTAACAGGATGCCACTAAATGGGTCGGGCAACTCACAGTCGGCACCAAAACGGACGGGTTGTTTACTCTCCATGATGGCTTGTAGGCGAGGGTGAGTTTTAGGGAAAAATCGCCGTGCTAGGATGCTGCTCGATATGCCTTTAACCGCGACGGGAGTAAGAAAGCCATCTTGATCGAGGATAAATAACGCGCTCGCATCACAAGGAAACACCTGATCAATACCATCAATAAGATGCTGATATTGGGTTTCACTGTTTTGGTTGGAACTTAAATTGAGCGCGATATCCAACAGGACTTTATTCAAGTTAGCTTTCATGATTTGGCGATCCCTTTTTGAAGAGTCGCCATGCTAACAAGGCGATGTAATTTTCACATCGCCATTAAGGGTATAAACGCCGTACGGTTGATGTGAGTCAAAAACGACAAGTAGAGCTAGGCTAAATCCCCAAATTGTTTACGATATTGCTGCGGCGACACACCGACCAAACGCCGGAAGTGATGGCGTAAAGTTGTGGCACTTTCGAAACCTGCCATGCTGGCTAAGCGCTCGATAGAGTGAGACTCGATTTCGAGCAGACCTTTTGCGCGCTCAATACGTTGCTGAATTAGCCACTCTTTAGGAGACAAGTTGAAGCTGGCGCGAAATTTTCGATCAAAGGTGCGACGCGACATGCTAGCTTTTTCGGCAAGAAGATCAACGCTAATACTCTTGTCTAAATGACTATTGGCCCAGTCGAGTGCCGATGCAAAATTGTTGGGAACCTCTAACATCGGTGTTTCAACAAACTGAGCTTGACCGCCAAGTCGATGGGCGGAAATCACCAATCTTTTCGCCACTTGATTGGCAAAGCTATAACCAAAATCATGACGAATAACCGCTAAGCCAAGGTCGAGTGCAGCGGCGCTTCCAGCAGAGCAACCGATATTGCCATCGAAAACGTAAAGGACATCAGATTGATAATTCACGTTTGGAAATTGAGAGCGAAAGCTTTGCTCGTACATCCAATGAGTAGTCGCCGTTTTGCCATCGAGTAGCCCTAGCTTAGCCAATAAAAATGCACCTGAACACAAAGTGAGCACTCGCTTACCTTGTTTGGAAAATTGACTAACTTCCGCTTCTATTTTCTCAGGAATCGTATAGTCCCAAGTCGGCCATCCGGGAATAATCAGAGTGTCGTAATCTTCAAGGCTGTCGACCTTTTGCGCGCTAAGAGTGATGTTTCCTGTGGTATGGATGTCAGCGCTCTCTAACGTCACCACGTCACTCTCATACCAAGACTCAAACTCTGGTCTAGGCAGGGCGAATAGTTCAATAGCACAAGACATTTCAAACAGCGCGGCATGGCAGTGGGCGAGTATCGCGACGCGTTTCATTTCTCTTCCTTGAAGACTAAGTTTATTTTTTGACTTTGGCTTATTATTGACGATATGTGGCTTTTAAGCCAATTTAACACACCGAGAATTGGTTGCACTATGTACACAAGCAATAACAAAACAAGGACAAGTTATGACTAGCGCAGTATCTCGTGTGAAAGCCGCAGCAAGTGAACAAGCTCTAGCGCACTTTGAACAACTACTCAGATTCGAAACCGATTGCTGGGATGTGCATCATGCTCTTATCAATGGTCTGCAAGATTTCATTTTGGTTGACGTCAGAGGTGAAAGCTTGTTTGAACAAGGACACATTGACGGTGCAATCAACATTCCCCACCCAAGACTCAATGAAAAGCGCTTAGCTGAGTTTCCGCTTGATACCTTGTTTGTGGTGTATTGCGCCGGGCCACATTGTAATGGCACAGAGAAAGCGGCGATGCGTTTAGCAAAGCTCGGCCGACCAGTGAAAAAGATGATTGGTGGTATTACAGGTTGGTTAGATGAAGGATTTGAACTGATAACAGAGGAGAAAGCACAATGCAGTTAATCGTCGGAACGGGCTCAACATGGTCACTGCGTGTTTGGTTATGCGCAACATTGGCGAACTTAGATCTGGACGCTCATGTCATTGAACTCTCAAATCCAGCGTCAAAACAGCAACTGGCTCAATTGTCGCCTTCTGCTTTGGTGCCTGTGTTAAAAGATAGCAACTTAGCGGTACACGATTCGTTGGCCATCGTTGAATACCTCAATGAGCAATCTGGTGGGGCGTTGTACCCGCAAGATCAAAGCCAGAGGGCGATCGCGCGTTCGCTTTGTAATGAAATGCACTCAGGCTTTTTTACCCTGCGTTCTCAATGCAGTTTCACCTTAGATTCTGTGCCGCCAGCGGATATGTCAAACCAAGCATTAAGACTTGAGATTGAACGAGTTACCGCTATTTTCTCACAGGCCGAACTTCCCTTTATGTTTGCTCGACCAGGTGCTGTTGATGCGTTCTATGCCGTGCTTGCTTACCGCCTCAACAGTTATGGCATTCGCTTAGAAGGTAAGGCTGGGCGATATCAGACCAGTCTATTGGATTGGGCACTAATGCAATCCGGGATAGAGCAGATGAGACAGTGGGAAAGTAGTGCTGATTGAAGGTCGAGGCATAGTCACTAAGACTATGCATATTATGCATAATATCTTTGTTTAAATGTCATTTGAGTCATTGCGCGAGGGGCTCTACACTTCGCGCTCTTTTTTAACCCATGCTGAGATAATGAATCATGTTTTCTCAATCACTTTTTGCTCAGCTAGTGCGAATGATAATGCTGTTAGCCCTGTCTTTGGTAGCTGTCCACAACTCTCCAAAGTTGTTGGAGCTACTGGCGCAGCAGGCGATCAATAGCGGTTGTCATCAGACAACAGGCGACGGCCACGACCATTCTCACCACCATCATCATTAAGGCTTTGCGATGAGCATTTTCCGATTTCCACCAATAGTTTGGCTTGGGATAGCCATTCTGATTATCTGTCTAGGGATCAGGCAATCTTTCGGTATCTTTATGATGCCTATCTCGGACCATTTTCAGACAGGTCGAGAGTTTTTCAGTTTTGCTATTGCACTGCAAAACTTGTTGTTCGGCTTTTTCCAGCCATTTGTCGGCATGGCAGCGGATCGCTTTGGCGCGAAAAGAATCATCATCATGGGCGCGATTGCTTATGGCGCGGGTTTGTACTTAACTTCAATCGCTGTGGAGCCGAGCTTACTTTACCTCTCTTTAGGTGTGTTGGTTGGTTTAGGTCTGAGTGCGACCAGTTATGTGATTGTACTTGGCGCAGTGGCAAAAGTTGTGCCCGCGCAGCATGCAGCGAAAGCTTTTGGCCTAACAACAGCAGCCGGTTCATTTGGCATGTTTGCAATGATCCCTGGCGCTCAAACTTTACTCAGTGACTTTGGTTGGCAAGGTGCGCTTCAAGGCTTCGCAATCTTGTCCAGCCTAATGATTGCGTTTGCTCTGTTTATGAAAAATGGCCGTGCAACAACAAATCAATCGTCAGCCATTCAGGAAGATGACAACCAAACGCTTAAACAGGCGTTAAAAGAAGCTTTCGCACACAAAGGGTATTGGTTAATTCACCTTGGGTTCTTTGTGTGTGGCTTTCACGTGATGTTTATTGCGACGCACTTGCCAAGTTATCTGGCTGATAAGCATTTACCGGCTGCAACTGCCGCGATGGCTCTGGCTTATGTGGGTATCTTTAACATCTTTGGTTCCTATTTCTGGGGCGTAATGGGTGACAGATTCAACAAGCGTCATGTGATGTCCGCACTGTATTTAGTTAGAACCGTTGTGATTGGTGCCTTTGTAACTCTGCCTGTTACAGAGCACACTGCAGCAATCTTTGGTGGGGCGATCGGCTTTTGCTGGCTTGGCACCGTACCGCTGACATCTGGACTGGTTCGCCAAATATTCGGAGCCAAGTATCTGTCGACGCTATATGGTCTGGTGTTCTTTACCCACCAAGTCGGTAGTTTTCTAGGGGCTTGGGCTGGTGGACGAATCTACGATTACTACGGATCTTATGACCCAATTTGGTGGTCAACTGTGGTTCTCGCGTTTGCAGCTGCATTGATTCATCTGCCAATCAATGATCAACCAGTTAGACGTTTGGCGACCGCGTAATTCTGTAATGGATTGATTCTTCAGCTCTTCTTTTTCGTATATGGGTTTGACGATTTAATTGCGTTCGAAACTGCATAAAGTAAAAGAGGAGCTGATGTTGTCTAAAACCGCTGGACTATACTGGTATACCAACGATTTAAGAGTGGCAGACAACTGTCTGCTTGCTCGAGCCGTTGACCAAGTCGATACTTTGCATTGTGTATTCTGTAATCCTTCCCTTACTTCCTTTTTGAAACACTATTCGCGAGAAGAGCACTTCGGTTGTGCAAAACAAGTCTTTCTCGAACAGTCTATAGATGCGCTTTCCAGTGCTCTCACGCAACATAATCTGACCCTACAAACCGAATCAAAACCTACGATAGCTTTTCTCACTGACCTTATTGAAATGTTGGAAATTACTCACCTTTTTTGTAATCAGAGTGCGGGAAGTGACGAGCAGAAGGCACTCGTTCAATTGAGACAGAAATTTCCGGCTATCCAGATTGTTCAGCAGCCCGTTAATACTTTGTTCAATCTACAACAACTGCCTTTCTCTGTATCAGAGATTCCAGTCACTTTTACCAAGTTTAGAAAGCAGGTTGAATCTTTATCTATAGAACCTGTCGTTGGTATTAACAGCGATCACGATAATTGCCCATTTCAGAAAGTGGTTGGTGAAGATGAGCTTGTTTTTTGTGGCGGAGAAAGCACTGGGCAGGAACATATTGAGGATTACTTCGCAACTTCATTGGCTAGCGAATACAAGAAGACACGTAATGGTTTGGATGGAATGCTGTTCTCAACCAAATTCTCACCTTGGCTTGCTCTGGGGTGCATTTCGCCTCGACTGATAGTGAGCAAGCTACGTGATTACGAGCGAAGGCATGGCGCAAACGACTCGACGTATTGGATTTATTTTGAACTGCTGTGGAGAGAATACTTCTATTGGCATGGAACAAAGCAGGGCAAGCAGTTGTTTTTTGATGGCAGCAAAGTGGGTGATACTCGAATGTCGAGGAGAGATATAGAAGTTTTTGACTCATGGAAGCAGGGGATGACAGGTTACCCGATTGTGGATGCTTGTATGAATCAACTTAGACTATCGGGGTACATGTCAAATCGAGGGAGGCAGCTAGCTGCAAGTTGCTTGATTTACGAGCTAGATTTGGATTGGCGTATGGGGGCGGCCTATTTTGAAACCCAACTGATTGACTATGATGTGAGCTCTAACTGGGGCAATTGGCAATATATTGCGGGCATTGGTGCGGCTCCAAATACCACCAGACAATTTGACCTTGAATATCAAACACAGTTGTACGATCCGAACGGTGACTTTATCGCCAAGTGGATTGGACTTAGTTGCAAAGGAGGCAACAGTGAAGTTTGATACCGTGAGACTTATCTTAGGCGATCAGTTAAACAGTCAACACTCTTGGTTCCAACATGTTGATGATTCAGTGCTCTATATCGTAGCTGAATTGTACCAAGAAGCAGAGTACACGCGACACCACATTCAAAAGGTATGTGCTTTCTTCGCTGCGATGGAGACGTTTGCCCATGAGATGAAAGAAGAAGGGCATCAGGTATTGCACTTAACTTTGGATGATACAGCTCATTTTGATGACCTCTGCCAATTACTCAATAGTTATGTAGAGGATACCCAAGCTAAGTGTTTTCAGTACCAACGACCAGACGAATATCGGTTGGCTCAGATGCTAGAGAATCTGGTGCTTAAAGGGTGTGAAGTCAAAATGGTTGAAAGTGAACATTTCTTGCTGCCTTTCGATGAGTTTAGCCATTACTTTGCCGTTGGTAAGCACGTAATGATGGAACACTTTTATCGCAAAATGAGGAAGCGATTCAACATTCTAATGGAAGATGGGAAACCGTTCGGAGGAAAGTGGAATTACGATGCGAATAACCGTAATAAGCTCAAACCGATAGATATCGAGCAATTGCCATCGCCTTTGATGTTTGAAAACCAGATTAATCCTATTTTGGAGCGGTTGAAGCGACATCGTATCAAAACGATAGGACATACTGTTGATCGCTTGTTGTGGCCAATCAACCGCAATCAAAGTTTGTCCCTGTTAGCCTATTTCTGCCAAGTCTGTTTACCTAACTTTGGTCGATTTCAAGATGCAATGACTTCTCAGCATCGCTCGAAATGGAGTTTGTACCACAGTCGCCTGTCATTCTCTATAAACGCTAAAATGCTCCAACCTTTGGAGGTTATCAATGCCGCTTTGTCTGCATATTCTGCAAATCCAGCGATCGATATCTCACAGGTTGAAGGCTTTATCCGTCAAATTTTAGGGTGGCGCGAATACATTCGTGCGGTCTATTGGGTCAATATGCCGACCTATTCACAACTGAATCATCTCAATGCAGAGAATGCGTTGCCGGAATTCTTTTGGACAGGTAAAACGAAAATGATGTGCATGAAAAATGCGATTGAACAGTCTCTAGATTACGCTTATGCACATCACATCCAACGGTTAATGGTGACAGGTAACTTTTGCTTGATTAGTGAAGTACACCCAAGCCAAGTTGATGATTGGTACCTAGGTATTTATGTTGACGCGATCGAATGGGTTGAGATGCCTAATACCAGAGGTATGGCGCTGTTTGCTGATGGTGGAATCGTGGGTACTAAGCCTTATGCAGCTAGCGGTGCGTACATCAATAGGATGAGCGATTACTGTAAAGAGTGTCACTACAACGTGAAAATAAAAAGTGGAGACAAGGCTTGTCCCGTGAACAGCTTGTATTGGCGCTTTATGGTTAAAAATCGTGAATTGCTGACCAAGAATCCTAGAGTTGGAGTCATTTATCGTTCTTGGGATAACCTTGAACAAAATCAGCAACAAGAGGTACTTGAAACTGCAGCGCAATATCTTGGTCAATTAGATCGGCTTTAACCGTTTTTTCAGGGCCTTAGAAGGAATAAAATTCAATGGTAAATCATTGGATTAAGAGTAGTATGTGAGGTACTTTTTTAGTCAATTGTCTGGATAATATGTTCGCTGAATGGATGACGTCTGAGGCATTAATTGCCGCGTTTTTAATATTTCTTGGTTCGTTTGTTCAAACAGCGATCGGTTTTGGTTTGGCGATTGTTGCCGCGCCTTTATTGTTTCTTGTTTCTCCCGATTATGTGCCTGCTCCAATCTGTTTAGTCGCTCTGTTTATTTCGATCCTCAATGCGCTAAAGCATCGAGACAGTGTCGAAATTGGTGGCCTTAAAATGGCACTGATTGGGCGTGTCCCAGGATCGATAGCGGGTGGCGTGTTATTGGTTATGGTTTCGACCGACCTGCTGGCATTGTGGTTAGGTGCCTTAGTGCTGTTCGCCGTTGTGGTGAGCATGCTCCCTTTTCGTATTGAGCCAACGCCAATGCGAATGGGTGTCGCGGGTTTCTTTTCTGGGTTCTTTGGTACCAGCTCTGCTATAGGCGGGCCTCCTATGGCATTGCTGCTTCAGCACCAAGAAGCTAATCAACTGCGTGGCAACTTGTCTGCCTTTTTTGTCTTTAGCTCTATCATCTCGCTTGTGATTCAAATGCCAGCAGGCTTTTTAACCTTACACCACCTTTGGATAAGTATTCCGCTTATTCCAGCCGCCTGGGTGGGGTATAAACTCGCGATGATGACCACTCAATCATTACCTAAAGAGAAAATTCGCACTGGCGCTCTTTTACTTTGCTCGATCAGCGGCGCAACGGCCGTTTGGCAAGGTTTGAGCTAGCGACCCTTTTGTTCATCTTACGTTAAGGAAAAACCATGATACTGGAAGTCGCAATCTTAGATGTTAAGCCAAGCTTAGAGAAAGAGTTTGAACAAAACTTTGCTAAAGCACAGGCTATAATTTCGTCTATGAAGGGTTACGTTTCGCATCAGTTGCAACGTTGTATAGAAAAACCAAATCGCTATATCTTGTTAGTGAATTGGCAAACATTAGAAGACCATGAGCAGGGCTTTAGGCAGTCTGCTGAATATCAGGAATGGAAGGCTCTTTTACACCATTTTTATGACCCATTCCCAACCGTAGAACATTACGAATCAGTCTACGGATAGGTTTTCTATAAGGAGAGACAAAGTGCTTAGAATTCTTGGTAATATCATCTGGTTCCTGTGTGGTGGCGTTATCATGGGACTGCTATGGTGGTTCTTCGGATTGCTTGCGTTTATTAGTATTGTGGGGATTCCATGGGGACGAGCTTGTTTCGTCATGGGTAACTTTTCTTTCTTCCCGTTTGGTCATGAAGCTATCGCTCGCGATGAGCTGACCAACGAAATGGATATAGGTACTAGCCCACTAGGTATGGTCGGCAATATCATTTGGTTTTTACTAGCGGGTATCTGGCTAGCGATTGGTCATATTATGTCGGCAGTGGCCTGCTTTGTGACCGTCATAGGTATTCCATTTGCGCTTCAGCACCTTAAGTTGGCCTATATATCACTCGCCCCTATAGGTAAGACTGTTGTGCCTAAAGAACAGGCCGCAATGGCAAGGTATTCGAAGTAAAGCAAATCACTAAGCCCCGAAAGGGGCTTTTTACTATCAAGGACTTAGTTATAAAGTGATTGTGCAACAGGTTAGACCAATCGCCAATTGATCCTATCAATAAGTGGTTTATAGTAGGCAGCCAATTGCTGCCTATTTTTATAAACATAAAGAACAATAATATGACTCGTCAGTCTGGTAAGTTGGGCAATCTAGCGATTGGGTGGATAGCGCTCCTTTGGGGGACTTCTAGCCTCGCTGAGCCGATACAATTGGATCTGTATACCCAAGAGTTTCCACCGCTACAGGTCCAAGTTGATCAACAAGCGGAAGGGTATGTGGTGAAGTTCGTTGAAGCGGTCGTTGAACACGCTTCGCAATCGCTCCCTATGGAAGTGGCGAAGGTGCATTTTGCACCATGGAAACGCGCGATTCGAAACACTCAAGAAAATGAAAACACGTTGTTCTTCTCACTTTCTCGTACGCCTAGCCGTGAGCTTAAATATCAGTGGATAGGGCCTGTATCACCCTACGAGGTTGCGATCTATCGTCATTTTGATGGCCCTAATGTTTCCCCCAACTCTTTTCTAGATCTAAAAAATTTCAGTTTCGCGGCTCAAACTGCGAGCAACTTTGAAGAGGTAGCGAGAGAAGAGGGCTTTGCCAATATTATTCCCGTTAACTATGGCAAAGTGGCGATTAAGTTGCTGCGCGCTCATCGAGTAGATTTTGCCCCTTTGGTCACGTCGAGTTTCCACTATCGCATGGAGCAGTATGGGTATGATCCTAAAGAGTTTGTCGAGGTGGTGAAAGTCGATAAGCTATGCAAAGAGCTCTGGTTAGTGACTGGGAATAAGACATCACAGCAAGTGGTTGAAGCGTTGCGCAATAGTTTTGATGAGCTTAAAAATCAGGGCAAGCTTGCCGATCTAATACAACAGTATCAACCGGATAGCGAGATTATGGTTCGGTATCGCAATGCGATGAAATAGAAAGTAAAAGAGGCTCGTTTGAGCCTCTTTTAAATTGCGTTAAAGCTCTTCTCCGTAGATATCAAAGGAGAAGTATTTGGCTGCAATTTTGTCATAAGTCCCATTGTCGCGAATCGTTTTAATCGCCTGGTTAAACTTCTCGGCTAATGCTTTGTCATTTTTACGTAGCGCCAAAGCGGTGCCCTCACCTATATAGGCTTTGTCTGTTACTGGTTTACCTACGAACTGGAAACCTTGACCAATTTCTTTGTCCAAGAACGCCAGAGCTAATTGGTCTGAGTTACCAAATGTCAGGTCTAAGCGACCATTTTTCATATCAATGTAGACTTCATCTTGACCAGAGTAGCGTTTGATTTCTGCAACATCACCAAACTTGTCGGTGACATATCGGTCGTGGATAGTGCCACTCTGGACACCGATGACGGCACCTTTTAAGCCTTGAGGAGTGAGCTCAATTTTGCTCTTTTCGCTTGCCACAAATCGCGCTGGGGTTTGGTAGTACTTATTCGTGAAGAGGATACGCTTTTTACGCTCTTCAGTGATACGCATTGAAGCCATAATAACATCTGATTTCCTTGCCAGTAGGCTTGGAATTAGCGAATCCCACCCTTGCGATACCCAAGTGCATTTGAGTTTGGCTTCAGTACACAAGGCATCGGCAATCTCGATGTCAAATCCGACTGGCTTTCCACTTGCATCCATGTAATTGAATGGTGGATAAGTAAAGTCAGAAGCTAAACGGACTTCCTTAGCCATTAGAGGAGCAGATAGCAGAGCTGCGGCGCAAGCAAAGGCACTAAGCATTTTGTTCATGAGTAATATCCCTATTTTTATTGGATGGTGTCAGGGCGCCAGAAAAGTTGCAAATGATTTCACTGACTTCCTGCATACTGGTTTCTGAGCCGATGGTGATTCGTACGCAGTGCTTAAGACTAGGCTCATGACTTTGATTGCGAGTAACGACGCCTTGCTTAATCAGGTATTCAAACAGCTCAATACCGGGTTGAGTTCGAATCAAGACAAAATTGCTTGAAGATGGGTAGATGGTCTCTATCCAACTAAGGTTCTGTATTTGCTGAACAAAGTTATCGCGTATACGAATCAATGCTTGTGTATTGTCATGCACATGAGTAAGTCCTTTAGGACTCAGCGCTTTGAGCACAATCTCAGCGGAGCTGTCTGGCATTGGATAAGGAGGAACCAGTTTAGAAATAAACGCCATAACGCTTGAAGAAGCGATGATGAATCCACATCGTACTGCTGCAAGTCCGAAGGCTTTGGATAGAGTACGAATGACGATCAGATTCGGGTATTGTTCGATCAGGTCGACAACACTCTCTGCGAGTTCAAATTCAATATAGGCCTCATCTACGACGACAAGCGATTTGTCTTGGGTGCTTTCAAGTATGGCGACAATGTCACTTCTGTTTAGCAACTGGCCAGTTGGGTTGTTCGGTGAACACAGAAACAGTAGGTTAGCGCTATCTGCTGCCTTGATTACGTTTTCAACATCCAGTGAGAAGTCTGGGGCTAACAAAGGGCAGTTGATGACATTGACTGAAAATGACTCCGCACAAAATTCGTACATCGCGTAGGTCGGGGTACAAATCGCAATGCTATCTTGCATAGGCTGGCAGAACGTTCTTACTAACAGATCGATCGCCTCATCGGCCCCGCGCACTGCTATGGTTGGTTGCGTGGTTTTGCAATACGCTTGGTATGCTGCAGCGATATCGTGTGGCAAAAAGTCAGGATAACGATGAAGTGCGGGTTGATGCTCAGTAAAGAGAAGAGGTTGTTCTAGCTCATTGGCATTCAACCACAGCCTACCAGAGCCACCGATTCGTCTTGCAGATTGATATGGTATTAATTTTTTTATGTTCTCTGGCGCAAGTTTTTCCGCTAGTGACGTCATCTTATATACCTTCACTGAATATTTAGTCAATCAAAAGGGTTTTATTTAAGTACTTTCTCCCAATGAGTGGTAATTTAGTCAATATGCTCTTTGTGTAGAATCGAAATAAAGGCATACTAGCTATGCAAAAAAGTCATGGATGATAATGATGAACACAAGATTGCCTTCGACGAAAAACCTCCAAGCTTTTTTTTCTACGGCGTATTACCTTAATTTTACCCATGCTGCTGAAGCCTTGAATATGACCCAAGGTGCCATCAGTCGGCAGATTCAAACTCTTGAAGAGATCATGGGAGTTCAGCTTTTTTACCGTCAGGCGAGGGGGCTGTCTTTAACACCGGAAGGCGATAAGTTTGTTCCGTTGGCGGAAGATATTATTAAGCGGCTACAGATGTCGGTTCGGGAGGTCGCTGACAGCGCAAATCGAATCAAACTCAACGCCCCGAGTTGTATTACCTCATGGCTATTGTCTCGTATCGCCAATTTTCAGCAGGCATACCCTGACGTGAACGTTGAGCTAACTTCGACAACCAAGCACGAAGCTGTGCCGAATTTTGATAGCTTCGATCTGATCATTACCTACGGCAAGCCGACTCGAAGCAAAGTGGTCAATCAAACACTGTTGTTTGAAGAGTTTTTGGCGCCGGTCTGCGCTCCAGAGCTATGGCAGCAAATCATGGAAAATGGCGATAAGGATGTGCTCAATCAGTTTACTTGGCTGCATGCCAATCAAGAGCAGTCAGACTGGAAGCTATGGCTGGAAAGTCATGGCAATACTCGATTAAAAGGCAAGGGAAACCAAACCTTTGCAACCCTAGATCAAGCGATGAATGCTGCTCAGCAAGGTTTCGGGGTGGCGATTGGTGATCTGACTTTGGCTGCGCAAGATTTAAAACTTAAAAGGTTAATACAACCCTTTGACCTTAGTGTGACCACTGGGAATGGCTATCACCTGTTACACCTTCGAGAGCAAGGCAATGAGATGGTCAGCGAATTGATTGAGTGGCTGACAGAGAGCAATCAATAGCCATCTATCTTTGACAGCCTATTAGTAAGCCTTGATGCCGAAGGCTATGAGTTTGGCTGGTAAAACGTCATCGAGTTTGTCGATATCTGCCGGGAACACCTCTATCAGAGCAAAGTTATGCCGCTGATACAACTCGCGGATAGATTGTTGTTCTTTGTCTGGTGTGTTGCCAGCGTCGCTTCCCCAATACTGCAAATAGACTTTTCCAGTGGGTAAATAGAAATCGCTCAAGACGTCTTGTTCTATCGGTAATTGACGATCGTAGGCGTGAACCACTCCATTCATATAGAGCCAGTTGTCGATTATGAGTTCACCTTTAGAACGTACATAGTGACCGTCTAGAGTGCGATGTTTCGCTTCAAATTTTTGTCTAAAGCTAGAAAGGGACTTATCTGTTGCATGTGCCTCGGCATCTTGCCCTGAAAACTCAATCACAGACTGCTTTAAGCGCTTGTTACGAACGATAGAGTCGTGCCAAACGACAAAACCATAGCCGCTTTCTTTATCTTCGCGTTGATAACCGCCAACCGTTAGCCCAGATTCCGTTACCGTCCAGCCTTTCTCTGTCCTTTCAATCCAACCTAGCTCTTGCAAAAGTTGATTCACTTTTTTGGCATTGAGAGATAAGCGTTCTCCAATTTGAGTTGCACTCATCGTTTTACCACTGGTCGCTACACTGTCTATGAGTAGGTTTTCTGGCCAGACAATGAACTTACCAAACTTCGCATGTTCGACGTATTCGCCACCGAACTTGGCGCCGATCTCGGTCAAAACCCAGCTTTCCTCAGCACGATTAATGTAACCCGCAGATTTCAGTTCGTTGAACAATTGCTTAGGTTCCAGTTCACGTAATTTGGCTAATGCAGTTGTAGAGATTTTGTCGGACATTGGCTTTCCCTCATTGATACGTCATTGTTAGAGTAATCTGCCCATGAATCAAGTTGTTGTGCGCATATATTGGAGCGGCGTAGTCCCTGTTTGTTGCTTAAAGAAGGTGATGAAAGCGCTATCACTTGAAAAGTCTAATTGGTAAGCGACATCGTTGACCTGTTTTCCTTGGGAGAGAAGCTCTATTGATTTCAATAGTCTCCATTGCTGTCGCCATGACTGGTACGGCATCCCTGCTTGGTTGGAAAATATGCGACTTATTGTTTTGCTGCTAGCGCCAATCTGTTTGGCTAAGTTGTTCAAATTTGGCACGTTAGAGTCCGGTTGTTGAAGTGAATCAAGCCAATGATTGAGTCTAGGATCGCTAGGAAAAGGTAGTGTCAGTTGATATTCGGATGCAGATTGGAGCTCTTCCAGAAACAGTTGGAGCGTCGCGTGCATTTCTCGCTTAGGCTTGTCCCATTGCCAAAAAGACATTCGCTCGATCAGAGCCTTAAACAGTGAGTTTACAGAGATGACTTTCACTTCGTTGAACGACGCAACCAGAGTTTCTTCGAAGTAGAGTGAACGATATTCAACGACGTTGTTCATGGTCGCACAGTGGCGCACCCCTGCAGGTATCCAAGCAGCACGGGTGGGGGGCAAGACACTTTTTTTATCGTCTAACTGTATGCTGATACACCCTTCAGGAGCATAGAGAAGTTGAGCTTTACTGTGGATATGCATCCCTGAGTCATGCTTGCCGATTCGAGCCGCGATCCCGATGACTGTGTTGTCTAGTGTATCGACGTCAAATTCAGACTTGTCATTAATTAGCGCCATTTGTTCTTATATTGAAGTTTATTGTTCCAATGTCGTTATTGGGACTTTAACACTCTTGTCTAAACTACGCCCACTTTTTCTAGTTGGGATATTGTAATGAATAAGACTCCTTCCGTTGGGGTAATGCTAGCTTTGATGATGTTTCCGCAAATTGTTGAGACTATCTACAGCCCTGCATTACCCCACATCGCCCTCGCTTTTAATGTTGCGAGTAATACAGCTGCACAAACGCTATCGATTTACTTTAGTGCCTTCGCACTAGGTGTCGTGTTTTGGGGAGTGGCTGCTGATTATTTAGGGCGAAGATATTCAATGTTGCTGGGGCTAGTGGTTTACGGCGTAGCAGCTGTTGGTGCTATGCAGTGCTCGCAGTTTGAAACACTTCTACTCATGCGTGCACTTAGTGCATTTGGGGCAGCGGTTGGTTCAGTGGTTACCCAGACTATGCTACGTGATAGTTATGATGGTGCACGGTTAGCCAAAGTATTTGGTTTGATGGGGATCGGTATATCACTGAGTCCGGTTATTGGGCTGATGTTTGGAGGAGTACTCACTGATACTGGAGGTCACAAAGCCGTGTTTCTCTCTTTATCAATTATGGCGATAGCTTTGTTCCTACTTTGCTTAGTGAGTTTACCGGAAACCAAGCCTGCTATGAAAAGCAACATCCACATAGTTCCACTTGCCAAGCAAATGCTAGCAAACAGAAACATCTGGATAGATGGGATAATGGTGGCTTGTTTTAATGTTTTATTGTTCAGCTACTATTTGCTTGGTCCATTTATCTTTGATGCTATGGGATATACCAGCAAACAATTTGGATATAGCGGGATTATCTTAGCAGTAGGAACTTTCGCAGGTAGTTGGCTAAACAAGGGGCTTCTTGCCCGAGGTTATGAGTCAAAACTCTTGGTTCAACTGTCGGCATGGGGCGCTATACTCGGGGCGATTATGGTGTGGTTGCTTCAAGACGGAGTGGCCCTGCTAGCCCCAATGCTATTGGTAGTTGCTTCATTTGGTGTAGGGATTCCAAATATATTGAGCCGAGCCCTAAAAGAGTATAAATCACAGACTGGTAGTGCTGGTGCACTGTTTGGCTTGCTGTATTATTTGCTGATCGGTTTTGGTTTATCCGCTGTTGGTTTAATGCAAAACTTAGGGGCAGCCCTTCTTATGAGCGGTTTGCTGCTAGTGATAGCAAGTTTGCTTCGTAAGAATTAGGAGGTGGGCACCTCCTAATTCTTAATATAGCTGACCATCGACGAGTACCGCTTGGCTGCGGTAGTTGTCATCTAACACGGTGGCTGCTGCGCGGAAACTAGGTTTGAGTTTTCCTAGATTGTCGCAGGTTAGGGCGTTGGCAGGATAGGTAGACGCCATTTTCAGCGCTTCTTCCTCCGCAATTCCCCACTGAATCACATTGGCAACGGATTCATCCATGCCGATGTGCGCGCCAGCTAAACTTCCTCGACTGTTGACCAGTTTGTTGTCGATAACTCGAATTGTTTCGCCATCGAGCTCAAACTGATTGGTTTTACTTCCGAGAGTCGCCATGGCGTCGGTAACAATCAGTAGCTTGCCTTGAGGTTTTGCCTTGTGCGCAAGAAGGAAGCTTTGTGGGTGGACATGAATACCGTCAGTGATTATTGAGCACCACGCGTGATCATTGTTTAAAGCAGTTCCCACCACGCCTGGTTCGCGACCTTCAAAAGGCGACATCGCATTAAACAGGTGAGTAAAGCCATCCACTAACGAAAGTTTATCTTCAGTCAATTGCTCCGCTTTGGCATTACTATGACCACAGGATAGGGTGAAGCCCTTATCTTTCATCCACTGTAGAGCAGATGGCTCAATGTTTTCTACCGCAGCGGTAACCAGTACTTTACCCTGCGTTGGCCACTCAAATTGATCTAATTGGCTGACGGTTGGCGCGTAAAAAAGATTGGCATCGTGCGCGCCCCTCTTCTCTTTATTGAGCCAAGGTCCTTCCAAATGTACCCCAAGCAGTCCAGAGATCTTGGCGTTGAGCCCTCTCTCGGTGGCAGATAATGCTTGTTGGATATTGTCCGGTGTTGCGCTGATCAAGGTCGGCAATAAATAGGCAGTGCCATGAGTTCGATGGGCGCAGCAAATCGTATCGATGCCTTGAGGAGTAATGTCGTTGTTGAACATGACATCGCCACCACCATTGACCTGAATATCGATAAATCCAGGTGCAATCAGCGCCCCTTCGAAATGCTGGTGGTTGATGCCTTGCGGTAGATTGTCGATAGCCACAATGGATTCGATCTGTTCATCCTTCCAGACTAACGCGGCATCGTTATGGTATTGCTCACCGTCGAAAATACGTGGTGCAGAAATGGCTTTGAGTGCCATGGATTACTCCTTAAACTGAAACGCAGCGCCTAACAGGCAGGCGTCGTAATTTCCTTTGGCTGCCTGCACAGGAATTTGAAAAGCTTTAGGACGACGTTGAATAGCTTGCTCGACGCGCTGTATGTAGTTGCGTGCAAGTCCCACTCCGCCTCCTAACACAATCAAGTCGAGGTCAAGGCTCGCTTTCAAGTTACAACATAATGTAGCAATAGCGTTAGCACTTTGACTGATAATTGTTTCGGCTTCTGGATTGGATGACGCCTGTTCAAATAGCTCAATATTGCTGATTGGATTGGAGAAAGCAGCGTCACTCGCTTTTTTAATTGCGGTGCCAGACGCTATCGATTCCACGCAACCTGTTTGTCCACAGCCACACTGTGGGCCATTGGGGTCAATAACCATATGACCGACGTGACCAGCCAATCCTCCTTGCCCTTGATGAAGCTGACCATCAATAATGATGCCACCACCGACACCAGTAGATACGGTTATAAAGGCCATATTCTTAACCGGTGTCTCTAGCATGGTGTACTCAAACCAAGCCGCCGCTTGCGCATCATTGAGCATTAAGACCGGCTTGCCAACGATGGATTGCAATACTTGGGCGAGTGGAAAAGGAGTAGGGAAAGCCAAAGTCTCGGGGTTAATCGCCGAAATGCCTTGTTGTGTAACAAGCCCAGTGGTGGAAATACCTATATTATCGACATGTACGAGCCACTGCGATGCACTGCCGAGAATCGTTTCGACAAACTGCTCGGCACTGTGTGCAATAGGCGTTGCAATTTGGCAGCGCTGAATCAATTTACTGTTTTCAATGAACCCTAACGCGATTTTTGTTCCACCAATGTCAATGGCTAGCGTACGCATTGTTGTGCTCCTGCGGTTTGTGTCGCTGAGTTGAACCAGTTAGTGACAACCTCTAGGCGAGTAATTGCGCTACCAACGGTGACCGCGACAGCACCAGATTCGATCGCTTTTGCAGCTAATTCTGGTGTGTTGTAGCGTCCTTCCGCCATTGTAAAGAAACCCGCTTCTGAAAACTGTTTAACCAGTTGCAAATCTGGCTCTACAGGTTCTTGCTCACCCACGTAACCTGACAAGGTCGAACCAATAATCTCAACGCCTTGGCTATGTGCCCAAGCACCATCCTCAAAGCAAGAGCTGTCCGCCATAGCGAAACATCCAGAGTTTTTAATCGCTAATGCAATATGTTCTCGGCTTTCTGGACGCGTTCTGTCTGTTGCATCAAATGCGATCACTGTGGCTCCTGCATTGGCAAGATCATCAACATCAGAAGCGAAAGGTGTGATCCGGACAGGACTGCCCTGCAAGTCACGTTTCACGATACCGATAATTGGTATGCTGACAGCGCCTGAAACAGCAGCAACATTTTCAACTCCTTCAATGCGAAGCGCTTTAGCTCCGGCTTGTTCAGCAGCTAAAGCCATTGCAACAATAAACTCGGTTTTTTCGAGCGGGCTACCAACTACAGGTTGGATAGAAACGACGGTTTGACCTTGTAAAGACTGCTTTAACTCATTGATATTCTGATTTTTTGTTCTCACGACGGGCCTCATAACTTAAGCATTGTATTGCGGAGTGACGGTGAATGAACAACCATCACAATTCGTCTAATCAGTCTGCCTATTAATAACCGGTGGCGAATTTTTGTCCGCGATCACATTTTGTAAAAAGTTGGTTTGAAAATAATCTTCACGGCAATAATAATCCATAACGAAGATTTTTTTCAAACAAAATAAAAGTTTTTTTTGAAATCGGTGAAACAAGATATAAATCGAATAAAAGGGAACAATATGAAAGCCATCAACACTATTACTCTCGCTATGCTGACTCTCGGGTGTGCTGCGTCGGTTCACGCAGCAACGACACTAAAAATGGGGATGCAGGCATCCGTGGGTTCTGTTGAGTACACATCTGCCAAACTACTGGCTGATACACTAGAAGAGATGAGTAATGGAGAAATAAAACTCTCTCTTTACCCTAGTGCTCAGCTAGGCGATGACCGCGCGATGCTGCAGCAGTTAAGCATGGGCGATCTCGATATCACTTATGCTGAGTTTGGCCGCATGGGACTTTGGATTCCGCGCGCTGAAGCGGTCACTCTGCCGTATGTGGCACGTGACTATGAACACTTGCGTCGTATGTTTGATTCAGAATTTGGTCAAGGTATCCGTCAAGAGATGCTGACTAAGTTTAACTGGCGAGCACTCGATACTTGGTACAATGGTACTCGTGAAACGACCTCTAACCGCCCTCTTAATAACATCTCAGACTTTAAAGGTCTTAAGCTTCGTGTTCCAAACGCTAAACCAAACCTAAACTACGCAAAACTTTCAGGCGCATCGCCAACACCGATGGCTTTCTCTGAAGTTTATCTAGCACTGCAAACCAATGCGGTTGATGGTCAAGAAAATCCACTACCAACGATTAAAACAATGAAGTTCTATGAGGTTCAAGGCAACCTCGCAATGACTAATCACATTGTTAACGATCAGATGGTGATCATTTCTGAGTCAACGTGGCAAAAGCTGTCGGATGCGGACAAAGAGATTGTGCAAAAAGCCGTAGCGAAGGCAGGCGCAGCTCATACCGCATCAGTGAAAAAACAAGAAGCTGAGCTGATCTCTTTCTTTGAAAAAGAGGGAGTGAATGTGACTTATCCAGACTTAGCGCCATTCCGTGAAGCGATGCAGCCACTGTACGCCGAGTTTGAAGACAAGATTGGCGAGCCTATCGTTAAAAAGCTGGCAGCAATGTAAGGGGAGTTAGCTGACGCTAATTTCTACTATTCAGGCTGGTCATTTTTGACCAGCCATGGAGCTCAAGATGTTACGTAAGATTATAAATAATATTGAAGAGATCATTACTGTGCCGTTAATGGCGGCGCTGCTAGTGGTGCTGACTTGGCAAATTGGTACCCGCTGGCTACTGAATGATCCTTCCCTTTGGAGTGAAGAACTCGCCCGAGTTCTGTTTATGTATATGTCGTTAATCGGGTGTGCCATTGCGATTAAGCGCAGCACACACGTCAATATCACCTTTTTCTCGGACAAACTGCCTGAAAAGATACGCCTATGTTTGGTGCTTTCGCTTGAGTTGGCCGTTTTAGTTTCGATCATGGCAATTATCTATTTAGGTTATCAACACGTGCAGCGTACCGCTTTCTTTGAGCTGATTACCTTAGGTGTCTCAAGTAGTTGGATGAACTACAGCCTGCCTCTTGGCGGGGTATTTATGGTGTTTAGACAGGCAGAAAAAATGTGGGGCATTGCGAAGCAGCTTCACAATGGCAATAAGTTGGCATCTTCGATGGATTCACAGGTGGCTGAGAGGTAGTTATGGCAGGTTCAATCTTTGGCTGGTTAGCGCTGCTGTTTGCAGGTATGCCAGTCGGCTTTTCACTGATTTTTGTTGCTTTAGTCTTTTTGGTGCTAACCAACAGCACAGGCATCAACTTCGCAGCTCAGCAGATGCTGGGCGGCATTGATAACTTTACACTACTTGCGGTGCCGTTTTTTGTTTTAACTGGGCATTTAATGAATAGCGCAGGTATTACAGAACGTATCTTTAATTTCGCAAAATCGATGGTTGGCCATATTACCGGCAGCCTAGGTCACGTAAACATTATGGCGAGCTTACTGTTCTCAGGTATGTCGGGCTCTGCGTTGGCGGATGCTGGTGGTCTTGGGCAACTTGAAATTAAGTCGATGCGTGATGCAAAGTATCACGATGATTTTGCCGGTGGTTTGACGGCTGCTTCTTGTATCATTGGTCCCTTAGTTCCCCCTTCGGTTCCTCTAGTCATCTACGGAGTAGTGTCAAATACGTCCATCGGCGCCCTTTTCCTTGCTGGGGCAATTCCGGGCATTTTGTGTTGTGTTGCGTTGATGACAATGAGCTACTTCATTTGTAAGAAACGTGGTTACATGACGCTGCCTCGTGCTTCGCGTCGTGATCAGTTCAAATCCTTTAAAGAAGCGTTTTTGTCTCTGCTGACTCCTGTGATCATTATCGGTGGGATCTTTTCCGGTAAGTTCACTCCGACAGAAGCGGCGGTTGTTTCTTCTCTGTATGCGTTGTTCTTAGGAACTGTGGTCTACAAACAGCTGACTTTCGGCGGCTTTGTTGAAATTTTGAAAGAGACAGTGAACACCACTGCTGTGGTTGCGCTAATGGTAATGGGCGTCACTGTGTTTGGATGGATTGTTGCTCGTGAGCAACTGCCGCAAATGCTAGCGGATTACTTCTTGACCATTAGTGATAACCCACTCGTGCTGTTGCTGCTTATCAACTTACTGCTTCTTTTCCTAGGGACGTTTATTGAGTCGCTTGCTCTGCTACTGCTATTGGTTCCATTTTTAGTGCCCGTTGCCGGTGCGGTGGGAATTGATCCTGTTCACTTCGGTGTCATGGCAATCCTGAACCTGATGATCGGTATTCTAACCCCGCCAATGGGAATGGCTCTGTACGTTGTCTCACGTGTTGGTGATATTCCATTCCACACGTTGACTCGTGGTGTGATTCCACTTTTGGTGCCGTTATTCATCGTATTGGTACTTGTTGCTGTCTTCCCTCAATTTACGCTGCTGTTACCGGAAATTTTCCTTGGTTACGGGCAGTAATAACGAATAATATTTAAGGTATTTAAGATGAAAAAACTGACAGGTCTTATTGCAGCGCCTCATACTCCTTTTACTGCGGACAAGAAGGTAAACTTTGCTGCTATTGATCAAATTGCGGAGCTGTTAATTGATCAAGGCGTGAAAGGCGCTTACGTATGTGGGACGACAGGGGAAGGGATCCACTGTAGTGTAGAGGAGCGTAGAGCGATCGCTGAATGTTGGGTTAAAGCCGCCGATGGTAAGTTGGATTTGATTCTCCATACAGGTGCATTGAGTATTGTTGATACCATTAACCTTACTGAACACGCTGAGACGTTGGATATTTTAGCGACCTCAGCAATTGGTCCATGCTTTTTTAAGCCGGGTAGTGTTGAAGATCTGGTTGAGTACTGCGCGCAAGTGGCTGCGGCTGCACCATCGAAGGGCTTTTACTACTACCATTCTGGCATGTCTGGAGTAAACCTCGATCTTGAACAGTTCCTGGTTCAAGGTGAAGCGCGCATTCCTAACTTATCGGGCGCGAAATTTAATAACGCTGATCTCTACGAATATCAGCGCTGTGTGCGAGTAGCGAGAGGCAAATTCGATATACCTTTTGGTGTCGATGAGTTTCTCCCTGCTGGTTTGGCGGTGGGTGCGGTAGGTGCCGTTGGCAGTACTTACAACTATGCTGCGCCTTTGTACTTGAAGATCATCGAAGCATTTAACCAAGGTAAGCACGATGAGGTTGCGTCGCTAATGGACAAAGTGATCGCGATTATTCGCGTCTTAGTTGAATATGGCGGCGTAGCGGCAGGCAAAGTCGCCATGCAGTTGCATGGCATTGATGCGGGTAATCCTCGTCAGCCGATTCGCTCTCTGAGTGACAAGCAGAAAGCGGATGTGCTCGCTAAACTGCGTGACGCGGGCTTTATGTCATTATAATGCGAGCGAGAGGGGAGGCTTCCTCCCCTCTTTTAGGATTTTGCGATGAAATCGTGTTGAGGTAGTGTCAATATTCGTAGGTCTTTGATACTTTTAGTTTAGCCAAACCAATCTAATGAGGCCCTAGTGAGTACGCCTAAAAATCTAATGGTTCGTTTACGTTCTAATATCGAGCCCTTAAGTAAAAAGTTACGCTTGGTAGCGGATTATGTGCTTGAGAATGCACATGACGTCCAGTTCCAGACTATTACGGATCTTGCTCGTAATACCCAAACCAGCGAGGCGACTGTTGTGCGCCTGTGTCGTGATATGGGTTACAAAGGCTACTCTGACTTTCGAATGGCGTTGGCGGTAGATTTGAGCCAAACGGCTAGCCAAAATCAGCCTAAGTTAGAAGGTGATATCTGTGATATATCTGCGCAGAGCGCGGTTGATAGTCTCCAAGATACTGCCAAGCTTATCGACAGAAAGTCTCTTACGCGAATTTGCGAGTTAGTTCATCAGGCACAGTTTATTGGCTGTGTTGGGGTAGGAGCATCCAGTATTGTCGGACGTTATTTAGCGTATCGTTTAGTACGTATCGGCAAAAAAGCGATTATGTATGAAGATACCCATTTGGCTGCGATGAGTGCGGGTCGAAGCGATGCGGGCGATCTGTGGTTTTCGGTGTCGAGTTCAGGCTCCACCAAAGAGGTTATTCACGCGGCATCACAGGCACATCGCCGAGGAGTGCCCGTGGTATCTTTGACCAACATAAGTCATAGTCCATTGTCGGCTATTTCAGATGAGCTTTTGGTTGCAGCGCGACCAGAAGGGCCTTTAACAGGCGGTGCATTCGCTTCTAAAGTTGGCGCACTACTGCTGGTCGATGCATTAATCAACACCTTGCTAGATACCTATCCGGAGTATTCTGAGTCAGTAATGGAAACGGCGGAAGTCGTGCTTCCATTAATGAAGTAGTTCTTATCACATTGATTTAATTCTTTATTTAAAGCTCGCCTAGTTGGTGAGCTTTTCTTTTATTTATTGGTGAAAATATTTTTTATTGTTAAGTTGATCAAAGAAATATTTTTTCATTGATCAATAATTAGTATGAAATTTAAACAATAAAGGTGGGTAAAGAACCACCTGAGCCAATAGGAGTCCGTGATTGTTCACGGCCATCCAATAAGGAAATAACAATAATGATGAACAAAACTAAACGACTTTATGCACCTTTGCTTGCTGCTTCTCTGGTGTTAAGTCTTAATGCGTTTGGCGCGAATCAATGGCCAGATTTACCGGTAGGAATTAAAAGCGGAATCGGCGCTCAAGTCGGCGATAAAGTGTTTGTTGGCCTAGGTTCAGCCGGTCAAGATTTCTATATGCTTGACCTAAGCAATCTCGACAAAGGTTGGCAAAAGAGAGCTGAATTTATCGCTCCATCGCGAAGCGGAGCAACCGCATCGGTTATCGGTAATGAAATATATGTATTTGGCGGTTCAGGAAAGATGAAGTCGACGGATGCTGCGCCGATTCTATTTGATACTGTTTATCGATATAACCTCGAAACCAATATTTGGGCACAAGCCAATACCACTTCACCCGTTGGCTTACTCGGTGCGGCGTCTTACTCGCCAGATGGCAAGCAAGTTGTTTTCTTTGGCGGGTACAACAAACAGTACTTTGATCGATATCTCCATGACGTTCTTACCACTGACAAACAAGCTGAGCCTGAAGCATGGCTAAAGATTGTTGATGATTACATGGGGATGAAGCCAGAGGATTATAAATGGAATCGACATGTGTTGAGCTATAAGCCAGAGACGGGAACTTGGAGCGATCTTGGTTTATCGCCATATTTACCCAATTGTGGCAGCGCATTAGTGGCGGAAGGTGACAAGGCTGTATTGATTAGCGGTGAGATAAAGCCAGGGCTCAGAACGTCTGAAGTGAAAACGTACCAATTTGGTCAAGCACAACCTTGGCAAAGCCAGCATGCATTACCCGCACCTACTGAGGGGAGTGTTCAAGAAGGTGTCGCGGGTGCTTTTGCCGGTGAAAGCAATGGCGTGGTCATTGTCGCAGGTGGAGCGAACTTCCATGGTGCGAAATCCGCTTTCGAGAGTGGGAAAATGTTTGCACACGACGGCTATAGCAAGGCATTTAATCCAGAAATGTATGTTCAGCAACAGGGATTGTGGAAGCAAGTTAATGGTCTTCCACAAGGTTTGGCTTATGGAACCTCTTATTCCACCGCTCAAGGTGTACTCATCGCTGGGGGCGAGAAAAGTGATCGCAGTGCTAGCAAAAAGGTCTACATGCTAGCGTGGAATGGCACAACCGTTGATGTTACGGACTAAGGGCTCAGAGCATGTCATTAGTGATTAGTTCTTTTCCACCTTTGCCAATTGGGGTGAAAAACGGCGTTGGGGGAGTGATTGGTAACAAACTCTACGTCGGTTTAGGGAGCGCAGGGACGCGCCTATTTTTCTATGATTTGGATGCGCCAATAAAAGGGTGGCAGAGGGCGTCTGAGTTTCCGGGTACTACGCGTAATGATGCGGCATTCTCAGTGTGTGATGACAAGCTCTATGTATTTTCTGGGGCAGGCCAACCTGAAAATAGTACTACGCCAATTGTTTTAGAGGATAGCTACGTCTTTGACGCTAAGCGTAATCGTTGGCAATCCATCGAGACTCATATTCCTGTGGGTTTACTGGGAGCGTCGATGTGCCAGATCGAGATAGGTAAACTGATCTGCTTTGGCGGCTACAGTAAAGAGACCTTTGATCGTTTTGTCGCTGAAATTTCACAAATTGACCCAGTTCAGCAACCAGAAAAACATCAGGCAACCTTAACCAAGTTTATGTCTGGGCCGACGCAGGACTACGGTTGGAATCAAACTATTTGGCTATTTGATTGCGCCAATGAAACATGGTCTGAGGTTGGCCTGAATCCTTATCTTGCCAATTGTGGCGCTGGCATTATTCAGCAAAACAATACGGTCACCTTAATTGAAGGAGAGATTAAGCCGGGCTTACGCAGCTTGGAGAGCAAGGTTTTTGAGTTCGACAACGGCGATATGACCAAAAGCCGCTTACTCCCTTCGATTTGTAATGTTGATACTAGCCATGAGGGATTGGCAGGTCATTTTGCAGGGCAAGTTGAAAAACAAATCATTGTGGCTGGCGGCGCTTACTTTATTGGCAGCCAGAACAAATTCCAGAAAGGGCAGTGGTATAGCCATCAAGGATTGACCAAGCATTACGATAACAAAGTTTGGCAATTCGATGGCACGACATGGCACCAAGTTATGCAGCTTCCTCATGGAACTGCGTATGGCGTGTCGATTTCTCACAACAATACAATGTATCTGTTAGGAGGTGAAGACAGTAAAGGAGACGCGCAAGCTCGATGTTACACCCTTAGTTGGCGGACGTTATTTCCCCCTATAAATAGCTAGCTAAAACTCTCTGTACAAGACTAAGCAATTCTCCCCTGCACTGTGAAATCATAGTGTAGAGGGCTTTTACACCTTTTACTTCCTATTGAATTGCAGGTCGGTTATCACAAACGAATGAGGACTATTATTGATGGAACAAATTGACAAAAAGAGTTTAGTTGTATCAGGACTACTAACACTTGGTGTCTTGACGGCTTCGATGAATGCTTATGCTGTCGCTCCCAATGTTAGGGATGTGGTGGTGTTTCAAGGTGGAGAAGGTGGCAGTAGCCACTACCGCATTCCATCGATTGTGGTCGCTCAAGACGGTTCACTGGTCGCGTTCGCAGAAGGACGCGCTTCAAGTAAGGATCCTGGAAGTGGCTACCCAACAAGCATCAAAAGCCGGCGTTCAGTAGACAACGGTGTGACTTGGAGTGATTATCAAGTTATCCATGAAGTCGCGAATGAAGCGTATTCCGATCCCCGCCCATTTGTTGATAAATCCACTGGGAGAATGTTTGTGTTCTATACCAAGTGGGACAACAATTGTGCGCAAAATGGTAGCTGCGTTCCTTTTGATGACCCTCAGCATAAGCTATTTTACCGAACGAGCGATGACAACGGCCAAACGTGGTCTGCTGCCACTGATGTTCTTGACCAAGTCAAAGACATTAACTGGATGGCAAATGGGACTAATGGAACCGCAGGACGCGCGACTTGGTCTGTGACACCATCAGCCGCACAAATTACTCAAGCGAGCAATGAAGGGTGGAGCCTAAGTTGGAACTCGAGGGTGGCGGAAGGATCATGCAATGTTCAATATTATGGAAACGGTAATAAACGCTTTCTCGCTGATTTGCATGTGAACCCAGATAAAACAGTCAAGGCAGTCCTCTATTCAGATAATGGAAACCTTGAGTATCCAATGAATTTTGATATCTCTGGTTACCATGATTATCAAATTGTGGGCACGGGCAATAGTGCTAGTTTTTACGTGGATGGAACCTTAGTGGCTTCTAATTGGTCTGGGCAGAGTCACTCGAGTAAAACAGTGACTTGGGGCAATGGCTGTTCATCGACAAAAGGGGCTTCTGCTTACCATAGTGTTGGGTTTTCGATTGACGATACTCAGCAATACTATTTTGATGCAAGTTTGATGAAAAGGGTCAATGGTTCAGTGATCAAGCATCCGGCGGAACAAGGTTGGAGCAAAACTAGCGCGTTCAATGGCAAAGGCGATCCGGGGTGGAAAAGTATCAATGCAGGCCCAGGGCAGGGTATTCAACTTAGCAATGGGCGGTTGATTTTCCCAGCTATTGTTCTGGATGCGTTTTCTCAACTGTCGGTTGTTTCAATCTACAGTGATGATCATGGCGTGACTTGGCACGCAGGTAATCAAACTCCCACTTATGCCCTCGAGCCGAGTGAAGCTGATATGGTTGAGCTGAACGACGGTAGGATTTTGATGTCGGCTCGAAATGATGGTGTAACAGGCGTTGGCAACTTCAATCGCTACCATTTTATTAGTCACGACCAAGGACAAAATTGGACAATGGTTAATGAAGAGCGCAATTCGGTAAATGGAGCTTTGTTCTTCAAACTGGATCAAGTTGACATCGGTCTACTAGGTTACGGAAACAACCGAGTCTTGATGTCTGGACCACAGGGCAATTCAGCCGTGAGTTCCGATCGAAACGATCTGGCTATTTGGAGCGCTGTAGAAGATGGTGCAGGCAACTATAACTTCACCCAAAGAACGCAATTTAGAGACGGTTATAGCGCATATTCAGACCTTATCAAACTTCAAGACAAAGGTGTGTTGGGTAATGAAGATGTGGGTGTTATCTACGAGGCAACATCAAGCACGCAAATTCGGTTTATGGTGATAGACATCGACAATATCAATTAAGCTTATTGAAGACTATTGTTAAAAAAGGGAAGTGACTTCAGCCACTTCCCTTTCTCAATTAGTCAAAGGTGTTTAACACCACCTGGTTTCTACCGAGCCCTTTGGCTTGATAGAGCGCTTTGTCTGCGCGACCTATGGTCATGTTTTGGTTTCCTTTCATAGACGTGATCCCAATACTGATTGAGTACTTCACCGGAACATCATCAAACACGACTTTAGATTGTTCTACCATGTAACGTAAAAGCTCACATTGTTCATAGGCATCGTTCTCATCGTTGGCTCTAAATAGAAGGGAGAACTCTTCTCCGCTGTATCGGGCAAGGCTGAGAGCATTAGGTTTTGGGAAACATTTTTTCATCAGCTCTGCGGTTTGTATGATTACTTGGTCTCCACACAAATGTCCGTGCTGGTCATTGATACGCCTAAAATGGTCAATATCTAGCATAGCCATGTAAATATGCTCACCGTTGATGTGTGATTCCATTTGTTCGCGAAGAGTGAGCTTATTGTCAAGGTGTGTCATGACATCTTTACTGTGCAGTCTTTTATGAATCAAGAGGTTAGATAACGCGACTTCAGAGTAGTCTCGGATCATCCTTAACACACTATGAAAGCCAGGAAAGGTTGCTTTGATATAGATGACACTGATTAAGTTTTCTCGATCAAATAGCGGCAGAGTGTAGTGGCGTGAGTTGATTTGTAAACGTTTGGCTAAAGGATCAACGTAGCGGCGACCTTTGTAGCTCATCGAGCTCGGAGTGAAACGCTTGGCCAGTTCACTATCGTGCAAAACAATATGGCTATTTCCATGATAATCAATCGTCGTAAAGTGCTCATAGTCAGCATCATAGAAACAAATCTGAATGCCTTTGTTGTCGCAAAATCGATTCAAAATATCGCGTAAGCAGTGTTTGAAATCTGCCAGTTCGACCTTGGTGTTGAGTTCCGCTAGATGTCTATTTAGCTGATAAATAAGATAGTTCACTATGATCGCGAGCAACAACAGAGAAATAATAACAACGGCCGTTAAGGCAAATTGATGCGTAGCGGCAAGGACATCGGAGCGATTTGTTCCGGCAATGAAAATCCAGTTGTATGGGTTGTTGCCGTCAAACACCGATAGCTTGAGGTGACCTTTGTAAAAGTACTCGTGTTTGCCGAAGAGGTGTCCGCTATCAATTTTCTCATCAATTCCCGCCCGGTAACTGATCGATTTTGTGCCGATACGGTGTGGGGTAGGATGAAAAACTAGTCGTCCATTGGTGTTGTCCACTACAAACAAATAGCCACTGTCTAAAGTGCGAAGACCTAACAAACTTTGTGTAGTAGATTTAAGGTCAAATTCTATCCATATTTCATCGTTGTTTCGTTGAATAAACTTAACTGCAAAGACCCATTTTCTTGGTTGCTTTTCGTATATCGAGGAAACATAAATATGAGGAGAAACTTGGTCGAGCGGGTGCCAAACAAGTTGTGTGGATCGCTCTGAAATTGTTGGTGCGAATACACTTGAACGGAATTGGCCTGTTTCGTGACTTACGGAAATGATGTCTATGTACGAAGGTGTATGTTCGAGAATTCGCTTTGCAGTGGTATCAAACTCACTGACGGAAGCCGCATCATCCAGTATATAGAGTTTACTGATTGCCGCTTCAACTTGAGACGATATTAGGCTTGAAGCGGTTTTTAAATTTGCAAATGATTGAGAGTACGCGTTTTTTTCGGATTTCTGAAATTGATGATATGCCGCGTAGATGATACCTACAACTAAGAGAATTGCGTACGGTCTGAGCGTTCGAAGAAGAAATTTTGGTAACGCCATGATGTGCCAACTGATAATAATGGGGAAGGTACAATTATTTTGCGGCGTATATTAAATGGATTTCACAGGCACATCAATGAATATAAGTCTAGGTTATATCTAAATGCTGAGTTAAAAATGAGCAGCATGTCACTATACTGCTCATTATTGTGAAGTTAAGAGCGAGCAAAAAAGATTGCAACTGAACGAGGTGACACCAATACTTGTTTATGATCGATGGTTTGATGTAGTTCGTGGGTGTCTGTATTACAGATCATAGTCCACTCTGCTTTGTCGTTTTCAGGCAGAGTAAAACGAGCTGGTGCGTTGGTTTGGTTAATGCAGTAGAACAGCTCATCTCCGCTTTCACCTATTCCTAAATGCAAAGCAACGGAGCTAAGGCGATTCCAATCGTCGTGCTCCATAAAGCTTCCATCAAGTCGTCGCCAGTATATACGGTTGTCATTGCGCTTTTCACCACTGAACGCGCGAATAAATGGCACCATATACTTTTGTCTGGCTGCGACCATATCTGCCAGCCACGACTTAAACTTTGTTTTGTTTTCTGAAGGCTGCCAGTTTAACCAGCTTGTTTCATTATCTTGGCAATAAGCATTGTTGTTGCCTTTTTGGGTGTGAGAGAGCACATCTGCGGTAAGAATATGAGGAATACCGAACGCAAACAATAAACTCGCCATAAAGTTACGTTTTTGCTTTTCTCGTAGCTCAATGATGGCTGGATTTTCTGTTTCGCCTTCTATGCCGTAGTTGTCTGAACGGTTGTCACCGTGCCCATCTCGGTTCTGCTCGCCGTTGGCTTCATTATGCTTATGCTTGTATGACACAAGATCCTGCATACAAAAACCATCGTGATAGGTAATGTAGTTAACGGTGAGCTTGTAAGGCCAATTGGCTGCACTATAGAGGTCACGTGAGCCCATAATGCGTGTGGCAAACTCTTTTAAGAAACCTTGGTCACCACGCCAGAAGCTGCGGGTAATATCACGCAGTCGATCATTACATTCATTCCACCCAAACGGGAAGTTTCCAACTTGGTAGCCATTTGGGCCGATGTCCCATGGTTCTGCGATCAATTTGACTTCACGTAGGATTGGATCTTGAGCAACCGCTTTGAAGAAGGCGGAATCTGGGCTGAAGTGCTCGCCATTACGACCAAGCGTGGCGGCTAAGTCAAAGCGGAATCCATCGACTTGGAACTCATTTGCCCAGTACCTCAGCGTGTCCATGACGAGGTTCATAGCAGGTTGATAGGAGAGGTCAACCGTGTTGCCGCAACCGGTAAAGTTGGCGTATTGATCGCCATGCTTGAAATAATAACGATCGTCGAGAGCCTTTAGGTTAAAGTCAGGACCTTCAGCTCCCCCTTCAGCCGTATGGTTGTATACCACATCAAGAATGACTTCGATTCCATTGCGATGCAATTCTCGTATTGCCGTCTTTAACTCAGTGACAGCGTCTTCGGCTGCATAGCGCGGATCAGGAACCATAAATAGATATGGGTTGTAGCCCCAGTAGTTTACCTTATCCATCTTCAACAGATGAGGCTCGTGCATACATGCGGCGACAGGCAGTAGTTGTAGCGTATTGATATTCTGCTGCTTGTAGAAACTGAGCATGGCTTCACTGACCAAACCAAGATAGCCACCACGTTGTTCAACAGGGACTGCAGAATTCAGCTTACTGACGCCTTTCACATGGGTTTCAAATAGCACCATCTCTTCACGAGGGCGGTTAGGTTTAGCGATGCCTTGCCAGTCAAATGTATCTTCAACCACAACGCACTTAGCCAGTTGAAAACTCTTTTCAGAATTAAAAGGCATGCAATAGTGGAGCGGCTTTTCTATCGCTTTGGCGTATGGATCTGAAATCAAATGCGGTTTATCACCTTGCTTAACTATGTATCCGTATTTTTGCCCAACTGAGATATTTTCAATATAGGTAAACTTAATTCCAGCGTATTCGTTGGTTAATGGGTAGGTTTTAAACTCACCGTTGTCATTAAATAACGCCAACTGGATATCGTCTGCATTAGGAGAATATATAGAAAAGTTACACCCTTTATTATCTGGTGTTGCGCCTAAAGGGTATGGACGGGAGCACGTCATGATCACTACTTTACTGTATTTATTTATTGTTGAATCTTAAGTAAATAGTTTTGAAGGAGATTGGTCAAGCGCCTTACGACAAAATTATAAATGTAATTTTATTTCAGAATTATGATGATTAAGCGTTAAATAGTGAGCTAGGTTACGTTTTGAACTGGCTAATTTTCTAACAACATTATTTCTCAGCCCAATTTTTGTGACTCAATACATAAAAATATTGTGCGGTATGATTTCTCATCCTTTCTCATCCCCCCTAACTATTTCTCATCTGGATGAGTCGATTTTTCTCCTCCCTAGGTAACCTTGCTGCAGTTGAAGCAAATGGGGTTAACGGCTTAGCCAGTATCCCGTCTTACCTCTCTTTTTGAGTCTACTTGTTTACTGCCTTTATAAGTCATCTCAGGAAGAGACAAGAAAAAATATAAGAACCCTAAATGGAGTTAAAAATGAAAAAAGTAAGTGTAATTGCTGCTGCAGTGGTAACCACCTTAGCTGCTGGTTCTGCGTTAGCGGAAGATAAAGTGAATCAAGGTTGGCAAGTAAACGGTTACGGTCACCTTCTTTACAATGTAGGACAGTCGCTAGACACAACTGAAACTTGGGCACACCGTCGTGATTACCGAGCTGCGGGCGCTGCGTTTTCAGGCAATCCAAACCAAGTCGAATTTACAGTAACTCGTGGAGATAACTACGACAACGGTTCATGGTCTAAATATGTTCTTAAGACAGAATACGGCAACCATGAAGGTGGTAATGGTCGTGGCTTCTACACATCTTCAGGTGGTAACGAAGGTCACCTTCAGTCTGGCCAGCTTGAGTTTAAAGAAGCCTATGTAGAACTTGGTGATTTGTCGTTCTTCGCTGAAGGAACTAGCATTTGGGCTGGTCAACGTTACCTAAACCGTCAAGCAGGCATCATTACTAAAGAGTACTGGAAGCAATCTTCAGGTTTAGGTGGTGGTATTCAACACGATAACATGGGTTTGGCTGTTGTGTCTGCTGATGCAGGTGATGGCTACTGTACTGTTGGTGGAGCTACCGTAAACTGTAAGCAAAACAACCTAGACTCTAACGGCAGCAGCAAGACTATGACGTCTGTTGATCTATATATGTATGGTGTAGAAGGTCTAGGTGGCAAATTCGACTTTGATCTTAAGTATATGAGCAGAACAAATGTGGATTCTTCTACGACTGCTGCTGATGACGGTATTGGCTTATCTGTAACTTACTCTACTAGCTACTACGGTTTTGATGGTTGGTCACTTACTGCATTGACATATGGCGAAGGCCTAGCTGGTACTAAGGGCGTAAACTTTGGTTCTTGGAACGGTGGTTGGGATGAGAGTGATCGTTCTATCTTCTTGACTTCTTACGGTGTAGCTAACATTACAGACAATCTACAGCTAGGTACTGAACTTGTTTACTGGTCACTTGATAACAAAGATGATCGTAAGGTTTGGGGACAAGACGATGTACAACGCCTATTCGTCGGTGTGACACCTTCATATAAAATCAACGACAACTTCCGTATGGAAGCAGTATTAACCTACGCAAGTGAAATGCTAGCGGATGGTTCAGCTTGGAGTCGTGAAAAGAACGATACTTCATTTGTTACAGCGACACTTGCACCAGTGTTTACTGTTAACGCAGATTACTGGGGCCGCCCTCAAATCAAGCCATACGTAACGTACATGACGTCTAGCGATGACAACTACGCTTGGGCTAAAGATTCTAAAGGTGACGAAACTCGAATTGGTGTTGAAGCTGAAATCTGGTTTTAATTAGATTACATAAGCTAATTTTACTGTTACAAATAAAAGGCGGTCGAAAGACTGCCTTTACTCATATTATAAGAAGTGGATATAGAGATGAAAAAATACCTAACTTTGCTACTCTCCGGCATGAGTTTAATCGGTTGTGCTTCGAGCGATGATTTATCTCTTAAGCAAAATACCTTACCCCTACAAACAGAAATTTGCTGCGAATCAGCGAATAATTATCCTTGGTTCCGATTAGAGCAAAATCAAGAGCTCGATTTTGAACTTAATACTTCGTCACCAGTTGGGAAGTTTGAGCAAGAAAAAAGCTATTTCTCAGCATTCACATTCGCTCAGCAATCTGGCTCTGTAGAAATACGCCTTAGAAGTTTGATGCTAGATGGAGAAGTGGCAATCCCTCACATAGAGCTTCTTGATGAAAAATTCAATGTTATCAAGATTATTGATGATAGCGAGTTTGATATAAAGTTTTCAGATGCCTTCGCTAAGAATCGTTACGAAGTAACAGCTGAAGTAGACACAGTTAGCACGCCATATATGGTTGTATATGTTGCTACTTCAGAGTTAGGTAAAAAAGTCGTTGTTCCACATCCAGCGAAATTACGTGCGCAGGAATCTGGTGAACCAATGCCAATCGTGACTGATCCAACGTATCTTGCATCTAACAATGGACATTTTTCTCTTAGTGTAGAAACAATAACTCTGAGTGGTTATAACCAAAAGACACTAGTTGCCCCTGAGCCAGAAAAGCAAATTGTTAAGAGTAGAATAGAACCAGTTACAGCCATTCCAGAAACACAAGCATACTACCACAACGCGATTCAAAGCGCGGTGAAGTCAAACAATCTAGATAAAGCACTAAGCCTACTTGATGAAGCCAAAGCGCTAAATGTTGAAGGGGCGCAAGAGGTCTTTATTAAGGCTGTCAACGCCAAATAACCTCTCTGCTTTTGTTATAAAGCCCTAGATACTGAAATGCCCCCATTAATTGGTTAAACCATTACTGGGGGCATTTTTATTTAGAGTTAATCTTCTTCGACTAAGCTCACGTCATCTGAGTAATCTTCAACGCTACTCGCATCAGGCTTAGTACGTCCGTTAAGGGTGTGGAAGCGCCTACGACCACGAGCTAGCTGAACATACTTTAACCACACTCGCTCTAGCTTAGACTTTGCTTTGCCTGGATGTACCAATACTTTAACGAAGTGTTTCTCTTCGGCATTTTCTGGTTGCAGATCTCCAGACTCAAGACCAAGCATGGTATCGCCATAAAGCGTTAGGATTTCTTCTTCTGCGAGCGTAAAATCCCCAGACTTAGCGAAACCGCGCGGAAACTTAGTGTTGTCGTAAAAACGTTTTTTGCCATGACGAAATTGAGTGTCTGACATTTTGGTAGCCTCTATAAAAACCTACATGGGTGAACTAGAGCGAAAAGTAGGCGTAAAATTCATAAAAGAAAAACAAAACATTTTTATCTTAACTATCGAATAGTTTTATTAAATTTAGATAACACTTTAGTGACTTGAAGATTATAAAAAATTACCGTTCTTGCTAGGGTCTGTTGACCTTTTGTGGTTAAATTTTGTTCGAGATAAAAGCGTTTTAATCGCGGCGAGAGGTTTGTCGCCTAGTCATTCTAAGCAAATCACCTCTCAACAAAGAGTAGAACGCTTTTAACCGAACCCTTCGGGCAGCGTTTGTGGCTCCTTTCTGCTGTGTTATCGGCTTATCAGGTAGAGCAACTACAATTCAAAGCCTCTGCCTTGCAGAAAGAACCCACAAACTGCTGCAAAAATCAGCTCAAAAGGTCAACAGACCCTAACTTTCAAGATTGTCGGTAGAGGAAATCCCATGGACGTAAAAGTCTTTAGAACGTTTTTAGAACTGGCGCAAGTAAGGCATTTTGGTAAAGCTGCTGAAAACCTGTACATCACCCAAGCTGCAGTGAGCGCACGAATCAAACAGCTAGAAAGTTATTTTGATACCCAGCTGTTTATTCGTGATCGTAACAACATCAAACTTACCTCTGCGGGCGAAAGACTGATTGGTTACGCTGAGGTTATGGTCAGCACCTTACAGCAAGCGAAACTAGAGTTGTCGTTGGAAAGTGGCAAGGCGCTACAGCTAACCTTAGGTGGTACACCTAGCGTTTGGGATGCGTATCTTCAAAACTGTTTGAGCTTGGTTACCGACGAGTTCGAGGGCTATGGCTTTATGGCTGAGATCATGGGGCGCGAAGTGCTTTCTCGTTGTTTGCAAGAGCGTACCCTAGATATGGCGTTTGCCTTTGATCAAATCAAAGCGGATGAACTCAACTGCAAAAAAGTCGCTGATGTAGTCCTAATTTTAGTCTCCACACAACAAGACTCGCTTGAATCGGTGTTTGAAGACAAATATGTCTATGTGGATTGGGGAACGAAATTCGCCTCAGAGCACGCTGAGCGTCATCCGAAGATCCCTGCGCCTTACTTGCGCACGTCGACCGCTCGTATCGCATTGGACTTTATCCTTGAAAAGGGTGGCAGTGCCTACCTACCTGCTTCGTTAGTTGAACCTTTCCTTGCTTCTGGTCAGCTACATAAGGTTGAAGGGGTGGAAGATTGGTATCGACCAATCTATTTGAGCTATCGTAAAGCGAGCACATCGATTGAAGCGATTAAACAAGTGGAAGAGCTAGTCAAAACTATCGATCCGGTAACGGCGTACAGTCTTCAACAAATGGCAGATTTGCCAATAGATGACGAATAGTATTTGGCTTTAACAAGATGTAAAAACGCCTCGCTTTTAGCGAGGCGTTTAGTATCTGATTACCCTCAGTCTTTTAAAGAAAGAGCCTCTTAAAACAAGCTGACTAGTTGTTTTAGCGCGTCTTCACGAGCAGCTTGAGCAGTTTCTTCGCCCATATTAAGCGCTTCAGCGTAGACAAATTCAACTTCTGTAATACCAATAAAGCCAAGCATAGTGGTGACGTAGCTTTCAATTGAGTTACGCGGAGAGTCTTTGTGTAGACCACCACGAGTGGTAACAACAATCGCTTTCTTGTTTTCGATTAAACCCACAGGGCCATTTTCGGTATAAGTGAAAGTCACACCTGCACGGGCGATAATATCGAACCAGTTTTTTAGCTGTGTCGGGACCATAAAGTTGTACATCGGTGCTGCGATAACCAGTTGATCTGCTGCTTTCAACTCTTCAATCAATTGATCTGAAAGAGCAAGTGCCGCTTGTTGCTCGTCCGAAAGATCGTCTCCGCCACGCAGCGCTGTGGCAACACTCATATCCAGTACTGGTACAGGGTTTGCAGCCAAGTCACGCTCAATAATGCCAGTTTTACCTTCAAGTGCGTGATCAATCAGTTGGTTTGATTGAGAGTGAGGGCCCAAAATGCTGGATTTCAGTACAAGTGTATTGGTCATAATTATATCTCTTATCTATAGAGGTTCGAATCATTCAAACCTTGTTGTTTCTTTATGACAAGAGTATAGGGAGACGCTGACTTTCGAGGAACCACTTATATTTGAGCGTAATATTCAAAATTTTTGAACGAGTCGAAGTAGAGGAAAGCTGAGTACATCTACAGTCGCTTTCCCGCATAACGGTTTTTTGGACTAGGTGGCGAACCAACCGCTAAACCACCTAGTCAATAAGGGTCTACATACTCATTAAACTTTCAATCGATTCTTCGATACTAAGTTCGTGATAGCTCTGAATGGATTGACCATCATGAGCATCAATGAGGATGCGGTGGATATTGGTAGTGCCGTGTTGATCGATGATGCCGAGAGTTTGTTCAACATTGTCACACGTCATAGTGAGCTCGTCATTGAGCACAATAGTGCAAGAGTGCAGGTTCATAGCCAACTTCCTTATTATTTTTTAGTCTGCATTAATAACTTTAGAAGAAGAAAAACAGTTGGCAAATTCGATACAGTTCCGAAAATGGCTAGTAATTATTGTGTGAAGATTTAGACTTTGGGTAACAGTTTGAACGATATCGGAAAAGCACATGGAAAGTGGCCTTGTCACTCTGACACAAAAAGATTGTCATAACGCTAGAATAGCCCGCGATAGCCGCTTTGATGGGCGCTTTTATGTGGCAGTTAAAACGACAGGCATCTTTTGCCGACCTATTTGCCCAGCGAATCTACCTAAAGAAGAGAACGTAGAATATTACTTCGATAAGGCACAAGCACTGCAAGCCGGCTATCGTCCTTGTTTGCGTTGCAGGCCAGATAGCGCGCCAAGTTCTTGGGCGTGGAAGGGGGTGGAAGTGACCTTTCAACGAGCGGTTAAGCTTATAGAGCAGGGTGCGCTGCATCATGCCTCTTTGGTTGAGCTGTCTGAGCGATTAGGAATTAGTGATCGCTATCTGCGCAAGCTTTTCAATCAATACCTTGGTATGTCACCGAAGCAGTATGCGCTTTATTATCAACTGATGTTTGCTAAGCAACTGCTTCATACCAGTCAATTGTCGATCACAGATGTTGCTCTGGCGAGTGGGTTTAATAGTGTGCGACGTTTTAATGATGCGTTTAAACAAGTCATGAAGTTGCCTCCCTCCCAAGTAAGAAAAAGTAGTTCGATTCAAACGGAATCTAATCATGTTGATCTCGCTTTTCGCGGTCCGCTGAATTGGCAGCATATGCTGGACTTCTACCGGTTGAGAGCAATTTCAGGGTTAGAAACAGTGACTGATACTAGCTATCAAAGGCACTTTGAGTTGGAGAGGCAAACAGGGTGGTTCTCAATCTCCAACCCTAAGACCGGTATTATGCGCGTCGAGTTTAAACTCGATGATATGTCGCTGTTAAGAAACTTGGTTAATCAATTGAGGCGTATGTTTGATCTCGACAGTGACATATTACAGATCGAGCAGCACCTATCCGATATAGAACCTCAATTAGTTAAATGCTCTGGTATTCGTATTCCTGGAGTATGGAGTACATGGGAGGCGGGCGTTCGAGCCATTCTTGGTCAGCAAGTTTCGATTAAAGCGGCGATTGGTCAGTTGAACTTATTAGTGAACACGCTACAAGCTGACTGTGTGACGCATTTTCCTACGCCTTTGGAAGTTGCTGCGGCTGACCTAAGCTTCCTACGTATGCCGCAAAGCCGTAAAGATACGTTAAAGCGCTTTGCACACTATATGATTGATGAGTTTGATGCTCCACTAGAGCATTGGCTAGAGCTGAAAGGAGTAGGGCCTTGGACGGTCAGCTACGCACGTTTGCGAGGGGCGTCTGAACCAAACTGTTTTCTGGAGGGGGATTTAGTGGTGAGAAAAGCCCTCAATCTTTTCCCTAAGTTATCGGCTGCGACGGCTTCTCCATGGGGGAGCTACGCAACATTCCATTGCTGGAGTCATGCATGAACAACCGTTACACCACCTATGTTTCACCATTAGGCACAATAACGCTACAAGCCAACGAGAACGGCTTGCTTGGCGTTTGGTTTGAGATCCAGACAACACAACCTGAAGAGTTAGGTCAATTGTCGGAAAATGATCCTATACTTATTAAAGCAATCAAGCAGTTAGAAGAGTATTTTTCTGGCGATAGAACGGAGTTTGATTTACCAATTTCGGCGGTTGGAACTGAGTTTCAGCAGCAAGTATGGAAGGCGCTGATGACCATTCCATACGGTGAAACTTGGAGCTATCAAGATTTGGCCAACGCTATCGGTAACCCCAAAGCAGTAAGGGCCGTCGGGCTAGCCAATGGAAAGAATCCTGTTTCGGTGATTGTGCCCTGCCATAGAGTCATCGGCAAAAATGGCAAGCTCACTGGATACGCAGGTGGCGTAGAAAGAAAATCTAAGCTTTTGAAACTAGAACGAATGGAGTAACGCCATGGTTAAGCAGCAATCAGTTATAGCGATATTACTTTCTAGCGTAGTGTCATTAACTCTGTTTGGTTGCTCGGAAGAAAAAGCAGAGCGCATGCTTAATAAAGAAACCTACTCTTTTACAGGGGTGTTTGAGAATCAATTTAATGGTGATTTGCTTGAATTTAAAGATGCGAAAGTGACATATATTAACTCTAAAGGGCTTGATTTTACTAAGCCCTTTGAGGTTGATGATGACCATTTAACGATTCAAATGCGCAACAGTTCGAAGGAAAAACGTGAAGATATTGTGATGCGTATCCATGGTCAGAGTGAGCTTCTGACTTGCAATGTCTGTGCGAAGTATGACATTGCAAGTATCTGGTTAAAGAAAGATTTTGTGCCCTCTACGGCGCCGTTAAGTGAATAAGCTTCCATTGAGCATCATATGAACAGCAATACTTGCAGCGTAACCAATTGCAATCACGGGCATCCATTTTAGGTGACCAAAGAAGGTGTACTTACCGTGTGCCGCTCCCATCAAAGCCACACCTGCCGCAGAACCAATAGAAAGTAAACTACCACCCACGCCAGCGGTTAAAGTTACCAGTAGCCAGTTGCCCATATCCATCGCAGGTTCCATGGTGAGTACAGCAAACATAACCGGAATGTTGTCGACAATTGCAGACAGAATACCAACCATGACGTTAGCCCAAATAGGGTCCCATTGGGTGTACATCACTTCTGAGATCATTCCAAGGTAACCGAGTAAACTTAAGCCGCCGACACACATAACGACGCCGTAGAAGAACAGCAGCGTATCCCACTCGGCGTGGGAGACACGTCTAAATACATCGAACGGCACCACAGATCCTAAGCGCTTTAACGCAATATCATCCCGGTTTTCTATCGCAATCAAAGATTTCTTGTGCAAAGACGCTTTGAGCGTTCTGCGTAGGAAGAAACCAAAGAACTGAAGATAGGCTAACCCCATCATCATGCCAATTACAGGTGGGAAGTGTAGCACCGCATGGAAGGCCACCGCGGTTGCGATAGTCAGTATAAACAGGGCAACGATTCGTCTTGCACCACGTTTGAGTTCGACATGCTGGTGGACAACATTTGGGCTCGCGTCCGGCACAAACATCGACATGATAATCGCGGGCAAAACATAGTTAACTACAGAGGGAACAAACAGTGGCATAAACTCAGCAAACGAGACGTGGCCTGCTTGCCATACCATCAAGGTCGTAATATCACCGAACGGACTAAACGCGCCGCCGGCATTTGCTGCAATGACAATGTTGATACACGCAAGGTTAATGAACTTAGTGTTATCTCCTGCCACTTTCATCACCACAGCGCACATGAGTAGCGCGGTGGTTAGGTTATCGGCAATCGGTGAAATGAAAAATGCCAATATACCGGTTAGCCAGAATAGGGTTTTAAAGTTAAATCCTTTACCCACCATCCAAGCTTGTAAGGCATCAAACAGCCTGCGTTCTTCCATCGCACTGATGTAGGTCATGGCGACGAGCAAGAACAGTAGCAGTTCGGCATACTCGAGCAAGTTGTGTTCAAGCGCTGCTTTAGCAACTTCGATTTGATCGTGTTGAGAATACACATAACCGATCATCGCCCAAATAATACCGGCTGCAAGTAGAACAGGTTTTGATTTTCTAAGTTGCAGGTATTCTTCCAGCATGACAAGTGTATAGGCGATGCCGAAAATGATCAGCGCAGCGTAGCCTATGGTTGATTGGGTAAGAGGTAATATTTGATCAGAAGATGATGCGGCGAATGTTGAAAAGGGCAGAAAAAAAAGGGTGACAAAAATGGACCACTGCAATTTCATACTTTCACTCCTTTGAAAGCGGATTGTTGTTTTATGTTTTGTGACACCATTTTAAAGATGAATGCGTTTTACGTATGTGAAGTAGGTTTGATCTGCTTGAATTGTCAGCGATTAATTAACAAATTATGAATCATTATGATGTGCAATGTTGATTTATTGGTGTGGTTTGATGTGCTAATTATGCGAGTAATCACAAAATATGATCGTGATTGAAAGCGAAAACATAAGTCGTGGTACTACTTGATACGGATCATCATACTGCCCGGTGCTTTACTTCATGATTCTATGTGTTCTGTTCCACATATGAATACATAGGTGAATTATGTCTAATCCAACTCAAAAAGAGCGAAAGGTAACATGGGGCTGCTACGCTGCCTTGGCCTTCGCAGTGGTGTTTTTCTCTGGCTTGATGAAGTCGAACGAATGGTATGGGGTTCTTGACTTTACGACCTTGAATGGCTCGTTTGGTTCTGTCGCTTATGATGTAAAAGAGACTGCCGAAGGCGTTGAAGCCGCGACTACTTCTTTACGTGGTAAAGGGGGCAGTGGTGCGCGCGATGGATTTATCTTTGCTCTAACCCTAATCCCAACGGTTATGTTCGCACTTGGTGTGATCAACGTACTTGAGCACTACGGTGCGCTTGACGCGGCGCGCAAGCTTCTATCTCCTCTATTACGTCCTTTGATGGGTATTCCGGGCAGCTCTGGTCTTGCCTTGATTGCATCCCTGCAAAGTACCGATGCTGGCGCAGCCATGACTCGTCAACTTAAGGACGAAGGGCGACTCACCAAGCGTGAAACGGATGTCTTCACCATGTTCCAGTTCACTGCGGGTGCGACCATTGTTAACTTCTTCTCATCAGGCGCAGTGCTCTTCACTTTAACCATGGTTGATGGTTCTCTAGCGGTGACTTCGTCTATTGGTCTTGCCGTAGCGATTATGTTCATCTTCAAGTTTATCGGCGCGAATCTATTCCGCATTTATCTCAACATCACAGAAGGTAAAGAAGGAAAGCAAGACAAAGATAATGCGCAAAATCTAAAAGAGGAGACAGCACAATGAGTGAAGTACAAGCGAAAAAGCCAATGGTAACCGACATCTTCGTTGAGGGTGCTAAGAAAGGCTGGGTGATTGCGACAACCTCGACTGTTCCTAACGTATTGATGGCGTTTGTGATCATCAAAGCGCTGCAAATTACTGGTGCACTGGATTTAATGGGTACAATCTTCTCTCCAATTATGGCGGTATTTGGCCTGCCGGGAGAGGCAGCCGCAGTACTGATTGGTGCTTGGATGTCGATGGGTGGCGCGGTAGGTGTGGTTATCACGCTGTTTGACCAAGGCATTCTTAATGGTGCACATATCGCGATTCTTGCCCCTGCCATTTATCTGATGGGCTCTCAGGTTCAATACATGGGACGCATCATGGGCCCTATCGGCACTGAAGGTCGTTACATTCCTGTGATGATCGCTATCTCAGTACTTAACGCATTCGGTGCAATGCTTGTCATGAACTTGTTTGTGTAGAGGTTAACGATGAATTTCTCTTTAAATGAGTATTTAGAAGAACTGCGTCCTTTAATCGACGTGGACTGCGGTACTTACACACTTGATGGCATCGAATTTATCGCTTCTCAGTTTGAAGCTAAGTTCCAAGCGCTATCGGGCTGGAGTGTTCAACGTGTAGATTGCGGTAAAGCAGGTGTTGGTTTAGAAATTCGCAATAAGCCTCAAGCTGAGCAGATTGATGTAATGCTAGTAGGGCATATGGATACTGTGTTTCCGGTAGGGACAGCGGAAATCAGACCCATGTCCCTTGACCAAGATAAGGCCTATGGTCCGGGTGTGTCAGATATGAAGTCTGGCTTACTCAATATCGTTTATGCAATGCGTAACCTTGACCAAGCAGTACTAGATAAGCTTTCTATCTGTGTTTGTATGAACCCAGATGAAGAAACTGGATCATTAGATTCTGTCGAGTGGATTCAATCAATCGCCATGAAAGCAAAAAACGTATTGGTTGCTGAAGCGGCTCGAGCTGACGGTGGTTTGGTTAAAGCTCGCAAGGGTATGGCACGTTACAAGCTGAGCTTTAATGGCGTTGCCGCGCACGCTGGAAATGAACCTGAGAAGGGTCGCAGCGCTATTACTGAAATGGCAAACTGGATCTTAGCCATTAATGGTATGACTAACTTTGCATCTGGCACGACACTCAATGTTGGGATTGTTTCAGGCGGCGCTGGCGCAAATATTGTACCTGAGCAAGCAGAGGCGATTGTTGACATCCGTTTCTGGAACAATGCGGAATACGATGAGGTCGATACAAAGCTCAACGGAATGGCGAAAACGCCATTTGTTGAAGGTGTGAAGATTGAGCTTGAGCGTGAAGCCTACAAGCCCTCTATGGTGCCGAGCGCTGAAACTGAATCTTTGATGGCATTGGTTGAACAATCCGCGCAAGAGCTATCGATTGATATCAACTGGAAGGAAGTCGGTGGTGGTTCCGATGCGAACAACACGGCGATTTTAGGTGTGCCAACACTAGATGGTCTTGGCCCAATTGGTGCGGGCTTCCACAGTGACCAAGAGTACTTGTTACTAGAGTCCATCGAGCCACGAATTAAGCTTTTGATGCGAGTGATTGAAAAGTTAGCGCATTAATCTGTTGCCTACATAGTTAATAAAAACAAGCCCCGATATTGATATCGGGGCTTTCTATTTTCAGCTTTCAAAGTAAGACTTAAGCTTCTCTCTTAACCATTGATTGGCGGGGCTATGCTTCATGCGGTTATGCGTCATCATTCGGTATTTGACCGGAAGGTTAGTAAATGGAGCATCCAGTACTTGTAAATCTAATTTGTCGGCAAATTGATCAGCAATGCTTCTTACCATGGCTGCTAGGCAGTTGCTGTTGGAAATCATGGTCATCTGTGACACGAGTGAGTCACACTCTGCGGCGACATTTCGCTCTGCAATTACTTCTTCAGTAAAATAATCGGCGAGATAGGCATCTTCCCGCCTCAGCTTTAGCGTCACATGCTTTTCGCTATAAAACTGCTCTAAACTCAGTCCCCCCTTTATTCGAGGATGCTCTTTGCGGGCAATCACACACAGTTCATCGGTATAAAAATATTCGGAAAAAAAAGAGGGCGCGGAATAGTTGGCAAAATCAATGGCCAAATCTGCTTTTTGCTGGCTTAGGTTGTGGAGTAGTTTCTCTTCGTTCGATTGCGTTGGGTGAAGTTCAATTTGCACCTTACCCAGTGTTGGGTCTGCTTCGATTTTTGGCAGCAGCATTAACATCATGGGCTCGGATGTGTAAACGACAAAGCGACGTGAACTAGCAGTGCTGAATGACTCCATTCCTTCTATTGCGTTAGTAATCTGATTCAGTGCAGGCTCAATTTGACGAGCGAGCTCGTGGGCTTGATGGGTTGGTGCGATACCTCGACCTGAACGTATAAAAAGCTGAACGCCTAGTTGCTGCTGCAAACGCTTAAGCACACCGCTCACACCGGGTTGAGTCAAGCCCATCACCTCTGCAGCGATGGTAATTGAGCGATGCTCGTAGACAGAGATAAACACTTTCAACAAATTCAGATCGATACTGCTTTCTTGCATTTAAGGAGCTCCAATACATCGTAATTTGTGATGTTTTAAATAAACATTGATGTATATATTGTGATGTGTCAACCGAATAAAGTAGCCATGTAACCACAATAAGACCTAACGAGGCTCACTATGACTATCCGTTTTGCACCATCTGCTATTTCACTAGCGCTTATCGTTTCATTTTCAGCGGCCGCGGATTATGCCAGCTTAGATACCTATCAAGGAAAGCCTGCTACAGAGCACACAAAGCAAGCCAATGAAGCATTAGCAAAGCAGTTACCTTGGCAAGACGTGACCGCATTTGAACGTACACAAAAGGGCCTGATTGCAGAATTTGGCACTCATGAAGCGGGTGAATTAAAGAATCGTTTTGAGTATATGTCTGATATGAGTGTGGATCAGTTACCTGCTTCGGTGAACCCTTCGATTTGGCGTCAAGGTATGCTCAATTACGCCGCGGGAGGCTTGTATCAAGTGACTGATGGCGTGTACCAAATTCGAGGAGCCGATCTTTCGAATATGACAATTTATCGTACTGACAATGGCTATGTGATTCATGACCCGTTGTTATCCAAGCAAGCTGCTGCGGCCTCTTGGGAGTTTGCCAAAATGCATCTGCCAAAAATAAATGGAGAGCATAAGATTACCGGTATGATTTACTCACACATGCATGCGGACCATTTTGGCGGTTCACGAGGCATTATAGAGTCAGGCGATTTTGTTAAAGGCGCACCAATTTATGCGCCTAATGATTTTATCAAAGAGCTCGCTGATGAAAATGTAATAGCAGGTACAGCTATGAGCCGTCGTGCCAACTACCAATATGGCACAACTTTAGATAACAATACCCAAGGCATTGTTGATAACGCGTTGGGCCTAGGCACTTCACGTGGCGAAGTCACTCTGGTTGCTCCGACAGTAGAAATAGAAGAGCGAGAAAAGGTCGTCACTATTGACGGTCTGGATTTCCACGCGATAAACATGCCGGGCGCGGAAGCGCCAGCCGAAATCGTACTCTACGTTCCGAAGTATCGCTCACTGAATACTGCAGAGCTTACTTACGATGGGATGCACAATATCTATACCTTCCGCGGAGCTAAAGTGCGTGATGCGCTAGTTTGGACAAAATACCTAACAGAACTCAAACTGCGTTATGTCGATAGTGGCTTGGTCGATAATATTCACGCCGCTCACTCTGCGCCTGTGTGGAATGATCCAGAGACTGAGAACAACGAAATCTCAGACTACATGACGCTACAGCGTGACAACTACGGTTTCATCCACAACCAAGCCATGCGCTTAGCGAACCATGGTGTGACGATTAACGATGTAGGTCGTGAAATCGAAAAGATTGTTCCGCAGTCGCAAATTGATACTTGGCATACCAACGGCTATCACGGTTCATACAGTCACAATGCTCGTGCCGTGGTCAACCTTTACCTTGGCTATCATGATATGAACCCAGTAAATACCAACCCACTCCAAACGACAGAAAAATCTTGTGTTTATGTTGAAGCAGCGGGAGCGGATGTACTGTTTAGTGCAGGGCAGAAACATTTCGAGCAGGGGCAATATCAGCAAGCATCTCAGCTATTTAATGATTTAGTCCAATGTGACCCAAGCAATATCGAGTATCGTTTTGCTTTAGCAGACAGTTTTGAACAGCAAGGTTACCAGTCTGAAACCATGGCGTGGCGCAACTCGTACTTGCAAGGTGCGGTAGAGCTGAGAACAGGAGAAATCAAGCCTTCTATCAAACTGGCTTCTCCGGACGTGATTGCCAATACACCAACAGGTATGTTCCTAGATTTCCTAGCGGTAAGGCTCAATGCAGAGAAAGCTGAACAGGCAGAGTTGGACTTTAGCTTTGGTATTCATCACCCTGATTTGAATGAATACTATTTTGGTGAAGTATCAAACTCGAACATGGCCAATATTCAAGTCGAAACGTTACCAGAAACTGACGTAATGCTAGACATCAGCAAAACAGATATGACGGATATGGTGCTTGGAAAGGTAACTCTAAAAGAGCTTACTCAATCTGGAAAAGCGAAACTCACAGGGGATTCTTCCTTAGTTGAAAAGCTAACCAGCAGCTTGGACGACTTTGACGGTATGTTTGAAATTTTGCCAATGCCTAATAAGTAACGATTAACGTCAACAAAAGCGCCTCGGTCATTACAGCCGAGGCGCTGTTGTATAGGGTTATGATACTCTACAGATATTAATTCTCATTTACATTTCTGATACTATCCCTGATTCATCAAGAGGCAAAGAGTGGGAATCCAATGGACAACAGTATCGAGCGATTTTCAAATGGGTTTAATCGAGTCAGCAAACTGCTGTCTTACATCCATTCTCACTTACACTTGCCACTAGGTTTGGATGAGCTCGCCCAACAAAGCTGCTGGTCTCGCTGGCAACTGCAACGCGTTTTTCAAGCTGAAACAGGGCTCTCCGTTGCTAGCTATGTGCGAGAGTTAAAGCTGAGCAGTGCTGCTGAACTTCTATTGGATACCTCAGAGCGTGTGATCGATATTGGTTTATCGCTTGGTTTTAGTTCAGAGATCAGTTTTAGCCGCTCGTTTAAACAGAAATTCGGCATGAGCCCGAGAGCCTATCGAAAGTTAGGACTAAGAACAGGGCTGCGTAAGCCGATAGAAAACCCAGCAGAGAGAAACTGCGCGCTAGTCGCGAGCTTTGTTGAAGTAAGAGTTGAGTCGAAGAGTGGCTTTTTGCTCAAAGGTATTCATGATGAGATTCATGGCTTGTTTTCGATTACCCCTGACTTTCAACAAAAAGTCCCTCAGTTATGGCGCAAGCTGGAAGAGGCTGTAGCTAGCAGTACCTCAGAACGTTTACCCGCTATGGGTGTGATTGATGTTACCCACAGCCACTTTGATGGCAGTAATATCCACTATTGGGCTGGCGTTGAACTGGGTGAAATGCCACTTTATCCTCAGTTACCTTCATTGATATCAGACCAACTTGATACCCTCTCTGTCCCTAGCCAAACCTATGCCGTTATCAAACATAAGGGGCCAGTGGCTAACTTACCTAAAACCTTGGAGTGGTTTGTTCTTCATTGGCTGCCTAACTCAGGCTATAGAGGCGTCGATGGCTTTGAGCTGGAATGTTACCCAGCAGAATATGACCATTTATCTGACGAGGCAGAAATGGAGTATTGGGTACCTATTACTGTTTCCATCTAGACTAGCCTGCTCATTGTTGATAGTTAAATTAGTTAATCTGGCAAAGATGCACCAAATTGTTAACTTTCTTATTGTTAGATTCGTACAATGCAAATGATATTTATTCTTAATTAGAAAAAGCATTGGTATTTGAGGGAATCATGACAACTCCAACCTATTTTAAGCGCTCAACCCTTTCATTGGCGCTGCTGACCACCTTTTCACATCCAGTTTTAGCAGCGGACGAGACAAATCAAGACACGACCCAACTCGAAACCATTACGGTAATGGGCAAAGCCTATCGTAATACCGCAACCAAAACAGCTTTAGAGCCAGAGGAAACCCCGCAGGGTATCACGGTTATTGAGGGTGAACAGCTAGAACAAAGAGGTGTTAAATCCTTGAATCAAGCTCTTCGTTACACACCCGGAGTTGTGACTGAGCAGAAAGGCTCATCTGTAACCATGTATGATACGTTTTCTATTCGAGGTTTTTCTAATAACCAAAGCTATTATGATGGGTTGGTTCTTCCTTTCTTGACTGGGTGGAACTTGCAGCCGCAAATTGACCCGATAATGATTCAGCAGATAGAGGTGTTCAAAGGTCCTACTTCTGTTTTGTATGGTGCAATGCCTCCCGGTGGTATGATCAATATGATCGCTAAAGCGCCGCAAAAAGAGGATAGCACTTCAGTTGGCTTAGCTACCGGATCACGAAACTTAATAGAAGCTTCGATTGATACTACTGGCTCGCTAAGTGAAAATGTCGCGTATCGATTCATTGCGTTGGCTCGAACTCAAGACAGTCAAGTCGATAATGCTAAAGAAGAGCGTTACCTTATTGCACCTTCAGTAGATTGGCAGGTAACAGACCGTACTCTTATTAACTTCAATCTATATTATCAGAATGATCCTTCAATGGGGATTAACTCTGCCACACCACATGTAGCTTTAGGAAAAGTTACACCCTCTGCTTCTATGGGAGATGCTAACTGGAGCGAGTTCGAACGTGAAGTTCTTATGCTAGGGTATAAAGTGAATCATGAGTTCAATGATACATGGTCTTTTCTACAGAACGCTCGTTATACCGATGCTTCACTGTATCAAGAAAATACGTACCACAGATGTATCAACTACGGAGGTCAAACTCTTTGTGGTTTTAATGAACAGACTGGTACTCTAGTGAGAAACCTTTACAGCACTGATGAGAGTTCTCAAGCTTTTGCGATAGATAATCAGCTTTCTGGCGATTTCAAATTTGGTAAGTGGCAGCATAGCCTACTATTGGGTATTGACTACCAACATCTTGAAGGTGATTCGTTGTACAAAGAGTTCAAGACAAGCAATAGCGCTTTCTATGGATTTAATGCTTACAACCCAAATAACAATTTACTGGATCGCTCAACGTTATCTGAAACGAGTAGAACACAGACCGATGTTGAAGCAGATCAACTGGGTTTCTACTTCCAAGATCAAATTCGCTATGACAGGTTGATCTTGTTAGCTGGTGGGCGCTTTGATAATTTTGAAGGAAGTACTCGAGCTAATGCCGGAAGTAAAGAAGCTACTAAACATAGCGAGTTCTCATACCGCGTAGGTGCATTGTATGAACTGGAGAATGGTGTTTCCCCATTTATAAGTTATGCAACTAGCTTTGAACCTACCGCAGGTCTGGATGTAAATAAAAATCCATTTAAACCGGAGACCAGTGAGCAAATTGAGGTAGGAGCTAAATACCAATCGCAAGATATGTCTAAAACTGCTTCAGTCTCTTTGTATAAAATAGTTAAGTCTGACGCGATCATTGCAAACCTAGAAGACTATGCTGATCCGAAAATGCAAATAGGTGAAGTAACTTCGCAAGGTATCGAATTGCAAGGGCAGTGGTTTGTTAATGAAAGCCTTGATATTTCAGCAAGCTATACTTACACGGATATGGAAGTAACGAAGGACAGTGCATACGATTTGGAAGGTACTACTCCAATATATGTTCCTGACCATACCGCAAATTTATGGGCTAATTACTTTGTATACGCTGGATCACTAGCTGGTACTAGATTGAGTGCAGGTGGTCGTTATGTAGGTGAAATGCAGATGGATACTACGAACAAGCAAGGTAAAGTGCCGTCTTACACGGTTTACGATTTGTCTGTTGGTTATGAATTAGGTAATGCAAGCGAGTCGTTAAGTGGAGCTACAGCTAATCTAATTGTAAACAACCTCTTCGATGAGGAATATTATACCTGCTATGACAAAGTGAATTGTTGGTTTGGTGCCGAGCAAAGTGTAGAGTTGAACGTTAAATACGACTTCTAATTGCACGCAAAACTTAGCTGTATTGCCTAGCAAACATTGAATTTCCCTCAATAGTTGGATAACCAATTATTGAGGGATTTTGATTTTTTGGGAAAAGTTCCGTATGAATTTATAAAAGTGTGAACTTGATCAGGCAAATGATTCTCGCCTTATATATTCATTTAATTAATAGGTATTACAAATACTTACATCTAATTGATAATTTTCAGTGTTACGTTGTGACAATTTTTATTTGTTCATAAGTGCTTAGTTGCACTTCATTTTTGAGTTTTACCTACTACGTTTTAGGTGTTCGCGCAGTTTTTAGTCTTTGAGCACTAATTCGGACAAGGTTAAACCCAATACGGACATACGTTATGAACATTAAATTATTAGCCGTCTCTATCGCGGCAGCAGCATGTGGTACTAACGCTTTCGCAGCAGAAATTTACAACAGCGAAGGTTCAACTCTTTCTCTCGGTGGTTATGTTGATGTAGGCATCGGTGAATATGGCTCTAGTAAAGAAGTCGAAGTTCACCAGGTATCGCCTCGTTTAAACGTCGGAGGAACTCAAGATTTAGGTAACGGAATTACAGTCGATGCTAAAGGTGAATGGGCACTAAATTACCTAGGGGGCGGTGATACTTCATTCACTACACGTCTAGGTTACATCGGTGCTACCCATGAACAAGCAGGACGAATCGCGTTTGGTACTCAGTGGGCGCCATACTATGATATCGCTGGTGTAGCGGACATGCCAATTGCGTTTGCTAATGACTTTTTGTATGCAAACCATGGCAATCTGGCTACGGCGCGTGGCGACAAGATGGTCACGTACCGTAATAGCCTATCATTTGCAGAAGATATGTCTTTGAGTCTTGGCTTAGGTTGGCAAGGTAAACATTCCGATTCAACCGAAACAGCTTCGACTGGTGATGGGGCAGTGACGGTGACACGTTCAACTGCTGAGTATGATGCCCGAGGTCAAGTGGCGGTTTCTTTCTCTGCTATGGGCGCTTCATTAGGGTACGTGTATAACAGCGGTGATGTAGATAATACCAAAGCCAAGTCTCATGCAGTGTCACTTAAATATGGTAGCTATGGAGATGGTATCTATGGCGCACTTGTTTACGCCGACAATAAAAACTTCTACAAAAGTTACTATGAGTCTAACCAGTATGAAGCTTTGCTCGCCTATGGGTTAGGTAATGGACTGAACTTAAGTGTTAACTATGAACAAGTGGAAGGTAAAACTTCCTCGACTGCGGCTAAAGGTACAGAGTTTAGCCAGAGTGCGATTCAAGCAGAGTATAACTTCACATCTAAACTCATTGGTTTTGTTGGCTATCAGTTTGAGGGCAGTAACGATATCAATGCTGCAAAAGATGATAAATGGACTATCGGTGCACGTTACTTCCTATAATTAAGAATCTACTGCCTTAACACATCTATGGTGTTGACGCCTATTCGGGATTGGATAGGCGTTTTTCTATTTTGATAAGTGATACCTCAGTAATATTGGGTATGAGCTCTTAATTTTGAAACCAAATCGTTTTTTTATTAGCCAATTAGCTTAGAATATTAGCTTCTTAAATTAGGTCAGGGATGGTGGCATGAGTTCAGTAAAACTTGGAGAGGCTTTGGTTGAGCCAAGCAAGATTCTATGTGTTGGTCGTAACTATTTAGAACATATCCAAGAGCTGAATAATTCTGTTCCTGAGCAAATGGTGGTGTTTTCCAAACCGCCATCCTCGATTGCCTCTAATCTAAGTTCCTTTCATCAAGAAAGACTCCACTATGAAGGTGAAATCTGTTTTATCGTTAAGCAAGGCAAATTGTCTGCGGTGGGGGTCGGGCTCGATCTGACCAAGCGTGACCTACAGTCTCAACTAAAAGAAAAAGGTTTACCTTGGGAGCGCGCAAAAGCCTTTGATGGCTCTGCGGTGTTTAGTCGTTTTGTCCCTTTAGCTGGGTTAGAGATAGAGTCGTTAGAAATTGAGCTTTTTATTAATTGTGTCCGTGTTCAAAAAGGCTCGGTGAAACAAATGATCTATTCGCCAGCAGTGATTGTTGAAGAGCTCAAGAGTTACACCACCTTGTGCGATGGTGACATCATTATGACGGGTACCCCACAAGGTGTAGGTGAAGTGCATGCCGACGATGTGTTTCTCGCTCGATTAAAGTCCGGTGACAAAACGCTGATAGAGATTGAGTGGGTTGCTCAATAATTAACGCTTTACTCTACCCCTAGGTCAAGGATTAACCTCCAATTGAGAGTTCAATTGGAGGTTTTTATTATGGGTTGTTGTAATCAAGCGCCTAAAGGTGGAAGCAACAATGTCGGTCTACTTCTCAAGTGCGTGGCGATAATGGCGGTTGTTTTGCTCCTACTCGCAGCCTTGTTTGGCTAGAGCAGTTTTAGGCACAGAAACACCACCATGCTGACCAAGGTTGTTAAGAGAACATTCTTGGTTTTCCAAGCTAAAAACGCCGCAATGAGTGCGCCAATCAAATAAGGGTTACCTGCCGAGAGCCAAAGCTGTTTTTCTGGCATAAAGACAATTGGTGCCCAAATTGCGGTCAACACGGCAGGGCTAGAGTATTTCAGTAGTCGCTGAGCCTGAGGGTTGAGCCTTAAAGGTAAGCGCGGTTCTAAGAAAAGATATCGACTCGCAAAAACCAACACAGTCATCGCTAGAATAGACAACATAATCATCGGTTATCTCCTTTTAGCGATTCGGCAAAGTAGCCAGCAAGCATACCTGCAACGCTGGCGATCATCAGCCCTGACTCGATTCCTTGGGCATAACAAATGACTGACGTGACTAATGAAACGACGACCGCTAGAAGTACCGGAGAAGATTTCACGTTGGGAACGACAATGGCGATAAACGTCGCTGCGACAGCAAACTCTAATCCTAATTCATTTAGAGCTGGGATATAGCTCCCTGCAACAATGCCTGCGAGTGTGGCGAGATTCCAACACAAATAAAAGCTCAGGCCTGCTCCCAATGCATACCAACGATTAAACTGCATTTCAGATTGCTGACCGCAAATGGCAAACAGCTCATCTGTTAAAAGAAACCCGAGCCCGAGCCTCCACCTGAGTGGCAGTGGGCTTACTTTATCTCGCATTGAGACGCTATAGAGTAGGTGCCTAGAAGTGATAAAAAATATCGCGAGCAGCATGGTGGCGAGTGTTGCGCCAGCTTTAAACATCCCAGTGGCAACGAGCTGAGCGGAACCAGCAAAGAGGATGGCCGATAAAGCTTGGCTCTCTACAACGGTCAATCCAGATTCTATGGCAAATGAACCTGCAAGCAGCCCCCAAGGGATCACGGCAATGCTGAGTGGTACCATTGCAAGGGTACCTTGCCAAAAGAGTTGAGAGTGGCTGAGTTGTCTGTCTTGTTCGAAGGTCATGGTATTCATAATTATTGTTTTTAGTGTGATGGATAATGGCCGTATTAACTCACACGGATGTACTAACGGCTTGTACAAAATTGCGGGTTTGTCGCTCTATGGCTTGCCGATAAACTGTTTGGGTGTGACACCTAAAGCACGCTTGAAATGCCTATGGAAGTGGCTTTGGTCGTGAAAGCCCGTTTCCTGAGCAACGTCTGAGATCTTAAGCCCTTGACGAAGAAGCTGTTTTGCAACCCTGAGCCGCGCCTGAATCTGATAGGCGTGTGGTGGTAGGCCGAACTCTTTTTGAAAACTACGCGTGAGATAATAAGGGCTAAGTCCTGCCAGCTTGGATAAGTCCTCAAGGCTGACATCTGCTTGTGGGAAATCGTCCAAAAATTCTTTAACTAACAACAATTGGCGCTGGCTGCGTGTCTTCGGCTCCCAATCGAGTTTCGACTTGCTATGACGCGAAACGAGTTTGACTAAGGTGCCATAGATCAATGTTTCCCTAAGCAGCTTATTGTCTGATTGGGCCAAAGTGTCAAACACTAAGCGTAATTGTTGTGCGAGCTCTGGATCATAAACGACGGGCTCAGGAAAGTAAGGGATGGATGAGCCAGATGAGAGTCCTTCTGTAAGCTGCGCAAACTGCTCAGGTAATGGATACATGGCCTTGTACTCCCAGCCCCCTTCAGTCGCCGTTTGGCCGTTATGAACTTCATCAGCATTGACTAAAATGATGCTGTCTTGCGGGGCAATGTGATTACCTCCAGTACGATAAAAGCGTTGTGCCCCTTTCTCAATCACACCAATGGTATAGCCCTCGTGGCTATGACGAGAGAAATTCTGATGCGTATATTTCGCATCTAACAATTCAAGCCCACCTAGCTCATTGGCTAAATGAAAACTGGCTGATTCTTTACTGCCTTTCGCCATAAGCTTTCCTAGCGCTCTAATGTCTATTTACGGATCTCACAGTCTAGCTTATAGGCCTTAGTTATTTTTGTACAAAATTGCTCAAATTGATATTCAGTTCATTAACAAATGTAAAAGTCATTTAATCTATTTTTATGATTGTTTATTTATTGTTTGTGGTAGATAAATTGATTTTGTTGGACTAAAATGCCGCCGTTTTTGCTTTTCTAAAATTATAACTATGATTGATATTTCTGTGCTGCCGGTTTACTTGACCGCTGTTGTTGCACTTTTATTGTTGCCTGGTCCGGATATGTTGCTTATTGCCAGTTCAAGTATGAGCTACGGTCGTAAAGTGGGTATCTTTGCTAGCTTAGGTAACGCCACTTCAGGGATTATCCTAACTCTGCTTGCTGCACTCGGTGTTTCTGCACTGATTGCCATGAGCCCGATTGCGTTAAAAGCGTTGCACTTATTAGGTGGTGCTTACTTGCTAAAAATGGGCTGGGACTGTATTCGTGCAAGTGCCGCTGATGCGCCGCAAATGGATGGTTCAAACAAGGTCGCGACCACCTTTTACCAAAGAGCTTTGGTAAGCAACCTACTCAACCCTAAAGCCCTCGTGTTTTTTGTGATGTTCTTGCCTCAATTTGTATCTAGTAATATTACCGCAAGTTCTGGCGAACAAATGTTAGCACTGGGCTTGCTACTGAATGTATTAGGTCTCTTGTTCAACCTACTGCTGGTGGCGTTAGTGGGAACATTAGGTAAGCCGCTACTCGAAAACGCAAAATTTAGAACATATCAGCATAAGTTTATGGGGTTGATATTTGTCGTGTTAGCGATTTGGATGTTAAGCTCATTTGCGAGCTAACCGCATTTAATACCAACCTAAATAAGTATCTGGACATTCTTGCTAGTTAAAATCGCTGATAGCTGCGTTATAGATTTTGTAGGTAGGTCAACTAGCTAGCTGCAATCTATGCCTTGCTCTAAGCGATTTTTCCTGCGCAATTATCTGACCACCTACTTATCCAGATTGGTATAAAAGGTCAGCGTTTGCTGGCCTTTTTTGATCTATATGGAAACAAGGAAGGACCGCCTATGAATGTTCAGTTTGTACTTAACCCGCCGAAGAACATTAAAGATGTTATCTACAATGGTTTGAAAGCATTCAACATGCAGCACTTCCCTGATGAGGAGATTCAGAGTCTCGCATGCTACATAGAAGATGATGAGGGTAATTTCGCTGGCGGTTTAACGGGCGAAATATTTACCAATACGCTGTTTGTCGAGTTTCTTTGGGTGGATGAGCGTGAAAGAAAGTCTGGCATTGGTTCATTGTTGATGGAACGCATCGAGTCTGAAGCAAGAGCATTAGGTGTTACAGACTTATATCTTGATACCTACAGTTTCCAAGCTCCGGGTTTTTATGCCAAATTAGGATTTAAAGAAGTTGGACGTTATACCGGGTTTCCAACCGCGGGCGTTGATAAAATTTTCTTACAAAAGAAAATTGTCTAAGAGACTTCTCACATTAAACTAACAATGTTGGCGTTTGGGGTTGTCATAATCTCTGGCTTAAAATCTTGAGTAACTCGCACAGTATGTTTAAAAACTTTGCTACGACACAATCTGCAAAAATCACTCTAGCCCTAATTGGCTGGGTGTTTGCTATTTGTCTTACGCAAAATTCAGGCATGCTAACGGTGTGTGAGTACAAGTATGCTTCTCTTGCAGATAGCACTCATGTAACCGATCAATCGACGGACATTAGCAAGCAGTGTGATTTAACAGAGAAGCTTTTAGGCAGTGCCAAGGTTAATCTTGATCACGTCGTGGTTTCTTTCTTTGTCGCGCTGTTGGTGATTGTCGCTTGGCTTATCTCAACCAGACAATCTTCTCCTCAGTTTACTGAACCTATAGTCCCCAAATCCCGTCTTCATCTCACTTTTTGTGTGTTCCGAGAGTAAACAAATTCGTTACTGGCTTGAGTTTTAGCCAGAGATAGCTCGTATTTGTTATTCCCCCATTGAGGGGCATATACCAACCAAAATAGATATCTGAGTATCTATTTATTAGATTGGTTTCAATTGGACACAACAATGATAAAACAAACTCGATTTGCACCTTTTAGTCTGCTGAGCTTTTTCATTATGCTGAGCAGTGTGCTTTTCTCGACCTTAGCATTTGCACAGGTTGAGACGGGGTGGATGGTTAATCCGGATCATCCTCCTGCAAAAACTCGCTTTGTCGTGACAGGGCAAGTTAACCCTACAGATAAAACTGTCGAAGGCTTTCTCGAAGTTGCGCTAGAAGGTGACTGGAAAACCTATTGGCGCTCGCCAGGTGAAGGAGGCATAGCGCCAAGTATTTCATGGCAGGGCTCTTCTAATCTTGAATCCGTTGACTGGCATTGGCCTTACCCACAGCAGTTTAATCTACTTGGTATCAACACTCTTGGTTACAAAGGGGATACCTTGATCCCAATGACGCTGCACGTCGAAGACTTTAACAAGCCAGTAAGTCTCGATGCTAAGCTGACTCTATCTTCATGTACCACCATATGTGTACTGACCGATTATCCATTTAGTTTGGATTTTATACCGAGTGAGTTGGTCGTCTCAGAACAGGCTATGTACCAACATGCTCAAGCGATCAGTCAGGTGCCTAAAGCATCCCCTTTGATTTCAGAGCAAAGTGCAGTTTGGGATAGTTCGACTAATCAGCTTCAAGTGACTTTGATAAAACCACTAGGCTGGGATGTCCCCGAACTTATTGTAGATAGTCGAGTAGAAGCGATCAGTGATTACAGTTATGCGCTCAACCATCTTACAGTTGAGGGAGAAAAACTTGTCGCAGTGTTTGATGTATCGACATGGCTTGGCGACATCAATCTAAGCGAACAGTCCGTCGATGTGACCATTAAGGATACGGATTTTATCGCTGAACAAGCCGCGCAAGTGACAAAAGGTCTCGTGTCTGCACCAATACCAAGCTTCTCTTTGGTTGAGATGATTGGTTTTGCTTTACTGGGCGGACTGATACTCAACGTGATGCCATGTGTACTCCCGGTGTTGGGGATGAAGTTAAGTGGTGTCATTAGCGCCCAAGGAATTGAGCGTCGTAAAGTGCGCTTGCAGTTTCTTGCTTCTTCAGCAGGCATTTTGACTTCGTTCTGGTTGTTGGCGGCATTTCTACTGATTTTGAAGTTCTCCGGTAGTGCCATTGGCTGGGGTATTCAGTTCCAGAGCCCTTGGTTTATCGGCTTTATGGTGGCAGTAACGGCCCTGTTTGGTGCCAATATGCTTGGTTTGTTTGAAATTAGGCTATCGTCCAATACCAATACATGGCTTGCCTCAAAAGGGGATGACTCTTATGCAGGGCACTATCTGCAAGGTATGTTTGCCACGCTACTTGCCACGCCATGCTCTGCGCCTTTCTTAGGGACGGCTGTAGCCTTTGCATTAGCAGCTAGCACCATAGATATGCTAGTTATCTTTACTGCTCTTGCGCTAGGCATGGCTTTACCTTGGATAGTGGTGGCATTGTTCCCTGGACTTGCCTCTTACCTGCCTAAGCCGGGTGCTTGGATGAATAAGGTTAAGCTGCTATTTGGTGTGATGATGCTTCTCACCAGCGTTTGGCTGCTTTACTTGCTCGCCAACCACCTCCCAGTATTCTGGGTCATAGTTCTAGCAGTCACCGCGTTGGTCGTCGTGCTTATGCGCATCAAAAAGGTTTATGGCGATAAAGCGTTTGTCATCTCTGGTGGCGCATCTTTACTGCTGCTCGCTGGCGGGCTAGTGATTGGAAGTATGACGGCGGATCATTGGTCAACGCCTTTACCTGAAGATTTGCCGTGGGTTAGGCTGTCGAATGAAGCGATTACTGAGTCAGTTGCTAATGGCAATACAGTGTTTGTTAACGTGACCGCTGACTGGTGTGTGACCTGTAAAGCGAACAAGATTGGCGTGATCTTACAAGATCCCGTTTACTCAGCACTTCAGCATCCGAATGTCACACCTATCCAAGGTGATTGGACTCACCCTGATGGCCTAGTAACGGATTATCTTCGAGCCAATGGCAGATTTGGTGTGCCGTTTAATATTGTCTATGGACCTAATGCGCCTCGAGGCATTCCACTGCCTGTGATATTAACCGATGAAGCGGTCACACAGGCACTTAAGCAAGCGAGTGGGGAGGCGGGTTAATGAAGATAAGACCGCTTCACTGGCTCAAAGAAATATCAAAGTTTTTGCTATTCGCGATTGTGATCACCACTGCAATTGATCTCTATCGTGCCCAAGATGTACCGACTGAAATGGCGCCGGACTTAGTCACAGTGGATGAAAAGGGAAACCCAGTTGATGTGATCGAGATGAGCTACCAAACCCCGGTCGTAATCTATTTTTGGGCAACTTGGTGTCCGGTATGTAAGTTTGTCAGTCCTACCGTTGATTGGGTGAGTCAATACTACCCTGTGGTCGCGGTCTCAGGAGCCTCTGGAACAGACTTGCGTGTTGAGGCATTCAAGCAAAAACACGATTATCAATTTACCAACGTCAACGACGAGAACTCTCAGCTGTTTAAGCAGTGGGGCATCTCAGTGACACCAACCATATTCATTGTCAGAGACGGCAAAATCGAATCAATCACGACTGGCATTACGACTCCGCCAGGCTTACTTGCACGTCTTTGGTTAAACAATTAGGAACTTACTATGCTCAATAAACTTACGTTAGCGCTGGCTACAAGCGTTCTTTTTACTGCTCCAGCATTGGCAGCACCTCAAGATCAAAAGATTGCTGAGATTGTAGAGATGCTTGAGGCAAACCCGCAGGTTGTCGATGGATTACATGAAAGCCTAGGAATGTATATCAAGCAGCAACAGCAGTTTACTCACCTACTAGAGAGTAGCCAAAACTACCTTAACGATCCTAACCACTCATTTATGGGTGCAGAAAACGGCGAGTTCACGATCATCAACGTGACAGACTATAGCTGCCCATTCTGTAAGAAATTGGACGTGGAGCTAGATAAGCTCGTGAAAGATTACCCGCAAATCAAAGTGGTGAATCTCTATGTGCCGCTTAAAGAAGGCAGCTCTTCGGTGAACTCGGCCGCTTACGCGCTTAACGTTTGGCAAAAAGATCGTGATAAATATCAGCAAGTCCACGATTTACTGGTTTCAAAACCGGGCACACATAATGCCGCATCCTTAATGAAGATTGCGCAAAAAACCGGAACGACGGAGCATCTAAATGTCAGTGATGAGGTGAAGGCGCAGTTAGAAAACAACTATGCCATGTTTACTGGTTTAGGTTTAAGGGGTACGCCAGCACTTATCATGGGTGAACAAGTGATCCCAGGTTATGTGCCTTATCAGCAACTTGAGGAAGTGGTTAAAGAGCAACTGTAAGCTTCTGGACCAAGAAAAAAGCCCCATACCAATAGGTGTGGGGTTTTATCTGTAGAGCTCTTTAATGTATTAAAGCAAACAATAGATTTTTCTATCTTTGTTAATAATCACACTGTTGTCAAAGCGGTTACTTTGTTTTGAGGGTTAGGATGTCTAGTCCGAAAACGCCCTTTTCATTGATGGCACATTCTGGCATTTGGGTGTTGCTGTATCAGTGTTGGCTTTCAAGATTAACGCTTGTCGAACAAAAATGACTCTGTTAGTGTGGAGTTATGAACTTAGTATCATTAACACACAGCTCATCTAAAATTGTCACTGAAATGATGATGAACATGCCTTCTCAGCGAATGCTGGGAGGGATGGGCTGCGTGTACTGATTTTTTCTTTTTTCGCACCACCATTCCTTAACAAAGTGTTGGAAAGGTGATGCGAATAAGCATTTAGAGAGATCTCTTTTCGACCTTTGTTTGGGAATTAGAGGAGATTTATCTATGAGCTTCAAATCGCTATTCCACAGTTCTTCCGATTCGCGTCACTCTGAGCAATGCTTTGTCACTACGCCTATATTTTATGCCAATGGTGAGCCCCATTTAGGCCATGCTTATACAGGAGTAGTCGCAGATATTCTCCATCGCTTTAATTCTCTCTCCGGAGTGAAGAGTCACTTAATTACCGGGACTGATGAGCACGGTCAGAAAATTGCCAACACTGCGCAAGCGAATCAACAATCCCCTGAGCAATTTGTTGAGAAAACGTCTCGAAGCTTTCGCAATCTTTGGCCACAGCTCGACATTAATCCAGACGTTTTTATCCGTACCACGGCGGATCAGCATAAGGCCAATATTGAGAGAGTGTGGCGGACGTTGGAGCAGAAAGGTGATATCTACTTAGGGCACTATTCCGGTGACTACTGTGTAGCATGCGAACAGTTCTATCCAGAGAGAGATCTGCTCGATGGCTTATTGTGTCCGATTCACAAACAACCAATCACTCGTGTAGAAGAGAAAACATATTTGTTTCAGCTTGAGAAATATCGATTGGCCCTGCTAGAGTATTATCAGAATATTCCCGATGTAGTCGTCCCTCAGCATTATCAAAACACTTTAATCGAGCAACTTGCTTCAGAGCCATTGGAAGACTTATCAATTTCAAGAATTAACAACCAATGGGGTATAAAGGTACCGAGTAATCAGGAGCATACGGTATACGTATGGATTGATGCTCTGTTTAGTTACATCACCGCGATTGCAGAAAAAGACGCCGATGTATCAGCAATTGAGCGAACAGAACACGTCATAGGCAAGGATATTTTGCTGTTCCACGCAGTGTATTGGCCAGCATTTTTATTAGCATTGGAACTGCCGCTTCCTAAAAAGTTGATTGTTCATGGCTGGTGGACCATCGGTGGTGAAAAGATCTCTAAATCGAATCCTCTGACGACTGTGAATCCTTCGTCATTTGCTCAGCGTTTATCAACTGATGGAATTCGCTATGCTTTAATTCGTCAAAAGCCGCTATATAGAGATGGTAACGTTGAGCTAGAGGAGTTTACTGGGCTAATAAATGGAGATTTACTTAATAATTTTGCCAACCTTGTAAAACGTAACCACACCATAGTTGTGAAGGAGTTTTCTGGCTCATTAACGCTTGAGTCAGCTGGGAGGTTAGATTCTGACTGTCGAACTTATGTTAGCGAGTTTTCCTGCGACCTTGAGCGAATCGTTAGTGCGTATCATGACAGAGATCTTTATCGAGTGACTAAAGAGTGCAATGCGCTTTTATCAAAGCTAAATGCTTTTTTCCATCACCGAGCACCGTGGTTGATTCGAAAAGGGCAGCCAGTCCAAGAGTCACAACAAACTTGCTTGATCGTCTGCAATTTCGTTCGAGAGTTGGCGTGGTTGCTATCGCCAATTGTTCCTGAGCTATGCCAGAATATTATTACTGAGCTTTCTGAACAACCTAGCTCTCACTTAAATGCCAGTAGAGAAGTTCTAAAATCGGTAGAGGTTGTTTCTGCAAAAAGCCACTTAAGGCGATTGAGTTGTTAGTATGATGGGCACCCCTTAAGCTGCTGTGAAGTAACTTAAGGGGGAGATTGTTTCTGAGCTTAAAGTAAGCTGTGCTGATGTTCTGAAATCAGCATTCCCATAGACTCTGACGCCTTATCAAGTACGTGTTCAAAGCTATCAGAATCTTCAAACTTCTCGATAACTTCGTAGTAACACTTCAATTTCGGTTCTGTTCCTGAAGGACGAACGATCACTCGTGCACCACACGATAGGTGATAGATAAGCACGTCACTTGCTGGTAGGTCGATGGTTTGAGTTGAACCATCAGCAAAGTGCTTGGTAAGTGACTTAAGATCTTCTGTCACTTCCACTTTACTACCCGCTATCATAGTCGGTGGGTTAGCTCTGAGCTTATCACCTACAGGTGGTGCTTTAGGATCAAGCGCAATACTGCGTTGCGAATTCAGATACATACCGTGCTGACGATAGATGGTTTCTAATTGATCCCAAATGGTTTTTCCATGGCTTTTTAGCTCGGCGGTCAATTGCGCAAAGGCAACCAGAGCGGATAGACCATCCTTATCCCAGACTTTGTTCCCAACCGTGTAGCCTAGTGCTTCTTCATAGGCAAATAGGAACTGCTGATCGTCGCTTTGCTTTTGCATCGCTACATTGGTTAGCCATTTAAAGCCAGTCAGTGTTTGGAAGTAAGTGGCACCGTGCGCATCGGCTATCTTGTTTAACAAAGTGGATGAAACAATCGTATTGCCGACAAGTTGCTTACTCGCCTCCGTTTGTGACAAGAGGTAATGACCAAATAAAGTTCCCACTTGGTCGCCAGTCAGCATCTGATAGTCACCATCTGGCTTGCGCACAGCGACAGCAAATCGGTCTGCGTCTGGGTCATTGGCACATGCAATGTCGGCGTTGTGTTGTTTAGCTAATGCCATGACCATATCCATCGCCCCAGCTTCTTCTGGGTTCGGGAAGTTGACGGTAGGGAAAGAGCCGTCTGGTTCACTTTGCTCTGCAACACTGTAAAAGTGGTTAAATCCCGCGTCGTTGAGTAGGGTTTGCGCCATGTTTGCCCCTACACCATGCATAGCGGTATATGCGATAGCGATATCGTTAGGCGCAGTATGGTTAGCCAAGAGTGGATTGTTATTCATCGTTTGGCGGTAAGTTTCGTAGTAATCCTCTTTCAACCAAACGAGTAAACCATGCTTCTCGGCATCATCTAGTGCCATAAGTGGTATTGGCTTGGTCGCCGCAATGTCAATCTCACCTGCAATGCCTGAATCATGTGGTGGGATGATTTGCGCGCCATTTTCCCAGTACACTTTAAAGCCATTGTATTCTGGTGGATTGTGGCTGGCTGTAACCACAACAGCCGCTGCTGCATCAAAGTGTTTTACCCCAAATGCAACAATTGGTGTTGCCGCTACTGCATGTGTTAGGAAAACCTTAATCCCAAGAGAAGTAAGAACAGAAGCCGTATCGTGAGCAAACTGTTTGGAGTCTGTACGGCCATCATAGCCGATGACAACACCGCGCGTTTTTGCATCTGTGACTTGTTCAACAAGATAATGACCAAGCCCTGTTGCAGTTTCTTGAATCACTAAACGGTTCATTCGGTTTGGACCACAACCGACTTTGCCTCGTAGGCCAGCAGTACCAAATTCCAAACGTTGGCTAAAGCGATCGTCTAACTCATCAAATGCTTGTTCATCGATTAGGTGTTGAAGCTCTTCTCTTGTATGTGGGTCAGGATCTTTCTCTAACCAACGCGTCACTTGTTCCATCATGATGTTTTTACCTTCTTCATGTCTCAAGTTGATATCCAGGGTCTATTGACCTTTTGAGAATAAATCCTGTTCGAGATAAAAGCGTTTTAATCGCGGCGAGAGGTTTGACGCCTAGTCATTCTAAGCAAAACACCTCTCAACAAAGAGTAAAACGCTTTTAGCCGAACCCTTTGGGCAGTGTTTGTGGCTCCTTTCTACTGCGTTATCGGCTTATCATGTAGGGGAACTACACTTCAAAGCCTCTGCCTTGTATAAAGAACCCACAAACCACTGCAGGAATAATCTCAAAAAGTTAACAGACCCTACTTTAAGTCTATGTTATTTCCTGAATTTAGCTTGATTTTAATTGATATTGATTATCATTTGCGAGAGCGCAATCGCTAAACCTTTCTATGCTCTGCCTAGTCACCATTTCTAATAGGACTTTCTTGCACAATTTAGAAACGCCAACTAACGTTTATTAACATAAATATAACAAATTACATGAAATTTACTGGTTATAAGGAATTATCCAAGTCCAAAGGCTGATTGGTACTTTCTTGCAGGCTCAGGTGACATGCAGGAACAAGTACCAGCATCACGGTTGATGACTCTGGCAGAGGAGAGGTCTTTTGAAAAGTTTACAGTTGTTACTGTGGCGATTGAGTAGTGTTTTGTTAATTTGTGTCACTGCTTTTGCACACGCAGAAGAAAGTGCCTACAACATGACTCAGGGAGTCACCAATATCAGTGAGCAGGTTTATGACCTTCATATGCTGATATTTTACATCTGCTGCGCCATTGCTGTTGTGGTCTTTGGGGTGATGTTTTACTCCATGTATCATCACCGCAAATCCAAAGGTGCGGTGGCGGCGCACTTCCATGAAAGTACTAAAGTGGAAGTTATCTGGACGGTTATTCCAATTATTATCCTCGTCTTAATGGCTATTCCGGCGACCAAAACCTTAGTCGCAATGGAAGATACTACTCAATCAGATCTGACTGTAAAAATAACAGGCTCGCAATGGAAGTGGCATTACAGCTATTTCGGTGAAGACGTCGAGTTCTTTAGTTTGCTCGCAACTAGCCAAAAAGCGATTGATGGCATCGAGGAAAAGGGCGCGCATTATCTATTGGAAGTGGATAACCCGCTGGTGCTACCGATTAACCGTAAAGTACGCTTTTTGATGACAGCTGATGACGTCATCCACTCTTGGTGGGTGCCGGACTTTGCGGTGAAGAAAGACACCATCCCAGGATTTATTAATGAGGCCTGGACTCGCATAGACAAGCCTGGTGTCTACCGCGGTCAATGTGCTGAGTTATGTGGTCGAGCTCATGGCTTTATGCCCATTGTTGTTCATGCGATGGAAGAAGAGAAATACGATGCCTGGCTGCTTGCCAAGAAAGCGGAATTAGAGAAAGCGAAGCAAGAAGCTGCAGCCTCACTCACCGCCTCGTTGTCTCTGGATGAGTTAATAAGTGTTGGTGAGAAAGTGTATCTCGATCGATGTTCGGTTTGTCACCAAGCAAATGGTGCTGGTATACCCGGAGCATTCCCAGCCATAACGGGCAGTAAAGTCGCAACGGGCGATGTCTCTTCGCACATTGATATTGTGGTTAATGGTCGTTCGGGTACAGCAATGCAAGCATTCTCTAACCAGCTGACAGATAAAGAGATTGCTGCTGTGGTGACCTATCAACGAAATGGTCTCGGTAACAGTGTGGGTGATTTAGTTCAAGCATCAGATGTTAACCAGCTTAAGGCGTCTAAGGAGGGACAATGAAAACGTCCAAACCTGATTCGATCGTAGAAGACAAAACCAAATCAGCGCCAGCTACTGATGCCGATATCGGTCGCGCCAATAGCACGATTGCTGTTGAAGCTGATGATCATGACCACCATGGCCCAGCTAAGGGAATTACCCGTTGGCTCTATTCGACGAACCATAAAGACATTGGGACGCTTTACCTTTGGTTTAGCTTTAGCATGTTCTTAATCGGCGGTGCGATGGCAATGATCATTCGTGCGGAGCTTTTCCAGCCGGGTTTACAATTGGTCGAGCCGCAGTTTTTTAATCAAATGACTACCGTGCATGGCTTGATCATGGTGTTTGGTGCAGTGATGCCAGCTTTCACTGGGCTAGCAAACTGGATGATCCCAATGATGATCGGTGCGCCAGATATGGCTCTGCCGCGGATGAACAACCTCAGCTTTTGGATTCTCCCTTTCGCTTTTGCCATTCTTATTGCCTCATTGTTTACGGAAGGCGGCGGTCCTGATTTTGGTTGGACCTTCTATGCGCCACTCTCGACGACCTATGGACCTGACAGTACCGCGTTGTTTGTTTTCTCGGTACACATTATGGGGATCAGCTCGATCATGGGGGCAATTAACGTGATCGTCACCATCGTTAATATGCGTGCTCCAGGGATGACATGGTTCAAAATGCCAATGTTTGTTTGGACTTGGCTTATCACGGCGTTTCTATTAATCGCCGTGATGCCCGTACTCGCAGGGGCTGTCACCATGGTGCTCACCGATAAGTACTTTGGAACCTCGTTCTTTGATGCCGCAGGGGGCGGTGATCCTGTGATGTTCCAGCATATCTTCTGGTTCTTTGGTCACCCCGAAGTGTACATCATGATTTTGCCCTCTTTTGGTATTGTATCTGCGATTATTCCAGCCTTTAGTGGTAAGAAGCTGTTTGGTTATCACTCGATGGTCTACGCAACTTGTAGTATCGCCCTATTGTCCTTCCTTGTTTGGGCACACCACATGTTTACCACGGGTATGCCGGTATTTGCCGAACTCTTCTTTATGTACTGCACTATGCTAATAGCGGTGCCGACAGGCGTTAAGGTGTTTAATTGGGTAGCAACCATGTGGCGAGGGGCGATGACCTTTGAAACGCCGATGTTGTTCGCTATTGCGTTTATCATCTTGTTTACTATTGGCGGTTTCTCAGGGCTAATGCTCGCCATTGTTCCAGCTGATTTTCAGTACCACGATACCTATTTTGTGGTGGCGCATTTCCACTATGTGTTGGTCTCGGGCGCCGTGTTCTCGATTATGGCGGCGGCGTACTATTGGTTGCCTAAATGGACGGGGAATATGTATGACCACAAATTGAGTTTGTGGCATTTCTGGTGTTCGATCATTTCAGTCAATGTGCTTTTCTTTCCGATGCATTTTTTGGGCTTAGCGGGTATGCCAAGGCGTATTCCGGACTACGCGATTCAATTTGCAGACGTTAACCAAATAGTCTCAATAGGGGGCTTTGCCTTTGGCCTGTCACAGTTAATCTTCTTGTGGCTGGTGATCAAATGTATCAGAGGCGGAGAAAAGGCTTCGGCGAAACCTTGGGATCGTGCTGAAGGGCTGGAGTGGACGGTGCCAAGCCCTGCGCCTCATCATACTTTCTCAACGCCACCGAAAGTGGACTAAGGGCTCTGTTATGGATGGGCAAGCGAAATCCAATAGAAAGCTTACGCTGAAGCTTTGCGCTGCGGTTGTTGCCATGTTTGGTTTTGGTTTTGCTCTTGTCCCTTTATACGACGTGATGTGTGAAGCTTTAGGAATCAACGGAAAAACCAATACAGAGTCTGCGCTACAACCACAAGGTATGGTTCCTGACACATCACGTCTTATTCGCGTAGAGTTTATGGCGCACAATAATCAAGGGATTCCTTGGTCTTTTGTTCCGGCACAAACTTCAATGGAAGTGCATCCCGGCGAAGTGATTCAAACCGCTTACTATGCTAAGAATTTGTCTTCCAAAGATATTGTTGGCCAAGCCGTGCCATCGGTCTCTCCGGGGTTAGGTGCTACCTATTTCAACAAGATCGAATGTTTCTGTTTCAATCAGCAGCCTTTGCAGGCCGATGGAAAAGCAGAAATGCCACTGATTTTCTATATCGAGCCTGATATTCCAGACTCTATTCATACTCTGACGTTGTCATACACCCTCTATGATATCACGGATAAAACGACCTCAACCGAGTTAGCTAACGTTTCATCTAAGGTAACCGATGAGACTTCGCAAGGAGCAACACAATGAGTTCAAAACATCAATCCTATTATGTGCCCGCACAAAGCAGCTGGCCAATTGTTGGCGCAGTTGCCCTATTTTTGATTGCTGTCGGTGCAGGCCTGACGGTACAGAACATGGCTGAAGGCGGGGATGGGAGTGTCTTTGGCAAGCTGATTTTGCTCGCGGGTTTTATCTTTCTGCTCTATATGTTCGCGGGTTGGTTTAGTAACGTGATTACAGAGTCTATGAGTGGCAAGAATTCTGCGCAGTTGTCTCGTTCTTATAGACAGGGGATGAGTTGGTTTATCTTCTCCGAAATCATGTTCTTCGGTGCTTTCTTCGGTGCTCTTTTCTACGCACGAATGATCTCTGTGCCTTGGCTTGGCGGGGCTGGTAACAATGCGATGACGCATGAGGTTATCTGGCCGACATTTGAGGCTTTATGGCCATTAACGACCACTCCAGGTGGAGACACGACCAACGCTATGCCTTGGCAAGGATTGCCATTAATCAACACCATTATCCTGCTCACTTCTTCGATTACGCTTCATTTAGCGCATGTCAGTTTAGAGCAGAACAAGCGTATGGCGCTGATTGTCTGGCTTGAAATTACCATCGTTTTGGCGTGTTTTTTCTTGTATTACCAAGGGGTTGAGTACGCACATGCCTATCAAGATTTGGGTTTAACGCTTCAATCGGGAATTTATGGCAATACCTTTTTCTTATTGACCGGATTCCATGGCATGCATGTTCTGCTAGGCACTACATTTTTGATCATATTGCTGGCTAGGGTGGCAAAAGACCATTTTACGCCGAAAGACCACTTTGCCTTTCAGGCTGGCAGTTGGTATTGGCACTTTGTTGATGTGGTGTGGTTATGTTTGTTCGTCTTTGTTTACGTGCTTTAACGTTAAATTAAACAGTACAGGGTCTGTTGACCTTTTGAGCTGATTTTTGCAGCAGTTTGTGGATTCTTTATGCAAGGCAGAGGCTTTGAATTGTAGTTGCCCTACCTGATAAGCCGATAACACAGCAGAAAGGAGCCACAAACGCTGCCCGAAGGGTTCGGCTAAAAGCGTTTTACTCTTTGTTGAGAGGTGTTTTGCTTAGAATGACTAGGCGACAAACCTCTCGCCACGATTAAAACGCTTTTATCTCGAACAAAATTTAACCGCAAAAGGTCAACAGACCCTAGTAAGGGCGTATATTCGGTTCAATTAGGCCGCTTAATAAGGCGGCCACCATTAACACAACAGCGAGTGCAGAAAGGAAAACGCGGCGACCCAAATAAAAGCTCATGGGTTTGTCATCTGGGAGGGAATCTTGATCAGAGTCGTCTTCCGATTCAGGGCCTTTAACCATTTCAAACATCGCTCTGCCGAGGTTAACAAGGATGAAGAGTAGCAGCAGTACTAGGACAAGTTTGAATATGAATACCATGGGAGGTTCCTTTTTTGCTCCGCTGAAAACCACAAAGTTTGTGGCTGTTTGTCTAATAACTGTGGTCGCCTTTTCGATATTGATCAACTTAGGTTTATGGCAATTATCGAGAGCAGATGAGAAAAGCCAAATAGAGCAAAAGGTTATACAGAGAGCGCAAATGTCACCTGTTGGTTTATCTGAGTTGACTCAGGAACAAATCAGTAACCCAACCGGTGTAAAAGTCGTGCTTAGCGCGACCCCAGTAACGGATAGGTACTTGTTACTAGATAACCAAAGTGTTGATGGCAAGGTAGGTTATTTGGCGTTGCAGTTAGTGAAAACACAATCTGGACAACACCTGCTGCTTGAACGAGGTTTTGTTGAAGCGCCTGATTTACGCTCACAGCTGCCACAGGTTAATTGGTTGAATAGTGAGCTTGTGCTTGAAGGCAGGCTTTATCGCAAGTCGAGTAATCCGCTCAGCAAAGGTTTGCATTTAGAGCAAGGCACGATGAGCCGAATTCAGAATCTTAATTTTGCTCAGTTAGAGCAGCATTGGCAGATCGAAATAGAACCTTTTGTTGTGCAGCCGTTGGTTGAGCCTTGGCCTTATATTCAGCCTTGGCAACCGGTCTCGATGAATCCAGATAAGCACTTAGGCTATGCAGTGCAGTGGTTTTCCATGGCGGCAGTACTGGCGCTGTTAAGTGTCGGCTTACTAGTCAAAGCTTTAAAGCAGGGAGTAAGAGATGAATAACCCAGTTTTAAGAGGAAGGATCATTTTTGTCAGCTTAGTGGTGATGTTCGCTTTACCTGCCATTATTGCAAAAACAGTATTGAGCCAGCACTGGTATCAATCGGGTGTGACCAACAAGGGCGAGCTCATTGAACCTATGGCGACACTGGAATCATTAGGTATCGACAATCCTTACCACGAGTCACAGTGGCAGCTTGGTTATGTTGTTCCTGAGCAATGCGGTGAGTTCTGTCAGCAACAAATCTATTTACTTGGTCAGAGCCACATCGCACTGGGTAAGTACCAACAACGTGTGCAACCTGTGCTGATCTCTACGCCTAGCAGCGAGGTATTAGCAAATTCGGAGTATGCTCAGATAAAAGTAAATGATGGTTTTTCTCAGCTTGTTGATCAATTTGAATACGTGATTGTAGACCCGCTAGGGCAGTTGGTGATGCGTTATCCCAAAGTGAGCAAACAAGGTGAGTTAGTTGCACAAAGCAAAGGGCTACTTGCCGATTTACGTAAGTTGCTCAAGTTATCTCGCGTCGGCTAAATCGCTAGGAGTCACGATATGAAGTTGATAAACCTTGTCAGATTCAGTCTTATCCTCACATTCATTGTCGTCATGCTCGGCGCATACACTCGACTTGCGGATGCAGGACTTGGTTGCCCTGATTGGCCGGGCTGCTATGGTCAACTAACCGTCCCTAATGAGCAGCATGAAATCGCTTTGGCTCAATCACTGTACCCGTCTCTTACCGTTGAAGCCGACAAAGCTTGGCTAGAAATGATCCACCGCTACTTTGCGGGAACACTGGGCTTAGTGGTGTTTGCCATTACTTTTATTGGCATCAGAACAGGGCAAATACCGATGCCGATGGCTTCGGCAATTTCTGTCGTAGTGATTTTTCAAGCCTTGTTGGGAATGTGGACAGTGACCATGATGCTAATGCCAATCATAGTAATGGGTCACTTGTTGGGAGGTTTTACCTTATTCAGTTTGCTCGCCTTAACTCACTGGGGGCTTCAAGCGAGGCAAACTCCGTTGGTTAAGGAAGGCAATAAAGCTAGGCAGAGATTGAAGTTATTAGCCGCTTCTACGCTTGTGGTCGTGGTAATGCAAATTGCGTTAGGTGGTTGGACATCTTCTAACTACGCTGCGCTGATGTGTACGACACTGCCGATATGTGAAGGAAACTGGACTTCTTATCTCGATTTTGGACGCGCTTTTGAATTGGTTCAACCCAAACAAGAAAGCTATGAGTTTGGCACGTTAGATTATGGCGCGCGGATGACGATTCATGTTACGCATCGAGTGGGGGCGGTTGTCGTCACACTGTTTGTTTCGGCACTCGTGTTTATGCTGCTCGCGGAGAACAAACAAGCGTATAGCAAAGTGGCGAAAGGGTTATTGCTGATGCTCGCTATTCAAATTGCACTCGGCATCGGTAACGTATTATTGAGCTTACCTTTGGTTGTCGCGGTGGCACACAATTTAGGGGCTGCTTTGTTGCTCTTGATCGTATTACGAACCAACTATCTCATTTGGCAAACCAGTCATCAGTCTGCAATGGATTCTGCTCTGATTAATAAGGAGAGTGCGCATGAGTAAAACACTATCTGTTACTGCCCAAGAGAGAGCGCTATGGCGTAGCTATTTGGCCCTGACTAAACCTAAAGTCGTTGCTCTGATGCTACTTACTGCGGTAGTCGGGATGTGTCTTGCGGTTCCTGGTGCGTTACCCGTGCAGGGCACAGTGCTTGGGCTGATAGGTATTGGCTTGATGGCAGGTTCGGCGGCAGCGTTTAATCATCTTATTGACCAGCGCATAGATGCCATTATGGCTCGAACTTACAAAAGACCACTGCCATCAGGAGAAATACACTCAAGCCATGTATTCGCATTTGCGGTTGTTATTGGAGCATTGGGATTTGCCGTTCTTTATATCGGCGTGAATGCTTTAACGGCATGGTTAACTTTTGCGAGTTTGCTTGGTTACGCTGTGGTGTACACCATGTACCTAAAGCGTGCAACACCGCAGAATATTGTTATCGCAGGAATAGCGGGTGCCATGCCACCACTATTAGGTTGGACTGCTGTGACTGGAGAGATGCACGCCAATGGCTGGCTGTTAGTGATGATTATTTTCATCTGGACGCCACCACATTTTTGGGCGCTAGCGATTCATCGCAAAGATGACTACGCAAAAGCGGATATTCCAATGCTGCCTGTTACCCACGGTGTTGAATACACCAAAACGTCTATCTTGCTCTATACCGTGCTACTTGCTTTAGTCTGCTTGCTGCCTGCTTTAGTCGGTATGGCGGGAACATTGTACTGGGTTGGTTCGACAATTCTGAGCTTAGGTTTTATTGGCCACGCTTGGAAACTCAAGTTTAACCCAGATGAGAAATCAGCAATTGAAACGTTTAAGTTCTCCATCTATCACCTAATGTTTCTATTCTTGCTTCTGCTGGTGGATCATTATCTCCCTTAAAACAAAGCCCACCTCCTTGGTGGGCTTCGAAGATAAACTATGGCTTAGAGTTCATCGGCAAACTCTTCCGCAAAGTTTCTAGCCTTTCTGGTATATGCATACTCAGCGGTGTATTCTAATTGATTCTTATATTTAGGGTTCTCAGACATTCCAAGAACACGACAAATCCACGCGTGATAATCTGCACGTAAAACCGCACTATAGCCCGGCGTTAAAGACTCTTTAAGTTGTTCACTAAGTGTATCTAATAAAAAGTCATCTTTTGGAAAGTCTCTGTAGATCGTCTTTACAGCAATTCTTTGTAAGTAAAGGTCTTCGGAATTCAACATATTATACAGTTGGTGTTGTCTCCAATTTGCTGATATACCTTTCGGTAAGGGTTGATGAATTAAATATGTTTTTAAAAAGCGTTCTTCCATCAACTCTATTTTATCGTTAGCGTACTTTTGTAAACTTTTATCATTTGCTGACTTTGAAACTATGGTTAACGTGTCCATATACTCGATGAGTCCTGCGTTAGCTATCGTAAGAATCTGTTCTTCGATCTCTTCCTTTTGTTGGCTATTCAGGTTGTTTGTGTAGTTTTCGAGAACTTTATGGTTGAGCACATCGAATAGCTCGGGTTGGTTTAACCATTGTTTTTGCATTTCTTCATAACCTTCCATCCTAGTTTCAAAGTCTGGATTGTTTATCATGGCTAAGTACTTATCGGTTATTTCAGAAGGTATGTAGCCCTTAAGCGTGTCCGTATTTATTTGGCCTGCTATCTCAACTGCCTTTGCAGTAAGTACGATATTAAATTGCTCTTTTGATATTGGACTTGAAGCATAACCGTCATACTTTGGAGTGTTATCTATTATCTTCTGTGCAATATCTGTTGCGGCTGTTATCGAGTAGAGCAGGTCATCTTGTTGGTTCTCTCTAATACCAAAATAGAATATGCTTTTAGCAGTAGTTGTCATTTCTTTCGAAGTGTAAATACTTGCAAGTTGTCCATTTTCATTAGCATATATTGAATAATAAAATTTTGGTGGTGCGACCATGTCTGCTGGGAAAGGTGTGTCTTCTCCCACAAAGTTACGTTTATAATCTAGCTTAATCTCTATAGGGTAAGAGTTGTTATCGCTCGGTTTTGCTAGCATTCCCTGTTCATCTAGCTTAGACCTAATTGTAAGTAGCATGATCTCCTTAGTTTGTGCTTCATTAAAAAAACCAGGAACGTTATATTTTTGGACCAAATCAAAATCAAAGTTGGTGATTTCATACTTTACCCCAACGGGAACTATTGCATTTGGTTCTGATTTTTTTGTTGATGTACAGCCAGCAATAGTGACAAGAACTATTGAAATTAAAAAAATAGACAAACTGCGTATCTTGGGCATTTTATGCTCTCTTATGTATTGTGATTTGCTACACAATAATGTGTGCAATATATGATTCAATGTTTCTATTTATAAATTAAGATAATGATCAAACAAATATCATGCATTTTTATTATGTATTTGTTGTGCCACATGTTTTGAGTGTTAACTACTGATTTTTGGTTCTTCAGTGGAAGTTGGTTTGGGAGGGATACTTCTAAGAGTGTCTCATTTCCAAGATAGACAGTATTCTTGGTGTCATCCTGAGTCTTAATAAGCTAGTCTACTGAGCGTTTTGATTTTGAATAGAGCGCTCTATGTACCTAGCTACGCAGCTTTTTAGTAAAAGATTGATTGTTCTTTTTGGCCTAATGGCGCTTGGCGGTGGGGCCTCGATGGCAAAGTCGTTTGACTTTCATGGCGATTCTATAAGAGCGCTTGAAGTGCTACTGGGTGGGGCATGGGTGCTTCACGCAACGGTAGCCACCACACTCGGGTTTATCGCTGCGTGGTCAACACCAATCTCTTACTACCATTATCATCGTTTGGTGCTGTCGCCATGGGTACTAGGCTTGTTGGCTATGGTCAGTTTGGACGAGTTTCTGCAAATGTTTAATCCTCTACGCGAGTTTTCATTCCTCGATCTGAGCATCAATCTTGTATGCGTAGCAATTGGCGCCATGCTCTATGTGAGTTATTTGAAGCTAAAGTTTCCGTTATACCAATCAGAATAAATAACCGAGCATCTATCGAGCCTAAATAGTATGGCGGTAAGCTTTTAACTATCGCTGAAGGTGTTTCAAACTTCGCTGTTCTAGTCGTTTGAATAACAGTGATAGCGATAAGCAAATGAGAAGATAGCAAAGTCCAACTATCAACCAGATTTCAAAAATCAAACCTGAAGAGTTGGCGATCTCAGTGCCAACAAACGTCATCTCTTGGATTGAAATCAGTGACACGATGGATGTGTCTTTGACCAAGGAAATCGATTGTCCTGCTAATGCGGGTGTTATTGCCGCGAGAACTTGTGGTGCTATCACATAGCGGTATTTAGTCCATCCGCCGATACCTAACGAATCTGCCGCTTCCCATTGCCCTTTAGGGATGCCCGATAAGCCGGAGCGCACTACCTCAGCAACATATGCGGCCGACAGCAGACCGACACATAACACGCCTGATAGTAGATTTTCCCAAAGATTGGCCGGGCCAAACAAGGTGGACTGTAGCCAGTTTATCTCTCCCGAATGCTCTCTTAGTAAACTATCTAAACCCAACAATGGAATCAGTTGGTTAGAGATGAAAAAGTAAAAGATGAAGACAAACACCAGAGGAGGGATATTTCGTATAAGTTGAACAAACATGTTTGCCGGCACAGCAAATAGAGTGATTTTAGAGTGTCGAGCGACGCCGAGCGCTGTTCCTAAACTTAACGCAAGAACCATCCCCCAAATACTCAGGCGTACAGTAGACAATAAGCCCTGAAAAAAATAGGGCAGAGAGCCATCTGATCTTGGTGTAAAGAGCAAAGAGAAGGCCTCTTGCCAGCGCCAAGTGTAGTTAACGCCGACAGAAGAGCGGTCGTATATCCAGTAGCTCAACCCAGCTAACATCAGTAAAAGAAGGACATCTAGCTTGTTAATCGAGCGCTTAAAGGCTGGCGGTGCGATTGAAGTTAGTGTGTTGCTTTTAGTCACGTGCTTGTTTATTCCGCAAAAAGTGGCCCCAACTCATTTTGATAAGTTGGAGCCAATCCAGTTATTGACCAGATGCGATCTGATCTTGCCAGTCTAGAGTTGAGAACCAGTACTCATAACGTTGTTCCAGCCACCCATCTTGAGTACGTGCTTGAATCCATTGATTAAAGAAGTCTTCTTTGTCAGCTTCGCCCAAACGAACAGCAAACGCTTCGTTGCCTTTAGACAAACGTTCTGTGAATGGGATAAAGAGTTTGTCGCTATTTTTCACTGCTTCATGCTCTGGTTTTGGGCTCGACGCGATGACGGCATGAGCATTGCCATTCAGCACTTCTTGGAAAGCTTGCGCATCGTCATCAAATTGAAGAATCTTAGCTTTAGGGAAGGTTTCACGAGCGACTTGCACTGTAAACGCTCCGCGACGGGCTGCAATTTTTACTCGGCGAGAGTTGAAGTCACTAAATTCAGAGAATCCTTCCGCGAGCTCTTTGTTCGCCGCTACTTGAACACCAGAATGAGAGTAGGGAGCAGAGAACAACACACTCTTTGAACGTTCTGGAGTAATACTCATGCCGCCAATGATGACATCAAATTTCTTCGCCAGTAGAGCTGGAATAATGCCATCCCAAGCAGTAGGAACAAATTCAACTTGCCAACCGGAATCTTTCGCCAAGCGTTTTGCTACATCAATTTCAAAACCAATCAACTCACCTTGCTTATCCCGCATCGCCCAAGGAACGAAGGTCGACATGCCAACGCGCAATGTTCCGCGCTCATTAATTTTGTCTAAGTTAGGCGTTTCTGAAGCCAATGCTGGCAGGCTAATCGCTAAACCTAGCAGAGCCGTAATTGCAGCCTTGAATCCATTCCTTGAAATGAGTTTTCGTCCTATGTTTTTCATAGAGTTGTCCTTTATTGTGTGCGCCAACTAGCGCCGAGTTTATGTTCTAGCCAAGCAGAAAGCCCTGACAGTGTCAGCGTCAAAGCGAGGTAGATAGCAGCCACAGTAAACCAGATTTCAAATGGCATAGCGGTTTCCGAGACGATATTGCGCCCCTCGGTAGTGAGATCGAAAATTGCCATCACACTGACAATGGATGAGTTCTTAATCAGAGACACCACCTCATTGGTTAATGGAGGAAGTGTACGTTGAATCAACTGAGGCAATATTACATCGTAGTAGGTGTAAAACGGGCTAAGCCCGAGAGATTTCGCTGCCTCAAATTGCCCTTTGGCAATGCTGTTTAAACCACCTCGGAAGATCTCTGCGGTATAGGCGCCTTGAAAGAGTGACAGTGCCAAAACGGCCGTCGCAAATCGGTCTAATCCAATAGCAGGGCCAAAGACAAAGTAGAGCAAGTATATCTGCACGAGCAAAGGCGTATTGCGTATTGCCTCAATGTACACATTGGCGATACCTCGTCCTACCCACGAGTTAGATAGCTTAAGTAGCGCAGTTGTCAGTCCAATAATCAGCGTAAATCCTAAGCTAATCGCAGATATCTTGATGGTAATGAGCAATCCTTCAATGAGCTCAGCTGGCCACCATTCACCATCTTCATAGAAGGCTATGTAATCGGGTACGCGCTCCCACTGCCACTGATACCCCATACTCTTAGCACCAGAATCAAGCAACCAAGCAAGGGCTAGGATGAGCAAGATGATTTGGAGCAGGGCAGACGCAACGGGTTGGATTATTTTCTTCATTCTTAGTGGCTCAATATTTGTGCTAAGAACTGCTGCGTTCTTGGATGTGTCGGAGCAGAAAAAAGCTGCTCTGGTGTCGACATTTCAAGTACTTGCCCTTGGTCCATAAAGATCACTCTGTCTGCGACTTTTTTGGCAAATCCCATTTCATGAGTAACGCAGATCATAGTAATGCCATCTTGCGCTAAGTCGACCATGACATCTAACACCTCTTGAATAGTTTCTGGATCGAGGGCGGAAGTCGGCTCATCAAAGAGCAATATTTCTGGCTGCATACACAGTGAACGGGCGATGGCGACGCGTTGCTGTTGCCCCCCGGAGAGTTGCACTGGGTATTTATTGGCCTGTTCTTCGATATTGACTCGCTTTAAAAACTGTAGCGCGCGCTGAGTCGCCTCTTTTTTAGTCAGCCCGAGTGTGCGTATTGGAGAGAGTGTTAAGTTCTCTAGAACAGTGAGGTGCGGAAAGAGGTTAAAGTGTTGAAACACCATTCCGACCTTGCCCGCGGCTAGAGTTGAGCTGAGCTGGCCTAAAACCGTTATTTCCCCTTGGTCTAGGGTTTCTAATCCGTTTATGGTTCGGATAAGGGTTGATTTACCGGATCCCGAAGGGCCACAAACGACTAAAATTTCGCCTTTTCGTACACTGAGATTAATTTCTTTGAGTGCTTGGAACTGACCATACCACTTGCTGACATTTGTAAATTCTATGGCGTTCATGCCTGATCTGCTGATTTTGTTATTGTATTAATACCTTAGCAATATCAGACTGATAATGCATCTTGTGGTATAAAAAACGAGGGCAAAATTCTCTTCTAGCTCCCTATTTATAAGGGTGTAATTAATTATTTACACATCATGTAAAATGTAAAAATAGTAGAAATATTGCCTTTTATTGAAATTAGTGGTTGCAACCTTGGTTTTTGATAGATAAGTTACACAGAACAGGAACAAGAAAGCGTGAACGTTTTTTCACCACTCATTTTCGGTGATGCGTTCGACCAAGAGTAATAGGAAGAAGTAGCAATGTTTCAAACAGATGATGTACGAATTAACAAATCCAAAGAGTTATTACCGCCAGTTGCAGTTTTAGAGAAGTTTCCTGCAACAGAATCTGCTTCTTCGACTACATTTCGTTCTCGTGAAGCCATTTCAAATATTTTAAAAGGTGAAGATGATCGTCTACTTGTGATCATCGGTCCTTGCTCTATTCACGATCCAGAAGCGGCGATTGAATACGGCAAGCGTCTAAAAGTACTGCGCGATGAGTTGGGTGATCGCCTAGAGGTCGTTATGCGTGTTTACTTCGAAAAACCACGTACAACGGTTGGTTGGAAAGGTCTTATCAATGACCCATACCTTAACGATACATTTAAGATCAATGACGGTCTGCGCATGGGTCGTAAACTGCTGCTAGACCTAACAGATATGGGTATGCCAACAGCAAGCGAATTCCTAGATATGATCACACCGCAGTATGTGGCAGATTTAATTAGCTGGGGGGCAATTGGCGCGCGTACGACCGAATCTCAGGTTCACCGTGAGCTTGCCTCTGGTATTTCTTGCCCAGTAGGCTTCAAGAATGGTACCGACGGCAACATTAAGATTGCGTCAGATGCAATCCGCAGCGCAAGTGCTTCGCACCATTTCTTATCTGTAACTAAATATGGGCACTCTGCAATCATTGAGACTGCGGGTAACCCAGACTGTCATATCATTCTTCGTGGTGGTAAAGAGCCAAACTACAGCGCTGACCATGTTGGTTCTATCAAGCAAGAGCTAGAAGCATCAGGTCTACCGCAAAAAGTAATGATCGATTTCAGTCACGCAAACAGTTCTAAGCAATACCAACGTCAGATGGTTGTTGCTGAAGATGTTGCTGGTCAGCTTGCTGGTGGCGAACAGGCTATCTTCGGTGTAATGATTGAATCTCACCTAGTTGAAGGCCGACAAGATCTGGTTGATGGTCAAGCTCCAACTTACGGTCAGTCAATCACTGATGCGTGTATTGGTTGGGACGATACTGAAAAAGTACTTCGTCAACTTGCCGATGCAGTGGAAGCGCGTCGTAACAACAAGTAACTCGCTCGGCTTTTTAAATATTAACAAAAGCTCCTTCGGGAGCTTTTTTAGTTGCTGATAGATAGCGGAAAGCTATAATGCAGAGGAACTTATAAACTTGGCCAAGATATGAAACTGAATAGATGTGTGCTGCTAGGTGCTGTATTGCTGTCAGCAACAAAGGTGGCGTCTGCCGCTGACGCACAAAAGGAATTGTTTCTGTTTTCGCTACCAGCCGCCGAAGAGTCGGATATGTTAGTGGTTCCTGAAGAAGGCAATATACCTTTGGTCGCTAGCCAGTCTTCACTGCCAGTTGAACTTGATTACAACGAGCCGTGTGATATCAAATGTGGTGTCAGTACTACTGGGCTAGTATTGCTACATATGATTGCCGAAGGTAAGGCTGACCAAGAATACCGCTACTCGTTGATGAACCCGAACTACGAGCCGTAGAATCAAAAGTTGAAATAAAAACGCCACTTACATTGATTGCAAGTGGCGTTTTTGTATTGTTCGAAGTTAAGAGGCTTTATCCAACTTTGGGGCTGGTGATATTTCCTCCTCCGAGCTATCGGAGAATATTTCAGCCACCGCGCTTCGTTCTAACTCACCTTGTAAGTTACCGTCTTCATCGACAACGGGTAGTGAGTAATCACAAGACATGGTATCGACCAAGACTTCTTCAATTGCTGCATCTGGAGAAACTGCAGGGACTTCTTCATAGAACTCTTGCTTAATTTCTTCAGCAGTTGCTGTGTCCTTAGCCGCATCAAGCAAGCCTTCTTTGGTTAATACGCCTTGATAGCCATCCTCGGTAACATGGTAAGCGTAGTCCTGCTTAAAGCCCTTCATTTGAGCAATTGCTTCTTGAATCGTATTTGCCGTAATTCGATAAGCTGGTGGATTCATGACGGTTTCAACGGTTAAGGCTCGAGCTCGGTTTACATCTTTAACGAAAGCTTCAACATAGTCATCAGCAGGGTGGAGCAAAATCTCATCGGGTGTGCCTTGCTGGACAAGTTCGCCATCTTTAAGAATGGCGATACGGTCACCAAGGCGAAGTGCTTCGTCTAAGTCATGGGTAATGAAGATAATGGTTTTGTGTAGCTTTTCTTGCAGTTCGATTAACTGATCTTGCATCTCGCTGCGGATCAGCGGGTCGAGGGCAGAAAAAGCTTCATCCATTAACAGAATTTCCGCATCGGTACAGAGAGCGCGTGCTAAACCGACACGCTGTTGTTGACCGCCGGAAAGTTGTGAAGGATATTGGTTTTCGTAACCTTTCAAACCTACTGTATCGAGCCATTGGTTGGCTTTTTGTAGCCGTTGAGACTTTTCAATATTTTGAATTTCCAGTCCATAAGCGACGTTGTCGACCACAGTTCGGTGAGGCAATAGACCAAAGCGCTGAAAAACCATCGACATCTTGTGACGGCGGAACTCTTCAAGTTCTTTTTGGCTTAGCTTCATGACATCTGTACCTTCAACCAGAATCTGACCTTCAGTGGGATCGATTAGTCGGTTGAAGTGGCGAATCAAGGTTGATTTACCTGACCCAGATAGACCCATGATGACAAAGATCTCACCTTGATTAATCTGCAGGTTGATCTCCTTCAAACCTACGGTGTGCCCGGTTTCTGCTAAGACTTTATCTTTGCTGTCACCCTGTTTGACGCGCTCCATCACTGACTTAGGTTTTTGACCAAAAACCTTGTATAAGCCACTGATCTCAATAAGTGGTTTAGTCATGTTTTAGATCTCCTAAATGAGCCTGTGTGCGTTTCGCGTAAGCTTGAGAGGCTCTATCAAACAGTATCGCCAGTGCGACGATTGCGAAGCCGTTGAGCAAACCAAGTGTGAAGTACTGGTTAGTAATCGATTTGAGCACTGGTTGACCGAGCCCTTTAACACCAATCATTGAAGCGATAACTACCATAGATAGCGCCATCATAATGGTTTGGTTAATACCTGCCATAATGGTGGGCATGGCAAGCGGGAGTTGCACGCCAAACAGTCGTTGTTTGGCACTAGCGCCAAATGCAGTTGAAGCTTCGAGTACTTCTTTATCAACCAAACGTATGCCTAGGTTAGTTAGGCGAATGACAGGTGGAATGGCGTAAATGACAACCGCGATAAGACCTGGGATTTTACCGATACCAAGCAGCATCACAACCGGAATTAAGTAAACGAAGGCTGGCATGGTTTGCATCACATCGAGCATTGGCGTAACGACCGACTGAACACGATTAGATCGCGCCATCGCAATACCAATCGGAATACCCAACACAATCGAGAGCATGGTACAGACGGTGATAATGCTCAAAGTGCGCATTGTGTCTTCCCACATGCCAAAGTAGCCAATAAGAATCAAAGAAACGAAACAACCAACAGCCAACTTCCAAGATCGGCTAGCTGCGTAGACAAGGCCGGTACATACTGCTAATACAATCATCCAAGGTGTAGAAATCAAAAGTTTTTCAAACCAGATTAGGAAGGAGAGCAAGGGATCGAAGAAGGATTCAATAAGGTCGCCATATTCTCGTGAGAAATCTCGATATGCACCATCGAGGGTTTTGCGGATTGCTCTAAGATCAGAGCGTTCCATTTCGGGAAAGCTGTTGAACCAGCTGTCATTAGACATCAATAAGTTCCTTTTATTCTCCTTCGCTACCCTAGTAGCGAAGGAGTACATCTAAAGCATAGTGCCTAGCGGCGCTATAGGTTTCTTATAGGCTTAAAGCGCTTGTTTCACTTTGTTTGCTACATCTTGAGGTACCCATGCTTGCCAAATTTGTGGGTACTCTTCTAGGAAATGGAACATCGCCTCTTCACCATCCGCTTGGTTATCTTCCATCCAAGCAAGAAGTTGGTTCATGTCTGCGTTGCTAAACCCACGCTTAGTGAAATAGTCATAAGCTTGTGGTGCGCGGCTAGCAAACTCTTCAGTGGTAATTGTGTGTACAGGTGAAGGCGGGTACATAGTTGGTTTAGGCGCTTCACATTCAGCTTGTGTAGTACAGCCGACGAACTCTTTTTCATTGACGCCACTACCGAAATCCACTTTGACCATTTCATACTTACCGAGAACAGCGGTTGGAGCCCAGTAATAGCCAAACCAAGCTTCTTCACGCTCATAGGCTTTTGCAATTGCACCGGATAGACCTGCACTTGAGCCTGGGTCAACAATTGTAAAACCAGAGCCTTCCAAGCCTAGAGCTTTAAACAGGTTACCTGCACTGATTTGGCAGTTCCAACCTGCTGGGCAGCTATAGAAGGCGGAATGATCCGGATCTTCAGGATGCTCGAATAACTTCGCGTGCTTTTTAACGCCCTCGATAGTTGCCATTTCAGGGTATTGCTTGACTAGATAGGCAGGAACCCAAAACCCTTCTTCGCCACCATCGACTAGCGACTTACCCGCGTAACGAAGACGTTTTTCTGCTACACCTTTGTCCAAAGCATCTTTAAGGCTATTGCTCCAGAGTTCAGGAGCAACGTCTGGTTGGCCTTTTTCAATCATTGAAGTGCCGGTCGGCATGGTATCACCAGGGATTAATTCAGCGTCACAGCCGTAGCCATGCTCGAGAATAAATTTATCTACGTTGGCAATCACTGTTGCTGAATTCCAGTTCATATCAGCGATTGTTACCTTTCCACACTCTTCAGCTTGGGCATGGAAAGCGGTTGCGCTTAGGGTTAGTAATGCAGCCGTTTTTAGTTTCATTGTAATTTCCTTTTTAATGAATACGTTATAAAAATAGCGAAATGATATTTAGAGTTCAAATTAATATGTTGACTCTGTGAACCAGTGTTGATGTTTTTTGTGGCAAAAATAAAACATTTGTCAGCAAAAAACCGTATTGTTGTCACGGAAATTTATGGGCAGAAGGGGGTAAGGGAGGGTGTTATGTTTTGAACTCAAAGTATTAACGCTGTGCGATAAAAGTCATGCTAATCGGCTGACCAGACATTCTTGATATCTGGCCATCCCCAATTGGTGAGTGCAACATCTTTAAGTACTCCCTGAAAACGCAATGTCTGTCGGTGGTGAAACAGCGGAGATAGCCAAAACTGATTGATCAACGCAGAAGCAATAGGTTCGAGAGCATCAAGGTAATCCGGTAGCTCCGTTTCTGAACGCAGGTGATTTAGTCTATCCAGTAACCATGTCTTCGATTGTTCACCAATACAGCGTTGGATAATCGGATTATGATAGAGACTATTAAACGCGGAGGCGTGTCGATTGTCGTCGAGATTGATATTGGTAATGATCACGGACTCTTGGAGCTGACCAGACTCCGCTAAAGTCGTCAACTGGCGATAGCTGTAGCTGTTAATCACCACTTCCACACCATACTGCTCCAATAGGTGTTTCACCGCTAATGCGCAGTTTCGTAACGAGCTGTAATCATAGATAGCGATAGTCAGCTGTTTAGGCAGGGAAGCTTCGGGCATTTCAGGGCGGGTGATTTTATGCCACATCGGTAGTAGGTTGTGTGCAACTTCACAGCCGAAAAGAAGGTTGTGCTGCTTTAGGTAATTAAACACCTTGTGAGGTGTTAAATAAGTAGACAGAAAGCGACGTTGATTATCATCTAATACCGTCTCCCCGCATTGGTTAAAGAGCACAAACATACAGCCATCTTCAGTGCGGCTTTGTTGAACATTGCGGTCTAAGTGCTTACTTACTGCGTGAGAAACGTAGTAATTGCAGTCTGAACTTGACTGAGCACCAGGCTGATTGGTCTGAATTTGCTTGTTTTGCAGTTCAGATTCGTCGAGATGCCAAATTGTTACCTGATCCGTTAACGCTCGGCAAGTGTAGTAGCGCTCAAAGGCTTGTAAACAGAGCTTGCTCTCAGAATGTTCGGTCACTTCAAATGGCCCACAACCAATAACTTGTTTGATTGGCGCCTCACTAATTTGCGAGACGGGCTGAATGGAATACTTAACGCCTGAAATCAAGCCACCAAAGCCGAGGTCAGGTTTAGAGAGCTTAAAAACAATCTTGTTTGGCGAAGGTGTATAGACGTCAATCAGATGGTGTAACTCGCTCTGATAATCAGCCAAGGTCGCAAGCTCTTTAAACAGACTCACTATCGACTCTCCACTGATCGCTTCACCATTGTGGAAGGTTAACCCTGGGCGCAGGTAAAAGATCCACTCAAGATTAGATTCATCATAGCTCCAGTGATGAGCAAGCTGTGGCTCTAGGTTTCCATTGGCAGCACTCGATACTAAACAACAGTATATTTGCCTTAGCAGATAGCGCTCGCTGGAGCGCTGGAGTTGATGTGGCACCAAGCGTTCAAAAGGGCGTTTGTAGGTAAGCTGAATATGCAGCAGACCTTCACGCATCGTTGCACCAGAGGTGCTTTGTAGCAATCGTCCAAATGCCACTTCATCGTCATCCAGTATCGACAAAGCCTTTTCATACTTACCTTCTAGAATTCGTTTTGAAGCCAGTTGGGCTTTAAGTTCGTCTAGATGAAGGTGAAGGATCAGCGTAGATCTTTGATTACGCCCAGCTTTTGGAATCCAAGATAACCAAGACAAATCAAGCATTTGATTAAGTAAGTTACGTGCGTGACGGGAGGTGGTAAATAGCGAATCGGCAACGATAGGCAATGTTGTTTTATGCTCGATACCAACGCCAAGTGGAACCAAACGGCTGTAATAACGCAATAGATTTAAGTCAGACACAAAAAATACCCATCAAACCAGAAAGCTGTTTATTGATTTTGTTCCTAGTTTTATCAGTTTGCTACTCTTTTTTGTCAGAATTTACGAGATTGCAGCCTTTATGGGGAATGAATTCTTTTTAGACTGACAGTTTTTCTGTTCCTTATAAAGCCGCAAAATAGGTGGCAACAGAGGAGAAAATGATGAAAAAAGACAAACTGGGATCACAACTCAGTGTTTACTACCGCTCTAAGCTTGATGAGGGAGCTTCTTTAATCGAGCGACTGGCACTAGTCAGCCTTTTGCAACTGATGAATTGGTAAAACGAAGCAGCACCTGACAACATGCTCCTGACCCCCACGAACGGTTTTCTGGTGCTGCTTTTTTCTCTGGACCATTTTCAAAACCGGATAAGGCGACTTTGTCTGCGAAAATGACTAAGCTTAACCAAGAATTGAAGAAAAACTTGTTGGCTATCGTATGGAAAAAGTGGTCGATCTTAATCGTTGGCAGAAGGAACACGTCAAAACAGAGCAAGACTTAAAGCACCTGTTTTCTGAAGTAAAAGCCAGCTATAGCAGTATGCCTTATCCGGAACTGGTGCAGCGCTTAGAGTTGCTTCGTACTCTCAAATATGAACTGTTAGAGCGCAAGCAAATGTTAGTCGATGCGCTGCACCAAGATTATGGATACCGCAGTGAGTTTGACAGTTTGATTTGTGATTTACTGCCTGCAATTGCCCATATTAACTACACCATCAAGCATCTTAAGAGGTGGCTCAAGCCTAGTAAAAGAAAGGCGGGTTTATTACTGTTCCCTTCCAAAGTCCGTGTTAATTATCAACCTTTAGGTGTTGTTGGGGTAATGGTGCCTTGGAACTTCCCTATCGTACTGAGTATTGCCCCTATTGTGACGGCGATTGCTGCGGGAAATCGGGTCATGGTGAAACTTAGTGAACATACGCCAAACACCAACCAGGTGCTGAGTGACCTATTTTCTGAAGTGGGGGAGCATGTGTATCCAGTTGAAGGAGAAGCAGAAATATCACAGTACTTTAGCGCGCTACCTTTTGATCACCTGATTTTTACTGGGTCAACAAAGATAGGGAGGCTCGTTGCTGCTGAAGCGGCTAAAAACCTGACTCCAGTGACTTTAGAGCTTGGAGGAAAATCTCCGGTTATTGTTGGTAGCGATGCGGATATTGGCAAGGCGGTAGATGCAATTTTACTCGGCAAATCCATAAATGCAGGACAAATTTGTGTCGCACCTGATTATGTGTTGGTTCCTCAGGGCAAAGAGCTGCAGTTCATTGAGCGATATTTAGAACGTTTCTATCGTCTCTATGTAAAAGAAGGGAGTTTAGAGTCTTCAACATCGATCGTTAGTGAAGCTCAATACCAAAGATTACAACACTATTTGCACGACGCAAAAAGTCTAGGTGGGACAATTCACACCATCGATTTTTTAGAGCTAGAGACTAGACAAATGGCTCCGCAGTTAGTGACAGGTGTTTCTGATAAGATGCTTCTTATGCAAGAAGAAATTTTTGGCCCAATATTGCCAATTATCGGTTATCGCCATCTCAACGAAGTCTTTGCCTTTATTAACGCTAGACCACGGCCATTGGCTTTGTACTTGATGTCAAACGACAAAATTTTGCAGCACCAAGCCATTGAACAAACTCATAGTGGTGGTGTGGTAGTCAATGACACATTACTCCATGTTGCAGCCGAGGATGCGCCATTCGGTGGAATAGGTGAGTCCGGGATAGGGCAGTATCACGGCGAGGAAGGCTTTCGTACTTTCTCTAAAGCCAAGACTGTCCTCTATTCCCCCACTTGGTTGCCGCGGAGTTATCTGCTGCTAAAATATCGTAGGCTAGCTGTAGCGTTACTCGGACGCTTGCTTCTGCGCTAAATTGACAGCGCATCAAATCGCTGCTTTACGAAATCTATAAAAACCCTCAAGCGTTTGGGTTGGTATCTGTCTCGATGATAAATAGCAGAGAAATCTACACTAGGGATAGACCAATCATCGAACACTTCGACTAGTTCTTTTTTCTCTAGCTCCGCTCGACAGTAAATGGCAGGGACTCGAATAATGCCTTGGTGATTCAATGCGCCTTTTACCAAAACACGTCCATTTTTACATTGCAAATGTCCATGAATGGCGATCTCAGTCTTGTCTCTGGTGGTTTTATGGTTGAACCCCCAACGTTTGACTGAACCGGTTAAGCATTGATGCTGAGTAAGCTCTTTGGGGTGCGAAGGTTGACCATGAACATCTAGATATTGTGGGCTTGCGAGCGTACTCATCTCTATAGTCATTAATTTTCGAGCAACAAAGCCAGAGTCATCCAAACGTCCCATACGAAAGGCGATGTCAAAATCTTCTTCCAGTAAGTCGACTCTATGGCTGCTAAAGTCAAGATTAACCTGTGTATTTGGGTACTGCATCATGAAGTCGCAAGTGATCTGTGCAATCAGTTCTTCCCCTAGATAGCCGCCAACACAGTTAACCCGAATTTCACCTTGAACTTCCTCCACATCATCGACGGCGGCTAATATAGCTTGATCAATACCCGCTAGGGCCTTTTCACACTGCAAATAGAATCGTTTTCCTGCGTCAGTGAGTTTTAAGCTGCGGGTAGTGCGGATTAGCAACGTTACCTTCATTTGCTTCTCTAGGTTGCTTATTTGGCGTGAAACGTGCGAACGCGACACATCTAGCGCCTCAGCTGCTTTGGTAAAATTGCCAAGCTGGGCAATTAAAACAAATGAGCGCACATCTGCGAGGTTAACGTGATTCAGCATCTTAGAGTCCATCAATTGGTTTGTTCTTATTGTTGCAATATAACAACAGTGTTTCAACTGAAGTGATATATATCAACAAAGTCTTTTTTCTTAATATACCTCCATCGCAGCAAAACACGCTGTATCTCAATCCAAATCAGAGGAATTATTAAGATGAAAAAACTTATTGTAATCACTGGTGCTAGTTCAGGTATTGGTGAAGCTATCGCGCGTCGTTTAAGCAACGAAGGTCATCCTCTACTTCTGTTAGCTCGTCGTGTTGAGCGCCTTGAGGCACTAGACCTTCCAAACACCATGTGTGAGCAAGTCGATGTAACAGATAAAGCGACCTTCGAAGCCGCAATTGCTAAAGCAGAAGCGAAGTTTGGCCCAGTTGATGGCTTGGTGAACAATGCGGGCGTGATGTTACTTGGTCAAATCGATACTCAAGATGCTCACGAATGGAAGCGTATGTTTGATGTGAATGTCATCGGCCTGTTAAACGGCATGCAGGCAGTGCTAGCTCCAATGATGTCGCGCAATAGCGGTACGATTATTAACATCAGCTCAATCGCTGGTAAGAAGACATTCCCTAATCATGCGGCTTACTGCGGTACCAAATTTGCGGTACACGCGATTTCTGAAAACGTACGAGAAGAAGTTGCCGCTTCTAATGTTCGCGTGACGACCATCGCACCAGGAGCGGTAGAAACAGAGCTGCTATCGCATACAACTTCTCAAGAGATCAAAGATGGTTACGATGATTGGAAAGTCGATATGGGTGGTGTGCTAGCAGCTGATGATGTGGCTCGTGCAGTAGAGTTTGCCTACAACCAACCGCAAAATGTGTGTGTGCGTGAAATTGCTCTAGCACCAACCAAGCAACAGCCATAATCAAATACGATGTAAGAATCAGACTCTAGTACTTGCTAGGGTCTTTTTTTGCTTTAAATACATACTGGTTGACATGTCCAGTATGAAATTAATGCCCTATTGTTAGTTTTCATATTTGATTTCTTATTTTATGACATGCATTTATGTTTCAGATTTGATTTATGTAGTAGGATAGCCGCGCGCGGATACGGTTGCATATATAAATTGTGCAGTTCTGATCTTTAAATTTTCGTATAAACAGCTATAACTCATATAAGCGATAATTTGCATAAGGTTCAATAATGGCGGAAGTCGTAGAAAAACAAAATCTAGAAGGCGATGAGAATCAGCCTTGCCAAACCTCACAGCAAACAGTTGATGTTCCCCAAGATAAACAGCAAGACACAGGGGAAATGTCGACATCTATTCGTTATGGTGAAGACGCTTTTCTTGAGGTGATGCCACTATGTGAAGTTGCGTGTATCGTTACGACTCCAACAGGCAAAATCCTAAAATGCAAAACGAAATACGTTGGTTTGCATTCAAATAACGTCCTTCTACTAGAAATGCCGACAATCTCCCCTAAAGAAAAGTCTCAATTTATGCAGCGAGGCTATTCGATTAAAGCATGTGTTATCTCTTCAAAAGGGGAAGGTGCGCGAGTTTACTTTAAAACCAACATCGAATACGTCCTGTCTGGTGGTAGTAATGACCTATTGTTAGTTACTTTGCCGAAGGCTACCCAAGTTGTTGTCGGACTACGCGAAAGTGCACGTCTTGAGATCGGTTTGAAGGGCATTTTGGCTCCTTTAGATCAAAAGTACGCTTGTCAAATCAGAGATATCTCTCAACATGGTTGTCTTATTGTTATCGAACGGGGTAACAGCAATTATCGAGTTGGGTCACTCATTGCTCTTAAAATCACTGCTTACGATCAAGAGAAAGATGCAATAGATGAAACACTCCAAGCCGTGGTGAAAAATGTCAGTAAAACTGGTCGTTACATCAAGTATGGCGTTAAGTTTGAAGATGAGAGCTTAGATTATGTGAATGCGTTGATCGAAGGTCTAAACTTCTGCTCTATCCAACAAAAGTTTACTTTGTAGTCGCCCTCTGATTGTCACATGAAGTTGGAAATCTTGAGTATACTTAACAAGAAGACGTCATGATATTGAGAGGAATGCGCATATGGAATTACGTAATGAACGTGGTGAAGTCACTCAAGTCGCGGACAATCTCACCATTAAAGAAGTGTTAGAGATGGGCTACTCCATAGACCTTTGTGATGAAGCGTTTGACCCGAATGAACATTGGGTTGCGAGTGCAGAGCAAAAGAGGCGTGGAGAAGTTCCTGAGAGCTGATATTTAGCGAATAAAAAATCCGAGCTTAGCTCGGATTTTTAATGTGGACAAAGGAATTAGAAACCTTTGATGTTTTCTGCTTCAAGTTCAGTAAAGTATTTTACAGTCTTCACTTTTAACTCTTGAGTTGCTGGCTCGTCACATACGATTACTGACTTAGGATGTAGTTGCAGTGCAGATACCGTCCATAGGTGGTTTACGCTACCTTCCACTGCTGCTTCCAGTGCTAGTGCTTTGTTGTGACCTGTAACTAGGATCATGATCTCTTCAGCATCAAGAAGCGTACCTACACCAATTGTTAGCGCGTATTTTGGTACTTGATTGATATCGCCATCGAAGAAACGAGAGTTAGCGATACGAGTATCTTCCGTTAGTGTTTTAATACGTGTGCGTGAAGATAAAGAAGACGCTGGTTCGTTGAAAGCGATGTGACCGTCGTTACCTACACCACCCATGAATAGGTTGATCTTGCCGTAAGACTTGATTTTGTCTTCGTAGCGCTGACATTCTTCTTCGTTATTTTGCGCATTGCCGTCAAGAAGGTTGATGTTTTCTTCTTGAATATCAATGTGATTGAAGAAGTTGTTGTACATGAAAGAGCGGTATGATTCAGGGTGATCCGCAGGGATGCCAATGTACTCATCCATGTTAAATGTTACTACGTGCTTAAAGCTAACTTCGCCAGCTTTATGCAGTTCGATAAGCGCCTTGTAAGTCGTTAAAGGTGTACCACCTGTAGGTAGACCTAGAACAAAAGGACGCTCTGCTGTAGGTTTGAAATCGTTAATACGTTTAACAATGTGTGCTGCTGCCCACTTACCTACTTGTGCTGCTTGATTTAACGGGATAAGTCTCATTTTTTGCCCCTAGTATTGGATTTATGATGCTCTGAAACATTAATTCGCATTATAAAATAAGTTCATTGCAACTGCTATTGTTTTCGGTCAATTTTTCTCGATTTCTTGATAGTGTCTTATAAGTTGGCTACGTGTATTCGATTGCGTTGACTAAAATAGTAGTAGTACTGGCAACAAATAGGTGTAAATTTTAACGACTAAAATAAGATGCCAGAGTAATCTAAGCAGGGATTAGCTGCGACGTTGTGAAGCAGATACCACCCTTATACTATGGCGTAACGGCTGATCGCCTTTCTAGGTTAAGATGGAGCGCTCAACCATTTAGTTTATGTGCCGATACTACTGTTAGTGGCACCTAAAGGAAGTAAAAGAAGAACGAATGAATATAATGGGGATCGCCATTGGGGCGACAGGCTTGCTGCTTCTCTGCATGTTTATGTGGATGCTAGCTCTATCTTTGCGTAAGAAGCGTCTTGAACAAGAGCGCAAAGAACGTGAAATCGCTTATCGTAAAGCGATGGAAAAGAACCGTAAGCAGGAACAAGAAGAGCGAGTGATACAAGCGGAAGGAGGTCATGTTCCCACTATCTTGTATCTAGCAAAAGAAGCTGAAAGAACAAGACCACAGGAAGCGGTCTACTGGTATACCAAAGCTGCGAGACTTGATAACGTCACTGGAATGTACGGTGTGGTGCGGATTAGTAACAAGATGAAGCAGGATCTTGTGCTTAAGGAGCAAGCAAAGTTTTGGCAGGTTTGTATATCTGCTGTTGAAGGCAGTTTACCGCATCAATTCGAAATGGCAAAAGCACTATTTACTGGGCGTGGTACAGAAATCAATTTGCCAAAAGCGCTCTCTATAATGGAGTCAGCGGCTGAGCAAAATCATTTAGACGCTTTGATCTTTCTAGGCGACTGGTATATTGCTGGTAATAATCCAGAGAAGAACCCACAGAAATCGACCGAGTGTTACCACCGTGCGGCTGAACTTAGAAGCAATGAAGGCCGGATGAAACTAGGCATCAACTATATTCAAGGCCGAGGGGTTGCCAGTAATTTTGAGCGTGGTGTCTATTGGCTAGAACGTGCCGCAGAAAAAGGCCACCTTGAAGCTATGTACAAGCTCGGTGAGACTTGGATGGAAAACAAGCCCAATGGTAATGCATTGGCTTACATCTGGTTGTTCTTAGCAGGCCAACTAGGACATGAACCAGCGAGACAGCTGCGTGATCAAGTGGCCTTAAACATAGGCGTGGATACGGTTGTTGGATTACAAAGTTTGGCTAAGCCAATGGTCAAGAAAATTCGTGATAATAAAGTAAGCAAGCACTCGATCATTAAGGCGTTGAATAAACTTTATAAGCGTTCCATTCCAACCGATGAGGTAAGTAATATTACCGCAGCTCCAGCGGCGACCACTTCAGATACGATTTTGGAAGAAGCTTCTGCACCTGAAGAGCCTGAGGTGGTTGAAAATAAAGTTGACTACTCTCAATCCCCAATGGATAAACAATAAAAAATGGCCTCGTTAATTACGAGGCCATTTTTCTTAATGCGTTCAAAAACTACTGTCTAGCTTGTTTTTGTTTCGCTTTACATACCGCGGCAGTAAACACTACATCAGTCGAACTATTGAGCGCTGTTTCTGCTGAATCTTGTACAACACCAATAATGAAGCCAACGGCAACAACCTGCATAGCGATTTCATTTGGAATGCCAAATAGTCCACAAGCTAATGGAATTAAAAGTAGAGAGCCCCCCGCGACACCTGATGCACCACATGCGGATACAGCGGCAACAATACTAAGCAGCAATGCGGTAAGCAGATCAACTTCAATACCCATAGTGTGAACAGCGGCAAGTGTCAGGGTTGTGATCGTAATTGCAGCACCTGCCATGTTAATGGTCGCACCTAGTGGAATAGAGACTGAGTAAGTATCTTCATCCAGCTTTAACTTCTCACACAGTGCCATGTTCACAGGGATGTTTGCAGCACTTGAACGTGTAAAGAATGCGGTTACACCACTTTCACGAATACACTGAAGAACGAGTGGGTATGGGTTTTCACCTGTTTTAACCAATACAATGATTGGGTTAACAACAAGTGCAATGATTGCCATTGAGCTTAAAAGAACAGCCAGTAGCTGAGCGTATCCAGCTAATGCTTCGAAACCCGTTGTTGCCAGTGTTGAAGCAACAAGACCAAAGATACCAAATGGTGCTAGGCGGATGATAAAGCGTACAATTTGAGAAACGCCATGGCTTAAATCTTCAAATACCGCTTTTGTCGTACCAGAAGCATGGTGCAGCGCTAAACCTAGACCGATAGCCCAAGCAAGAATACCAATGTAGTTAGCACTCATAAGTGCGTTGACTGGGTTGTCGACAAGCTTAAACAGTAGTGTGTTAAGTACTTCAGCAATACCTTGTGGAGGTGTTGCCCCTTCAGCACCAGAAACAAGTGTCAATGTGGTTGGGAATAAAAAGCTAAGTACGACTGCGGTTAGAGCCGCAGTAAAAGTACCGAAAAGGTAAAGAACCACAATTGGGCGCATGTAGGTATGCTGGTTTTTTTTCTGGTTGGCAATCGATGCTGCAACCAAAATGAAAACGAGAATAGGTGCTACTGCTTTTAGTGCCCCGACAAATAGGCTTCCAAGTAAACCAACACTTTGTGCGTGCTCTGGAGAGACAGTCGCTAAACCTACACCAAGAATGATGCCGGCTAGGATCTGCAAAACCAGATTGCCACGTGCAAAGCGTGCAATAAGAGAGTTGTGTTGCATAGTTATCCCTGCAATGAATAGTTTTATAAATTTATAGTAATTTCAGTTATTGCAAACTGAGACAGACATACTAGCGACTTGAAACATTGTGTCTAGAATTAATTGAAAATTAGCATTAAAAATTAACCATAATCGGTTTTTGTGAATTTTATGTTTTAAAGTTGTATTTTGTGGGTAACAAAAAAAGGGGCGGGCGCCCCTTCTATTACTGAGTGAGAATGACTTTAATAGCCGTTACTGTGTTTCTGATTGCGGCTAGCATTTTGCACCTTTTTATAAAACTTGGTCTGCTTTTTAAAAGAGGCACGTTTTTCAGCGATGGTGGCACTGTTATGACGTTGCTCTCGCAGTAGTTTCAAATAGTTCTTAAGTCGTCTCTCTTCCAACTCCCCAGAGTCGATAGCCTCTCTTACTCGGCAGTTTGGTTCGTCCTGATGTTGGCAATCCGAAAATCGGCATTGCGCTGCCAAAGACTCTACGTCAGAGAAGGTTTCAGCCACTCCGTCTGCACAATCTATCAGTTGCAATTCACGCATTCCGGGTGTGTCGATCAAGACGGCTCCTGTAGGCATAAAGTGCATTGAACGGCTTGTCGTCGTATGGCGACCCTTGCTGTCATCTTCTCTGATCCCACCAGTGAGCTGAATTTGATCTCGTAGCAAGGTGTTAACCAACGTTGACTTGCCTACCCCTGACGAACCCATGAAAGCGACCGTTTTTCCTGTTTGACACCATGGTAAAAGCCTTTCGCAATGTGACGTATCAAGCGCATTAACACATTCGATCATCAACAATGGGTCTAGCTGCTGTACTTGTCTTTTCTTGTCATCAGCATCGCTGGCTAAGTCAGCTTTGGTCAGAACAATAACAGGCTCAACATCGGCTTCATGTGCAATGGCGAGGTAACGCTCAATTCGACTGAGATTAAAATCATCATTCAGTGAGCAAACAATAAACAAGGTAGTGACATTAGAAGCAATGAGCTGCTCGTTGACTTTGCTACCTGCCGCTTTGCGATGGAACAAGGATTGCCTGTCTAAAAGTCTAATAAAGTGCTGATTGCTGTCGAGCAGAACCCAGTCACCAACCGTCATAGTGGGTAGTGATTTATGGATCTCTAATGGAAACTCACACGATTCGTTCAATAGCTTATAGCCACTGCGATGATGCTCGGTGACGCGAGCGGCGGTGAACTGTTGCTCTAAATCTTCTAGTGTTAACTGTTGTTGAAATAGGTTGTTCCAGCCAAGTGTCGTTAAGGACATTGGTTTTTGTGCTTTGGTATTCATAGTTGCCCCAAGCTTACAGATATCTGTATCTATAGAAATTCGCTAGGGTCTTTAGACCCCGGTTTAGGTAGCACCGGGCAAAGGAAGGGGAGAAGCGGGTTGTTAAAGTGGCTTCACCAATTTTGCCGGGTGGGTTTCAAGTACAATCATCGTATCCTCCTATGGACGTATTTAGGTTTACGCAGGTTATCATAGCAAAAGAGGTGAACATTTGCCCACCTCCCATAGCTAAATTATTGCTTAGTGGTGGTGTTTCATCCCACTCATCACTTTCTTAATAGGTGCAGTGATAGTTTGTTGGTCACCATTAGCAAAGTTGAGTTGCACTTTGATGTTATCGCCTTCAGCAAAAGGTTTAGTGAGGTTGAATAGCATAATATGTAAGCTGCCAGGTTTCAGCACGGCAGTCCCATTTGCAGGGATGGTAATTTGCTCAACTTGGCGCATTTTCATCACATCGCCATCTTTGATCACATCGTGAAGCTCGACTTTACCTGCCGCATCTGTGCTAGCGGAAACTAGGTAACGATCTTTATCGCTATGGTTCATAAACTCACCAAACACGGCACTGGTTGCAGCATTTGGTGGTGTAGCACGAGCGTATGTACCATGAGCCATGATATCCGAGTTTGCATAAGCCAAAGGGCTCAATGCCAATGAGGCTAAAAGGAGGGCTTTAAGTTTCATCCTGACTATCCTTCTGATGTAATAGTTTTAAAGGTTTCAACCAGCGGTGCTGGTGTGAGTGTATGTGGCACTTTTGTTATCAATGTGCCATCTGGTTTGAGGAAATAGAAATAGGAGCTGTGATCCAGCGTATATTTCAATTCAGAGTTTTCTAACTCGGTTTTACGGAAAATCACGCCATACCTATGGGCAAGAGGAGTTGTTACCTCTAAAGGCGCTGAAAGCCCTTCTATCATCGGGTGGAAGTATTGGGCATATTTGTAAGAGTCAGCAGCAGCATCGCGCTCCGGGTCAAGAGAGATAAACACTGGGCGGAAGTGGCTTTTCGTCTCTTCATCAATTTGGTTTAGTGCTCCGGCCAGCATAGCTAAAGAAGTAGGGCATACATCCGGACAACGAGTAAACCCAAAGTAAACGACCCTAATGCGCTTGTCCTGAGGATCGAACAGTGACACGGCTTTGTTATCTTCGCCAAACAGCGTAATGCTAGAAGTTTCCTGAGGTACAGGAGTATCGCTACTTTGATGATCGAGATAGCTCTTCAGTCCAAAGCCGATTACAAAGGCAGCGACTAAGATTAATGACCAGTTCCTACTCATTGTTCCATCCTTATTGATGTGTTGATCGATTGTTTGCCGTCTGTGATGGTGCCATACCAAGTCATAGAGTCTTCTGTACACACTGGTAGAATAACTTCACCAGTAAAGTTTCCCGAGTCAGATTTGTCGAACTTAAACACAGCGGTCCCCATCTCCATCTCATAACCTTTCAATGTCATTATAAGGCTGTCGCTGTTGGCGTTTTCCCAGTTAACCGTCACTCGCGTTGGGACGAGTGGGTGACTGATGTCTTTGTTAGCTTGAACAGAGATAGTATCTTGTTGGCACTGGCTAGTCGTAATCAGGCAGTAGTCATCTAGAGATACCTGTTGGCTTGTGGATTGATACCACTTTACAATATCACTGGCAAAGAAGCCGGCACCTAACGCCACGGCAGTGAGAAGAAACTTTGCATAGCTGGGCATAACATCTATCCCGAGAGTTAAAAACGAGCGCAATGCTAGCACATAGCACTCTATATCTATGAGATAACAAGTAAAATTGTGCTCAGCGTCAAGTCCACTTTAACGATTTCGATGAATGCCATAGATAGCATGGTCTAAAATGCGTTCACCGATTTTTTCTTGATTGGTGAGCACGCCTTCCAGAGTCATTCCCACTCTTTCTGCCACATTACGGCTAGCTTGGTTTTCGACCGCTGCTGAAAGTTGGACCTTTTCAATATTCAACTCATTAAAAGCAAAGTCAATAAGATGCTTGACGACGCGAGTGATGATTCCTTTGCCTTGATGGTGTTTTGATAGCCAATAGCCTATTTCTAGGCATTGCCTGTCATAGTCAATATTAAAGCAGCTACAGTTTCCAACAATTTCTCCAAGGTACACAATTGCGCATGTAATGGTCTTTCCTTCCGCGTACTCATGCAGCACTCGTTGTACAAACAGACGAAAATCTTGCTCAGTTGTACAATGGGGTGGCCATGCAAGCCATTGGGATAAATAGTCAATTTGGTCGGTTACTAAATCACTGTATTTGGCAGCAAAGGACTCTTGAACTAGTGCGATGGAAATATCGTCATCCACTTTCTTTGTAAACATAGTCTATTCCTTGCATATGTTGTTTAAACCAACCTAACAGACTATAAAGGTGATGGCTAGATTAATTAAATGCAAAAAGAGTTTGATTTCTAGCACGAAAAATACGCACTACGTTGCACGCTTCACAATTCTGTTAATAACCATTCATAATTTATGGTTTATAGATGGCACTTTCGTTTACCCTGCCGTGCATAAAAATTATTTATAAATGACTAAAGCGTTAGTATGGAAGTGCCCCAAGACGATGTTAGTGTAGATCTACGTCGTGTGTTATTTGAAATTGCCTATGCTCTGGATGCCGTAGGTGTTGATGATATTTATCATGGACATAGAGTCGCTTACATAGCCTTTCGCTGTGCTCAGCGTTTAGGTTGGAATGAAGATAGATGCCAAACCATCTTCTCACTTGGTCTGATTCATGACTGTGGTGTATCTGAAAGTGCTGAAGTGGGAGAGTTACTAACCGCACTTGCCCCAAGGAATACACGCAAACACTGCGTCAAAGGTTATGAGCTGCTGAAAGCTTGTCGCCCATTATCAGAGCTTGCAATGCCTATTTTGCTCCACCACACTTGGTGGCGGGAGCTAAAAAGCAATCATGCCGTTAGTGAAGAAATTAAGCAGTATGCTACCTTACTGTTCCTTGCTGATCGTCTCGATTACTTGCATGGAAACTATGGGCTAGATTCTTATGGCAATATTACCGAAGCCAGTAAGAAAAGTATTATCGGTGAGCTACAAGCTAACTCCGGCACCATGTTTGAGCCTACTCAAGTTTTCTACATGAGTGAGTTGATAGAGTGCGATGATTTCTGGTTCTCGATGGAAGCGAGATATATTGAAAGCTTGTCTTATACCTTCACGCCACTTTACCGTAATCCGATTGGCTTAGATGAATCGATTGAAGTAGCGGAATTGTTTGCTCAGATTGTCGATGCGAAAAGCTCATTTACCTATCAGCACTCATTGCATGTTGCTCAGCTCGCCGAGTTTTTTGCTCGTAAGCTTGGTTATTCTGAACGAGCTCGAAAAATGCTCTATCTCTCAGGGTTGATCCACGATATTGGAAAGCTTAAAACACCGAGCGCAATACTGCATAAACCTGCTCAGCTATCGAATGAGGAGTATGCGTGTATTCGTCGTCATGCTACAGATTCACGTCACGCAATACAGCGAATGTTTACCAATCAGCAGATAGTTGAATGGGCTTCAAATCATCATGAGCGACTTGATGGTTCAGGTTATCCGTTGAGGTTAGCTGCTCCTCAATTAGATGAGCCAAGCCGATTAATTGCGGTAACCGATGTTTTTCAAGCGCTTACTCAGTCGCGTCCCTATCGAGAGGGACTTCCGTTAGAGGAGGCGATTAAGATCATCGAAGACATGGTTAATCTCAATCAGCTCGATCGTAAAGTATTTGAATGTTTGGTAGAGAATGCAGACGAGTGTTACCGTATTTCGACAGGCCAAGAAAGCAAAAAGCCAGTACTTGCATAGTACTGGCCTCTAGAGTCGGCAGAGTCTAAAATTATTACTGGTTCACAAATGCTTTAAAGCGAGCTTGAGTTTCCGCATCTGCTTTGCTGTACCAGAAATGTAGCATTTCTTCTGCAGTGTTATCGCCAGCTTTCACAGGCTTACCGTTAACCTGTGCTGGTAAAGTAATTGGCACAACCGCCGCTGTTGAAACTGCTGCGACACCACCACGACGATTATACTCAGCCAATTCGATTTTGTGGTTACGACCGATTTGCATCCCGTCTTTAACCAACTTGTCTTGCTTCATCTCGATCGCTTGACCGTTTTCATCTTTTAAAGACCATTCTAAGTTACGAATCTTCTTCGAACCTTCGTGCTCATTACGATACTTCGGTAAGTCAAACTCCAGTTCTTGGTCAGCCACATTGAATGTGCCGATGATCGGATCACTTTCGAGGATGATACGATCTTTACCTTGGTCGAAATACGGTTGGTAAGTGAACAGGATTTGGTTTTCTCCATTCGGTAGCGTAAGCGTTTTGGATGAAAAGAAGCTGCCTGATAGCTCAGGCTTTGCATCGTTCACCACTAAGACGTCGATAGTGTCTGGAATCGAGATAGTAACGTCAGCAGCGGCTAGACCACTGGTACCTAAAGCGATTGCAGCAAGTAATGTTGTTTTTATTTTCATTTTTGGTTCCTAATAAACAGGCACTTAAACTGCAAAGAGAGTGCCTAGCTCGCCGCATGATTTCAAGATGCGAATGTAAGAAGTTTGAAAAATTCATCAAATCTTAATTAGTGCTCACGTTAATGTGGCACGCCAGTTTATAAATTTGAGCTATCTTTCACGGTAATCTGGATAATAACTAGACTATATTAACTAGGTGTTCAATGAATCAGGAGGATAACGCTATGGCATATACCGATATGTTAGATAGCAGACTAGTGTTGTCGCCATGGTATAACGTTGATTACACCCTTTCCCTGCTCAACAAAGAAACGACTCTTCGTTAATGACCTTAAGGTGCTTTCAGCGCCCAGAAAATCTTATTCAAAATCAATATTACCCGCGATTAATTGCAGCGGGGGACTAGATCTATTTAAAGGACATTAATGATGAAACGTATTCCAGAACCTTTCCGTATCAAAATGGTTGAGCCGATCAAAATGACGACGTATGACGATCGAGTTGATGCGTTAAATGAAGCGGGATTAAACCCTTTCTTACTCAGAAGTGACGACGTCTACATTGACCTGTTGACCGATTCAGGTACCGGAGCGATGAGTGATAACCAGTGGGCAGGCTTAATGATGGGGGATGAGTCTTATGCAGGTAGCCGAAACTACTACAACCTATGCGCAGCGGTAGAACATTTCTTTGGTTATAAACTCACCGTACCTGCGCACCAAGGACGTGGTGCTGAACAAATTCTATTTCCTGCACTCATTGAGCGAATGAAAGCCGTTCGCGGGGGAACAGAGCCAGTTTTCATTTCGAACTATCACTTTGACACTACGGCTGGTCACATTGAGCTCAACGGCGGGAAGGCTATCAACGTGGTGGATAAACACGCTTTTGATACGACAACACCTTACGATTGGAAGGGCAACTTTGATTTAGACAAATTGCAATCAACGATTGAGGCGCACGGCTCAGAAAACATCTGCGCCATTATCACCACCGTGACGTGTAATAGTTCTGGTGGTCAACCAGTTTCAATGGAAAACATGCGTGCCGTGTATGAGATTGCAACCAAAAACGATATTCCGGTTGTGATTGATTCTGCGCGTTACTGTGAAAATGCCTATTTCATCAAACAGCGCGAAGCGGGCTATCAAGATAAATCTATCTTAGAAATTATTCGCGAGATGTACCAATATGGTGACATGCTCACCATGTCAGCGAAGAAAGACCCTATGGTCAACATCGGCGGTCTCTGTTGTATCCGCGATCATGAAGAACTGTTTCAAGCGGTTCAGACACGCTGCGTACCGATGGAGGGTTTTGTGACCTATGGAGGTATGGCGGGGCGCGATATGGAAGCGCTTGCTCGTGGCTTGTACGAAGGCGCGGATGAAGACTACCTGCATTACCGAATCAGTCAAGTGGAGTATCTCGGTGAGCGCTTAAGAGAAGGTGGGATCCCTATTCAATATCCAACAGGTGGACACGCAGTGTTTGTTGATGCGGCAAAAATTCTACCTCATATCCCTGCTGACGAATTCCCTGCCCAGGTGCTGTGTAATGCGTTGTATCTAGAAGCGGGTATTCGAGCAGTAGAGATAGGCTCACTGCTTCTGGGTAGAGACCCTGAAACAGGTAAACAGAAAGCATCGGAGCTAGAACTGATGCGGCTCACCATACCAAGACGTGTCTATACTAATGATCACATGGACTATATTGCCGATGCAATCATCGCTTTAAAAGAGCGTGCGCACGAGCTAAAAGGGCTGACATTTGATTACGAGCCGCCGGTACTTCGTCATTTCACGGCGCGTTTTAAGTCCAAATAACCTGCTTTTACCGATATAAAAAACGTTAATGAAACTGCCACATCTTAATCGAGCTGTGGCAGTTTTCTATATTACTTATCATTGAATTTATAGCACTGATGTCTGTAAATAGTTGATTGATATGTCATTTGTACTAATGCGAATTGAATTTATAAATTTTGGCTCGATATCCACTTTAGAATGTAACAACTTAGCAACAACAAAATGATTTCTTATCGTCACTCGAAAATAGTCTTTATTTTTTTCTCCTAAAAAAAAGTCTCTTAAATACTTGAATGTGATGTTCTTTGATCCGTTGAAGAACAGATTTGACTCTGACTTTAGAGTGAACATACAAGGAATGAGAGAAATAGGTATGAATCGTATTACATTGTGCGCGGCGGGTATCGCATTAGCGATCTCAGGCACGACAATAGCGGCACCAACGGCTCCAAGTGTTGATGTATATGGCTCCAATAATCTTCAGTTTTCTAAGATTCAGTTGGCGATGGAGACGACGTCTGGTTACAACCAGATGGTCAAGTATTTCGATGAGGCGGATATTACCGTTAAGTTTAATCAGTGGAGTGGCACGACGGGTGACACATACAAGGTTTACTTTGATGGTGTGCAAGTTGCAACAGGCCCAATTGCGGGCAGTCAAACTACAGCAAGCTTCAAATATGGTAAAGGCGGCCTTTATCAGATGACCATTGAAGCATGTGATGCAACGGGATGTAGCGTTAGCGCACCTGTTGAGGTGACTGTCGCTGATACCGATGGCTCACATTTGAAGCCATTAGCGATGAACATCGACCCAAACAATAAATCTTACAACACAGATCCAAACACAGTTGTTGGTACCTACTTTGTAGAGTGGGGGATCTATGGCCGTGACTATACAGTCGATAATCTACCAGCCGACAACCTGACTCATATACTTTATGGCTTTATACCAATTTGTGGACCGAATGAATCGGTTAAGTCGGTAGGCGGCAATAGTTACAATGCTTTGATGACAGCTTGTCAGGGAGTGCCTGATTATGAAGTTGTTATTCATGACCCTTGGGCAGCGTACCAGAAGAGCTTCCCTCAGGCTGGGCATGAATATAGCTCTCCTATCAAGGGCAACTACGCTATGTTGATGGCGCTTAAGCAGCGTAACCCAGATCTAAAAATCATCCCGTCAATCGGGGGGTGGACGCTTTCTGACCCATTTTTTGATTTTACCACTAAAGCTAACCGCGACACCTTTGTTGCTTCTGTTAAACGTTTCCTAAACACATGGAAATTTTACGATGGTGTCGACATTGACTGGGAATTCCCTGGCGGCGGCGGTGCGGCGGCTAATTTGGGTGATCCAGTCAATGATGGCCCAGCCTATATTGCATTGATGCAAGAGCTAAGAGCAATGCTCGATGAACTTGAAGCATCGACAGGCAGAACTTATGAACTCACCTCTGCCATTGGTGTGGGTTACGACAAGATTGAAGATGTGAACTATGCTGATGCGGTTCAATATATGGACTACATTTTCGCTATGACTTACGACTTCTACGGAGGTTGGAACAACGTTGTAGGTCATCAAACGGCGCTTTACTGTGGTAGCTTCATGCGTCCAGGTCAGTGTGATGGCACGGGTGTAGACGAAAATGGAGAACCGTATAAAGGTCCAGCTTACACGTCTGACAATGGTATTCAGCTTCTATTGGCACAAGGTGTACCTGCGAGCAAGCTAGTACTAGGCGCAGCAATGTATGGTCGAGGCTGGGAAGGCGTGACGCCAGACACCTTATCAGATCCAACTGATCCAATGACAGGTGTCGGGAACGGTAAACTTAAAGGTTCAACCGCTCAAGGCGTCTGGGAAGACGGTGTCATCGACTACAAAGGTGTGAAGTCTTTCATGCTTGGTGCTGATAATACAGGCATTAACGGCTTTGAGTATGGATATGATGCACAAGCTGAAGCCGCTTGGGTGTGGAACCGTACTACAGGGCAGTTAATTACTTTCGATGATGACCGCTCTGTAAAAGCCAAAGGGGCATATGTTCGTAATCTAGGTCTTGCAGGTTTGTTCTCATGGGAGATCGATGCAGATAACGGCGATATCCTTAATGCAATGCATGAAGGTTTAGCTGGTGGTCCACCAGTAAACCGTGCGCCTCAAGCAAGTGCTGGTGCGGATGTAACTGTCGTTGGCCCTGCAAGCGTCACTCTAGATGGTAGTGCATCAACGGACTCAGACGGTACGATTGCGAGCTATCAATGGACACAAGTCTCAGGAACGCCTGTGACACTTACAGGAGCTGATACCGCGAGTGCAAGCTTCGCTGTGGCTGAAGTCGCGCAGACAGAAACGCTTAGCTTCAAGCTTACTGTAACAGATAACGATGGCGCGTCAGCTTCAGATACGGTTGTGGTTACCGTGAACTCGAAAGACATTCCGCCAGTGAATCAAGCGCCGGTAGCGGCAGTAACAGCGCCAGCAAATGTTAATGCGGGTGATGTTGTTGTGGTTGATGCCTCTGCTTCAACGGATGCTGACAACGATCCACTTACATACACTTGGGATGTACCAGCAGGTCTTAATGCAACAGTAAACGGTTCTAGTGTGACATTTACTGCGGCAGAGTACACTGCGGACACATCACTTGCCTTTACTGTGACGGTTAGTGATGGGAAAGCAACGTCAACGGCTTCAGCGACCGTAGTCGTGGCTAAGAAATCATCAGGTGGAGAGCTGTGTAGCAACCTTTGGGTTGATACTGCGGTATACAACGGTGGTGACCAAGTTTCTTGGGCAGGTAAAGTTTGGGAAGCGAAATGGTGGACTCAAGGTGATAATCCATCACAGTCAGGCCAATGGGGCGTGTGGAAAGAAGTAGGTGCAGCGAATTGCCCTACTAACTAATACCATTCATTACTATGTAAAACTCTAACAAAAAGCCATTCGGGTTATCCGAATGGCTTTTTCCTATTGGTTTGAACTGAGTAACTAATTAACCGCTCTAACCTTGCCTTGTTTGAGGTTGGTTAGAACTTCAGACTTAGGACCATCAGCAATTACACATCCTTTTTCCATCACAATGACGCGGTCTACTACATCAAGCATCGATGTTTTATGGGTAATTAAAATCAGTGTTTCACTCGACTTCAACTGCGAGAGTTGCTGTTTAATGTGCATTTCGGAGCGGTTATCCATTGCACTGGTTGGTTCATCCATAAGTAAGACTGGCGGACGACCCAGTAAAGAGCGAGCAATAGCTACCGCCTGACGTTGACCACCAGAGAGTAACATACCACCTTCACCCACTTGGCGTTCAAGTCCGGCTGGATCTTGCTGAGTAAACACTGTAACACCTGCTCGGTTAGCGGCGTCAAGCACATCTCTGTCATCGGCAAGAGGACGGCCTAACGTGATGTTGTCACGTATACTGCCGTAAAAAAGTTGGCTATCTTGTGGCACACAACCAATATTTCTGCGGATATCGATATGGTGCAATTGGTCGATATCGGTATCATCGATACGAACATGACCTTCTTTTGGTTTATACAAGCCCATAATCAAACGTTCAAGGGTTGTTTTACCAGAGCCAATACGACCGATAATAGCCACTTTTTCACCGGGGTTGATTGTCAGGCTTAAATCTCGAATGGATGCGATAGGAGAGTCAGGATAGTGGAACGTGACCTTATCCAATTCAATCTTACCGTGAACAATTGGGCGGTGAATATAGCGCTTGCCTTCTTCTTGTTCGTCCGGCATCGACATCACTTGCTCAATGATGGTCATTGACGACTTAGCTTGGTTATAGCGAGTAGAAAGTAAAGAGAGCTGAACCATAGGGCCGATTGCACGACCGCTGAGCATGGTCGCGGCGATAAGCCCACCCATGGTGAGTTCCCCTTCAGAGATCAAATATACACCAAGAATAATCATACCTACGTTGGAAGCTTGCTGAACAAATCCCGCGGTGTTTTGGATGCCATCGGTGATACGTCGGCTCTTAATATTCCAGTTCGCCATGTGAGCGACCGCTTCTTCCCAGCGAAATTGGAACTGACTTTGTGCGCCAAAAAGTTTGACCGTTTCAAGGCCAGAGAGGCTTTCGATAAGGTTGGCGTATTTCTGGGAGGCTAAGCGTGAGCCCTCTTCGATGGTATGTCTCAGTGGTCCCTGAATTAAGGCTGAGTAAATCATCAAAATGAGCACGCCGACTATAGGTACGATGACCAAATTCCCAGCCATTAACCAAATCAGGACTAAGAAGAGAATCGCAAAAGGCAAATCGATCAGTGAGCCGATAGTTGCTGAGGTGAAAAACTCGCGGATAGATTCAAACTCTTGAAGATGGCGTGCAAATGCGCCGACCGAAGCTGGTCGAGCCTCCATACGAATTCCCATGACTTTGCTAAACAGCTTAGATGAAATCAGTATGTCTGACTTCTTGCCCGCCACATCAATAAAGTAGCTACGCAATAGCTTAAGGGTTAGGTCAAAGAGGAAGATTACAAAAATACCGCTTGCTAGTACCCACAGCGTTTCAAATGCTAAATTAGGCACAACCTTGTCATACACTAAGCGCGTAAACATAGGTGCTGCGACGGCGAATAGATTGATTAAGATCGAGGCGATTAGAACATCGCGGTAGATCTTTTTCGATTGCCAAATGGTGCCCCAAAACCAGTGTCCTTCACGAGTCTTAAGTACCTCTGGGGAGCGCTCATCGTAGCGAAATTGCTTTTTTACCAGGAAATAGCGACCAATATACAGCTGCTCGAGTTCATCGAGTGGTATTGATATTGGGACCAATCCTGACTCGCCAGTTACAATTTCAGCTTCCGTCTTGTCGTCGTTGATGCTGTTAAGAACACAAGCATCACCGCTTTTAAGAATGAGTACTACTGGCAAGACAAGTTGAGAAATCTCTCCAATTGCAGCACGGTTTTCCTTTGCCACCAAACCCGCGCGCTCGGCGGAGCGAGGGAAAAGGAAAGGAGTAAGCTTACCGTCAGATAACGGTAAGCCATTAATTAGTGCCTCTGGTGAGTTTGCTAATCCATAGTATCGACTGACGTAGATAAGTGAATTTAATAGCGGATCCTGCATGCTATACCTTTTGTTATTTATTTATCTACGATGAAGCCTTGGAAGACTTCAATAAAGTGCTCAGAAAGGAAATCTAGCTGAGTCTGAGTCTCTACACGTGAAGCAATGGTCTTAATGCCCAAGTTATGCGCTGTTCGGGATATAGAGGTTAGCGTAAATTTCTGTTTCTCATCATCTAGATGGTGAGTATATAGATAATCTAATTTCACATACGCAGGACGAAACTCGTTGATGTAATCCAAAGATTGGAAGTTACGGCCATAATTGTCGACACCAAAGTCAGCCCCTGCGCCACGAACGGCATTACAGAATAAAGCAGTATGGTGCGGTGAATTGATAAAGCAATTTTCAGGAATCTCAAAATGCAACAGCGAGGCAATTGACGAATGCTTATTGAGCAGTTGTGTCACCCAGCGGATAAAGCTTGGTTGAGAAATACTGCTTTGCGCAATGTTGATGGCAACAGGTTCACTAAATTCGCCTGCTTCTAATCGATCAACAATCGCTTTGATCACATACTCATCGAATAGGTGGCTGGCATTGAGCTGCTCTAAAGCAAATAGGTATTGATTGGCACTGTATCGTTCGCCATCTTTCTCAATTGCAGAGAACACTTCACGGTGATATGGCTGACCCCAGCTATTATTTGCCGCCTGGAAGCGGAAGCTAAACCAATCATTACTGATCGCTTCGTCCACCAATGTTTTCCACTGCTGTTTACCCATTAGGTTATCAGTGTCTTCTCCGGTCACATAACCATAGTTGAGCTCAGGATTAGATTTGGCATTGGCCAAAGCGTTATCAAGCATGGTGAGCAGTTCTGTCGAGCTTGTCGATGCCTTGTTGTAAACAACACCTAACGATAGATTTGCGGTAGCCATACCTGTTGGATCGGCGTTGATATCTTGCACGTATGTCACGATACTTTCAGCAATCAATTTGAGCTCAGAATCATCAACATTCGGTAAGATAAAGCCAAATTCCTCAGTTGAGATGCGTGCGAGAGTGACATCTGGAGATGACATTGACACCTTCAAATGATCGGCCAGTTCTCGAACCATGCCGTCACCTGCTTCATAGCCTTTATCATCATAAAGCTCACGGATAAAGCTAGCTTCGAGTATTGCTACACCGCCAATGCCACCTTCACCAATCCAAGAATTCAACTGGCTCATGTAGTACGCACGGTTACCAAGTTGAGATACTGGGTCAATGTAGGCGCGTTCACGAAGTTGCTGAGCTTCTTTTGCTTGTGCTTTGAATGACTTCTCAAGTTGGGCGGACATATTGTTGATGCCATCTACAACGTAAATTAAGTCTTGAGTTGCGGGCCTTGGCAATGGTTCGCCAAACTGATTGTTTGCGACTTGTTCCATTTTGCTTACGATGAGCTGCAAAGGGCGAAGTGCGCGTCGAAGGATAAATGAGATCGAGAATAAACCAATGAGCATGATCAGGCAGAATGCGATGACTAAACGTTCAAATGCAAGCCATAGCTGGGTGTAGGCATCCCCAGGGTGGCTGACAATTTCAACTTCAGCTAGCTGCATCCATCCACTGGTCACAACTCGTCGGTCATGTATCTTGTCGAACAGATTGAGGCGAGTGAACCATTTAGGTACGTTGTTTGGCTTAACCGGATATGAGCGCAGAATCTCGTCTCCGGTATCTAGGAAGATCAATCGTACGACCGAATAACTACTGCCATCAAACAAGGCATTAATGACCGATTCAACGGCAACCTGATCCTTGTTCTCCAAATACGGCGCGAGTGCTAGACCAACCGTATTGATGGTGTTGTTAACCTCGGAGCGCTGTTGTTGAATGAGGTTATTTCGAGTGGTGTTAAATTCGATGACAAACACCGAAATTAACAGCATCAAAATGACCGCAATCATACCCGCGACAAGTTGTTTATATAAAGTCATATTGCCTACTCATCATAATTGACTACTGGTTTGTTTAGTTTGAGCGATTTCTCGCGTGCACGGAGGTCATTCCATAAGCTTAGCCTTGAAGACTTCCCTGCAAGTTGTCCTTGTTTCGACTTCATTAGCCACAGGTTTTTACCGTTAAAACTGTAGATCGGTAATAAGTCTCGGCGTTTAGAGGCCCGTTTAATTTGTGGATTAATGTTGTCGAGCAGAATCGGCTCTGCACTAGGCTTTGAGTAATAGGCTAAAACCATATGAAATTGATTTAATTCAATGGCTTTAACATACACCAAGCGGAGTTTTTTATCTGATACACCCAGTTCAAGAAGGGAAAAATACTTAGCGATTGTGAAGTCTTCACAGTCACCAGCATTGCTGCCAAGAAACTCCAAAGGAGTCGCCCAGTAGTCGTTTTTCCCCCACAGGTTAATATCGTTGACGAAATTAAGTTGATTAAAGAAGTTGTTTACTTTAGTCAGCTTATCTCGCTCTGGGATCGACTTATATTGCGCCATCTCTTTGCGCCATGTCTCTACACGCCGGCCTGCACGGTCACCGTAGGTTTTTCGTACAGCATCAACCCACCTTTGCTCTTGAGTGTTAAGAGCAAATGACGTGGTTGTGGCTAACAGCAGTACAGCGAAAGCAATCAGGCCGTTGGCAAACAAGCGAACCTTCAAATTGTGTTCTCTGGCTGTTTGTTAATCATACAATCTATTCCTTTAGAGCATTGTTTTGTGCGCTAAGAATTGGCTTAAGCAGGTACTCTAAAATGGTCCGCTTGCCAGTGATAATATCGACCGATGCGGTCATCCCAGGAATAATCGGGAGCGAGTTGTCTTTATCGAGACTTGTCTCTTTTGTCCGTACACGCACTAGATAGTAGCTATTGCCCTCTTCATCCGTTGTTGTATCGGCACTAATATGTTCTAGCGTGCCTTCTAAGCCGCCATATTTAGTAAAGTCGTAAGCACTAAACTTAACGATAGTGTGAAGATCTGGACGCAGAAACGCGATATCTTGCGGTGCGATTTTGGCTTCAACGAGTAGAGTGTCTTCACTTGGTACTATTTCAACAATATCCATACCGGGTTGGATAACCCCACCAACCGTGTTGACGTTGAGGGTTTTGACCGTACCCGTTACAGGAGAAGTGACTACTGTACGATTGACTCGGTCTTCTAGTCCCACGGTCGATTCTGTAAGAGAAGAGAGTTTGTCTTGTGCTTGGTTTAGCTTCTCTTGCTGCTCTGAGCGAAACTTCTGCGCTGCATCAATACGGCTTAGCATGGCTTCGCGAATTGCAGATCGAAGGACAGGAACCTTGAGCTCGCTGGAAGTCATCTCGCGTCTAGTGTCGTTGACCTGACGTTGAAGCTTGAGTAATTCAATTCGTGGTACAACACCTTCTTCAGCAAGTGGCTTGGTAATTTCTAGCTCTTTGTTTGCAAAGCGATAGCTCTCGCGTAAGTTTCTCACTCGCGCCTGGATTTCGACTAAATCTTGCTGTTTCTGTTTTACTTGCTGATCAAGAAGTGAGATCTGGTTACGGAGATTATTCAAATCTTGACGATACTCTGCGCGCTGGCGAGCAACTAGATTGGGTTGAGTTTCTTCGAGAACCGGTGGGAAGGCCAACTTGTTAAAGTTGAGTATCACGCTTTTCTGCCAATTGTTTTCATCAAAATTTTCATTGAGCTCCACACTAGTAATGGAAGCGGAAAGCTGTAAAACACTCGCGGTTAAGTTGGCGACCTGCTGCTCACGTTCTCGGTAATCGGAACGGAAACGCGTATCGTCAATGAGCAATAGCTGCTGGCCTTTTTCAACCTTTTGACCTTCACGGACAAGGATCTCTTTGACGAGACCACCTTCTAAGTTCTGCACAACCTGAATTTGAGAAGAAGGAACGACTTTACCCTGACCGACAGTGACTTTATCGATTTCTGCCCAAGATGCCCAAATAGCGGCAAGCACAAAAAAGACCACCATGACCCACAGCATCACACGAGCACTACTTGGTGTGTTTAGTAGGAGTGCCGCTGTTTTGTCGTCGACATAGTCCAGTTCGTTAGGAGTAAGCTTGTCATAACCGCTCTTACTCATGGGTAGTCCTTATTATATGGAGTTATTCTATTGATTTTATTACTCATGACTCAAAATGTTAAGGATTTGCTGTCAGATTTATCCTAGTAAAATAGTTAACTTAGATTTAATCGATGGTTTTTATAGAGTGTAGCGTTATCCGTTGCCTTGGGCTTGAGTTCTTATCATTAAGAGCGCACAATCGACAAAAAAATTTCGCCGAGGAGAAAAGATGGAACTTGATGATATTCGCCGCGAATACACAAAAGGTGGTTTGCGTAGAAAAGATTTGTTGTCAGACCCAGTTGCTCAGTTCAATTTGTGGTTGAAGCAAGCGATTGACGCCAAGCTCACAGATCCAACAGCAATGACTGTGGCAACTGTTGATGAGACAGGTCAGCCGTTCCAGCGAATCGTATTGTTAAAAAACGTCGATGAGCAAGGTTTTATTTTTTATACCAACTTAGGTAGTCGTAAGGCGCAACAGATTGAGCACAATGCTAAAGTGAGCCTTCATTTCCCTTGGCACCCGCTTGAGCGACAAGTCCATATTACGGGAGTTGCCGAAAAACTGAGTGCTGTCGAAAACATGAAGTACTTTTCTTCAAGGCCTAAATCAAGTCAACTTGCCGCTATCGCAAGTAAACAAAGCAGTCGCATTTCAGCACGTGGGGTATTGGAAGGTAAGTTCCTAGAGCTGAAAAAGAAATTTGAAGCGGGTGAAATCCCAGTACCAAGTTTCTGGGGAGGCTACCGCATTAAACCAGAAAGCATTGAGTTCTGGCAAGGAGGGGAACATAGACTTCATGACCGCTTCTTGTTCTCTAAAGACCACGAAACGTGGCATATTGATCGCCTAGCTCCATAGTCAAAACGCCGCTTTATTAAGCGGCGTTTTCTGCATTAAGAGCTACGGATATTTGAGTTTTTAACAAGGTTTCTGGTATGTAGGATCCGTAGCCCTGCTCAAGTGCCAGATCGATAAGGTGAGCCTTAGAGTGCGCGCCAAATTTGTGCCGAAGCCTCACGACATAGCTTTCTAATGTTTTGATCGATATTTTCATTATTTTGGCGATGTAACTTGGCTTTTTACCATACAGCAATAGAAACAGTGCTTCAGACTCCCTTGAGGTCAGTTTATTGCTCAAGGTGCTTGTTGGTGGAGTGTCACCTGCTAAGGTTTCATTCGATGTGAGCCCAGTCGCCCGACATATCCAGTGGCTTACTTCTAAAATGGCGGTATTCGACAGCTCTTGGCCATAAAATATCGTGCCTTGTACCTGTCCATTGTCGTCTAGCCACGGGGTCTTAGTAAATATATGGGCACGCCAACTACCATCAGGGTAGGGGTGAATGTCTAAGATCTTAAGCTGCGCTTTATTCTCAATAACGTATCGGTCTTGCTTAACAAAGTCAGCAGCACAACGAGAGGTTGGGCTTGGCATTTGGCTGTCAGATAAGCCAGTACACTGGCTAGATTGCGTGAAACCGATAAGTTTGGCGTAGGCTTCGTTAGCGTAAACAAAAACAGAATTCAGGTCTTTACAGCCCCAATAGCCGGGGAGTTGATTGAATAGAGAGGCTTGTTGTTCGTTCACTTATCAATATAAAACTTATAAAACAGAACGAATATCATATCAGATTTAAATATTCTGTACGATAAAAAATGCCAGGCATCTTACGATGACTGGCAAACACAAGAAATAATCTTGTCGACGTGTAGAAGAGGTTCTATGAACTCAGTGGTTCACTGAGTATAGACGTATCAAAAGATACTGAGTTAGGTAGTACAACCTGACTCGTTAGTTATCATATCTCTTTGATAGTAATAAAAAAGGGGGGAAATCCCCCCTCTAGATTGATCAGTTGATGTCTCTGACTACGCGGAAACCGAGATAATTTGCTGCTTCAAACGTTGACAAGTAGAGTTGCTTATCTGATGCCGCCATGTCTGGAGAGAAATTCCAAGCGCCACCTTTAGCAATGCCTTTAGGGCTACTCGTCCATTGCCAAACGTTACCCACTACATCGTAAAGACCTAATTGGTTCGGTTTAAAGGCACTGACTGGTGATGTGCTCGTGTTAGACCAAGGAGTACCACTCCAACCGGTATTGGCTTCACCAGAGATGAATGCGTCTCCCCACCAATATTTATCTTGGCTACCAGCGCGAGCAGCGACTTCCCATTCTTCTTCAGTAGGTAGACGATAAGCCGCTCCTGTCTGCTTACGTAGCCAATTAGCATACGACTTAGCATCGTTTTGGCTGACACAAACCACAGGGGAGTTAGGGTACTGCTTAAAGCCAGGATCACGCCAACTTGCTTTAGATACCGGAGTGACTTCACCATTCACAAGTGCAGTACAGGTGTTTTTAAGCTCTGCATCCGTTTGGTAATTGGTGTGCTCAACAAAGGTCGCAAATTGACTCACTGTAACCGGAGTCGCGCCAATACCGAAAGCATGATCAAGGAATACTTGTTTCGAGGCATTTTCACCCGTGAAGTATTTTCCTTGTAAAACAGCAATCATTTCAGGTGCTTGACCATCATTTGCCATACCGTCAGCAAATTTACTGCCTGCTCGAAGTGGGTTGGACTTTTCTTTTAGAACCGCTCGAATTGCAGTGTCAGACTTGACCGAGACTTGCTGGGTAAATGCTTTGTAGCCCTCTTTTTGTACAGTAACGTCGTGAAGGCCGATAGGCAGCATAATTTCAACAGGTGTACTACCGTAGGAAACGCCATCGATATAAACACTGTCGTTGAACTGATTAGAGCGTACCGCAAGTGTTACCCATGCCATTTCTTGGTCGGCTTGTAGCTCTCGTGACGTGCCAGGTGCGAAACAGTATTGAGTGCCCACGTGCAACAAGTCACAGGCTGCTTTCGCTTTAGGGCGAGCTTCTAGTTCTACGTCCATGATAGTGCGATAACGGACACCATCGTAGAAACCGGCCTGCTTAGTCGCGTGTTTAATCACATGGATATTAAGAGATGTGTCATTGATATTGCGCTTAACCAGAGCACTTTCGCTTGTATGTTCGGCTATTTCAGCTCTAAACTGTTTGACTGCTTTTTGCAGAGCAAGCTCTTTAGTTTGCTGGTCACATTGCGAAAGGGTAAGCGATGGTTGGCATCGGTTAGTAAAACTAACGGAAATCTGCTGCGGTTGTTTCAGCTCAGCCCTAAGCTGTTCAACTCGAGCCCGAATTTTATCTTCGTCTAAACCAGCGATCTTCTGTTCTATAGCTTCAAGCTCAGCTTGGCGAGTTGCAAATACATTACGTATTTCTACCAGCTCTTGCTCTGTTGACAAGCGTGCCTTTTGGTTCTGTTTAACCGCCGACCACGCATCTTGGTAGGATTTTTGTGATGCAGCAAGATCAATGTTTGGATCGTCAATCATACGTTGGTAAGCATTCTCTAGCTTACTTTTAGCATTAGAGAACGTTTCATCCAAAGACTTGGCCTTTTGCTCAAGAGAGTCCAATTCTAATTTCTTGCTATCTAGCAGCGCTTGCTGCTGTTCTTTTGCTTGTAGCGCAGCTTTTAACTCATCGTGTGTTGTGAACAATTGGTCATCAATCTGGACCAATGTCTTCGGTGCTTCTTCTGCGTTGACAGGAGATAGAAGCAAACACGGAGATAATGCTAACAAAAGGGCTGGTAAACCTGGGCGCATTGTCTTTCTTCTACATCTAATTATTGATTAATTGGCTTATTTTAAACGAAAACGCCACTTTGTCTTAAGTTATCCGTTGATAACTTAGGATCAAAATGGCGTTTTTAGCTCAATCTTGTGAATTCAGTACGAATTTCAAGCGTTATCCACTCGGGCGCAACTTAACCCAAACTGTATCATTTGCGTTTACGCTAATCTCGCGATTGTAAGTCTCGAAACCATTCTTAGATACAGTAACTTGGTGTTTACCACGTGGCAGCACTACTTCAACGGGCGTACTGCCGTAGTTGATACCGTTGATAACAACCGCATCATCGTACTGATCAGAACGAACGGTCACGTTGACCCAGTTCTTATCGTTCTTTTTGGTTTTTGCAGCTTGGTCGCCTTTTAAACAGTAGCGAGAAGATACATTAAGCAGCTTACATGCTGCTGAAGCTTCTGGACGAGCTTGAAGCTGAGACTGCATTTGTGTGAAGTAGCTATTGTTACCTTCAAAACCAGAACGGATGATTTGGCTCTCCTGAACATGGACGTTGAGCTGAACACCTTTAGCATTCTGCTTAGCTAAGTTCGATTCAGTTAGACGATCCATTAACTTAGCTTTAAAGGCTTTAACCGCTTTTTGCTTAGTTAGATATTGGCCTTGGCTAGTACACTCGCCCAATGTCATTGTTGAAGAACAGGTAGTTTTGTAGCTTGTTTCAAGTACATCGCTTTCACGAAGTTCAGCAGCAATACGTTTGACACGCGCTTCAACTTTTTGCTCTTGGAGATAAGAAAGCTCCGAGTTGACGCGTGCTTGTTTCTGCTTGATTTGCGAAAGGCGCATCTCACTTTCAGTGATTGCTTGCTGGTTTTCAAGTAGTGAAGATTGGTTCTCTTTCACCTCAGACCAAGCATCTTGGTAAGCTTTTTGGAATGAAACTAAGTCGATATCTGGATCATCTAAGAGGCGGTTATACTGTTTGTCCAGTGCCGACTTGGTGCGATTACGCTTAGCGTTGAGTTCCTGCTCACTACGCTTAAGCTTACTTTTATCATTCTGAAGTTGTTGGAGACGTTCAGCTTCAGAGTCGAACTCTGCAGCCATTGTACCCATTTCCGCTTCTTTATTTTCTAATTTACTCTCGATTTCTGCAACAGGATCGCCCTGTACATTTTCTTCTGCAAAAATCGAAGTCGAAACCCAAAGAGGGCTTAGCGCAAGCAAAAGCGCTGGGATGCGACGTGTGATCATAAGTCCCTGCAACAATTAACGTTTAAATTACCAAAGTAAAATATTTAAACCCAGTGCATATATCTAAAGACATGCACTTTAAAATAGGAAAAAGACAAACTTTTGACAGTCCATTGTTAAGATGCCTTGAAAAGGTCGATTTCTTCCATTTTTTCATCTCTATTTCTAGAGAGTGTTACCTAAGCTTATCATAAATCGAGATAAACTTATCTAATACATAATCCATTTTGGGCGCATTGGAGAAATATGCAAGTAAAGATTCTTGATCGGTAAGCGGTAAAATGGATAGAAGTGACATAAGCCGTAATTTATGTGCACTTGATCATTCTTCCAGTAGCTAGGTTGGTGGTTTTTTCAACAACTAGAAATGGCTCCGGAGACGAGTCTTACTGAGCAAAATGCAACCTATTTGATAAATTATCAATAGGAATTTCGAGTTGAATCACTTTTGGTATACCATGAACATTCCGCCACCAAATACACCAGTGTACAGCTATGTCTTCAACCTTTAAGTCAGAAAACAAACCATCAGCTGCCAAAGATTTGTCACCCTTGCCTGCGCAATTGGTCACTTTGCCGTCTTACATGGAGTGCCATGACCATAGTTACACTCAAGTGGTCATTGGATTGAAAGGAAAAGCAGAATTTGAAGTCAGTGGCTACGGTAACTTGGTGGGACCGGGTCAAGGCTGTGTGGTGACTTCTGGTACAGGTCATGCCTTTGGTGGAGTACTGGAGCAATCAGATATCTTAGTGCTTAACATGCCTTTGCCTAAAGATGAGGATCCTTTGTTGCTACAAAGACTGAATGACCTTAATCAAAAGGATACCTACTTTCAGCTGGATAGCCAGATTCAAAAATTGATTCAAATGCTAGTAGCTGAAATGCAGTCTAGCCCAGATGATCTTCTACTTAGCAGAGCCTGTAACGATACGGTTGTTGCGCTATTGCAACGCCACATGTCTGCTTTTGCTAATTCACGGCGCGATTCTCGTTTTGATTTAGAGGCAATCGACCGTTACATCGAGCAGCACCTAAGTCAAAAAATCTCCGTTACCCAGCTTGCTGGCAGTGTGTTTCTTGGAGAAAGCCAGTTTCACTCGCTATTTAAAGAGCAAATGGGTATTACTCCCCACCAATATGTATTAGGTAAACGCATTGATATGGCTAAACAGCTCATAGAGCAAGGCCATCTCACTTTAGGTCAAGTGGCCGAATTTACTGGATTCTCTGGCCAAAGTGCCTTCACACATACTTTTTCTCGCCTTCAAGGCATGTCACCGTCTCTGTACAAGAAACAATTTGGTTAAATAAGATAACTTTAACCATATATTATTTTGCTTATTTGCATGTGACTCTGTATTTGTTTTGTTAATAATCAGAGTTTTTAGCAAAAAACTCGGAGTTTTTGACAAGTAATCTTCTCGGACTCAAAATACACTGCAAGCCATTGTAGGAAACCTGAACTAATTTCAGGTCTGAGATTGAGGAAAACGCATGTTTACAGCGACTGACGTGTTAAATGCTGAGTTTGTTGAGCAACCGCTTAACAAGCTTTGGTCGTTGATCTCTCCACTATACATGGTGGATGAATCACAATGGCTTAATCAATTGCTGCCATTAGCAGTGCCAACCGATGGCGAAAAAGAGCAAATTGCTGCAAAGACGACCGAGCTGATTGAAGCGATACGAGCGGATAAAAAGTCGATTCAGATGATCGATGCGCTATTGCTTGAATACAGCCTTGATACGCAAGAAGGTATCTTGCTGATGTGTTTGGCAGAAGCGCTGATGCGTATCCCAGATTCAGCAACGGCTGATGCACTGATTCGAGACAAATTGACTGTAGCGGATTGGAAATCTCATCTTAAGAATTCAGACTCTGTGTTTGTTAACGCCTCGACTTGGGGATTAATGTTGACTGGCAAGGTCGTGGGTCTTTCTGAAAACGAATCTCAGAGCCCGGTGAGTGCGGTTAACCGCCTAGTAAACAAAATGTCCGAGCCTGTAATCCGTAAAGCGATGCACCAGGCGATGAAAGTGATGGGGCACCAATTTGTACTTGGACGCAGCATTGCTGAAGCGCAAAAAAATGGTCGCCCAATGCGCGACAAAGGCTTCACCTATTCTTATGACATGTTAGGTGAGGCAGCACTAACAACCGCTGACGCTAACAAGTATTTCAAAGATTACCTCATGGCGATTGAAGCTGTAGGACGTGACAATTACGGGTTGGATACCAGTCCAGCACCCTCGGTTTCGATCAAGCTATCCGCACTTCATCCACGTTACGAAGTTGCCAATGAACAGCGAGTGCTGACTGAGCTATATGACACGCTGCAACAGTTACTTCGCCGTGCAGTTGAGCTTGATGTTGCGATTACCATTGATGCAGAAGAAGCAGACCGTCTTGAGCTTTCTCTAAAACTGTTTGAGAAAGTGTATCGCAGCGAACTTGTTAAAGGCTGGGGTAAGTTTGGCCTGGTGATTCAAGCCTACTCGAAACGTGCTTTGCCTGTTCTAGTTTGGATCAATGGTCTAGCAAAAGAACAGGGGGACTTGATTCCACTTCGCCTTGTGAAAGGTGCTTACTGGGACAGTGAAATCAAGTGGTCACAACAAGCGGGTTACACTAACTATCCAGTGTATACTCGCAAAGAAGCGACAGATGTCGCTTATCTTGCCTGTGCGCGCTTCCTACTGAGCGACAATGTCCGCGGCAATATTTTCCCGCAGTTCGCTAGCCATAACGCGCAAACGGTGACATCGATTGCGGTAATGGCTGGCCATAAAGATTTCGAATTCCAGCGCCTTCATGGTATGGGAGATTCTCTTTACAACCACGCGATGGAAGCTTACCAACAGTCAGTTCGTATTTATGCGCCAGTCGGTAGCCATAAAGATCTGCTTCCTTACTTGGTACGTCGATTACTAGAAAACGGCGCTAATAGCTCTTTCGTACATCGATTGGTCGATGCACGCTGTCCTGTAGAAACTTTGACCCAGCATCCAGTTGACATGCTAAATGCGTTTGAAACGCTAAATAACGCCAGTATCCCACTGCCAACTGGCGTGTTCCCTGAGCGCAAGAACTCACTTGGCGTCAACGTTGATATTGAAAGTGAAGCAAAGCCGTTTGAGCATGAGGTAGAAAGCTTCTTGAGCAAAAACTGGATGGCAGGACCAATCATTAATGGTGAGTTCCTTGCCGAAAGCATGATCAAGGAAAACATCAACACTGAATCGGTGACGGCGCCTTACGACAGACGTATCCATGTTGGTCAGGTCGCTTTTGCTACTCTTGATCATGTTTCCGCTGCTATTGAAGGTGCAGAGCAAGCATTTAGTGCTTGGCAAATGACGCCAAAGACAGAACGTGCTGAAAAACTGGAAACCTTAGCCGACCTTCTTGAAGAGCACTTGGCAGAGCTCGTAGCCATCTGTCACCAGGAGGCAGGTAAGACGATTCACGACAGCATTGATGAAGTTCGTGAAGCGGTTGATTTCTGTCGTTACTACGCCAAACAAGTCGATGCACTTGGCGAATTGGCGGTGAAAGGCTTTGATGGTCAAAGTCGTGTTGTCACTCGTCAAGGACGTGGTGTCTTTGTTTGTATTAGCCCTTGGAACTTCCCGTTGGCGATTTTCCTTGGACAAATTACTGCGGCTCTTGTTTCTGGGAACACAGTGGTTGCTAAGCCTGCGGAGCAAACTAGCCTAGTCGCAGCTCGCGCTGTAGAACTTATGCTAGATGCAGGTTTCCCGGCAGGCACAATCCAACTCCTTCCTGGCCGTGGCGCAGAAATTGGCTCAGCATTGACCTCGCACTCTGCAATTGCAGGTGTCGCGTTTACAGGCTCAACCGCAACCGCGCAGCGAATCAACCAAACCTTGGCAGAGCGTGATGCAGGGCCAGTCCCATTTATTGCTGAAACTGGCGGTCAAAACGCGATGATCGTCGATAGTACTGCGCTTCCAGAGCAAGTGGTTCGTGACGTAATTCGTTCTGCATTTGCTTCTGCGGGTCAGCGCTGTAGTGCACTGCGTGTTCTCTATGTTCAGGAAGATATCGCCGATCGTATTGTCGCCCTTATCCAAGGTGCGATGGAGGAATTGAGCGTAGGCAAGCCTTATCTTCACTCTACTGATGTTGGTCCAGTTATCGATCAGACGGCTAAAACGAAACTGCTTCAGCACATTGAGCGAATGAGCAGCAGTGAAAAGAAAGTCGCTCAACTTGCGTTGTCTGAAGAGCATGAGCACGGTGATTTTGTTGCCCCTACGGCCTTCGAGATTGCTGACATTTCTTGTCTCAAAGAAGAGCAGTTTGGGCCTATCTTGCACATCGTTCGTTTCAAAGCGAGTGAGTTGCACCAAATTGTTGAGCAGATAAATACCACTGGATTTGGTTTAACAATGGGCATTCACAGCCGCAATGAAACCACCTATCGCTGGATTGAAAAGCATGCTCGCGTAGGTAACTGCTACATCAACCGAGACCAAGTAGGTGCAGTGGTAGGTGTTCAACCGTTTGGTGGTCAAGGTTTGTCTGGCACGGGTCCAAAAGCCGGTGGCCCACACTACCTGTATCGTTTTACCCAAACACAATTTTCTTAATTGAGTGAGCAAGGAGAATAATCATGGTTCATCAAGTAACTCGTTTTTCTGACGCTTTCTCAGCTTGGGAAAACTGGAACTTAACTAATTTTGACTCTAAGAGTGAGTGTTTGCTCGCTTTTAAACAGGCTCTACAACACGTACAGCCTGAGTTGGCTTCTGTTGTTTCCTACCATATTGAACAGGCTTCAGCTCTGCTTGCTGAAACACATCAATTGGCTGGCCCGACAGGTGAAACCAACGAATTGTACACTGCAGGTCGTGGTGTAGCTCTCGTGATTCAGGACGATACACGAGAGCAGGCAAAGCTAGCGGTAGTGGCGCAAATCAGCGCGGCACTTATCGCAGGTAATAGTGTCATCTTGTGCAGTGATGATGCTGAGCTATGCCAATCTTTAGAAGCTGCTTATCAGCAGTCTTCGTTGCCGACTAACCTAGTACAGTTTGCTGCGCTTGATGCTTACCATCAACTGCTGGAATCGGATGTACGTAGTATTGGTTACGTCGGTAACACTGAGGTTGAAAGGACAATCAACCGTCAACTCGCCAAACGTTCAGGTGCCATTGTAAGCCTGACGTCTGAAACGGATTTTGTGAATCTATCTGTGGCTCACGATCCCCATCTAGCGCTTCGTTTTATTACAGAGCGTACTAGAACAATAAATATAACAGCAGTGGGTGGTAACGCGACTTTGCTCGAGCTAGGAAGCGAAACCCACTAATCTTCATTGATTTGCCCTCGAATATCGGGGGCATTCAGGGAAGGCGATCTTTTAAAAGAGGACAAATCACATGGAAAATAGCTTTGCTATTACAACCACGTTTATTGCGTATCTGATACTAATGCTGGCCATTGGTGTTATCGCTTATCAGCGCACAAAAAGCTCAAGCGATTACTTCTTGGGTGGCCGCTCACTCGGCCCTTGGCCTGCGGCATTGTCAGCAGGTGCTTCTGATATGAGTGGTTGGCTTCTACTTGGTCTGCCAGGCTATGCTTATGCAGCAGGTATCGAAGCGTTCTGGCTAGCAGGTGGTCTACTTGTAGGTACTTGGTTGAACTGGCTAATTAACGCGAAACGTCTACGTACGTACAGTATTACGACCGATGCGCTAACACTACCAGAATTCCTATCTCGTCGTTTCGACGATAATTCAAAACTGATTCAGGTAATTTCTGCTTTCTTCATTCTTTTATTCTTCCTTTTCTACACAAGCTCAGGCTTGGTAGCTGGCGGTAAATTGTTTGAGACAGTATTTGGTTTAGATTACACAACGGCAGTTATCATCGGCACAGTCTGTGTTGTTTCTTACACGCTATTTGGTGGTTTCCTTGCGGTATCTTGGACTGACTTGGTTCAAGGTTTACTGATGGCAGCGGCACTATTAATTGTACCAATTGCAGCGATGGAAGGTGGTTTTGGTCAACTAGGTAGTGACTTAGCAGCGATCAACCCTGAACTGCTGACATTGTGGGATGATTCAAAAGGTGAGCCACTCTCAGCGATTGCGATTATCTCGCTTGTAGCTTGGGGTTTAGGTTACTTTGGTCAGCCACATATCCTTGCACGTTTCAAAGCATCTCGTTCTAACAAGGATCTAACGACTGCGCGCCGTATTGCTGTAATTTGGACTGCGCTATCTATGGTCGGTGCGATGTTAGTTGGTCTAGTTGGCCTTGTGTATGTCACCAACTCTGGTGTGAGCGTTGACGACGGCGAGAAAATCTTCATGTTGCTGGTTAACTCGCTATTCCACCCTGTGATTGCCGGTATCTTGCTTGCTGCGATTCTAGCGGCTGTAATGAGTACCGCGGATTCACAACTATTGGTTTCGTCGTCTGCTCTAGCGGAAGACTTCTACAAGCAAGTGTTTAAGAAAGATGCGAGCTCAGAAGAGATCGTCATGGTAGGCCGCGTCGCCGTTATCGGTATCTCGATTGTAGCACTAGTTCTCGCTATGACACCTGACAGCTCTGTACTTGGTCTTGTTTCTTACGCTTGGGCTGGTTTTGGTGCTGCGTTTGGTCCTGCTCTTGTACTTAGCTTGTACTGGGAACGCATGAATCGCAATGGTGCTCTAGCTGGTATTCTTGTTGGTGGTATTACCATCGTTGTGTGGAAACAGCTATCAGGTGGTTGGTTCGATGTGTATGAAATCGTACCGGGAATCATCTTCTCTGCTATCGCGATTATCGGTATTAGCCTAATGACAGGTGAACCAGAAGAGTCGGTGAAAGCACAGCACGCTAAATTTAAGAAGCAGCTGACTGAACTTGACTAGTTCGTGCCTCTTTTGACAATAAGCCCCGAAGTTCGGGGCTTTTTTCGTATATAAGCAGTTAATTTGGCTATTTATTGAACTTACCTCACGTTTTCTAAACTAATGTTTGAATTGAGTGAACTCTCCCTTCCAAAATGTGTCGATTATCAATAGCGCGAACTTTTAAGGAGAGAAGAAAATGCCACAAATGCACTGCCACTGCTGCGGAAAAAGCACAGCACATAAGATTGTTATGAAACGTTGCGAAGTTCAGCATGACTCGGTAGCAAAAAGTATGGCGTGTTTCTTTTCGACCCTTTTTCAAGGAGCGCACTATGTCAAAATGGAAAAGCAGGCTTTTTGTCGAGTTTGTAACACTCAATCTGAAGTGATTTCTACGCAAGACACTTTTTCAGATGTGAAAATCGCATAACTTCACAAAATCTCTATACCACTTTCGCATAAGTGTAAGTGCGTTAACGCTTTTGACTTAAAATGGCGTTACGTTTTTGTCACTTACTATGAGCGATAAATGGATTTAGATCGAATCGACCGAGAAATACTTCGCGCTTTGAACCTCAAAGGTCGACTACCTATTGTTGAACTTGCTAAGCAAGTGAATCTCACTACCTCTCCTTGCTCTGACCGTGTAAAACGTTTAGAAAAAGAAGGATATATCACAGGCTATCACGCCGAATTAAACCCAGAAAAACTGGGCTTGGATGTTCAGGTTTTTATTCACATCAGACTGGATCAAACCAGCTTCTCAATATTTGAAAAGTTCGCTCAAGCTGTGGCTGATATGCCCGAGATTGAAGAGTGTTACTCTCTATCTGGTGACTTTGATACCATGATCAAGGTTCGAGTCAAGGATATGAAGGCCTATCAAAACTTTATGTCGACTAAGTTAGGCACTTTGCCTGGTGTGATTCAAACACGCAGCGAAGTGGTGATTGAAGAGCATAAGACCAGTTTTGGGGTTAATGCAGATCTCATTTCGAAGTTGTAAAAAAGGGAAGCAATGGCTTCCCTAAGAGAGTTAGATTGTCTCTTATGCGACAAATGATGACACCACGCCGATAAGACCACCAAAAACACCACCCCATACAACCAGCCAGCCTAAGTGCTGTTTGATCATCTTTTGCACCATCTCTTTGACGAGTTTAGGCGTTAACTCGCTTAGGCGTTGATCGATAATGTTTTCGACGTTGGTTCGTATTTCGTCCATCATTGCCGGCGCTTCAAACTGCTCTTTCAGCGCCTCTTTGATAGTCTCACTCTGGCTCATATCGACAATGGCTTCTTTCATCTTATCGACAAATGGCTGTTTCATTGGCTGAAGGGCTTCCGTTCCTCCAAACATCGCTAACATGCCGCCAAACTGAGAGTTCGCAATGACATCAACAAGTGAGTCGAATGTCGGTTTAAAGTCGATCTTCTCGATCACTGGCTCAAGGTTAAGCGATTTACCCCCTGCTATCTCTTTACTCAAGAACTTATCAATGTTCTCCTGAGTAAAGAACTGTTCCATCATTAGGTTCTTGATCGCTGCTTTAAACTCTTCGAAACGGGCTGGAATCACGCCAGAACCGTATAACCCAGGAACTTTCTCGAACAACATGTGAATGGCTAACCAGTTGGTGATTGCGCCGGAGAAAGCGAATAAACCGGCGTAAAAGGCGATTTGATTCCCTGTCTGGTGGCCTCCCGCTAAGAGAGCGAGTGCGATAATGTTAGTAAGTAAACTTTTGTTCATGAAGAAAATTGGGTGATTAACTGACAATGGAGCGCAGTATATAACATCTTGATCTTGTAGTGACACTCCTTTGCCAATATAAACGACCCGCATATAACGGTGTTATTTCTCTTCTGTGGAAATAATCGCTTGCTTGATGTGCTCTGGTATCGCTGCTTTGGTTTGGTTCTTGAAATCAAACATGACACAAGTGGCGGTTCCAACAGTGGTGACTTTGCGGGCTTTTTTACTAACGACAAGATACTCCATTGTAAAGCGGTCATCCTTAAGCTCCGATACTCTAGAACCAATAAGCAAGGTGTCAGGGTAGGTGACAGGCATTTTATAGCGACAGTCTGTGTGCCCCAGTACAGGGCCAATGTGGTGCGTTTTGAGATCGACCAGTAACTCTATTTTTTTAAAGTAATCGAGTCGAGCTGTTTCGAAGTAGCGGAAATAGACCGCATTATTGACGTGCTGAAGGGCATCCATTTCACCCCACGCAACAGGGACTTCAGTGACGATAGGGTAGTCGGCAAGTAGCTCTTCCATGTTCATTCTCCATTGATATCGAGCAAATAGTCTAAATCGAACGGAGGATAATGTGTTTTTGATGTTATAAAATTGTGATCAAAAGAGATTCGGCACCCAATAGGCTTGAGTTATATAAGCCAATGAGGAAACTCTCCAGTTATCCAGTTATCCAGTTATCCAGTTATCCAGTTATCCAGTTATCCAGTTATCCAGTTATCCAGTTATCTAGCTCCCCTAATTCTCTAGTTATCATACGGCACATCATCAAGTCGCCACATTTTTAGGGTATGACTGACATCTAGGCATTTTCCGAGCAGAATCTGATATTTAGGATCATATGGTTCTCCGATATAGGTTGTGCGTATCAGCTCACCTGTCTTCATGTCGACCTGTGTGACGGTTCTTCCCTTAAAGTTTTGCAATAGGATAAATTGCTCACTTTCATAGACTAGCTGTTCTTTATAGAACCAAAAGGTATCTTTTGTATGCAGGAGCTTACATTTTAGCGGAAGTGATGCAGAGTGTTGTGCTGAGCTTGGGTTGGTCAACAACAGCACATACAGTAGTAGAGTGCTCATTTCGTCGTCCTTAATCCCACCGAAAAGTTAAATTAAGTATAGATAAGGGAGTCGACTTTGGCTGAGAGTTTTATTGAGACAAAAATAAAGGGCCCTTAAGCCCTTTATTTTAGATAAAAGCGACTATTGAGTTCGATAGCTTTTCAAAATGTCAGCGAGCGAAACCGAAGCCTGCGTTAGGTCGGCGATACCAGCAGATGATTGCTCCGCCACGTTACGAATGGTGTTAGATTGAGTACGGATGTCACTCAGTTCTGTTGCAATATCGTTTGCTACTGCGCTTTGCTCTTCAGCAGACGTTGAGATCTGGATGCTCATATCCATCAGTGATCTTGCTGATTCTGAAATAGATTGTACGTCATTGCCAATATCCGCGACTAAGTCACTGCTGGTCTGCGCTTGGCTAACGGTTTGTTCAGTAATCGATGCAATGCTGTGAGTCTCGGACTGTAGCTTTTCAATCATTGACTGGATTTCAACCGTCGCAGACTGTGTGCGGCTTGCTAAGGTTCGAACTTCGTCAGCAACAACTGCAAAGCCGCGACCTTGCTCACCCGCACGTGCCGCTTCGATCGCCGCGTTAAGTGCTAGAAGATTAGTCTGCTCAGAAATAGCGTTAATTGTGGTAATTACTTCATTGATCTGAGTGGTGTTTTCAGTAAGGCTTGCCACTGATTCTGACGCTTTACCAATATAGTCTGATAGTCGAGAAATTTCACTGATAGCTGACTGAACGCGAGTGTAACTTTGTTCGATATGCTGAGCATCGTTTTCCGTTTGTGATGTGGCTTGCTGAGATATGTTGGAGACTTCTTTTGCGGAAGCCGTCATCTCTTCCATTGCAGTGGCAACTGAATCCAACGACGCATACTGCTGGCTAATTTGGGTTTCGCTCAGTTTCATTTCTTGTTCAAAAGAGGATGAGGTTCCACTCAAAGTTGTCGCACTTTCTTTCACGGTAACGACCAGATCGGTCAGAGTGTCCATCGCTTTATCAAGAGCACAACCTATAGTACCAAATTCATCTCGACCCGGATGGAAACCCAAACGTGAAGTTAAATCACCTTCACCAATACGTTGCGTAGTTGTGTAAAGTACCCACAGCGCTCCACCTAGGAAGGTGGCAACCCAATAACAGAAAATGGCAAACGGAATCACCCACAGAAAGCTTAACGCAAAACTGGTTAGTGCTTGTGATGTGGCTTCTTGTACTTGGTTCTTATTATTGAGTACGAGCTGATAGGCTTGGCCGTCTGCACCTTCCGCCGTTACTGTCGCGATACCATCATTGTATTGAGGTTTGTTTACCGAACTCGTCGTTGAGACGTTTGGCAGTTGCAAAATACTCTCTGAAGAGCCAACGCTTAATATCCCATTAAGTTGGTGCTCTGCCGCCTGAATTGTTTGTTGCTCAAGTGCGTTTGTCTCTTGAAGGTACCTTCCTCCTGCAATAGCTGCCACAGCAACTAGGAACAGAGCAAATATCACCCACATCTTGTCATTAATGGACATCTTGATAAACAAGCGGTCTATCGTTCGAAATTCAACTTCTTTCATACCAGGATTCCTACGCTTTCAATAGCAAATAGCTTACTCGTCATTTTGTAAAAATATGTTTATAAATTTATCGGTCTGAGGTGAAGAATTATGAGTCTCTTGTCGCACTAATTTGTAATCATAATTTGTGTTTATGCCATTTATGTGAAGATGATCGTTATTCGATGGATATTTGCACTATTGAAATAGCGGTAAGCTGGTGAGTGATTCGTGTTTCAAGAAGGTTATTACTTCGGCTTGATTTTTGCTGATGCTATCGTCAACGTCTAAAAAATGGAGCAAACATGGAAATAAAAACGGGTCAGTTGGACCACCCAGAAGTTCTTAAACTGTTAGAGGAACACCTTGCCGACATGAACGCCACTTCACCTCCTGAAAGTGTACATGCGTTGGATGTGAGTTCGCTGCAAAATGAGAGCGTAACATTTTGGAGTGGATGGAAAGCCGATAGACTTATGGGCTGCGCCGCTATTAAACGTTTGGACGCTAATCATGTTGAAATCAAGTCCATGCGGACTTCGAGTGCGGCGAGAAATCAGGGTGTCGCCTCATTTTTGCTGCAGCATGCATTGGACTTTGCACGGCGAGAGGGCTTTACTAGAGTCAGTCTGGAAACGGGCTCAATGGGATTTTTTGCTCCCGCAAGAGCCCTTTATGAGAAGCACGGTTTTCACTATTGCAAGCCATTTGGTGACTACACGCTAGATCCAAACAGTCAATTTATGACTTTAGAACTATATAGTTAGGAGCAAGAGCCCCTAAATCTGTTCAACTGCTTTTGGGCGTTGAAACATCTGTCGAGGTGAGAACCCTGTCACCATCATGGTGCCACTTAGCACCAAAGTGGTGCCAACGATAGTGTTCCAGCCTATCGGTTCATCTAAGATTAATGTTCCCCATAAAATACCAAATACAGGAATCAAAAAAGTAACAGACAAAGCGGAAGCGGCACCTTCATCAGCAACCAGCTTGAAGTAAAGCAAATAGGCTGCCCCAGTACACAAGACTCCAAGTGCAACAACAGACAGCATTTCTTGTTGGCTAGGCTCACCTCTCATTGGTATGAAAGGCAGTAGGGGCAATATGATTAAGACGGCTGCCCACATATTGCCATGCGCGTTATCGTACGCTGCAATTTTTGGCGCAGTCTTGGTGTAGTTTGTCGCGATGCCATAACTAAACGCCGCCATTACCCCCGCAAATATTGGTAGCGCTGCATCAAGGCCGATATTTATTGCATCGACACCGACTAAGGTGATCACCCCAGCAACCCCGATCAACATGCCTAGACTGGCTTTAGCAGTAAGAATCGCTTTGTGCCAAAAGATACCAATCAGCGCACCCCATATTGCCGCAGTTGAATTTAATACCGATAAGGTCGAGGCGTTAAGTGTTTGCGCTGCATAGGCAAACAGCATAAAGGGTAGTGCGGTGTTGAACAGTCCGATGATCATAAAGTGTTTGAAATTACTGCGAAATGCGAGCTTACGTTTTAAATACAGTGAAACAAGCAGCAAACTGATCGCAGCGAACCCAACCCTGAACTCAATCAAAAAAGCAGGGCCGAAGGTATTGGCGGCGATGCGCATAAATAGAAACGAGCCACCCCATATAGCGGCTAGGCAGATTAAGCGAAGAAAGCTTGCTGTACTCATTATTATTCCCTTCTTATTTGTTACGCCAATGTGAAGCAAACTGATTCAATAGGCAATAGTAGAAAGGATTAGATTTCCGGAAATGGCTAGGATCTTATGTTGCGATGTTTTTTCATCTGATGAGAAAGCGTCCAATCTAGGGCATCGTCATCGTAATGCAGTAATACTAATCTAGAACTTATTTACCTAGCATAAGCACATCACGTTATGAACTTGATCGTTAATGTCCACAAAGGTATTCGAAAGCACGGGTTTGAAATGGCCACGCGACAAGCATGGAAGTGTGGGATGAAAGCCAATTTAGTGAAGCGTGTTATTGGTGTCGCTCGCGGGCAGATTGTCTGCGTGATTGAAGGTGTCCGCCCTGAGCTTTCGACCGAGATTAACAACGCGCTACACAGTGATGAGAAGCAAGGTCGATATGTTTTTGTTGGTGGCGTGGTCTGGCAACCTAATGACCTGCTTGCCCCTGGCTTTCCTGACTTTATGTTTATGCACCTAAGAAACTTGGGCACCAAACATAAATATATGACCGACGACGAACTGTTTCTGAATCTGGCTTAGGGGTGGAGATGATAACGCTATTTCTAAAGTGTTTGCTCGGCGCCGCTGCGGTCATGATGATCGCATTACTGTCTAAGTCGAAGAGTTTCTATATTGCTGGATTGGTGCCGCTATTTCCTACCTTTGCCCTGATTGCACACTATGTGGTGGGAAGCGAGAGAAGTATGGAGGAATTGCGCGTTACCGCTCTGTTTGGGCTCTATTCGCTGCTACCGTACGCAAGTTATTTGCTCGCGGTTTATTATTTCAGCTATACCTTTTCACTCGTGCAAACCTTATCGATGGCGACAGCGGTGTGGCTTACCTCATCGATGGTATTGTTGCTTATTTGGACCAAAGCATTAGCGTTGAGTTAAACAAAAGCCTAGGTCGGACCCTAGGCTTTGTCATTGTCTTAGAATGGATACCAAAAAAGCTCAGTTTCAAAATAGCGTTTCACGATTGCAAGTAAGACGATCAACACCACTGCGGCTAGACATAGCTTGTCTGAGCTTTGTAGAGGTTTAGCGCTATACCAGCTACGCGCTTTATGTCGACCAAACCCTCGTAACGTCATTGCATTGGAAATCTGATCGGCGCGGTCAAGGCTAGAAAAAATCAACGGTCCGAGGATTTTTGCGACATTCTTCATACGCTGAAAAAGAGGCGTACTTTTAGAGATATCGAGTCCGCGAGCCTGCTGAGCATGCATGATGTTGACGAAATCATTTTTCACTTCTGGTAAGTATCGTAGGGTTAAACTCACCGCATAAGCAATCTTATATGGCACGCCAATTCTGTTTAAGCTGGCAGCAAACTCCGTTGGATGGGTAGTAAAAACAAACACCAAAGCAATCGGGAACATACTGAAGTACTTGAGTGTTACTGTGACCAAATAAAACAACGTCTCCTGGGTAAGCGAGTAACCACCGGGCAGGGCAAGCAGAACGTTATGGCTGCCGATGAACTCTGAGCCTTGCTGCGGAGCAAGCAAAAACATAAACAGGGCGTTAAGGAGTAGAACACTCGCCGTTCCGATCAATAAAGGTTTATACACCTTAAAAGGCACTTGAGTGAGTTTAAGCAGATACAGGCCAGCTAAAATCAACACACTGATCATGCGCAGATCAAAGGTAGTAAGAACAACCGTGACCCAAGCCATGAATAAAGCAAACTTAGTAATTCCGTTTAATGCGTGCAGTGGAGACTTGGTATCGACAAAGCTGATGCCAAACTTCATTTTAGAGGCATTCATGCGACATTCTTCTCTTGTTGGATAAAGTACTGCATAAAGGCGTTTTTATTTTCCACCTCTAAACTTTCTGCCAAATCGTAAAGGCTGGTAGTAGTTAGGTTAGCCTTGTCCAACAACTCTGGTTGGGTAAAAACATCTGTCATAGGAGCATCAGCGACGAGCTTGCTGTCTGAAATGACAATCGAGCGGTGGGTATACTCCAGTACTAAATGCATATCGTGAGAAATGATGATGACGGTAATACCCAATTTTTGGTTGAGCTTGCCGATGAAATCTAGCATCGATGTGTAGTTTCGGTAATCTTGACCCGCTGTTGGCTCATCCAGTATCAATAATTGCGGTTCTAACGCAAGAATTGAAGCAATCGTAACTCGCTTTTTCTGCCCGTAGCTGAGAGCTTCGATTGGCCAGTTTCTGTACTTGCTTAGACCACATAACTCTAGAGTATCAAGAACTTTCTTTTCGATTTCTTGCTCTGTTAAGCCTTGGTTACGCAGACCAAATGCTACTTCGTCAAAAATCATATGATGAGAGATCATATGATTCGGGTTTTGCATCACGACACCCATCTTCTGACTGCGTTCGAAAATGGATAAAGTGGCAATGTCTTGGTTTTGAAAAGAGATAGAGCCTGAGTCTGGACTCAGTACACCCATGATGAGCTTGGTTATGGTTGATTTACCTGAACCATTCTTACCTAAAATAGAAACGAACTCACCTTGCTTGATATCAAATGAGACATCTTCAAGTGCGTTTTTTTCTCCGTCGTAAGAATAGGTTAACCCCTCAATGGAAAGCAGAGTGTCGCTGTTCAAGCTCGTGTTGATAGGGTGAGCTTGCCACTGAGAAAATAAGGGTTTGTACGATTCGACGGGCATCGCACGCAGGGACGCACAATTGTCTGCATCTACTGGGCATTGAGCCGCTTTCAGCGCAGATAAATATAAAGGTTCACGAATGCCATGATTGTTCAATAGAGAAGACGAGAGGATTTCGTTTGGTGACAAATCCGCGACGATTTCACCTTGCTCCATCAAGATCACTCGGTCAACGTGACGATGCAACACATCTTCAAGGCGATGCTCGATGATGATGATGGTCTTGCCTGTCTCTTTATGCAGTTGATCAATAATCTCGATTGTCTTGCGCCCTGTTTTAGGGTCAAGAGCGGCGAGAGGCTCATCAAACAGTAAGGTATCGACGTCGTCAACTAAAATGCCCGCTAAAGATACCCTTTGTTTTTGACCACCAGACAAATCATGAGGTGAGCGGTCAAGCATATGTTCTAGCTCAACCATTTTGGCAGTGGACTGAACCAGCGGGTACATATCAAGGTTTGAAGCAAGCTGGTTCTCCAGTGCAAAGGCTATGTCTTCGCCCACACTGAGCCCGACAAACTGGCTGTCAGTATCTTGTAATACGGTGCCAATTTGTTCGGTGTAATGGTGTAGGTCTAGCTCTGAGATACTTTGACTGTTTAGAGTCAACTGCCCTGAAATTTCGCCTTTGATAGCATGAGGAATCAGTCCGTTTAAGCACTGACCAAGGGTAGATTTACCACTACCACTTGGCCCGATAATGACGATTTTCTCTCCTTTCTCTATCCTTAGATTGATATGTTTTAATGTCGGTTTATCCAGTGACTCATATCTAAAAGAGAAGTCAGAAAATTCAATTGTCATTGATGATTAAGCCTCAGTCAGATTGCGGCTTTGCTTATTACGTTTCGCAACAGATTTAAGAATAAAGTAACCCACAACGGCAATAAGTACTGTGTTACCAGCGGCGATGATTGAAAGTTGAGTAAACACTTTAGTGAAAGGTTCGGCGTATAGAATCGTATCTAGGAAGGCTGAACATCCGTAACCGAAGATATTACCCACTAATGCTAGAGCAACGAAAAGACAAAAATCCTTATTGTTGAAATCACCTGTTGAGATGCGGTTTTTGGTTAGCATTGGGAAAAAACCAATAACCATACCGACGATACCCGAGCCCAATACCCAAGTTAGCCACACGCCCCAACCAGCAAAAAGGTCGGTTACCCAGTGACCAATAAACCCAACTAAAAAGCCAACAACAGGCCCAAAAAGGACAGAAAAAAGTGCTAGGACTGCCATGGCTGGTTTAAGAGTGGTGTTCGCAAATACAGGAATACCAAACATAGGCAAGCCGCCAATTCCATATAATGCCGCACCAATAGCGATTACAACCACTGTTTTTGCTGTAAAGTTCATAGATATCCTTTGTCTTATTCTTAATAAAAACGTCGAGCGTATGTTTTAATCATTATTAGTCGCTAGATCAGCAAGCCGCTGATTATACCTGCTAAGCGATGGCTTGGAAAGATAACGGGCTAGACGTCTGGATACCTTGTGTGCAAACGGAAAGGTACAATTTAAGAGGTGGACAGACATCACCCAAATGGAAAGCAAATCCCGCGTTGGGTGATGTCATTATGCTTAGGTCAACAGGCTCTAGTGGTCGAGATAGAGATAGTTCTGCCAGCTTTTCATACGAATTAGTACTTTGCGCATAATCGAAACATGAGTGAACTGATCAGAATAAACGGCCACTTCTACTGCGGTACCTAAAGGGAGGTGATACGGAGAAAGGTCATCAGTGATTCTCAGCTTCGCGAACACTCTGCCACTGGTTCTTAACGCTTCGGTGCCTAACAAAGCGCCTCTAGCTTGAAACTGGCTTTCACCAATGGCAGGCAGTATCTTTACTACCTCGCCTTTAAACACCTTACCTGGCAGTGCTCTAAATAAAAACTCCGCTTCAAAGCCAGGCTGTAGGCGTTGTAGGGAGTTTTGCCTAAATGCAGCGGTATAGAAGATCTCTTCGGTATGAACAAAGGTCATAACGGGAGCGAGTGGAAGCGGAACTGCCATCACACCGGGTCTTAAAGCCAGTTGGGTAGCAAAGCCATCTGTTGGCGCTCTCACTATGGTTTGCTCTAAATTGAATTCCGCTTGGCGTAGTTCTTCGATTAGGCGGGCAACGGTTGTGTTTTCGCCGCCTATTTCTGAATCGAGTGCTAATTGGGCTTGTTCGACTTTAGCGTTCGCGACATTAACCGAAGATTCCGTGGCCTTGTAGGCTTGACGTCGAGTGTCGAGTTGCTGCTCAGTAAACGCCCCTTTATCGAACCCACGCTGATAGCGGTCAAACTCTCGCCTCGCTTTGTCTCGTTCTGCAATGGCCTTGTTCTTGGCCGCAATGGCTTCTTGTAGGGAAGAGTCGAGCCCCAGAGCTCCTTGGCTAGCCTCTTTGATCTGCGCTTTTTTCTTGGCTACCTCGGCCTCATAAGGTATAGGGTCTATTGTGAATAACACTTCTCCTTGCTTGAGCTGTTTATTCGCTTCGACGGGAACATCGATGACTCGTCCTCGCACACCAGAGACAATTGGAGTGGTGGAATAAACTTGATTGCCAATTTGGGTAAAAGGGTGGTTGTAGTTCATCAATAAAATCAGGGTTCCGATAAGTACTACCCCCCCAAGAACCGCTGTTGGTACGGTCCATTTATTAAGCGGGATATTGAAGACTTTGAAGATGGTAATGCATAGCGCCGCGTAGGTTAGAATGAGTAATAAATCCATTATTGCTCCTCCTCATTACGGTCAAATTGTGGTTGTATTGTTGAAGACGGGTAGCTCTGCTGCTTTAGCTCGGCGACTTCTTTTTGCAACTGACTGACTTGGTCAATCAGCTCATCTACGCGGTGATGAATATCGTGCTGCTCTTCTTCAAGCCTTTTGAATCCCCAACCTCTTTCTTTGCGCCATAAAGTGGCCCATATCCAAAGAAATGGCCAAATGGCATGGAGAGTAAACAAACTCACCCAACCTGCGTAATGAATGGCATCTTGATGTGGATGCTCGCGATCTCGGGCGATCTCATAGGGAATATCGTGAATCACGATAATGCCGTAGAAAATAACCAGCGCAACGAAGATCAAAAGACCTAACGCGAAATAGTCTAGAAACATACTCACAATCCTTGTTCATAGTATTTTGTACAGAATAGAGGCGTATCTGTTTAAAGTATAGAAACAAAATCAAGACATTAGGTGAATTTTGTTAGCACTCTCATAGCGCTAATGAGGCGAACAGTCAGTTAAGCACACGATAAAAAACAAAAACGCCCGCTGCACAAGGAAACGGGCGTTAAGCAGAAAAGGCTCTATTTTTATTCAGTACAGACTTGGTTACGTCCATTGGCTTTGGCGCGATAAAGCGCTTTATCCGCTCGGTAGAAAGTCCTTTGCGTATTTTCACCTTCACGGTGAAGCGTAATTCCGATACTGACGGTCAATCCACGTTCACCCAAAATGCTTTGCCAACCAAAATTGAAAATGCGCTCACGATAATTTTCCGCGTGCATTTCTGCTTGCTCTATGGTCGCACGCTCTAAAATGACCAAGAATTCCTCGCCACCAAAACGTACGCATGAAGCGCCACGAAACTTGAAATAAGCTGAAAGTTCATGAGAGACATTAACGATCGCCTTGTCGCCGACTAAATGGCTGAGTTCATCGTTGATCGATTTGAAGTGGTCAATGTCTACAACCATGAGAGCAAACGGCACATCATGAAGTAGCAGGTCCTTTAACTTAACATCCAACCAGCGGCGGTTATGCAGAGAAGTTAGAGGGTCGGTAAAGACATCTTGCTGTAGCTGAGCCACGGTATGTTTCTGGCTCTCTGTAGTCTCTTTTAGCTCTCTATTTTCTTGTTCCGAAAGAATCAACTTTAATTGCAGTTCAAAACGGGACAGGCGGCGTAACTGGCTAGCCCCTAGCTCTCCGATAGGAATCTTTTTCATCAGATCGCTTTCGATACGATAAGCACTTTTCTGATAATCTAGCGCGCTTTTATAATCGTCTTTTTGCTCACAAATCTCAGCCAACGAGTTGCACAGCTTAAGGTTAAGAATCGGAGATGCATAGAGTTTGATTCGGCGCCTTGCTGACTCTAGCACCCAGTTCGCGATGTGGGGTTTGTTTTGCTCACTAAGACAGGCCGCGAGCTCTAGGCGGATCATGTTGGAGAGCCAAGTCGAGTGTATGTTGCCAGCTGAGTATTGGACATTACCTAGTGATTGCATGGCTAAGTCCATCTGTTTGTTCTGTCTGTAGAGCTTTGCTTGGTAAAGTAATATCTGCCCAGATAGCACTTTGTCACTGACTAAGATGCTAAGTTCTTCACACTCTTTTATAAGATCATTGGCTGCTGTGGTACGTTTTAATTCGATGTAACAGGAGAGCATGTAGAGTTTGTAGCGTAAACGTAAAGAACGACTACTTATCGCATGATCAATGCTGTCTATCTTTTGGTAATAGCGTAATGCTCGATTATGGTCGCCATATGCATCGCAAAGGTTGCCCATTCCAAGTACCGCCAGGACATAAGCATCAATATAGCCATTGTCGACCGCAATGGTTGATGAGCTGATGTATTCATTTAAAGCGCCATGAAAATCGCCATTTTCAACCAAACGGTCCGCAAGACCATTGCGCACTTCGAGGATAAGTTCTGCATCTTCTGGCAGCGTAAGGTGACCGAGTGCTTCTTTTAGTTCATCAATACTGGTCTGGATTTGCTTCAATTCGACGCGAAATTCTGCACTGATAATCAGGCATTGCGCTATTTCTTGTGGAGACGTTGCGACATGTTGTCGGACATGATTCCAAAAGATGAGGGCTTCTTCACCTGATACTGAAGAGGGGTCTAGGCCAGAATCGGAAATTTTATTTAGTAAGGCTTCCATGCTGCTCTTCCTGTCGCTGGCTGTCTTCTAATTGTTCTAAGGTAAATGGAAAAGTCAGAATATCTTGGAAGATCACCTTGGGTAGTGCGTCGTCCAATCCTTTCCTGTGCCATGGGTAGATTTCGATCATCTTGGCTAATACATGGAAAACGTTGACCGCCTCATCTCCCTTATCAGCGAGTAAGATACCTAATCGCTCGCTACTGAGTCGAGACAACATATCCTGTTTGTTACATAGAGAATGGGCGAGTTCAGTACAAACCTCTAGGTAACTAGAATCTTCGTGTTGGATGACAATAACAGCATGATTAGAGCGCTTCAGCTCGGTTTTAAATAGAACCAATTGCTCCCACCAGTAGGTTTCTGACACCATCTGGCTAAGCTGCTTTTCGGGGTCAAACTCATGCTGACCTCGAATTCGATTGATTAGCTTGCGTGCTCTTTGTTCAAGCTGACGTTTTGATGCTCTCGCTTTATCGTTGCTGACTCGTGCAGTTTGCTCCCTGAGCATACTCGTGGAGTGTTTACGATATTTTTGGAAGGCTTCTAATGCGGTTTTAAAGTCACCGGATTCTTCCGCTACGCGAGATTGTTGAAAACAGATTTGTGAAAGTAACTCACCATTATCAAATGTCACAGCTGACTGCTCTGCTTGAATGAGCAGTTCCGCTGCTTTCTGTGGATTTTTGCGAAGCAATTCGACTCTGGCACGGCTGATAAATGAGTGTGCTTTCATCCATACAAGATCATGTTGCATCGCCAACTCGTGGGCTTTTCGCGTCGCTTCTTCAGCATCTTCGACGCGCTCTAAACCAAGCAGAGCGAGACCTCTAAAGTCCCAAACTTCTGCTTGCCATGTATTGTCGTGATGATCTTTAAGGGCTTCGGCTGCACCATCTAGAACCGAGAGCATTTCCACGTAGTTGTTGAGTAGGTAATGATCCCAAGCCAACAAGATACGCGCTTTTCCTTCTAGCCAATTAATTCGAGCATTATTTGCCACGATGACCGCTAACTCGTGAGTGGTTTTAGCGAGGTTATATTCGTGGGTAATTCGCCAAACATTACCCAAGCCGATTAGAGATTCGAGCTGAATTTCGACTTCATCAACTAATGCAGATTGCTCTAAGGCATTGATCCAAAACTGTTGGGCTGAGTAATAACGGGCTTGTCCCCAATAATGCAGGGCATGGATGTGAAGGATCTCAGGGAGTAGATCGTCGGTATCTAAGGCGTTAAGTTTACCGTGCGCATCTTTGATGTACTTAAGCCCTTTGCGGTACTCCATGGTACACCACGCGCATCGTGACATGATGATAAGGCACTGAATTTCACCTTCAGGGTAGAGGATTTGCGCAGAACGCGCAGCACACTGCTCAGCGATAGCCCATACTTTTTCAGGCTCCGATTCGACCTTGCTTTTTAGCTGATCTATTTCGACCTCTAGAAGTCGCTGGCTTTTATCCAATGAATCAATCCTTTAAGGCTATTACCGTAGGCACACTAGTTATTATATGAATAGCCATTCGCTAAACTCTACTAAAAGTACCAAAACACCGAACGATTAACGGTGCTCGTCACAATACTGATAATTATGAAAGGAGCTCGCGCAGTGTCAAAGGTGATTGAGTTAATTCCAGATTCTGAGCAGCTGTCTTCCCCGTTTTATCTTGATAGCACAAATTATGCCAAGCACGGAAAATATCCAACATAGGCATTAGTCCACCTGGACGTAGCTTGCGTCTAGGCTCGTTGACAAAACTTTCGAACAAGGTCTGAAAACGTTGCTGATAAAACTGGGTGCGTCGAATAGAAGCGTTTCTTAACCATTGTTTTGGTTCATTATTTTGACCAGCAAGATAGCAAATGCCTTTCGATGAATCTTGGTTTGATGCTATCGCCCAACGATCTCTCCACCAACCCATATGGACGATGTCTACTTTGTTGATGGCGTTGTTTTCATTCCACTCTTTATCTTCTTCAACATACATAAGGTCGATATTTTGACGCAGAATGCGTGGCAGACAGACACTGAGCGCTGCAGAACGCAAAACAGGGTCTTGCGGCAAGTAGATTGAAACTTGGCGCTCATCCTGGCACAAATCAAGCACGTGTAAGAAATGCGCATACGAAGTGTAAGGCGGGCGAATTAAAGCGCCTTTAGATGGATAGTTGAAAACGGTGAGATTACCCATTGGATCTTCGACATTTCCCCTCGCCAATATGGTTTGGTACTGCTGATCAATTCGTTCTCTCAGTATCGGCGATGGGGTAGGGGCTGGCATGTTCGCTTCGGAAGAGTGTTGTTTTGAGACGAAACGGGCTGGGTACTGATATGGGTCATGATCAACATCACCGCTAGGCTCTTCCGCTGCTGAATAATTAACATGCTGACAAAGTATGTAACCACTATGGGCTTCACCTGTTGCCATCCACAACACACCATTATTACTTTTCGGCTGTAGAGGGACGTAAAAAGAAGCCAGTTCATAACTTGCAGCATGATTCACCCAGCGCGCATCAAACATAGCGAGCTTACGTCGGCATCGGCTCGCAATATGATCGAGGTGATCATAAAACGTCTTTGGATTGATTTCTAATTTACGGCAGATCTCGCGTACTGAGTAGCCCATAAAAAGCAAACCAAGGAGGTTTTCTTGGAATTGAAGTTTTTTGTTTGCCCCAGACCATTTGTCGACAAAGGTAGATTGGCAACATTTACAGCGATATCGTTGGCGATCACCGCTATAGCCAAAAGCATGGTAGAGGTGTTTGTGGGTATGAACCGATAAGCCAAAATTGTCGCATTCGTCGTTGCGACAAGCAGGAAGGCCATCACTGTGGAGTTGACGAAGTCGATGAAGCTCGTTGAGAACTTCTTGGTTGTTAAGTAAGGGGGGGAAAGCGCCACATTCCCGGCATACCATCGCAGGTCGCTTAGGGTTAGCATGCTGCACAACGTAACGATGTGCATCACTCAATCCAAAGTTGTCACACGCCAATGTTTTACAAAAGTTGAGCTGTAACCCGTTTGCTTCCTTTGGCAGTTGGCCGGCTGTCACTATCTCCCCCTCGGGATTATTCGGGCCACCAAACTAGGTTTGGTGGCGAAAAGAATGAATTAGATGTTGATTGCAGTTTCTAGAGCTACTTTCATCATGTCGTTGAATGACTTTTGACGCTCTTCAGAGCTAAGCTTCTCACCGCGGATGATGTGATCAGACACTGTTAGGATAGTTAGAGCTTTCGCGCCAAGGTCTGCTGCAACGCCATAGATGCCTGCTGCTTCCATATCTACACCTAGGATGCCAAGCTTTTCCATTTTCTCGAAGATGTCTGCTTCTGGAGTGTAGAAAAGATCTGCAGAGAATACGTTACCAACTTTTACTGGTACTTCTTGAGTACGCGCTTGGTTAACAGCTTCTTCTAGAAGGCCGAAATCAGCGATAGCAGCGAAGTCGTGATCGTTAAAACGAATACGGTTTACTTTAGAGTCAGTTGACGCACCCATACCGATAACAACGTCCATCAGTTTTACGTCGTCACGTACTGCACCACAGCTACCTACACGAATCACGTTTTTAACACCGTATTCAGCGATTAGCTCGTGAACATAGATGCAGCATGAAGGAATACCCATACCGTGACCCATAACAGACACTTTCTTACCTTTGTAAGTACCTGTGTAACCGAACATGTTGCGAACATCACATACTTGCTTAACGTCATCAAGGAATGTTTCCGCGATGTATTTAGCGCGTAGTGGGTCGCCTGGCATCAGTACTGTTTCAGCGAAATCACCTGGTTGTGCATTAATGTGTGGGGTTGCCATAGTTATTACTCCAAAAATTATTAGTAATTCGAACTGCTGATTACTAATTATGTTGATTTTGAAAAATCTGTTGAGGCAATACTAGCTATATCTGCCCTTGCTCCGTGAGAAGTATGTCACAAAAGGGGGGTAATTGATGCTTTTAGTCTCCATTGATAACTAAATGTGTTGAAAGTGAATGAGCAATCGATTTGTAAAAACGTTTGCTTCATTCAGTGAACCAAAATGTGGTTAATCACGTAGGTTAAATACACATTGTACAAACATTTATTTTGTACAGTATTTGGGAATTGTGCTAAAACTTATACAAGAAATGTTTTTGTACAGCTTGGCTAGACAAAGGAGTCCATGATGAATCAGCAGCAGATAAAAATAGGTATCAGTTCTTGTGTTTTAGGTGAGCGTGTTCGATTTGATTCAGGACACAAAATTAGTAAGTTTGTCACCAAGGAGCTTTCTCCATATTTCGAATTTGTCCCTGTTTGCCCTGAAGTGGGTTCTGGAATGCCTGTTCCTAGGCCAACCATACGATTGATGTCCAATGAGGATAGAATTGCTTTGGTGGAAACGAAAGATCCTACCAAAGAGCATACGCAGGCTGTCGTTGATTACTCGAAGAACAAAGTTGTAGAGCTTGAGCGAGAAGAATTGTGTGGTTACATCGTCTGCGCTAAATCCCCAACGTGCGGAATGGAGCGCGTTAAAGTCTACAAAAAGAACAGCGCAGAGAATGTAGGGGTAGGCTTGTACACCAATGAGCTGATGAAAGCCATGCCTTGGCTGCCGATAGAGGAAGATGGTCGACTCAACGATCCGGTTTTGAAAGAGAACTTTATTACTCGTATTTACACACTCAGAGACTTTTATGATTCTGTCGGTGATGAACCTACTCGTGGGAAGATCGTTGCGTTTCACTCTCGCTACAAATTGACCTTAATGGCTCATCACCCCGCTTCATACAAAGAGCTTGGTAAGCTCGTGGCAAATGTTAAAGATTACGACATTGAAGAGTTCTACAAGCTATACAGAGTCGCTTTGATGGCAGCGGTTTCACACAGAGCAAGTAGGAAAAACAATACCAATGTATTAATGCATCTTCAGGGGTATTTTAAGCGAGAGCTCAGCAAGTCACAGAAAAAAGAGCTGAGACAAGTCATAGAGGACTATAGAGTGGGGCTTCTTCCCTTGCTTGCACCATTAACACTAATTAAGCACTATTTAGCGGATCATCCAGATGCTTATTTGGAAGACCAAGCTTTTCTGCAACCTCACCCACAGGAGTTACGTTTAAGATATGGGCTATGAGAAAAAACTGTACGCGATTCGCGAGATCTCTGAGATTACTGGGGTTAAGCCGGTAACCTTACGCGCGTGGCAGCGACGTTACAGCCTAGTGCAACCTCAACGAACTGAAAAAGGTCATCGCTTGTATACCGATGAACACATCGCCTTAATAGGAGAGATACAAGGTTGGCTGAGTAAAGGAGTTCCGATTGGCAAAGTAAAAGACGTACTAGAGTCCACTGAACCAAACAAAGGCGAGCAGTATCTAGCGAGTGAGCAGTTGGATGAAGTGAGTGCTTTCTTACAGGCATTAGCGGATTTGAACAAAGGAAAAGCGGATTCGATCGTCAGTACTGTTTTTAAAGAGTACCCCCTGGGTGTGGTGCAAAAGCAGTTTGTGAAGCCGACAGAGAAAGCACTGTCTGTGGTTAGAATCGGCTTGCGTGCCTTGCAAAAGGGGTTGATGGAGTCTATTTTTGTTGCTCGGCTTAACGCAATTATTGAAGCAGAGAACAAAGCCGCTAAGTCCGGGAAATGCTTGTTTATTAATTACGATAGCGTTAACGACATACATGCACGTCTTTGGGCGTTGCATTTATCAGAGTCAGGCAAAAACCTAGTCATCATAGATGGAATCGAAGATTTGTCTGGCCTAGTTGAACACGAAGGGCTGAATGCGTACGACACCGTTGCTATTTATAGCTCGCGTCCTTTGACAACTGGACAAATCGCTATTGTTGGAAAGATAAAGTCATCATTTTCAGGACAGGTTGTCCTTTCAGACTTAATAGAAAAGTAAGGTCTGAATATGAAGATAGTCTGGCTGCGAAGAGATTTACGTGTCGAAGACAATACCGCTTTGAGCGAAGCGTGTTCAAGTGGAGAGCCTGTTGTTGCTCTGTATATTGCAACGCCGAAAACTTGGCAGGAACACTCACTTGCCCCGATTCAGGCTGATTTAATCTATCGTCGACTGTTGGCACTGCAAAGCGATCTGAGTAAGAAAAACATCCCCCTCTATTATGCTCAAACGGATTCTTTTAAAGATGCTGCGAGAGTGGTAGCTGAAGTTGCCGTGAAAGAAGGTGCGAGCGGCGTCTATTTCAACAAAGAGTATGAACTCAATGAACGCAGCAGAGACGAGTTACTGTCCGAGCTTCTCGTTACGGAGGGGATTGAATGTAACAGCTATGATGATAAGTGCATTCTCAAGCCCGGCAGCGTGGTTAACAAGCAAGGTGACTACTTTAAGGTATTTACGCCGTTTAAACGCGCCTACTTGGCAGCGATGTATCGTCAACCAGTCGTTGTCACAAAGCTAAATCCCCAGAAGATAAGAGGTAAGCTGACATCAAATGGTGTGACAGAGTTTTCGAGCCAGTGTGATTTTGACTACCCAAGAAAATCGAGTGAAAGATACGCGGTAGAGACTGAGCAGATAATTCAAGCGCTAAGAAAATTCGATAGTGACAAGGTTAATAGTTATCACTCCAATCGTGATTTTCCTGCGATTGAAGGCACAAGTACTCTTTCTCCTTATTTAGCGATTGGAGCGCTCTCTGTCAGACAATGCATGGCAAGGCTCATGTACCAGCAACCCCTCCCTTTAAGTGGTGGACGTGAGGTTTGGCAAAGTGAATTGATTTGGCGTGAGTTTTATCAGCATTTAGCTTACTTTGAACCAAAATTGTCGCAAGGTAAGAGCTTTACTTCGTGGGGAGACCATTTAGTCTGGCTTAATCCTACAGAGGCTATCGATGCGTGGAAAAAGGGTTTAACAGGTTATCCGATTGTCGACGCGGCAATGCGTCAGCTTAACCAAACAGGTTGGATGCATAACCGCTTGAGAATGATAGTGGCGAGCTTTCTAGTTAAAGATCTTCACGCTGATTGGCGTGTTGGTGAACACTATTTTATTTCCAAACTCGTAGATGGGGACTATGCCGCCAATAACGGTGGTTGGCAGTGGTGTGCGTCGACGGGCTGTGATGGGCAACCATACTTTCGTATTTTTAATCCTACGACACAGGGAGAGCGCTTTGACCCTGATGGCGCTTTTATTCGGCGTTGGATTCCCGAGCTAATGAACGTGCCAGACAAGTACATCCATCAACCTCATAAGTGGGGTAATGCTAAAGATCTGTCATATCCAGAACCGATAGTTGATCATAAGACCGAAAGAGAGATAACCTTAAGCCTCTATAAAGAAGCCAAGGAAGTATAAATGGTGCGTAAGTTTCTCGCATTCTTGTGTTGTGTCAGCTCGCCTCTTTTTGCTGCGACGTATGAGTTACCCGTAGAGGGCAGTAGTATCGTGGGGCGAACTCAGTACCATCAGGTACAAGAAGGGGAGACGCTCGCCAATATTGCCAAGCAATACGATGTCGGTTTCTTGTCGTTGATGGCTGCCAATAAAGGGATCGACCCGTTTTTGCCTAAGGCGGATTATGTTTTAACGATTCCAACTCAAATAATATTGCCGAACGTAGATCGCGAGGGGATCGTGATTAATCTAGCGGAACTTCGACTTTACTATTTTGAGCCAGAGTCTAACAAAGTGCATATATTTCCGGTTGGTATAGGGCGAGTAGGACGAGATACGCCTGAAATGGAAACCTCTATTAGCCAAAAACGTCCAAATCCGACTTGGACTCCTCCTGCTTCAATTCGCAAAGACTATTTAGCCAAAGGGATTGAATTACCGGCAGTGGTACCCGCTGGTCCAGAAAACCCTCTGGGTGAATATGCTCTGCGATTAGCGCATGGTGCAGGTGATTATCTTATTCACGGGACTAACAAAGACTTCGGCATCGGCCTTCGGGTGAGTTCGGGTTGTATTCGAATGGAGCCAAAAGATATCGAGTGGCTATTCCCTCAAGTTAAGCTTGGAGACAAAGTCACTGTGATAAACGAGCCTATAAAGGTTGCACTAGAACCAGATCGTAGTGTGTTCCTAGAAGCACATGAGCCATTGACACGCAGTGACGGCGTAAAGAAAGCGCTTGAGATACCCCAAGAGCTTAGTTGGTGGTTAGAGGAATTTGAACAATCGGATGTGAAAGCGAGAGCTGCTATATTGGCGCAAAATGGCGTGCCAGTCGAAATAGTCGCCCCGACACTGATAAACTAAAGAAAAAAGAAAGGGTCTGCATGCAGACCCTTTCTTTTAAAAGACGAGATTACTTAGTGTAAGACTGAGCAATGTTGTCGATACGTTCGTTTGCACGTGCTGCTTCTTCTTGTGCTGCCATTGCAGAGTCACCAGACTTACGTACTTCAGATTGTAGCGCTTGAACGTCTTGGCTGAGCTGGCTTACTTGATTGCTTAGCTCATCCATTTTCGCCGTTGTCGCTTCGTCTGGACCAGATGCACAACCCGCTAGTAGAAGAACAGAAGATGCTGCAGCTGCGATCAACATTTTGTTCATGAGAGAACTCCTTGCATAAATAAGTATCAAAAATATGTCCTATACCTTTTTATCGTATAGTGACGTCAATCAGTGTAGCCCTAATTTTACGCTTGCTAAAGCCAGCAAAAGTCAAAAAAACCCAAGAATTTAAGTAATTATCAAATTAGGTGAGCTACGTCTCATTGGTAAGAGCAATAGATGCAAGAGACATAGAACTGACATTTAGAGTAAAAGTACGGGTAAAAGAATATTTTCTGTGATCTCTATCCTCTCAGAGTGAATCCAGTTATCATAGCCTGTTTTTGAATAATTCGTGTTGTACTAAGCTTTTTGAGCTGTGATGACAACGCTGTGTGACCAATTGGAGAATACTTTGCACTTTAAAGATTTAGGTTTAGACAATCGCTTACTTAAGAACTTGAAGCACTTTGACTTTAAGAAGGCGACAGAAATTCAGCAACGTGCGATACCTGTCGCGATTGCTGGCAAAGATCTGTTGGCTTCTTCAAAGACAGGTTCTGGTAAGACGCTAGCTTTTGTATTGCCTATGCTACACAAGTCGCTAAAAAACAAAGCATTCTCTGCAAAGGATCCGCGTGCTGTTATTCTTGCCCCGACACGTGAGCTTGCGAAGCAAGTGTATGGTGAGCTGCGCTCAATGTTAGGTGGACTATCATACGATGCGACGTTGATTGTTGGTGGTGAAAACTTTAATGATCAAGTGAAAGCGCTGCGCCGTTACCCTAAGTTTATTGTCGCAACACCTGGACGTTTAGCCGATCACCTTGAGCATCGCTCTCTATTTCTAGACGGCCTTGAAACTCTAGTGCTTGATGAAGCTGACCGTATGCTAGATCTTGGCTTCGCACCAGAACTTCGCCGTATTCACAACGCGGCTAAACACCGTCGTCGCCAAACTCTTATGTTCTCAGCAACCCTAGATCATGCTGAAGTTAATGATATTGCTATGGAGATGTTAGATGCTCCAAAACGTATTGCGATTGGTGCTGCGACAGAAAAGCATACTGACATTACTCAGAAGTTCTACCTGTGCGACCATCTTGATCATAAAGAAGCAATCTTAGAGCGCATTCTAGAAGAAGCAGAATACAAACAGCTGATTATCTTTACTGCAACGCGTGTTGATACAGAGCGTTTAACAGAAAAACTTAACGAGAAGAAGCTCAAAGCAATCGCGCTTAGCGGTAGCTTAAACCAGACTCAACGTAATACCATCATGAGTCAGTTTGAACGCGCTGTGTTCAAAATACTGGTCACGACAGACGTCGCTTCTCGTGGTCTAGATATCGCTAACGTTACCCATGTTGTAAACTTCGACATGCCAAAACATACGGAAGAATATGTTCACCGTGTAGGTCGTACAGGCCGAGCTGGTAATAAAGGTGATGCCGTTTCTCTGGTAGGTCCAAAAGACTGGGATAGCTTTAAGCGTGTAGAGGCTTATCTACAGCAAGACTTAAACTTTTCTGAGCTTGAAGGGTTAAAAGGCAAGTTTAAAGGTTTGAAACCGCGTAAACCTGATTTCCGTAACAAGGGCAAAGCGACTAACAAAGCCAAGCCACAAGCGAAGAAGTCAGCTAAGAAGCCAGTCAAGCGTGACAAGAGCTTCCACCAGAATGTAGCAGTGGGTGATAGCGTGTTTATTCCTAAGAAGAAAACACCGCCTAAACCTGATAGCGAGTAATCAGAGTTAAACTAACAAAGCCATTTGGTTCTGCCAAATGGCTTTTTTGTATCAAGAGTTTGGTTGAAGCATCGCAAAATCAACGGACAAAAAAAGGAGCCAAATTTGGCTCCTTTTTTAATGCTTGCTAGCAGAGGTGATTAATCTTCGCGGTTACTACGACCATGGCCACGTTCGCCACGGTAGTTACCACGGTGATCGCCACCACGGTTACGGTCAAAGCGACGCTCACCATCACGACGACCACCTTCGCGATTACCACGACCGCCTTCACGGTTGCCACGGTAGCCACCTTCGCGGTTTCCGTCACGGTTACCACGGTAGCCGCCTTCGCGGTTTCCATCACGATTACCACGGTAACCGCCACCATCGCGACGTCCACCGTCACGGCGACCGCCATCACGACGACCACGAGGCTCACGGAAGTCATCAAAGTCACACACTACCGCGCCAACTTCTTTCTGACGAATGCGTAGTTTACGTAGCTTGTTAGCTGTCTCAGAAGACATTGCTTTTGGTAGCTGAACGTAAGTTTCGCCTTGTGCTAGTTTAATCGCACCGATTGAACCTTTAACTAGGCCAAGCTCGTTTGCCAATGCGCCAACGATGTCTTTAACCTGAACGCCTTGCTCACGACCAACTTGCAGCTGGTATGTATCCCAGTCTTGGTTGTTGAAGTTGCGGTCACGACCACGACCATCACGGCCGCCTTCACGACGCTCTTTACGACGCTGCTTGTCACGCTCAATCGCTTCAATCATTGGGTCTTCACCAATGTAGAATAGTGGGCGCTTACCTTGCTGACGCTTAAGAAGAATGGCAGCCAGTGTTGCCGCGTCTAGCTCAAGAGACTCTTGTAGTTTTTCAACTAGCTCAGAGAACTTCTCTAGTGCTTTATGTTCTTTATCTGCTTCAAGCTCTGCACCAAGTTTTGCAACGCGAGCTTCTGCAACTTTGTCACGGTGTGGAAGTTGGATCTCTTCCATTGATGACTTAGTTACACGCTCAATAGTGCGAAGCATACGTAGTTGGTTAGTGCGAACTAGAAGGATCGCTTTACCTTTACGTCCAGCACGGCCTGTACGGCCGATACGGTGGATGTATGACTCAACATCGAATGGGATGTCGTAGTTGAATACGTGTGTGATACGTGGAACGTCAAGGCCACGTGCTACAACGTCTGTTGCAACTAGAATGTCGATAACACCTTGTTTGATGTGATCAACAGTACGCTCACGCAGTGACTGAGGAATGTCACCGTGTAGTGCAGAAGCTTTGAAGCCACGTGCACATAGCCAATCTGCTAGGCGCTCAGTGTCTTGACGAGTACGTACGAATACGATTGACGCGTCAGTCTCTTCAGTTTCTAGAAGACGAGACATTGCTTCGTCTTTTTCTACACCTTTAACAACCCAGAACTGCTGCTCTACTTTGTCTACAGTGTGGTTTTTACCTGCAACGTCTACTGTCTCTGGATCACGTAGGAAGCGCTCAACAATGCTCTTAAGCATCGGAGGCATAGTCGCAGAGAATAGTACACGCTGTGCTGATTCAGGTGCGTGCTCCATGATTTCAGTTACGTCATCAACGAAGCCCATGTTTAGCATCTCATCCGCTTCATCAAGAACGAATGTGTGTACTTCGTCTAGGTGTAGACGATCACGGTTGATAAGGTCTTGAACACGGCCCGGAGTACCAACAACGATATGAGCACCGTTTTTCAGGGCGCGCATTTGATCAACAATCGATGCACCACCGTAGATTTCAAGAACTTTAAGACCAGCGATGTTTTGACCTAAGTTCTTAACTTCAGCCGCTACTTGGATCGCTAGTTCACGAGTTGGAGCAAGTACGATTGCTTGAGGCTTACGCTGTGCAAGGTCTAGTTTGTTTAGAAGAGGTAGAGAGAAAGCTGCAGTTTTACCAGTACCAGTTTGAGCTTTACCTAGTGCGTCTTTACCAGCCAATAGGTGCGGGATAGCAGCAGCCTGAATTGGAGTTGGTGAAACAAAACCCATACCATCAAGAGCTGAAAGGATAGAGTCGTTAAGCGCTAGATCGCTAAACTGAATTACAGAATCTGTCATTGGGATCCTACTATATAATGTCAACAAAAGGTCCCACGAGCTCTACCAATTCCAATACCAATCCAGTTGAGAGCTGATTCCGTTCAGATGCGGAAAAGTCGTAAATCGCATCAAGCCACTAGGGACGTAAGAGATATTGGTGTTATTTACTGCCCGTTCATTCTAAAAAAACCATGAACAGATAGGGGGGCACCAATATGAGGGGGCGGATTATTCCCTAAAAGCACAAAAAAAGCTAGAAAAAATTGAATTTCATCACAATTTTTTCCTGATCTGAGAATTTTTGTGTAGTTCTTGTTCGTCTAGATGTATTAGGTGCGAAATTTATGTACAAATCTAGGGGGATTGCTAACTGATTGAATTGTTCGTTAAACACCAGATTGTCATGCTTCTACGCTAGCAGGGGCAAGGGCTCGGTGATATAGTGGGCGCAATTTTTCGGTTACTTACTCGGTAAAACAAGATAGATGTTTCAAGATAACCCTTTACTGGCTCAACTTAAGCAGCAAATCCAAGAAACCCTGCCTAAAAAAGAAGGCACAATCAAAGCAACAGAGAAAGGCTTTGGTTTCCTTGAAGTGGATAGTAAGACAAGTTTCTTTATCCCGCCACCGTACATGAAAAAATGTATGCACGGCGACAAGGTAAAAGCGATCATTCGTACAGAGAAAGATCGCGAGCAAGCTGAACCAGAAGAGTTACTTGAACAAGGGCTTAACCGTTTTATTGGCCGAGTTAAACTATTCAAAGGCAAACTGAACGTTACACCAGACCATCCTCAACTTAAAAAGTTATCTTTAAAAGCTAAGACACGTAAAGGCATTAAGAGCGATGATCTTAAAGAGGGTGATTGGGTGGTTGCACACCTTATTCGTCATCCACTTAAGGGTGATAATGGCTTCTTTGTCGAAATCAGCGACAAAATTACTGATGCAGACGACAAGATAGCACCTTGGTGGGTAACGTTAGCTCAAAATGATCTGCCAAATAGCGAACCAGCAGGACTAGACAGCTGGGAGCTAAAAGACGACGCTGATCTTGAACGCATCGATATGACACACGTTCCGTTTGTGACCATTGATGGTGAGTCAACCAAAGATATGGATGACGCGCTGCATGCTAAAAAGACAGAATCAGGTGATTTCGAACTGACGATTGCGATTGCTGATCCTACTGCCTACATCACACCTGATAGTGATATGGACAAAGTGGCGCGCGAACGTGGTTTTACCATCTACTTACCGGGGCGCAATATTCCGATGCTTCCACGTGACCTTGCCGATGACCTATGTTCATTGATAGAAGGTGAAGCACGTCCAGCTCTATGTTGTAGTGTGACCGTGACGAAAGAGGGTGTTATCGGAGATGACATTAAGTTCTTCGCTGCCAACATTAAATCTCATGCTCGCTTGGCTTACGACCATGTTTCCGATTGGATTGAAAATGGCAGTTCAGACGCTTGGCAACCAAGTGAAGAAATCACAGAGATCGTTCGTGACCTCTATGATTTTTCACGTGCTCGTGCTGAGTGGCGAGAAACTCATGCGGTGGTTTTCCCTGACCGTCCAGACTACCGATTTGAACTGAGTGAAGATAACGATGTTGTCGCTATTCATGCAGACATGCGTCGTAGCGCTAACCGCCTAGTAGAAGAGGCGATGATTACAGCAAACATTTGTGCGGGTAAAACGCTGCAATCAAGCTTTAATTCGGGTGTGTTTAACACTCACGCAGGTTTTAAACCGGAAAAGATTGAAGATGTCGTCAATCTGGTAAACCCAGAAGGTGAACTGCCGTTTACCGCTGAATCTATCGCGACTCTAGAAGGTTTTGCGGCGCTGCGTCGTTGGTTGGGAAGCCAAGAAACTTCTTACCTAGATAACCGAATCCGCAAAGCTCAAGCTTACAGCGAAATTGGTAACCAGCCTCTACCGCATTATGCAATGGGTCTTGACCTATACGCGACGTGGACATCACCAATTCGCAAATATGGCGATATGATCAACCACCGTATGCTTAAAGCGCACATCTTAGGCAAAGAACCAGTGCAGACGGCCGATGATAGTGTCGGTGAAGAGCTAGCGATTCATCGAAAGCACCACAAAATTGCTGAGCGCAATGTTGGTGATTGGTTATATGCTCGTACCCTTGCAGATGAACCAGCTAAAGAGACCAAGTTCATCGGTGAGATTTTCGATATCAACCGTGCAGGTATGCGTATCCGCTTGATTGAAAACGGCGCTGCGGCATTTATTCCTGGCTCACTTATCTTAGCCAACAAAGAGCGCCTTGAGTGCAATGGTGAAAATGGCACGGTTTCAATCGATAAACAAGTGACTTACCGCTTAGGTGATGTGCTAGAGGTGGTTCTGACTGACGTAAATCAGGAAAACCGCAGCCTAGTAGCCAAACCGACACAAATCTTTGAAGAAATGAGGACTGCGACAGAAGCTGAATCCTCAGCAGAGTAACGAATCAGTTCATTAAAGTTACCTCAAAGGCGCTATTACAGCGCCTTTTTTGCTGCTCCGGTCTTAGTAAATTAATTCGCTGTTGTAATGTAGTGATACTAGGTATTTGACTGGTGTATGACAAAGCTCAGACAATTCTATACATTTCGCATAAAGACGCTTATTGGATATTCCTATAGTTTGTAACCGATTTAATTCATTAGGGAATATTAGGTAAGAATGATGAAAAAGGTTGTTTTACTTGCAGCGCTTGTAGCGCTACCTACATTTGCAGCTCAGAAAGTTGATGGCTTTTATATTGGTGCGGGTATCGGTGATACGAGCTACGACGATGATGGATTTGGTAAAAGTGTTACTAATGGCGCGACTTCAACTGAGACTGATGGCGCTTCATTCAAGCTGATTGGTGGCTATCAGTTTAATAAGATCGCTGCGATTGAAGCTCAGTACACAAAATACGGTACAGCCAATACTAAATTGTCTAACACTAAAGCACTGACGATGGACAGTGAGTCCCTTATGGTGGCAGCCAATTTAGGTTACACCTTTGATAACGGTCTAAGACCTTACGGGGTAATTGGCGCAGGTATTGTTAGTTGGGATGTACGAAATGCCGGTGCAACAAGCTATTTGATCAACAAGTCTTCAAGCACGTTTGCCGTTCGCGCAGGGCTTGGTCTTGAGTATGCACCTGCAATGTTTGATGGCTGGGCGGTTAGAGCAGGCTATGAAGTTGATGCGTTTGCTGCTGAGGTTGAAGATTCATTAACCAAGAAAACCACAGAACATACTTTGGGTATGGGCTCTTTCTACATTGGTTCGACTTACAAGTTTTAGAACAATAGTTATAGGAGAGCACTTGCTCTCCTAATCCTGCCAAAACATCTCTTTCGGGTCTTTATCGATTTCGCGCATGATAGCAGTTAGGTCGCTACTTTGAGCTAAATATGGGTAGGGCACCCACTGTTCATTATCCGTTTCTTGTGGCATGAATAGCTGCCACTGATTCAGCTCTCCGTTCCACGCCACTTTCGCGATTGGATTCATGTAATTGCAGTGGCTAGAATCAAGTAAAAAGTGCTGCTTGATAAAAATGACGCCATTGTTCATGCTTTCAAAGCTTGCTTTGCCCAATTCAGCAGGCGTACTTTGATTGCGTTGCTTACAGATAAGCTGCGCTCTGCTCTCGACTTGACGTTGTAGTAAACTCACTAGCCCCATGACGCTCTCACTTCAACAATATGAGTATCTGTGCAAAAGGTTACACTTCTCTAACTTAAGCATAGTATGTACTAGATATTTTATTGTCTGCATAGGCTTTCACAAAAATGTCATCTAACCGCAATAACATAGCGCTGTTTAGTTATAACCAGTCGCATCTATTAGTGGGGAGTTTATTATGGTTCGTGTTGCGTTGGCTGCACTTTTATCTACATCGCTGTTTTCCGTGCCAACGTTGGCTAAAGAGGTGAATGTTTCAGGCTCGACTTCGGTTGCTCGTGTCATGGACGTGCTCGCAGAAGATTACAATAGCACTCATCCAGACAGCTACGTTGCGGTTCAAGGCATTGGTTCGTCAGCCGGTATTACGCTGGTTAAGAAAGGTGTGGCTGATGTAGGCATGAGTTCTCGTTACCTAACAGAAAGCGAACAAGATGAATCTCTCACTGTTAAGCCAATTGCTTTTGATGGATTAGCAGTGGTGGTGAATAAATCTAACCCGATTCAGAACGTTACTCGCGAGCAATTGTTTGATATCTATAAAGGCAAAATAACTAACTGGAAACAGCTAGGTGGAAACGATCAAAAAATCGCGGTTGTCACGCGTGAAGCTTCTTCTGGATCGCGCTATAGCTTTGAAAGCTTGATGGGATTGACGAAAATCATCAATAGCCGTCTGGTGTCTGACATCAACCCAGATAATTTAGTGGTAAACAGCAACAGCATGGTAAAGACGATTGTTAACCACAATAAACAAGCTATTGGTTTCGTTTCTACAGGTTCAGTTGATAGTTCGATCAAAGCGATCCAGTTTGAAGGGGTAGAAGCGAGCAACAAAACAATCGCCACGGGTCAGTATGAATTATCTCGTCCTTTCCTTGTTCTATACAATCCTGACAAAGTCGATGAAGACTCCAAGTCATTTATTAACTACTTAAACAGCAACCAAGCAAAATCTTTGATTGAAGAGTACGGCTACACGCCAATTAAAAAGTAGTCTCGCTACAATGTTTTAATGGAGAGCTTTTGCTCTCCATTTTTATTCTAGTTGAACACAATGCGCCACTATTGTGATGATTTAAATAGTCTAAACTGATAATAGACTGAAAAATGGGAAAGTCAGATGCCCTTACGGATTGTCAAAGCACTTTTGTTTTGCTTTGTACTTTTGTCAGGACCATCTGTTTTTAGCTCAAATGAGCCGGCGTCTAGTACGACCAAGGTGGTTCCTGTTATCAATATCAGCGGAGCAATCGGCCCTGCTGTGGGGGACTACGTGATTGAAGAAATTACGTTAGCAAACCAAACCCCGAATATACCTGCTCTAGTGCTGACAATCGATACGCCCGGTGGCCTAGTTAGCAGTCTTAGAGAGATCAACCAATCTATTCTCGCCTCAAAAGTTCCTATTTTGTGTTTGGTCTATCCTCAAGGTGCGCGCGCTGCCAGTGCCGGTACATTTATTCTGTATGCTTGTCATATTGCTGCAATGGCTCCTGCGACGACTTTGGGAGCGGCGACACCCGTTAGTATTGGTGGAGGTAACCCAGAGCAATCTGATGAGTCATCAAACGAGCCGTCGGCAATGGAAAAGAAAATGCTCAATGATTCTATTGCTTATATACGTTCGCTTGCGCAGTTGCGTGGTAGAAATGCAGAATGGGCGGAAAAAGCGGTTAGAGAAGCCGCCACACTTTCATCGAGTGAAGCGTTAGAGAAAAATGTCATCAATCTCATTGCGGATACGCCTGAACAACTCCTTATCCAATCTGATGGGCTAACTGTTATCTTAAATGAAACAAACAGCCAGTTAGTAACTGAAAATGCAAAAGTCGAGTATAAGACACCGGATTGGCGCCATCAGTTTCTCTCTACTATCACTGATCCGAATATCGCGTATATCTTAATGATGATCGGTATCTATGGCTTGCTGTTAGAGTTCTACAGCCCTGGATTTGGCGTGGCGGGTGTCGTTGGTGCGATTTGTCTTCTGATTGCGACTTATGCTTTCCAGATGTTGCCAGTGAACTACGTCGGAATTGGTTTAATTCTACTGGGTATAGGACTGCTGGTGGCTGAGTCGCTTGTGCCAAGTTTTGGCATTTTAGGATTTGGCGGTGTTATCGCATTCGTCTTGGGATCGATATTTCTTATCGATAGTGATCTACCAGAACTGCAAGTCTCATTAAATCTTATCTATTCAATTGCGATGCTATCGGCGGCTTTCGTGGTGTTTGTTTTACGCAGAGTAATACAGCTAAGGCAAAGCCAGGTGGTGAGTGGAGCCGAATACCTGATCGGTCAGCAAGCGATTGTCGAAAACAGTTTTACTGCACAAGGTTATGTGCATATAGAAGGTGAGCGCTGGGCCGCACACGGTGATGACAGTTTTACTCGTGGAGATATCGTCATTGTCGAGGCGATCGATGGTCTGAGTTTGAAAATTAGTAAACAGCAAGGAAGTGGCTATGATGGAACAGATAATCACTAGTGGCATGCTGACGCCAGTGCTGATTGTAGTGTTGGTACTTATGATTGCATTCAGCATGTTCCACGTGTTGCGCGAGTATGAGCGCGGCGTCATTTTTTTCCTTGGCCGCTTTCAAATGGTCAAAGGGCCGGGGTTGATCATTGTTATCCCCGTGATTCAACAAATCGTCAAAGTCGATATGCGAACCGTGGTGATGGATGTTCCTAGCCAAGATGTTATCAGTCGTGACAATGTCTCTGTTCGAGTTAATGCAGTGATCTACTTTAGAGTGGTCGATGCACAAAAAGCAATCATCAACGTAGAGGATTATTTAGCGGCAACGTCTCAACTCGCGCAAACGACCTTACGCTCTGTTTTAGGTCAACATGAACTCGATGAAATGCTCGCCAATCGGGAGATGCTCAATACGGATATCCAAACCATACTAGATGCGCGTTCTGATGGCTGGGGTATTAAAGTATCTGATGTAGAGATAAAACATGTTGATCTTAATGAGAGTATGATTCGAGCGATCGCCAAACAAGCGGAAGCTGAGCGTGCTCGAAGGGCGAAAGTGATACATGCTTCTGGTGAAATGGAGGCATCGGAAAAGCTTGTTGAAGCAGCAAGCAAAATGGCGACTCAACCCAATGCGATGCTATTGCGTTACTTGCAAACGCTGACGGAGATTGCCGGAGAAAAGAGTTCGACCATTGCTTTCCCATTGCCTATGGAGTTAATGGAAGGATTGTTTAAACGGAGTGGCAGTAGTGACAAAAAAGAATAGCCTATATGAAAAATGAGGCTCTCGATGACGAGAGAGCCTCATGGCGGTTGTTACTTCGACACGGTTCGCTGCTGCTGACCTTCAACATTCACAATGACGTAACTGACCAGTTGTCCGTTGATTTGTTTTTGGCTAGCCATGGTTGATTGCCCATCAACTATGAGTGACGGATACTCACCATAGAACCAAGCTTCCCACTCGAGCGACTGAGTTGAGTTGTTGGTCAAGCTCGTTTTATTCACCCCTTCATGTCGCACGGTAAGCTCATGTTCGCCCATGATTAAGTGTTTTGCCTCTAACCACTCAATGTCATTAGTTAGGTGTGAAGCCGTAATGATACGATCTTCAGAAGCATTAGGTTTAATGCCCATTAGTCCTTCGATGGTGTTGGAAATAAAAGTGAAAGATAGCTCAGGATAATCACCATTGGTTCCTTGAGTAGGGCGTTCATGGGGTTCGTCTTTTTTATCCATGATGTATTGCATCCACTTCCAAGCTTCTTCATTGCGATTGTAGGGGAAGTAAGTTTCAGGGATATAGGTATAGGCTTCAATGTTGTTCGGTGCTTCAGGAGTCGAACCAATACCATCACCGAGCTTTTCGGCAATGAAATCGAGATATTTATCATTGCGCTCACCCGGATTGGTAACGCGTTTCATCGGCATAAACCAGCTGTTTTCTTTGCCAAAGTCGTTAAGACGCAAACCGTCTTTTTGTACTATGTTTACATAGTTTCCGAGCGGGTCATTAGGGTCTGCGATACTCCACTCGTGATTAAAGAAATCTTTGAGCTGTCGTGCTTTCTCACTCCAAACAACGGCTTGACTGTAATCTTGACGAGCTTCAAGCATTTTAGAGTAGGCGAGAGTGGCTTGATACTGAGAGCCAATGGCGTCGCCAGCTTCGATTGGAAATTCACCACGTTCATTGTAGGTTGCTGAGCCTTCGAATATACCGCCATAACCCTCTGCGATACCATTTGGGTCTTGGTCGTCGTGAAGAGCGATATAGTCAGTCAGCACCTTTGTATAGAATTGCCAAAGGTCTGCATCTTCAATATAGCGCTTGTCTCCGGTCCATAGATACTGCTGCCACGCTTTTTCGACAAATTCAAATTGGGCCGGCACTTCTCTAACAAACCAAGAATCGTCGACATAGTCGATCGTATGAGGTGTGCCATCAAAGTTTATTGCCCAAAGCGTGTACCACTTTCTTGATTCTGTGGAGTGCTTAGCGAAGGTTTTAAACATCGAGAAGTTCTCTGCGTCTAGACCTGCCAGCTTAGCGCCACTTGCCTGATGCAGGAAATCGCGCGAATAAAAAGCCGTTCGGTCAAAATACCCCGCCCAATAGGAGGGGATGTAATCGGCTGTTCCCGTTCCATCGTTATTGTTTTCATCTCGGTTCACTAGATCGTGGTGACCTGTCATGACAAACCGATCGGTTTTATCCATTGCCCACGAAAATGAGTCTTGTAGTTTTACGTTCGAAGAGGTCACAACTAGCTGCTTAGGTTGCTCTCTAGCGATGAGTGTCCAGTGCTCTGGTTTATGGTCTTTAGCGGTTAACTTGACTGTAATTGGATGAGTAAAGTCGAGTACGTCTCCTTCATTGATTGAGGTTGCGCTAGCGTCTGATATTTTAAGGTTGCCAATGGTCACTTGAGTTAGATCCGTGCCGTATGGCACTTGAAACTCAACGCGCTGATTTTCTCGATTGATGTTCGTCAGGCCAGATTGTTCTTCTGCATTGAACTGAATGATTTGATTGAAGCTCAATGGCTTGCTTTTATGGTTTTTAGATAAGCTCACATTGTCGATACTCACGCCGCCTTTATCAGACCCTGTAACAGAGACTTTTATCTGCTCGCCTTTCTCTAGTGCAATATGTTTAAGAGTACTTAGCTTATATTTTTTACTCTTTTTTACTGGCTTGCTAAACAAGACTTCGTCATGGAGATTAGTGATGCTTAAAGACGCATCAGAGGAAGGACTGACAACATAAGCAGATAAGTCATAATAACCAGTTTCAGTAATGGTTACGGTTTGACTGATGCTATGTGTTGTACCTGTCGCGATTCTGCCACGGTATTCACCTTGGTATGCTGAATCATTCTTGATGTTGGCAAACCAGTAATCCCAGCCTAGCCCTTTATTTTCAAAGCTAGGATTTGTTATTAGGTTGTCATTTTGTTTGGCATAAGTAACGCCCGACGTAGCGATCGTACCGACGATAGCGCAGGCTAATAGGTTCCGTTTCATAAACTTCTCGTTATTGATTTATTAGATGTAGGGAAGGTCGCGCATAAAAAAGCGGGCAGTGCCCGCTTTACAGCTATGTAGCCTGAGCTGGGGTGACAGCTTTTGGTTTGCCGTTTAACTCTGATTTACCATCTGTGACATGTTGGTACTTTTCGGTAAGTTGATCTTGGATGTTCTGGTGATACTGACCATTGAGTTTGTAAAAGCGGAAGTAAACAACCAATGCAATCGCAAAAAAGAAGGCAGGCAAACCGACCATGATGCATTGCATACCAAACACGGTTTCTGGGCTTTGCACGACGTTAGGAACATAGTCGACAGCAGTAAGTGCAATACCGATAAAGAAAGCGGCGAAAGCCGAGCCTGCTTTCACAACCAGAGTTTGAACAGAGTAAGCGATACTTTCACAACGTTGGCCGAGCTTGTATTCACCGTAGTCTACGGTGTCCGCTACCATGATGACGTTCAGTACCCAAAACAGTGCCGTTCCGATTTGTAGCAGAACGCCAGCGGCGGATATCAACAAAATGCTTTGTTTATCGTACATACCCACATAGATAAGCACTGCGCTACCTAAAATTGGCAAACTTGAAGCGCACGCCCATAGGGTTCGGCGAGAAAACATTTGGGCGAGTTTAGGGAATAGAACCAGTGTGATTAGGTTAGCAATACCAGCGTATGCCATGTAGTAAGGGAAGAGGTCTTCGTTGCCGACGACATAAGTAAAGTAGTAAACAGCAAACGCGGTGATGATGTTGGTAGCAAGGTTGTAAGACAGCGCCATACACAAGACACTGGTTAGCTGGTCGTTCTTGTAGATAAGCTTAAGAAGTTTGTTCAGTGTTACTTTCTCTTCGGGCTTACTACTGTCTAGTTTGTTGGTCGAATAGCGCTCTTTAACGTTTCTTAACGTGATGTAAGTTGAGACAACAAAGCAGCCAATAAGCAGTAAAGTAAACACTTGGAAGCCATAACCCTTGTCGTCGCCTCCCACATAATTAACGAACGGCATTGCAATGGCCGCGGTAACAAGCCATGCGAGGCTTGCGAAAAATCTAGGGTATGGAACGAGGTCTTCACGTTCACGTTTGTCTAGTGTCAGAGTCGGGACTAAAGACCAGAACGGAATGTCCATCAAAGTGTAGGTCATCCCCCATAAAATGTAAGTGACGGCGGCATAAGCTATAAGCCATGGGCCTTCGATATGATGGGCGCTGAACAGCATGAACAGCACAATCGAGTTGGTAATCGTGCCAACTAATATCCAAGGTTTAAATTTGCCCCAGCGGCTACGAGTATTGTTGACGATCCAACCCATAATCGGGTCATTGACCGCATCCCATATTCGTGCGACGAGGAAGATGGTTCCCACTGTTGCCGCAGAGATACCAACTACATCCGTGTAGTAAAACATCAGGTACATATAGACAATGGTAATGGCAAAGTCCTTACCAAATGCCCCAAAGCCATAACTCAGCTTTGTGTTCATTGAAATGCTCATGGGTGCTCCTTACGCCTCCTTAGTAGGAGGCGTATATTGTTTACGTTATTTTGTTATCAGAATTGTTTGTTGTTATTTTTAGTTAGACTTTTGGATGGACCCAATCTGGTAACCAACCGCGGTGCGCTTCAATCAGATCGTCCACTAAGGCGTAAATCTCTTCTAGCCCCAAGACAGCTGCTGTGTGTGGGTCGAGCATAGCCGCATGATAAATTCGCTCACGGTTTTCAGTTAAAATCGCTTCTGTCAGTAGTGTCTGCACATTAATGTTGGTCTGCATTAATGCGGCTAGATGGTTAGGCAGTCGGCCCGCTTTGATTGGTTGAACACCATTAGCATCGACCAGACAGGCAACCTCAACACAGCAGCCTTGTGGCAAGTTATCGATTAGAGCCTCGTTTTTTACGTTGCCATAGATAACACTTGGCGTGCCAGTCCAAATGGAATTCATAATCGTGCTGGCATACTCGTGAGATTCATTAACGGTAATCTCATCAGCATTCTTAAAGGCTTCTAGATCTTGCTTCCAATCAGCAATTTGTTCTACACAACGTTTTGGGTATTCGTCGAGTGGTACTTTATAACGTTCAATCAAATCTGGGCGGTTTGGCTTAATAAAATATGGGGTGTATTCAGAGAAATGTTCAGAAGATTCAGTGACAAAATACCCAAGCTTCTTAAACATTTCGTATCTAACTAGGTTGGTGCAGCGACCATTGTGATGAAGACCAGGTTTAGGCGCTTGACCACTCTCAAAAGCAGCGAGTAGATCTGGGTAAATATCGACATAGTCACCCTGTTCTGTCTTCTTCTCTAGGGTTAAGTAGTAGGCCATATGATTGATGCCCGCGCAGGTGTAACGTAGGTCTTTGTAGTCGAGGTTAAGATCGCGGGCCAGCTCTTCTGCCGTGCCTTGTACAGAATGGCATAAACCTACCTGTTTGATGTTTGGGTATTTCTCGTACATGGCCCAGGTATTCATCGCCATAGGATTGACGTAGTTAAGCATCGTGGCATTAGGGCACACTTCGCTCATGTCTTCACAAACTTTCCATAGGTGTGGAATTGTACGCAAAGAACGCATGATGCCGCCCGGACCGAGAGTATCGGCGATGGTCTGCTCCAATCCGTGTCGTTTACACACTTCAAAATCGGTGACGGTACATGGTTCATAGCCTCCAATTTGAAAGGCGATGACGACAAAGTCGGCACTTTCCAGTGCTTCTCTTTGGTCCAAGTGACAGCTAATTGAGCCAGTTGCACCTGCTGACTGCATCAGTTTACTCACTACTAGGTAAGATTCTTCTAAACGCGTCCCGTCAATGTCCATGAGTGCAATATGGGCATTCTTTAAGGCTGGTTTGTGGAACACGTCACCAAGAATGTTCTTAACAAAAATGGTCGAACCTGCACCGATGAAGGTGATCTTCGGGGTATTCATTATCTTTTTCCTCATCTATCACGTATTGGGTTGGATGAGTCAACATTACCCGAGTATGCTGTGACGATTCGTCTCACTTAAAAACCGCAAACTCCTATTTTCTAATATTTTTAATTGCAGTAGCGAAGATCTTAGTTTTTGGGAGATATTGAATACAAAGCGGGATGGATTATGTCGGCATTCAGAATATCAATGAGCGAGGGCATCACAGAGTGTGATGAGTATGGTTTGGTATGAGCTAGGTCTGAGTAATGTGGTTTGAGATTTGCAAAACTACATTATCCCATTTTTAACGGAATCAATGATGAATAAACGAGAAACTGAAGCGACGCATCTTGTTACGCAAAATGAGTACTCAGATGACAGTGTACTTGTCAGCCCGCTTTCGTTGTATTCATCGTATGAAAAGATCGACGTTGAAGCGCGAGCTCCCCATTCCATGCCTGGTTATCATTGGCATGGACAGGTTGAGGTAAATATCCCATTTGGCGACGATGTCGAGTACATAGTTAATGGTACGCCAATTGTCATCGAAGACGGGGCGGTAGGGCTGTTTTGGGCTTCTGTTCCTCATCGCCTGACTGAACCGGGAAAAAGCCACAATATGGGTATTATCAATATCCCTATTCATCAGTTTATGTCTTGGCCTTTAAGCCGAGATCTTGTTAATCAAATTACCCATGGGTGCGTCTTACAGTCAGATTCGACATCGTTGGTGAGTGAATTTGAATTGGCTAGATGGGCTAGGGAAATGAGTGATGATTCCGAAAGTCGTCAACAGCTTGCCGTTGATGAAATTGGGTTGATGCTGCGTCGAGTTTGCGTTGATGGTTGGAAGCAGTTGGTTTCAACCCAAGCCGACAAATCGGCGAAAAAAGGGGTATCAAAACATTCACAATTTTATGTCAGTCAAATGCTCGAGTTTATTGCGACCCACCACAATATGCCGTTGACCACCAAAAAAATTGCAGAGCATGTCGGTTTACATGCCAACTACGCAATGAATGTCTTTCAGCGCACGATGCAGATGACGATTAAGCAGTACATTACAGCGATGCGGATTAATCACGCAAGAGCACTGCTAAGCGATACGGATAGAACCATTTTAGATATTGCGCTGACAGTGGGATTCAATTCAAGCAGTCGATTCTATGAGACGTTCCAGACTTACATAGGGGTGACTCCTACCCAGTATCGGAAACTAGCAAGGGAAGATCATCGTTGGAGTCTGCATGGAAGTAACCCACTCTATGATCTTGAAAAGGGCGCGTGTGATGGCAAGCGACCGGTTAGTGTTACTAGAGAGATAAACGAGCAATAAAAAAGCTCCTATCAAAGGAGCTTTTTGTCTCAGAGTTAGCGGTTATTCGAAATCAACCCCCGCTTCTTTGTACAGACGGCGGCATGCTTTACCATCGCTGTGGAATAGGTGACAACGGTGCGCTGGGATACCAACAGACAGTTTATCGCCTGGTTCGACATCTAGCGTGTCAGGTTGGCGGTAAATCATATCGGCATCGGCTGCATCGATGTGTAAGTAGGCTTGAGTTTCATTGCCTAGTTTTTCAACGATGTTAACTTCACCTTCAATAGTCGCATCACCTTCGTTTGCTGGTAGCAAGTGCTCTGGACGAATACCTAGCGACATACGTTCACCGCGAGTAACCGTCGTTCCATCAACTGGAATCCAGAATGCAGTGCCATTCGCAAGCTGAACCATGACACGATCTTTCTCAGCCGCTTCAATGAACACGCTCATAAAGTTCATTTTTGGTGAGCCAATGAAACCCGCGACAAAACGGTTCTCTGGGTAGTGGTAAAGCTCTAGTGGGCGACCAACTTGAGAGACAAATCCAGCATCTAGTACAACGATCTTATCTGCCATGGTCATGGCTTCAACTTGGTCGTGCGTTACATAAATCATGGTACAGCCAAGCTTGCGCTGAAGCTTAGTGATTTCAGAACGCATTTGTACACGAAGTGCGGCATCAAGGTTGGATAGTGGCTCATCCAATAGGAAGACATTTGGTTGTGAAACCAGCGTACGACCGATTGCAACACGCTGACGCTGACCACCTGATAGCGCTTTAGGTTGGCGCTCAAGAAGGTGGCTCAATTGTAGGATTTCAGCGGCATGTTCAACACGCTTACTGATTTCACCTTTGTCGGCTTTTGCCAGCTTAAGGCCAAAAGACATGTTGTCGTATAGGTTTAAGTGAGGATAAAGAGCGTAAGATTGGAACACCATACCAACACCACGTTTGGATGGCTCGACGTCATTCATGTGCTCATCACCAATGTAGAGATCACCGGATGTGATGTCTTCTAGGCCTGCAATACAACGTAATAGTGTTGATTTACCACAACCTGATGGACCAACAAAGACAACAAACTCACCTTCTTTGATTTCTAAATCAACATTCTTGGAAATTAGTACGTCACCGTAAGCTTTACATACATTTTTTAACGTGACACTCGCCATCTAGCTCGCCCTCGATCAATTTTTTATATTTTACTGCCTATCATTATATGAATTATGGAGCAGGCAATAATAGTAGGAATTTGGTAAGGAATGGATTCTATATAACAGAATGTAAGAAAATATGGGTGAAGGAGTTCCTCACATCACCCACCAAGCCAAATTCAGGTTTGCTTTCCCCCGTGTGACACAAGCTTCTCCCCCGAACGAATCAGTTTCCTGAATACCTACGTGACTTGTGCACTCATTTGCAAACCCTAGCGGCATTGTAACCAGTCACCATGAAACACGTGTTACTGGAAAGGGTTCTTACCATCCACTCTTGGATGGCTGTAGTTTGCTGTTTTCACCCCTCTACTACATCCTCCTAATCCGATTTTTTGTAGGGGTAGTAGGAGGGGAGGAGGTACCAAAGGGCGCAGAAGGCGTAGCGAGACCGAGTTCAAATATTTCTGTTCGATTACATTGAAATCGATCACACAAAGAGATTGTTTTGAGACTTTGGTCACCAACCTGTAACGATGACGATCACGAAAATAGTCCATAATAGCGAGGGCGTAGGGAGTAGGAGGATGAGCCTTTTGTCAGTTTGGCTGAAAATAAGTGCTGAAATACGGCGAAACCTCTGGTGGAGCCCTACAACACAAATATAAAAAGGATATGAACATGAAAAATGCCCTAAGCACAGTAGCACTAGGAACACTTGTTGCTCTTGGCTCTTTTGGTGCAAATGCTGCTATCGAAGAAGGTCAATTAACTATCTGGATCAACGGCGATAAAGGCTACAACGGACTTGCTGAAGTAGGTAAACAATTTGAAGAAGACACAGGTATTAAAGTGACAGTTGCTCACCCTGATGCGCTTCAAGACAAATTCCCTCAAACAGCTGCGACTGGTGACGGTCCTGATATTGTGTTCTGGGCTCACGACCGTTTTGGTGGTTACGCTGAAGCAGGTCTTCTAGCTGAGATCAAGCCATCTGCAGAAATCAAAGAAGGCATTGTAGACTTCGCATGGGACGCAGTTAAATACGATGGCAAAATTATCGGTTACCCAGTAGCAGTAGAATCTCTATCGCTAATCTACAACAAAGATCTAGTACCTAACCCACCTAAGAGCTGGGAAGAAGTTGCTGAGCTAGACGCACAACTTAAGAAAGACGGTAAATCTGCAATCATGTGGAACCTAAAAGAACCGTACTTCACTTGGCCGCTAATGGCAGCTGACGGTGGTTACGCGTTCAAATACGGCGCAGCAGGTTACGACGTGAAAGATGCGGGTATCGCAAACGACGGCGTTAAAGATGCAATGAACTTTGTGAAAGGTCTAGTTGATAAAGGCGTTATCTCTTCAGACATGGACTACTCAGTTTCTGAGTCTGCGTTCAACCAAGGTAAGACTGCGATGACAATCAACGGCCCTTGGGCATGGGGTAACATCGAGAAATCTGGTATCAACTACGGTGTAACAACTCTACCTAAGTTTAATGGTCAGTCTTCTAAGCCATTCGTTGGAGTACTAACGGCGGGTATCAGCACAGCTTCTCCAAACAAAGATCTAGCGGTTGAGTTCATCGAGAACTACCTACTGACTAACGACGGTCTACGCAAAGTTAACGATGACAAGCCATTAGGTGCAGTAGCGCTTAACTCTTTCCAACGTGAGCTAGATGCAGACAAGCGCATTGCAGCGACAATGGATAACGCGATGAACGGCGAAATCATGCCAAACATCCCTCAGATGAACGCATTCTGGGGCAGCGCGAAAAATGCAATCATCAACATCGTTGATGGTCGTCAAACTGTAGATGCAGCACTTGCAGATGCAGAAAAACAAATGACTAAATAATTAAGTTCTACCCTTTTAAGGAGGGGGTAACCCCTCCTTCATTTTCAAGTTTTATTATCGCTAGCAGGTTCTTTTATGCAGTCAGTTCAAGGTACAGATGCGATGGCGTCTACAACAACGAGCTTGCCATCAAGTAAAAGTGTATTCATCAAATGGGGCTTACTGGGCTCTGTGGGTATCATTAATGGATACGCCACAATTCTTATGTATTCTCGCGGTGAGATGGCCTTTGCCATTCTGACCCTAATCTTAACCGCACTCGCGTTATTCATTTTCGGTAGTAAAAAGACCTACGCACACCGTTACATCTACCCTGGTATTGCGGGCATGATTTTGTTCATCCTGTTCCCACTTGCGTATACCGTCGGTCTTGCTTTCACAAACTACAGTGCGAAAAACCAACTTTCCTTTGAACGTGCTCAGTCGGTTTTAATGGACCGTACTTTCCAAAGCGGCGATAGCTACCCATTTACTCTGTATAAAACAGATAATGGCCACCGTCTTGCTGTTAAGAAAGGCGATCAACTGCTAGCAACCGATACTTTCAACCTTGCCACTCTATCTGCGTCAGATATGGATTTAGCTCCAGTCGACTCAGTAGCGGGCGAGAAAGAAAAAATCAAAACCATCATCAAAAACAAAAACGCGCTAGGTGGCTTAGATCTGCACCTACCGTCGGGTGAAGACATTCGCATGAGCGGCCTACGGAAGTTCGCTGCGGTTGTGCCTCTATACACTCTTCAAGATGATGGTGAGACGATCTTTAACAATCGTACTCAAGAATACTTGCGCCCTAATATGGAAGTAGGCTTCTATCAACCAGTTGATGAGAATGGCCAGTTTGTAGGCTCTACCGTTTCACCGGGCTTTATCGTTGATATCGGTACCCACAACTTTGAGCGTGTGTGGAAAGATGATGGTATCAAAGAACCATTCATCAGCATCTTTATCTGGACGGTATTATTCTCTGCATTAACCGTTGGTCTAACCGTGGTAATCGGTCTGGTACTTGCGAGTGTTGTGCAGTGGGAAGAGCTGAAAGGTCGTGCGATTTACCGCGTACTACTGATTCTTCCTTATGCGGTACCTGCGTTTATTTCGATTCTGATCTTCAAAGGTTTGTTTAACCAAAGCTTTGGTGAGATCAACATGATGCTAGAGGCACTATTTGGCATTAGCCCAGCTTGGTTCTCTGACCCCATCATGGCTAAGAGTATGGTGCTGATTGTCAACGTATGGCTAGGTTTCCCTTACATGATGATTCTGTGTATGGGCCTGCTAAAAGCGATTCCAGAAGATTTGTATGAAGCGTCAGCTATCGATGGTGCGAACTTCATCGACAACTTCCGTAAGATCACCATGCCGTTGATGATTAAGCCGCTTACTCCGCTGCTTATCGCAAGTTTCGCATTCAACTTTAACAACTTCGTATTGATTCAGCTTCTGACTCAAGGTGGTCCAAACATGATTGGTACTTCTGAGCCAGCAGGTTACACAGACCTACTTGTAAGCTACACCTACCGCATTGCGTTTGAAGGTGCTGGTGGCCAAGACTTCGGTCTAGCAAGTGCGATTGCAACGCTTATCTTCCTATTGGTTGGTGCGCTTGCCCTAATCAACCTACGTTTCACTAAGCTGTCTCAGGATTAAGGAGAGATTCCAATGGCAATGGTACAAGGTAAATCACTTAAATACCGTGTATGGGCAACGCATATTGCTATGTGGGTGTTCCTAGCGTCAATCATCTTCCCACTGTTGATGGTAATTGCAATTTCGTTCCGTGAAGGTAACTTCGCAACGGGTAGCATTATTCCTGATAATCCGTCATTAGAGCACTGGAAACTGGCGCTTGGATTTTCGGTGACTAACGCAGATGGCAGTGTCACGCCGCCGCCATTCCCTGTATTAACTTGGTTATGGAACTCAGTGAAAGTGGCAGGCATTAGCTCGATTCTTATCGTTGCGCTGTCTACGACTTCTGCATACGCATTTGCTCGCATGCGCTTCAAAGGTAAAGACACCATCCTTAAAGCGATGATGATTTTCCAAATGTTCCCTGCGGTACTTGCGCTCGTAGCACTTTATGCCCTATTCGATAAGCTAGGTCAGTACATTCCGTTCCTTGGTTTGAACACGCATGGCGGTCTGATTTTCTCTTACTTGGGTGGTATCGCACTTCACGTATGGACGATTAAAGGCTACTTCGAAACGATTGATAATTCGCTAGAAGAAGCAGCAGCACTAGATGGCGCGACGCCTTGGCAAGCATTCAGATTAGTACTACTACCATTGTCAGTGCCTATCCTTGCAGTAGTGTTCATTCTGTCGTTCATCGGTGTAGTGGGTGAAGTTCCAGTAGCATCTTTACTACTTTCTGATGTAAACTCATATACATTAGCGGTTGGTATGCAGCAGTATCTATACCCTCAGAACTATCTGTGGGGCGATTTTGCAGCAGCAGCAGTATTGTCTGCATTACCAATAACCATCGTATTCTTGCTTGCACAGCGCTGGTTGGTCGGAGGATTGACCGCTGGTGGTGTGAAAGGTTAATAAGAACGATAAGGGCGACCGCGAGGTCGCCCATTTTGTTTCTCAGCTTAACACTTTTGGTTTGGCCGCCGATCAGTTAAGTAGAGAGCAGAACTGGCGTTACGCATAGCTGGCTGTTAGCTAGATTCCTTACTATTTCACTACTAACAGTTTTTGTAACCATAACCCGGCTTTGTCCCGGGTTTTTTTATGCCTGAATAACGCTAAGACAGAGCAAGTATAAAGTGCTTAGATTGGATTGAAATCAACGGGATGAGTTGGTGCGACTAGGTATAAGTTCTGATCTGCAACAGTGGTGTTTGTTGCATTAACTTGCGGTCAGCAGCACGCTGTTCTGGTTAAAGTTCCCGACTTGAGGGCGCACAGCCAAGATATTGCAAAAGCACATAGATGCTTTCTTGAGAGAGGGCGACTTTTCGAAATAGATCTGCAAAGGTATCGTCGCCGCCAAAGCAGGTGCGGATATAGTGATTGATCTCATCTTCACCATAACCTTCAACATACATGGTACGAACCCACTGGTACTCAACAGCTTTCAAGTTTGACAATGTAGTTTCACTCAAAGTGGTTTCGTTGAGTTCCAAGAGACGTTCCTTCATACGCAATGTTTGATTTAGTCAGCGGATTTAATCAAATCAAGATGAAGGAAAAATGACAGAAATGTGGCGTTACGGTGACTAGTTCTTAAATGGAGGCACTTGGCCTCCAATTTGGCAGAAAGCTCACTATTTTAGATACTTAACGTGTGCTTCCATTTCTTCTCCAATCTCTTTACGCATGTTCATTAGACGGATTGCTGAATCGCGCAATTCAATATCTTCTGGCGTTTCTGGAATCCACTCTGGAACAGAGGTCGGGGTGCCGTTTTCATCGACCGCTACCATAATGACAATGCAGTGAGTCGTTAAGCGATTGTTCATCTCTTTTGGGTCACTTGCTTGAACGTCAATGGCGATATGCATTGAGCTTCTACCGGTATAGATGACCTTAGCGCTTACTTCGACAAGGTTACCGACGTGAATCGGTGCCACAAAACGAATCCCACCCGCATAGGCGGTAATACAGTATTTGCCACTCCACGCCGCCGCGTTGGCGTAGGCTGCTAAGTCGATCCACTTCATCACAGCGCCGCCGTGGACTTTCCCCCCAAAGTTAACGTCTCCCGGTTCTGCTAGAAAACGTAACGTAATATCGCGTTGACCATTGCTCATCTGTCAATCCTTAGTTGTTATTGTTGTATGTGGTTTAATATTAAATAACAAACTGGTTAATTATCTGCAACAACTATTAGAGTTTAGTTCTTATTGTTTATTTTGAGCACGGTCAGAGAGCAAAAAGCCCGATAAAATCGGGCTTAAAGAGGCTATGAAGGTGGGGAAGCCATCACTTTATCCATTATTTGCATGCTTTGTTCAAAATAAGGATTGTAAGTCAGTCTTGCATGGATTTTGTTAGGCTCGGTGTACCCCCACGCTGAGTACCACATTGTATCGCCAGATAAGCAACGTGCTTCGTTGTCTTCGCCTTGTCCATTGCTACAGATTAAGTTGCTGCCGTTTACTCCGTAGTTAGGGTTGTTAGGGGAGAAAAGGAGCCCCATGTGAGAGCCGTTCGAGATGCGTTGCTCGGGTAAGTTCATACTGAATCTGGTTGAGCGAGGTTCATTGAGGTCACCTTCTCCTTGCCAAACGATATGTCCTCGAGGATTCTGCATTTTCTGACTGAAAGTATCGATGGCAAATTGAGTACTAACGACTTTATCGCCCTCACTCATCATCATAAATACTGGCTTCAGATACTCTTTAGTAGACAGTTGCTCGCGCACCTCGGAGGAGGTTTGGTAATAAACAGCGGCTGCGCTCATTGGCAGAGAGTTGTATCTGAGCGGGTTGTCCTCAGGATCTTGGTCTGCCCATGTAATGAAATAGCTCGCCAGTTCGGCATACTTAACGGAATCAGAGTATGGTTGCAGCGCAGGAGAGAATAGCAGTAAGCCGTTGACAGTCTCATCGTTTAACGCTTCGGCCGTCACTAGATTAGCACCTGTAGAATAACCTCCCAGCCATACTGAGCTGGTGTCTTTTTTCAGCAGTGCAATGTGATGGCTGACGACACCTTGCCAGTCTTCTAGTGTAGGGAGTTGAAGATCGCCAACTTTACTCGCATGTCCAGGAAGTAAGATAGTTCTCACCAAGTAGCCTTGCTCAGCAAGATGAGTGGCGACGTCAGTGAAAGAGTAGGGAGAGTCACCTAAACCGTGTACCAGCAATACACCCTGACCGTTTGGGTTTTCTGGTCGGTACTCTTTTGGCAGCACCATGTTAAGTTCGCTAGATTTATCCTCTGTCATGAACAGACGATTGTGTTCTAGCCACTGCTTAGTTTCTGCCACATACTGTTCAAAACTACTTTGAGAGTAGTTAGGCAGGCGCTCAGCTTTATCAAATGCGGGGTTTTGAGGTTGGTTTGTGCAGCCAACCAAGACGGCTGTTACCGCTGCTGCCAAGTAAAATGCTAAAGCTGTCTTTTTACGCATCATATATTCTAGTTTTTCCTTTTTATTTTGATACGTCTTCATACTCCCCCTCTAGCACCGAGCGATCATTTTGCTGCGAAGAAGCAGAGCGATTCATCTTAAGAGATTTCTCAATCTTTTTACCTGTGATGACCGCGGCAATGGTCAATGGAATCACCATGATCAAGCTAAATAGAAGGGTGAACACACCAATAAACAACGCCAGAATACCAGAAATGACTCTATTCATAATTATTACCTCTCAATTACATGGCTAGATTAACCTAGGGTAAATGAATCAAACATGAACAGGTACACAATTTAAGGTGAATACAAAAAAGCCACTTTCTAAAAGAAAGTGGCAACTACGGGGGATTATTATAGGTATTGTGTTGTGGAGTTTTGCCCCGGAAACTCCGGGGCGATATTCTGCTAATTAATCTGAGAAACAAAAATTGCTTATCCAGATTAATGAATCCCTGCGCTTATTTTGTTGGGTAAGTCTTGTAACGAACGCCCATCATTTGTTCCATACAGTGAACAACCTGACAGCTGTAACCAAACTCGTTGTCATACCAGATGTATAGCACGCAGCGGCTGTCTTGAGCGATAGTCGCAGCACCATCAACAACACCTGCAAAGCGAGAGCCCACTAAGTCAGTTGATACAATTTCAGTCGATTCTGTGTAGTCAATTTGTGCAGACAGCTCAGACGTCAGTGCCATTTCGCGTAGGTAGTTATTTAGCTCTTCCTTATTTGTACCCTGTTTTAGGTTCAGATTAGCAATTGCCATCGATACGTTTGGCGTTGGTACACGGATAGCGTTACCCGTTAGCTTGCCCGCAAGCTCTGGTAGGGCTTTAGCTACCGCTTTCGCCGCGCCAGTTTCAGTTAGAACCATGTTCAAAGAAGCACTACGACCACGACGCTCGCCAGAGTGGAAATTGTCGATCAGGTTTTGGTCATTAGTAAACGAGTGAACAGTTTCAATGTGACCAGATGTCACACCAAACTTATCGTTAATCGCTTTAAGGACTGGGGTAATAGCATTTGTCGTACAGCTTGCCGCAGAAATAATGCTGTCTTCGGCTTTGATAACGTTGTCGTTAACACCGAATACCACGTTCTTGATGTCACCTTTACCTGGTGCAGTTAGTAGTACTTTTTCAGCGCCTTTACACTCTAGATGTTGACCAAGACCTTCTGCATCACGCCATACGCCTGTGTTATCAACAACAAGAGCATTGTTGATGCCGTAGCTGGTGTAGTCGACTTCTTCCGGTTTATTCGCGTAGATAAACTGAATGTAGTTACCGTTAGCGATAATCGCCTTGCGCTCTTCATCAACGACGATACTACCGTTGAATTGACCATGAACTGAGTCACGGCGCAGCAGGCTAGCGCGTTTTTCTAGGTCACCTTTCTTACCGCCACGTACAACAACCGCGCGCAGACGAAGTGGGTAGCCTGGGCCAGACTTTTCAACAAGTAGACGAGTTAATAGGCGTCCGATGCGACCGAATCCATACAAGACAACGTCACGCGGCTCAGAGACTGTTTCGCCATTCATTGCACCTAGAAGAGAAGTGTGAAGGAAGTCTTTAACGCCATGAGAGTCGTCACGACCTTGCCAGAACTCATGAGCAAGTTGACCGATATCGATGCGACATGGAGAAAGTTCCATTTCAGCAAGCGCTTTGATTAGTGGAAGAGTTTGCTCTGGAGTAAGAGCAGTACCTGTATAGCGACGAGCTAAGCGGTGAGTTTTAATGATGTCGATGGTCGCTGCATTAACCAGTGTTTTACCAAAGAGTAGAACTTCGACGCCTTTGTGACGGTAAAGTTGACCTAAAAGGGGAGAAATAGTTTCCGCAATCGTTTGGCTCGTTTGCCAATCTAAGAGGTGTTTCTCTGGACTCATTGTTTGTATGGACCTTTCACGTTTTTTGGGGACTGACTCTATTTCACCTGTAGGGGGAGTGAATAGAGGAAATGTATTAATTTTGTAATTTTTATGCGGCAGGATTGTAAGGCCTAACATCTTATTCTGCTAGTAAAATTAATTCAGGTTATTTGGGCTATTATTACACTCAGCTATGGCGGATATCACTGCAGATTGTAGGTAGTAGTGCCTATTGACATTTTTAAACAAGCAATCTTAATTTGTGATGAAAAATACTTGAAGCACATAAGTTATGTAATACGGTATGGATGATGTCTTAGCAGATAGATCTTCGTCACTGTATCTACTCAAAAGGTAAACGATAAACCAATGGAGAAGAGATCGACTTTGGTACTAAAGGGCTGAATCGGATCTTGCGGCATAGTGAACTGCCCGCTGATCACGTTTTCTCTACCGTAGAAGCGTTGCCATTCGATAGAAGTGTTTAATTGGGGTGTCCAATCGTAGCGAAAACCGAACAAGTAGCTTTCTGTGTCCTTGGTCAGTCTTGCTTGTCCGTATTGAATATAGGGCGTGATCTTGCCTAATTGATAGTCAAAACTTATGTACCAATCAGAGCTTAGCTCGTGAGCGAGCATGGTCTCTGCTTGTACATGAAGTTGTCCAAAGTATTGACTTACGCCCAAAGCGTAAATATCAAGACTATAGAATTTAGGTGACGCAATCAGTCCAGTCATTGTAGCGTCCAAGTTGACGTAGGCAATACGGAGTAAATTGTCGTCATAGAACAGCTCCGAGCTAAAACCAAGCGCCCTCGAAATGTCCAGTGAAAAGGAAGAACCATATTGTTCAAAATGTTCTTCTCTGGGAATTGCTATATAGGGAGAAAAGACAACTTGGTTGCCATTCTCAAACTCATGCAAGAAATCCGCAGCAATTCCTTCATAGTAGGTGAGTCCAAGGTTATTGTCGTATACCTCTGGAGGCAAGCGCAAAGAAGGATAGGCGCTAGAGACATAGTAGTACTCAGACATAATAAACATAGGGGTTCTTAATCGCCCAATTTTGGCGCGAAACATCCCTGCATTGTATTCAACTAGTGCTCGTTCTAATTCAGGTGAAGAAAAATGGTCTTCTGGTCTTTTGACAACTTGAACCGTCGAGCGAAATTTTTGTGTGATCTGCCAATCGGCCTGAATGCCTAACGTAGAATCGCAGTCATAGCACCAGTCATTGGTGATGTTTCGCCCTGGAAGTATGGGCAATGAATTATCGCTTCTAGAGGCAGAGAAAGTCCCAAACCCACTTATTTGAAAATCATCTGATAGAGCGATCTGTCCATTACTTATCGTTGGTAGTGCTGACGCAGTTACCATTGTCAAAAGTAAGCGGGTTCGTTTAATCCGAGAGCTGATAAATGACATAGGCGTCCTCAGGAAGCAGTTCTTCAGGAACATACGCAATGCCATTTGCGTTGTTCTCTAGCCAATGGAGAATGATTTCGAGAGACTCTTCCGGTACTTCAACAGGTGCGATTGCTTTACCAGAAAAGGACTGTCGCGCCCATAAAGCAGACATCTGAGTGGGAGATTTATTCAGTAGCTTGCGGTAGAAGCCTTCACGACTTTCGGAATCACGGGGTAGATCAAGGAGACGAACAGGCATGTCATTTATGTGGGACATGCGACCGCGATAAAGCAGTTTTACCTGATTTGAGCGCAGTGCCTTCATATCTGGATTAAGGGTAATAACAGCAAAGCTTGTAGCGTTTGCTTGAATAGCCATCCCAAGTAGAAGTGTAGTAAGAACTAGCCTGATCAAAACATCCTTTCTTGTCGACGTTGTTTTTAGGGTCTGTTGACCTTTTGAGCTGATTTTTGCAGCAGTTTGTGGGTTCTTTATGCAAGGCAGAGGCTTTGAATTGTAGTTGCCCTACCTGATAAGCCGATAACATAGCAGAAAGGAGCCACAAACGCTGCCCGAAGGGTTCGGCTAAAAGCGTTTTACTCTTTGTTGAGAGGTGTTGTGCTTAGAATGACTAGGCGACAAACCTCTCGCCGCGATTAAAACGCTTTTATCTCGAACAAAATTTAACTGCAAAAGGTCAACAGACCCTTAGTAAACTTATGTTTTTGTTATATAAATACTAGTCGGGCAATAACCAGTGGTGTAATTACTTACGCCTCTGGTTGAATAATCATCTAGACTTACATCTTGACACTCCAAAATCGATTCAAGGAATGAGTCCGGATGTTACTGACTAATATGTCTATTAAAAGTAGACTATTTATTCTGTGTCTGATACCTACGCTCGCTATTCTTGCCTTCAGTGCCAATTTAGCGAAGGACTTTCAGGGCAGGCTCCATAGCTATCAACTGGTGGGTGAGAAGAATGACACCATCAGCTTGCTTACGGAGTTTTCTCATCACCTTTATGTTGCATTCAATCGACGTTTAAACGGCCAAAGCGCTAATTCTGCTGTGATGAGGGCGCAACAAACAATGTTGATTATCGCTCAGACCGCCCATACCTCTGAACATGTTCACCATGGAATTCAAACTTCGAACCATGCAAATAGCTACATTGAAGAGCTTCAATATCTTTTGCCAGAGCTCCTTTCTTCAGACAAAGCTTCTACCATCGAACTAGGGCAGTTGATCTACACCATTTACCATGATCTCCTTGTCGAAATTGATCGTCTTGAAAGTCATGAGGCTTCACCCCTGATTCATAGTCTGGATATTGTCTTATCTGATCTCAGTTGGCTTTACTTTTGGATGGAAAGAGAAGCATGGTTAACACAAGAAATTAAATGGTTAGAGTGGCAATATTCTGATTATGCAGAGGAATACTTTCGGATTCGAGAAAGGCAGCAGTTGTACCTAGATAAGTTTATTAATTTAGGTGCAAGTTCTAATCAAGTAGAGGCTTTGCTCGACATTTTTGCCAGTAGAGAATTTCAACGTGGTTCTGTGGTGAAAGAGGCGCTACTAAATCATTCTGGAGAACGTATACCACCCTCTGAATTTGTTGAAATTATCCATACACGTAATAAAGCGGTCGAGAGCCAACTGATGGCTTTTTCAAACACATTAAGACAGGAGCTTAACCAGAGTATTCGTAGCGCCAAACAAGGTCTCTGGTTAATCGCCATTGCAGGGTGTTCTGTGTTTATCGTGATGTTTGCTTGGGGAACAAGCACGATATACCGGATCAATTCCAAATTGGCCAAGATCATCAGTGTTATGGGACAGCTAAAGGAGAAAGATGGTGCAGAGCAGATCCCGATAGATGGGAAGGATGAGTTTTCATCATTTGCTCACCAACTCAACCATATTATCGAACAGCAATCAGACTATAAAAAGAATTTAGTCAAAGCCAAAGAGAGTGCGGAAGCGGCAAACAAAGCAAAGAGTATTTTTCTTGCCAACATGTCCCATGAAATACGTACGCCACTTAATGGCATCATTGGCATGACAGAGATTCTCTCAGATAGTCACCTCACTACGGCGCAGAGAGAGATCCTAACTGATGTGGACACCTCATCTCATGCTCTATTGCTACTCATCAACGACATCTTAGACCTATCTAAAATCGAATCGGGTAATTTGGCGCTATCCATTCGTAGCGTTGATCTAAGAGATATGGTGTATGAAACGCTAAGTATGGTTTCTTCGAATGCGCTTAAACAGCAAGTAGAGTTGCAGGTTGTATATTCACCTACGCTGCCCGCTTCTATCGATATTGATGACTTCCGCTTCAAACAAGTGGTTATGAACCTGCTCAGCAATGCTATCAAGTTTACTCATAATGGTGTTGTGACCATTGAGCTGGGCACCCATTTCGGCGATTTACAATGTCATGTGATAGATAACGGGATCGGTATTTCAGAGGATAAGCTTGGCGATATATTTAAACCTTTCACCCAGGAGGATGGCAGTATTACCCGTCGCTTTGGAGGTACTGGCCTCGGATTAGCCATCTGTAGCCAACTTGTGGAGCTCATGGGGGGAAAGATAGAGGTCAAATCAACAATCGGGATAGGAAGCCGTTTTTCAATTACCTTGCCGTTGAATATTAGTGACGAACAAGCGGATAGGCTAGATTTATCAGCTCGCGGAGTTCTAATTGCCAATGACTCGCAATATTTACGGCTGATTGTTGCTGAAAGTATACGTATCGGAGTGGAGTTAGAGGTATACCACTCAGTTGAGGAAATGTCCTCAAACGGCAATGATGTTCCGTTCATTCTATATTGCACTGAACGCAGTCGAAGCGCGCGCAAAGATGTCGCTAAGATTAGAAGCTTATACCCTTCTGCCCAGGTCATCGGTATGAACCATCACTTATACGCAAAACCAGAGTTAGATATACTTCTCGGTGCTTCAGTTACCCTGCCGCTATTGGGCCACCGATTTAGGTCAGTCTTAGAAGACGCGTTGAGTCGGAATCAGCTCAGTGACATGAGTGATAGTGAGTCCCCGCAAGAGCTTTTTCCTCTTGATGTCAAAAAGGTGCTAATCGTCGAAGATAACTTAATGAACCAAAAAATCGCCTCTTTTTTCCTCAACAAAATCGGTATTGAGTATGTGATTGCGAGCAATGGATTAGACGCAGTCAATGCAGTGAAGACCGAAGAAAGGTTCTGTGCAATTTTAATGGACTGCATGATGCCAATTATGGATGGTTTAACCGCGACGCGAGAAATCCGCCAATGGGAACAGGAAAAAGGAAAGGAAAAAGTGCCAATTATTGCGTTAACCGCGAGTGTATTACCTGAAGAAATTCAAAGCTGTTTCGACGCAGGAATGGATGCTTATCTTCCGAAACCATATAAATCTCAACAGCTTTTCGATACTTTTGAACGTTTAAAAGTGACGCTTTAATTCGCCTGTTCGATTTCTTTTAAATCATCTAACGGAAGCCAGTTAACTTTAACGCCCGCCTGTAAGAACATTTCTTGACTGACTTTGATTTTGTCTCCCCAGCGAGATAAGAAATCAGGCGTTTGTTCAGGACAATGAACGGCAGAAATACCGGTTTGAATGATCTTTGCCGCACAGTTAGGGCAAGGAAAGTGAGTCACCCAAATTTCACATCCATCCAGATCGCGCTTTGCAAATAAGATCGCATTCTCTTCAGCGTGAAGCGTCTTTAGATACTTCATTTCTCTATCATCGGTCATTGCACTGTCTGAAATACCGTGAGGGTAACCATTAAAACCAACTGAAACGATGCGGTTTTGTTTTGTGATGACAGCGCCGACTTGAGTGGAGGGATCTTTACTCCAAGAGCCAACTAGTTCTGCCATTTGGTAAAAGCGTTGCGCCCATTTTGAAATCATTCAATCTTCCTCTAGGAGATGGTTAGCAATTAGACCGAGACTGGTGTAGTGCTAAAAATAAACGTTATGTGATGTGGATCTCCACATAATATCCTAGTTTAACGTCGTATAGTCCAGAAAAAACCGCTGGTAGGAGAAGTGAACAGTAAAATAGTGGCAGATTAGTGGGATTTTGGTCACCTTTTATTGATGGTGCTTGATGAGTTGAAATCGGAAATAGTCCCATATCTGTGTGCGAGATCTCTTACAAAGCCGTGAGCATTATGAGAAACGAACGCTGAGAAATTTGGATGTTTGTGTCATAAGTGCATGAAACTAATGGTTATGTATGTTTCTTGAACGGTCGGGAAATTGCTGAAAAGCGAAAAATAGCGTTGTGAAAATAATGGTGAAGCCATAATCTTAAGTTGTCAGCAGGGAGCAGACACGGAACAGGAAAGACCCAAGGAACGGTCATCTTCAGGACGAAGATTCGATTATTCAGGATGAATAATTGGCATGGAAAGCGAAGGACATTGGCTGGACGCTAGTAACTAGGATGGTTACACAAGGATAGACAATGGACGCTTAACGGACTAAGGCAATTTCTATCAGGATGATAGAGTCAGGGACACCGCTTAAGGATAAAGCGATGAGAGTTAGCGAGGATAGCTAACGGGCTGGATTGCCAAGGACACCGCTAGGATGGCGATGATAAGGAAAGTGCTGAAGGATTCAGCGTACTATCAAGGAATAGATGCAGGGAGCACCTATTAGTAGCCGGATTGCTGCGAGTAAGAATAGAACCCCACTAGGCGAGAGCTTAGTGGGGTTTTCTTTTGTCTAGATAAAACATGACTTGTTCTAGAATAAAAAAGGGAAGCAGCCGCTTCCCTTTATGCATTCCACACTAATGTCCTTTTAGCGTTTGAACGTCACTTCTTCTTGGCTATCAAGATGGATTTGAGTCGTTGCTGGCTGTGTTTCAGCAATCACCTTACCGTTACGAACAGAGTAACGCACAGGTACTTGGCGACGTACTGCATCAAAGCCATTCTCTGCCGGTAGGATTAGTAAGCTACCTGGCTTGCCTTGCTCTATACCGTGTTTGTCTTGGATGTTTAACGTGCGCGCTGAATTAGTGCTGATTAAATCCAAACCATTGTTGATCTGATCGTAACCCATGACCTGAGTAACATGTAGACCCATATGCAGTACTTGTAACATGTTTGCTGTACCTAATGGATACCAAGGGTCAAACACGTCGTCATGACCAAAGCAGACATTGATACCAGCGTTTAGCATCTCTTTCACACGAGTCACGCCACGGCGTTTCGGATAATCGTCAAAACGGCCTTGTAGGTGAATGTTCACTAACGGGTTAGCCACGAAGCTGATGCCTGACATCTTTAATAGTCGGAACAAGCGGGATGCATACGCGCCGTTGTATGACCCCATAGCGGTAGTGTGGCTCGCTGTCACTCGATCGCCCATTTGATATTTGTGTGCTAGGGCAGCCAGTGTCTCAACGAAACGTGATTGCTCATCGTCAATTTCGTCACAGTGAACATCGATTAGGCGGTCGTACTTACGAGCAAGTTCGAATACATAGTGAAGTGACTCGACGCCGTACTCGCGAGTGAACTCAAAATGGGGAATCGCACCGATAACATCAGCGCCTAATTGCACCGCTTCTTCTAGCAGTTCTTTGCCATTTGGGTAAGAGAGAATACCTTCTTGCGGGAAAGCGACAATTTGAATGTCGACCCACTCTTTCATCTCTTCTTTAACCTCAAGCATTGCTTTTAACGCGATTAAGGTTGGATCAGATACGTCTACATGAGTACGAACATGTTGGATACCGTTAGCGATTTGCCACTTTAGGGTTTGTTTCGCGCGGCTTTTTACATCTTCAATTGAGAGGAGCTCTTTGCGCTCCGCCCAACGTTCGATACCTTCAAATAAGGTACCTGAGATATTCCAGCTAGGTTCACCTGCCGTTTGAGTGGTATCTAAGTGAATGTGAGGTTCACAGAAAGGTGCGACAGCTAAGCCGCCCTCGGCATCTAGAATATTACCGTCAAAAGCAAGGTCTGCATCGTTGTCGAGAATTTGCTTAAATTGACCGTCCTCAATAAGGATCTGTTTTAGACCTTGTTGATTGCGTAGCGTCGCGTTTTTGATCAATAGCGTTGTCATGATGCTTCCTTACGCTGTTTGTGTTTTCAGCGCGTGTTTGTTGAGAATTGGGTTTAGGATAGCGTAGCAAAGTGCTCCACCAAGTACAGCATTTAGCGGTACTACTCCAGGAATGAACTTGCCTGCGGCTACGCCGATTGCAACAGCGATAATGCCAGCCCAGTTAATGGTTTGGAACTGCGCGTTTGCAAAATCTTTGTAACGTTTACGGTTGATTAGGAAGTCCGCGATGATAACGCCACCAATCGGTGGAATTGCCGTCGAAAGAAACGTCAGCCAACCGACAAAGTTATTGTAAAGCCATAGCGCGAAGATGGTGCCAATGATGCCGTTCATGATCGACATAGTGGTGCTAGAACGACCTGTAATGTTAGAGAATCCAAGGCCAGAGGCATACAGCGCGTTCTCATTCGTTGTCCAGATATTCAAGCCAAGCACAATGATAGCCGGTAGCAACAGGCCCTGTGCGATCATGACGTCAGAGATGTCCGCTTGACCAGTCGCTGCGGCACCTGCAGCGCCAAACATGAACATTAGCGAGTTACCGATAAAGAATGCCACCATAGTGACTAAGACCGCGCTAGCTGGTTTTTTACCAAATCGAACGAAGTCAGCGGTTAGCGTACCCGCGCTAACAAATGAACCCACTACCATGGCAAGCGCAACAGAAAAATCCATTGGTGTTTCAGGCTGAATGAGTTGCAGCTGTTCGAAACCACCTACGCTATCTACTGCTATAGAAACCGAGTAGCTACCAAGAATGGCAATCGCAGGTACAGCAATCGCTGATAAGACCATTAGGGCTTTAATGCCGAAGTAAACCGTGGCTGTCATCAGTAAACCTGACACAACAATCAATGTATTGGTATCAATGCCAGTCGCCTTTTGTACTGGGATGGCAAACATTGCAACACCGACGCCAAACCAACCCACTTGAGTACCGCCTAATAGAGCAGAAGGAAGCCATGAGCCTTTAGTACCAAAAGAGAAGCGAGCAAGAAGGTGAGTAGAGAGACCAGTAGAAGCGCCAATGTAACCAAGAAAAGAGGTGTAGATACCGAGAATAAGGTTACCAATGAGAACAGCGAGGAAGAAATCATTAAAGGAGAGGCCAGTACCAAGAGAACCACCGGTCCACATACTTGCGGAGAAGAAAGTGAGTCCAAGCATTACCATGGTAAGTGAAGCGACTCCTTTCCTTGCCGTTTCCGGCACGGGTCCAAGACTGTAGTTATTGTCCGCAGCCATTTATAACCTCCGCAAATAGATTATCAATACAAATTGTAGGTAAAAATTAGTTAAACGGCGCGTATTATGGTGATATAAATCACGGAGTCAATGCTTTATTGATAACTAAATCGATTGCGTGCAAGTCTGTTTTGATAATAATCATAATAACCAATAGGTTATAATTTTTATGACTTTAAAAAAATATCGGTATGAATGGATAGTTAGGGGGTAAGTTGTTTAATTTACTTCAATAAATGATACTGATGGGTTGTAGTTGTTATAAATGACGTACTGTTTGAGTTGTGGCTAGTTTAAGAAGATAGACTGCTAGATCTTTGCTCGTTTTTTACAATCTAACGAGCTTTTTCCAATGTTAACACAAGATAAAGTGCAGATTTTTAGACATTAACCTTGATATTGTAACCAAGTGGCTGTTTTATCAGTTCTCCAGTTCTCCAGTTCTCCAGTTCTCCAGTTCTCCAGTTCTCCAGTTCTCCAGTTCTCCAGTTCTCCAGTTCTCCAGTTCTCCAGTTCTCCAGTTCTCCAGTTCTCCAGTTCTCCAGTTCTCAAAAAACAAAAAGGCCAACCTCAAGAAGTGAGATTGGCCGCTATAAATGTGAACAAAATGGGTTCACTAACAACGTCAGTTGGCTAGGTGACCCTCGGCTTAATTAAGGGTCGCTATTACTATTGCACTATATGTGCCAACTTTAATAGCACCAAATTGCTCTTAAATTAATCAATTTTAGGACATTTCTGTCATTCTAATTGCATATTGAAATTGCAAAATGCAAATAACCACAAAAGTGCTAATGACATAATGGTAACTTATCCAAAGTTATAACATCACTAAGCTTGCTGTTCCTAGGAAGGCAAAGAAGCCGACAACGTCGGTCACCGTCGTGAGAATGACAGACCCCGCAAGCGCAGGATCGAGTTTCAGCTTATCGAGGATAATAGGGATCAGAACACCAAACAGAGCCGCGGTGATAATATTGACCACAATAGCAAGTGCTATGGTGGCGCCAAGGATAGTTGATTGAAACCATAATCCTGCGAGACCGCCTATGATTAGCGCCCAAAGCAAGCCATTAATAGAGCCAATTCCAATTTCGTTTTTTAGCAGCGCCCAGCGGTTACCTGAAGTGATCTGATTAAGCGCCATGGCACGAATCATCAAGGTCAGTGTTTGACTCCCCGCGATTCCTCCCATTGAAGCAACAATCGGCATCAGTACCGCCAATGCAACGACTTGCGCGATCACATCTTCAAACAAACCAATAGTCACAGACGCCAGAATCGCTGTCATTAAGTTAATACCAAGCCAGACACCACGTTTTTGCGAACTCTTAAGTACTGGGGCGAATAGATCGTCCCCTTCATCCATACCAGTTCCCGCCATTAAGCGGGTTTCGTAGATCTCCCTTTGAGTCGTAAGAGCAAAGTGCCAATCAACTTCTCCGACCAAAACTTGCTTGTCGTCGGTCACTGGCATCGCCGATAAAGAGGAGCGTTCCAGAGCTTCAATGCTCTCAGCCAGCGTCAGCTTCGCATTGAGCGTAAGTACATTCTCAATTGAGATGTTTTTGAGTCTTTCGTTAGGTTCTGCTCTAAGAAGATCGATGTAACTGACTAAACCACGAAACTGCTTGCGCTTATTGATCAGGTAAATGTGCTGAGGAGCGTCGTAGCTGTAGCGCTCCATAAGCACCTTCGCTTTGTCCACGGAGATATTAAAGGGCAGGGTCACCACTTTTCTTTCTGCCCATCGTCCAAGTTGATCATCTTCATATTCATTAGCCTGATCGTAAAGCTCTAGCTCATCTTTTTCGATAAGTTGCAGTGCTTCATTTATGATCTCATCAGGCAGTGAATCAGCCCACTCGATTAAAGAGAGGTTATCTAGCTTAGCTAAGGTGAGTTTAAGCTCCGTTTCAGACAGCTCATCAATGATAGAGTGACGCACTTCGGCACGAGCTTCCGTTAACACCTCGATGTGGAGTTCAAGTGGAAGCCCTCGCCATAGTTTTACCCTGTCTTCGATAGGGAAGGCTTCGAGAATCAGCGCGACGGAGCCAGATTCCAATCCGACTTCGATTAGATGATTGAGAATGGAGACTTGACCGCTCTCTTCTGCTTGTGCGACTTGTTCAATTAAAATGGAGAGGTCTTGAAAGTGGCTCACTGAGCACCTCGTAAACTTGATAATTGGCTTAACTGGTTATCAAAGTACTCTAAAGTAGCGGAAAAACAATACCTTGTTATGTAGCGTTATCTAGATAAGGCGTGACCAGCCGATGAATGTTGACTTTTGCACCAATTCTCGCGGCCAACAGGTACATCCCACCTATTTTTCTATGTAAAAACAATGCATCAGCAGGTGGTGTATGCCAGTAATCTTGTTCTAGGCTCAAAATGGTTCCAGCTTCTCTCAGTTTTTGTGCTAAACCACTGGCTTTAAAATCATACTCTTCATCAAGCAGCATGGGTTCACAAGCCATTTTTACTAGGTTGAGCACGGCGTCTCGTTGCTCTGGCAGGATCGTTTGACTGAAGAAACCAATTTGGGTTAGTGCATCATTTAACCCTTTCTGATCTTGTGCCAGCACTGAGGCAAAGGCATGTAAGTAGCCTTTACTAAACTGCTCGCTGTATTCCCGAGTCGCACCAAAATCGAGTAAGCCAATTTGTTTCGTTTCTTGGAGATAAAGGTAATTAGCGAAGTTAGGATCTGTCTGAACCATCTTTAACTCGAACAGCTCTTTAAACAGTAAGTCGAGCAGGGCAGTCATAACGTCGTTTTTAGTTTGTTGGTCGAACTCCTCTAGTGACTCGATGCTTTGCCCTTCGATAAATGACATTGTGAGAACGGAATCAGAGCTACTATTTGAGTGGATCTTAGGTACAACAAACTTTTGTGAGCCTTTAAGCGCCATGTGGTAACGCTCCATAAATTCACCTTCACGCTGGTAGTTCGCTTCGTCATGCAGTTGTTTCTTTGCTTCTTCTAGCAATCCTTTGTAATCGACAGACTCTGGAATCAATCCAACGATTTTTAGTAAAGTCCCTACGTTGTCTACATCACTGTCGATGCTCTTTTTAATTCCTGGGTATTGAACCTTTACGGCAAGCTTTTCCCCCTCATCGCTATAGGCTTGATGTACCTGACCAATAGAGGCGCTAGCTATTGGTTTAAAATTGAACGCCAAAAACTCACTTTTCCACTCTTTTCCTAAAGAGTCGACAAGAGCCGCATTTAATTGTTTTGAAGGCATTGGGTCGGCATCTGAGCGTAATCTTGATAAAATTTCGGCTAGTTCTGGCTCCAAGACATCACCCGCATCCATTGATAGCATTTGGCCTAGTTTCATCGCAGCGCCGCGTAAATGTGCTAACTGATTCGTAAGGCGAGTGATGTTTTGCGGAGTAAGAATGAGATCTCTTGCTTTCGGCCTATTTCCTTGCGCGATCTGTTTCGTACCTTCTGCGAGGACATTCCCTGCTACACGAGTCGCCAGTGAAGCAAACTTGCCGAGTCGAGATATACGATGAGTTGGAAGGTTTTTTTCCTTATCGGACATAGACATCTCCTGTATGAGTAGAACATTTATACGTCAAATTCAGCAGAGGAGATACAGTCAGAAAACAAAAAGACCGCTATTGCTAGCGGTCTTAACATCTTAAATGGAATAGAAGAAGTAGAGCTGGGACTTCATACGAATGATGATGCCGCGAATTGCATCTAGAAATGCCATAAAGCCAATGGGTTTATCGCCACTGATCCAAGCTAAGCCAACAGAGCCAACAGGAATGTCATAGTCGTCAGTTTCTTCGATTTTCAATCTAACAAAGTGATGCTTGTTTTGTAGGTTTTGACCCGTCGTTGTACGCACTGGTTGATCAAATCCAAGTAAGTTACCCTGAGATTCACCGGTCGCCTCAACGATGCCTTCAACCTGAGCAGAGAAGATCTTGCCCGGGTAAACAGAAGAAGCAAACTCTGCGGCATGGCCCGGCTTAACATTTCTTATTGCCTGATGATTCACACGCATAAGTACATATTTTTCATCGGTATACATTTGAAGTCTAGGCATCATAGAGACACGCTGCCCTTCACGAAGAATAAAGTTAGTAACGAAACCGTCAGCCGGAGCGTATACCTTGGTGCTGTCTAAGTCCCATTGTGCTTTAGCGAGCTTCTCACGAGCTGTCTTCCAATCGGCCTGTTTACTTTTTACGGTCAACTTGGCCTTAGTTATCGCGAGCTTAGCTTTATCGGCATCCACTATTCTGGTATTTAGTTCGGACTCGATGGTTGAAATATTGTGTTGTGCTTTCTCGACAGCTGTCTCTTGTTTGTCGATATCACTCGCGGTGATGGTATTTTCCACGACACGGTTTTGCTCTTGATAACGCTTAAGCATTTTAACTTGCAGTTTGTGATCGACTTTGGCTGCTGCTAAACGGCTTTCTGTGGTCTTCACCTCTTGCTGCATAGATTGATACGTTGCTTGAGCAATAGCGATATCTTCTTTTGCTACTTGGTAAGCCACGTCTGCTGATTCTTCTGCAACTTGCGCTTGATTGAGCGAGATCTGGTATTGGGTAGGATCGATTTCGTAGATGAGCTGACCTTTTGAAACTTGTTGGTTTGGCTCAATATAGATTTTGTCCACTTTACCTGTCACATTTGGCGAGTCAGGACGCAGCTGTATGTGCGGTGATTGAACTACAGAACCACCAGAGAGATCCATTGGCGTAAAGTTGATCAGTCCAACCCAAACAAACATTAGCCAAGAGGCGCCACCTAGATAAGCGAATGACTTAGTCGCTTTGTTCCAAGGCATACCAACAAGGCGAAGCAAATAGATAAACAGTGCCCAGACGGCTAAACCTTCTAACATTACGCTTCTCCTTCTGTGTTGTTACTTTTTGGGGCATGACGCCAGGTATCGCGCAGGTTGATGATGGCTTTTTCCATATCAACGAAGGCGAGAATAACGGCGACAACCCAAACCCAGTGCCAGATGAAACCAATCCATGTGAGTGCCGTTATCAATCCAATTTGATGATGATCTTTGCTATGGGCTTTATTGATTGGTAGTTCGTGGAATTTCCAAAATCCAAATAATGCAGCGCCGACGGTGGCGACAAGGACAACAGTAGCGACAACGTGCAATATGGTATCGGCATTTGTTCCCACGAACGGGACACTTAGTAAACTCATTCAAGGCTCCGAAGTAATAACAGAGCTTGATTGTGATCTAGAATTGAAAAAGTCGATGGGTTGTGACAGATTAAATCACATGATGCGAGATATTGAATTGATCTGTAAATGGATAAAGTGAGATTTATGCGAGCTATAGGTATTTACAACATGCACCTAGAAGCTTACAAGCGCTATGACTTGATTGAGGGCTCCCTTGGGATCCCCGATGAGGTTTTTCACAACCCGATGACGCTTATTCCCCTTTCAGAAGTAAATCAATGGTTTGCCAAGCTTGAACAAATGACGGGCAATCCAGACATTGTGCTAGAACTCACGCGTGACAACAATATTGCGCGAGTGGGGGCGATCAGTCACTGGCTACTGTCTGGAGTTGACTTTGCTTCAACGATACGACGCATGAATTATGGGCTTAATAGTTTGCAAAATGGTGCGTTTTTATCTGCCGCTTTAAGTGGCTCCATCATTAAATGGACTTACCGCAATCCCCACGTCAGTCCGCAGGTCAAAGTCCATGATAGTGTTCGTATGGCAGTCGTGTTGGTAAAAGTGATGAGGCTCTATCTTGGTCCTGATTTTAGTCCGTTGAGAGTACGCTTATCAGGAACTCGTAGCAACATAGAGAAATATCGAGCGTTCTTTGGTTGCGACATTGACTGGAGTCATTCATGCACTGAGATTTGGTTTCACTCCGAGGTTCGTTTGGCTACCAAGCAACAGTCTAGTATCCGCAAGGGACGACTTGCGATGAATTTCTCTGACTTGGATGAACTGCTCAATATGCCGGATGCCGAAGATGAAGTTAAAGTGATTTATGAAGTGCTCAACTACAGTCGTTTTCACGGTTTACCGACACTTGAGCACGTCAGCAGTTTATTGGGAATGTCCACACAGCAGTTTCAGCGTGCATTACGCAAGCTAGGAATGAACTTCTCTACCGTCTGCGGATATGTTCTGAGTAACATTGCTGTCTCTATGCTGACCAAAGGTGTCGCTATTGACGAGATAGCACGTCGGCTTGGCTATCAGAATATCGCCAGTTTCAATCGGATGTTTAAGAAAAATAGAGGACTAACGCCCATCCAATATGTTCAGCATTACTGCTTAGATGAGCGTTAAGCATGATGTCACTTGCCTTGTTGATCATGCCAGCGTGAACCATAGGCTTGGCTGTAGTCTGGCGTTTGGCTGTGTTTGGAATCTGGCATTGCCTTCAGAGGGCCAACAACGGTTCGATACGGAAGGAAACCAGCAAAAGCAGTGAGCCCCATGTCGCTGAGGTCATCATTGACGTCTCCTTTGCTGACTTTTACTGAAGCTTCGGTTAGAGGAATGGCGAGTAACATTGTGCTGTTTAGCTCTCGTTCGCTGCTGAGTCTGACGTCATTGGTTCTTCCGGGAGCGATTTGCTCAACAAAATGATTCAGCAATCGATCTTTTTCGTGCATTCCTGCTATCTCGGTAAACTGACCAAGTACAACTGCACTTCGATAATGAGCGCTATGATGGAACGCGCTCCTTGCCAAAACCCAGCCATCGAACAAAGTGAACGTTAAACAAGTAGTGATTCCACTTTTTAAATTGCGCATCAGTCGACTGTTGTTGGCACCATGAATATAGACGGTATTTTCTACTCGCCATGCCAGCATCGGGATGACATAGGGTTGCTCACTGTCCGAGATGGCTATGTGAGCCACTAATGACTCGTCGATAATGTCGTACAACGCTTGTTGCTCGGTAACCGCTTTATGAGCCCCTTTCTTAAGTTCAGTTCTTTTGGTTGCTGATAACATTGCTTTGCCTCCTGCAAATATTTGATTTACAGAAAATGTACCTTTAAATTGGTACTAAATTTAGAGCCACTTCTATTTGATGGATGGATCCACTTATGGCATTGATCGATATTGGCGATCTTCAATTAAGTACTGAGAGTTGTACCAAGCAAGATGCGTTGTTCAACGCTGTTAGGGATAAAATCGTAGGTCAGTTATGGGGAAAGGGGCTAAAACTTCCGTCAACACGCAAATTGGCAGAGGAGCTTAACCTAAGCCGAAATACGGTGATCCATGCGTATGAACAGTTGCATGCTGAAGGTTATTTGGAGAGTCGAGCTGGCTCTGGCTACTTTGTTGCGCTTGAACTGCCAGACCAGTTCGTGACAACGGCTTATCAGTCCATTGAACCAAGCCGCCCGGTTAAAGCTGCTGATTACAGTCGCGCGTTTTCGCCCGGTGTTCCGGACCTCGGCGAATTTCCAACCCAGAAATGGCAAAGATTGCTGTCCCGCCATATCAGCCGAGTAACCCTACTGGGTGGGCAAGATATTCAAGGTGACGGCAGCCTTCGACAAGCACTTGCAAGTTACTTGGCGACGAGCCGTTCAGTGGTCTGCGATCCGGATCGGGTAGTCATTACGTCGGGAGCACAGCAAGCATTGACGATAGCGGCTTTACTGACCTTGAAAGAGGATAACAGCATATTGATGGAGCAGCCGGGCTATGCGCAGATGGCTAAAGTTCTCAACTTGCTTAAATGTGATTGGAGCCCTGCGGTCGTTGTCCCTAAATTAGGTTTGGATTTAAACCTAGTTGAAAGCAGCAGTAGCAAGGTGATTTACGTCACCCCTAGTAACCAATATCCGCTTGGCACGACCTTAGACATTAATCAGCGTTTAAGGCTAATTGAATGGGTGAAAAACCGTAATGGCTGGATAATTGAGGATGATTACGACAGTGAATTTCAGTTTGCTCACCGCCCATATCCAAGTCTTCAAGGCTTAGCGGCTAAAACAGGTCATGATCAACACGTCATTTACGTAGGTTCACTAAGTAAAGTGATGTTCAATGGCTTACGACTAGGTTATCTGGTTTTACCCAAATCCATGGTTGAACAAGCGCTAAGTATAAAAGATGCGCTAAGTGGTGACTCTCCAAGTCATACTCAAGCTGCTCTAGCGGATTTTATTGCCGAAGGCGACTTGGTTCGTCATATTAGAAAGATGCGTCGTTTGTACAAACAAAAACATCAGATGATGCTGACTATGATCGAACGATACTTTCAAGGGAGTTTAGAGGTGATCAGCCAAGCGGCAGGGCTGCATGTCACGGTAAGGTGGCGAGGACATATTTCTGAAACCGACTGGGCTGAACGTGCGAGCTCTTGTGGCGTTGTGATTCGCCCTTTTTCTTATTACGAGCAGCATGAAGACGGAATGCAACGTGATTGGTCTGGCGCAGTCTTAGGCTTTGGTAATGTTGGCCTAGATGAAATAGAGCCAAATATTCGCATCCTTGCCGAAATTTTCAATTCGTGATGTTATTGATTAAGGTGTAATTAGAGGGAGGAAGGATTCGTATGTGTCGATGGTTAGCTTATCAAGGAGAGCCAATTTATCTCGATGAGTTGGTTTACGAACCTGAACATTCATTGGTTCATCAGAGTTTAGAGGCGCGCAAGGCGGTCACAAGAGTGAATGCCGATGGATTTGGGTTAGGGTGGTACACAGAGCGAGATACACCAGGGCAATTTCATGAGGTCCTTCCTGCATGGGGAGATGAAAACCTTCGCTCCCTCACTCATCATATTCGTTCTCATCGGTTTATGGCGCATGTTCGTTCATCAACGGGTACACAAGTCTCACGGTCTAATTGCCATCCTTTTATCAGTGAAAACTGGATGTTTCTCCACAATGGTCAGATTGGAGGTTTTGAACAGGTTAAATTTGAGTTGGAACGTCAACTGTGTGAGTCGCTGTTTCTGAAACGTATGGGTACGACAGACAGCGAGTTAATCTTTCTGCTTATGTTACAAAATGGCTTAAAGCAGAGCCCTGTTGAAGCGATTAGAAACACTCTATCAATGATCAGTAACCTCATGACTGACAAGCAAATTGAGGAGCCGTTAAAAGCTTCAATTTGTGTTTCGGATGGAAACCAGTTTTGGGCAGTTCGTTATAGCTCAGATCAAGAAGCTCCCACCGTTTTTATCAAACAAGATGGCGCGAATATTGTCTTGGCTTCAGAGCCGTTAGAAAAGAGTCCTGAATGGAAAAAAGTGAGCCCTCAGACGATTCTAAATATCTGCTTAGACAAAGTGGATTCATACGCTATTTAAACAGCAGGCAATGTTCAGTTTCTGCCCAATGAATCTGAGAATTGAGAGAAACACAGAACAGTCTAGCCAATTTAAGTCAAAACGGCCTTGAGCTAATTGTTAGCAGACCAATTTACCATGCTCTACTATTGATAGAGTAGATACCTAATCAGTGAGATCAGTTGGTTAGGTATTTTGACCGGTGGGGAGCGATGTATGGTACGAAGGTTATTGGCTTTGTCTTTGTGTATATTGAGTTTTTTTTCCTACGGAAAAGAGACGCTTAGAATTGTCTATTATGACTCGTTTCCTCCATATTCATATACCAATGCAGCTGGCGAGATGGAAGGGATATTGGTAGACATAGCAAAAGAGGTTCTGGAAAAGCAAATGAACCTTGATGTGTCACACGAAGGATATCCTTGGAGTCGAGCACAAAGAATGGTGTTCAATGGGCAAGCAGATGCCTTTATAACGGTACCAACACCGGAAAGGCTTAAATACGTCAATGCAGCGAAAGAGCCTGTATTTAACACGCCAATTAACTTGTTTACCTACAAAAATCACCTGCATCTGAACAAGCTAGAACAAGTGTCTAGCATAGAAGACCTGAAAGACTTCGTCATTCTAGATTATGTAGGAAACGGTTGGGGAAACGAAAATTTCCCCCAAGAGTCTTACACTAGGATTATCGAGTCTGATCTCTCTGTCGCATTGCAAATGCTTGCCAAGAAAAAAGGAGATGTTGTAGCCGTTGACAAAGTCGTGGCCGAGTTTCTCTTATCTAAGCATGATCGACGCAACTTGATCACTGAGCTTCCCGTTACTTTAACTGTTGTCCCTTTTGCGCTGTGTATTTCTAAAGCATCTGAGTTCGCTACGATACTAGAGGAGTTTTCCGAGCAAGTGCTGGCATTTCGGCAGCAAGGTGGAGAAAGAGAAATACTGGCCAAGTATAAGTAACGTCATACACTATTTGATCCGCTGGCTGCGCGTGACTTTTTCCATGGTAGGCTGAGTAGTGCAAAGACGGTGACAGCATAGAGCATCGACCAACCAAGGCACACAAATACAGCCGAGCATAGAATCAACGAAACAGCAGCAAGGTATCGACTCAAGCCCGTGAGTAGCTTGTAGGCTGCAAGCATCGCTAGAAGGTAGACCAACACAAAAATGCCATTGGCGAGCTTGAGGAAGAATTCCAAATCCAATCCTGACAACTCTCCCGCGACACAAGAAAGCAGAGCAACACCGCCAACAGCAAAGGTAGCATTAGCTGGTACACCTTTAATTGATAGTCTAGCTAACGCGCTATTTGGGCTGTACTCCTTGGCCTGTGCCCATACCATGCGAGATAAGCTTTGAGTGTAGAGATTGACACTTGCAAAGCACGCCCCAAAACCCACGATACTGATTAAGGCTTTGAACTCTGGACCAAACAGATTTTCAGAGATCCAAGGAATCGATGTGCTATCAAACACAGATGAACCGTAAGCGCCCATTTTTAACACTATGATTGAACATATCCAGTACGTTGCTCCTGCGATAAAACAGCCAATTACAATCGCAATAGGAAAGTCTCTTTGAGGGTTTTTGAACTCTTCTCCCATATGGGCGAACGCTTCTATACCGACGAAACACCAAAACATGACTCCTAGTGCCAGACCGACAGACCAGAGGCTATCGCCGTTGAGTGGCGGCAGGATCAAATCCTGAGAACTAAAGCCGCCTTTCCACCAGAAAGCAGCGACAAGAGCAAAAATAGATAAGGCAATAACGGTTTGTAACCTGCCTGAAGATTTTGCGCCAGCGAGATTCACTCCGACAAGCAAAGCCACGGTCAGCACCTGGGTAAACAGAGGAGAGTTGATACTTTCGGGCATTAGCTGCTGTAAAAATCCAGCCGCTAACGCAATGGCGGCCGGTACACCGACAGGAACGACACTAAGAAATAACCACGCGACGCTTTTCTCAAGCTTAGAGTTAAATGCCTTACGGACAAAGTAAGCGGTACCTCCAGCACTAGGGTAACGTTTACCAAGTTGGGCGAAAGTGAGCGCAATAGGGCAGATTGCAACAAATAGGATTAACCATGCCCAAAGGGACGCATGCCCCGCGATACCTGCTGCTATTGCTGGCACCATGAACAGCCCAGTCCCCAACAGTGTTGTCGATAATTGGCCGATGCCTGATAGCAATGTTATCTCTTTTTTTAGCTCACTCATTATGCTCTCCCTGCATCATGTTCGGTTTTAAAACAAGGTTATCTTAAGCGGCTTAGGTATGCATTAGTCAATTCGTCACCGATAGCGGTCACATTGTCAGTTTGTGGTTTTAGAACTGTCAATTTGACTGCTTTCATCTCTTGCAATTTTGTGTCACATTGCAATCAACCAACAGGATAAGTTGGCGTAAATGGGAAGTAGAACATGGACAAATTTGACCGGAAAATCATAAACATCCTAAAACTTAACGCTAGGGAGAGTGTGAGTGATATCGCTAGGAAGGTGAATCTCTCACGCACGGCAGTAACGGCGAGAATTCAAAAGCTCGAACATGAAAAAGTGATCCTTGGCTATCATGCAGATGTGGCGAAAACTGAGAGCAAAGAGCTTATCAAAGCCTATTTGGCCCTTAAGTTTGATATGTCGAGCTCGACTCAGTACTGCGAAACCTATGCTGATCTGATTTATCAGATTGATGGTGTAAAGTGGTGTCATGCGATTAGCGGAGAAACTGACATGATGCTGTACGTTGAAGTTGATTCAATGACTCGACTGAATGCCATTCGTGATGAATTGCAAAAGATTCCCGAACTTCGCCATCTCATGACTCACACTGTTCTCAATGAATTTTTTAATACGCTAGGTCAACAGACCTCAAACACATAGCGCTCAATACAATGCTGAACAATCTTAACCTCAATTTGCTCCGCTCTTTGCATGTCTTGCTCGAAGAGTGCCATGTTAGTCGAGCGGCAGAGCGTCTGCATATTACACAGTCTGCCATGAGCCGGCAGTTGTCGCAGCTACGTGAAACATGTGGCGATCCACTATTGGTTCGAGATGGGAACCAGTTGATACCAACACCCCGCGCGCTTGAGATGAAAGATAAACTGTGCGAGCTACTTGGCGAGTTTGACGCCTTGCTTGCCGATAAGCCATTTGATCCTCAAGTTTGGCAGCAAGAGTTTGTGCTATCTTCCAGTGATTATGTCGCTCAATACATAGTACCTGATGTGGTTTCTGTGGTTGTCGAGCAAGCGCCTAAAGTTAATATTGCCTATCGATTATGGCAGCCAGACTTTCTAAACCAGTTTGAGTCAACGGGCATTCACTTGGCTTCAACCATGTTGGCAGAAAAACCAGAAAACCTAAGTAGTGTAAAAATAGGGCAAGACAAGTCTGTCTGTTTGATGAGAGCTACTCACCCTCTTAGTGCAGCAACGAGTATGTCTTGTGAAGAGTTAGTCTCTTACCCTCATTTGAAAGTAACGGGGGGAGGAGACAAAGACTCCAATGCAGATATTGCCCTGAATAAGCTCGGATTTCGTCGCCGGATTGCGCTCAAGGTGCCGTTCTTCTCAGCAGCGGTTAATGCATTACGCAGCAGTGATTATCTTATGGTTGTGCCAGAACACATTGCGAGAAATTTAGCCAAAGAAGCCCAGCTTGTATACAAGCCTTTGCCTTTTGACACTGAAGCTCATCTCTATTGGCTAATGTGGCACCCTAAATATGATCAGGATAAGGCGCATCAATGGATGCGAGAAAAAGTGCTTCATGCGATGCAAACGTCACCATACTCTATCGGTATGATTTGAGATCATGATTGCTATGATTAACTTTGATTTCAATTCATTATCCGCATGCTTTAACGTGGCTGTTATTCACTAGTAATGAAACATATGATTTATAGGATTCTGGTATGACGTTCACGGTATGGTTGTCTCTATTCACGATTTGTATTCTCGGAGCCATGTCTCCTGGCCCAAGTCTGGCCATGGTTGCAAAACATAGCCTCGCCGGAGGGCGACTAAATGGTTTAGCCGCGGCTTGGGCACATGCATTCGGTATTGGTATTTATGCGTTTATCACCTTAATTGGCTTGGCGGTGGTACTTCAGCAATCTCCTTTGCTGTTTAAAACCATTAGCTATGCCGGTGCCGCCTACTTGGCTTATCTTGGTTACAATGCTTTACGCTCGAAAGGTGGTGTAGCAGCAAGGCTTGAATCCGGTGAGCAGACGAGTATCTGGCAGTCTGCCAAAGAAGGTTTTTTAATTTCTTTGCTTAGCCCAAAGATCGCGCTTTTCTTTATTGCGTTGTTTAGTCAGTTTGTAGCCGTGGGTGATAGTGTTGCTGCTAAAGGCTTGATTGTCTTGACCCCGCTAGTCGTAGATGGTTTATGGTACACCCTGATTACATTTTTACTTTCTAGTCCGAGATTAATTGATAAAATCCGCTCAAAAGCTTTGCTAATAGACCGACTGTCAGGCGCTGTTTTAATTTTGCTTGCTGTGCGCGTAATCCTGACGGTTTAATTCCCAGCACAAAAGGTCAGCAGACCCTAGTGCTTCGAAATTTCAACTAGATTTGATGGGTCTAGATTGGGTATTCATGTTAGCAAAGTGTCGTAAAAGGAGAATTAAGAATGATCAGACTGGCTATCATTGGTACTAACTGGATTACCGACCAATTTGTCGAAGCTGCTTTAAAAACAGGCGAATACCAATTAAGTGCGGTGTATTCACGTTCGTTAGAGAGTGCAGAGCGATTTGCGGAAAAGTACGCTTCGCCTGCTCTGTTTGATGATTTAGATCTACTCGCCGCATCGCCACTGTTTGATGCGGTTTATATTGCGAGCCCTAACATCTTGCATGGGCCGCAAGCGCTGCAAATGATGAAAGCGGGAAAACATATAATTGTCGAAAAGCCAATGGCATCGAATCTCGCTTTGGCGAAACAAATGTTTAAAGTGGCTGAAGAGAACAATGTGTTGTTATTCGAAGCCTTCATGTCTGCGCATATTCCTAACTTCAAACGCCTGAAGGATGAGCTGTCGTCGATTGGTCAGATCCGCAAGGGCTTTATCACTTACTGCCAATACTCTTCGCGCTATCCCAAGTACTTGGCGGGAGAAAACCCAAATACGTTTAATCCAGAATTTGCCAACGGCTCAATTATGGATATTGGCTTTTACTGTTTAAGCTCAGCGGTTGAACTGTTTGGTGAGCCGAAATCCGTTAAAGCTGCCGCTCAGCTTCTTGATTCTGGTGTCGATGGCAGTGGTAGCATTGTTCTCGAATACGATGGGTTTGAAGTGGTGCTTCAGCACTCGAAAACCAGTGATTCTTATTTACCTAGTGAGATTCAAGGTGAAGAAGGGGTATTGTTGATGGAGATGATATCAACCGCGAAGAAGTTGACTAAGTTTACACGTGGCAGTGATATTGGTATTGATCTTAGCGTTAAGCAAGAGCTCAACCCAATGTATTACGAAGCACTTGAATTTGCTTCCCAATTCAAGCAACAATCAATGAATTCAAGCTGCACTCAACGTTCGTTAATTGTAGCCAAACTGCTCGAGGAAATTCGTCGCCAAACGGGCGTGGTGTTTCCAACAGATAAAAAGAACTTTGCGAAAAAGAAATAGAGAGAGTCAGATGCAAGCGGAAGTAAAGTGGATTGAAGAATTTAAGTTTCTAGGACAATCGCAGTCAGGGCATTCTATCGTGATGGATGGCAATGGCGGAGCTACTGCTCCTAGCCCTATGGAAATGGTTTTGATGGCAGCGGGTGGCTGTAGTTCAGTTGATGTTGTCGATGGCCTAAAAGAAGCGGGTCAAGCAGTGACTGCCTGTAACGCAAAACTGACCACAGAGCGTCGTGAAACAGCACCGCGCATCTTCACACAAGTGAACATTCATTTTGAAGTCTCTGGTGACAATCTTTCTCCAGAAGTGGTCGCAAAGGTTGCTGCTGACTCTTTAGAGAAATATTGCTCTGTGTGTCTAATGCTAGGTAAAGGCATTGAAATGACGCACAGTTGGGAAATTATCTAACCCAAATTTAGCTGCTTAAGCCGAGCGCTAAGCTCGGCTTTTTTGTTTGAGAAAATCAAAATGATCAACAGTTCTCATAAGTTCACCATTGCAGGCGTCGTCGCTATCCTTCTATGGAGTAGCGTTATGGGCTTTGCTCGAGCGGTGACTGAAATGCTAGGCCCAATTGGCGGAGCGGCATCGATCTACACAGTGGCATCGATATTTCTCATCATGGTAATGGGCGTACCGAAAGTACGTAACTACTCTTTACGCTACGTGATGATTGGTGGTGGATTGTTTGTTGCCTATGAGATTTGTCTTGCGTTAGCACTGGCAATGGCGAACTCGCGTCAGCAAGCCATTGAAATGTTAGTGATTAATTATTTATGGCCTGCGCTGACAGTACTACTGGCCGTAATAACAAGTGGTAAGAAAACCAGTGTTTGGGTGTACCCAAGTATTGCTCTGGCTTTTTTTGGCGTTGCTTGGAGCATAACAGGCGAACAAGGCCTCTCAATGGCCCAAATTGCTGCAAATGTAGCGACTAACCCAACAACCTACACCATGGCCTTTGTTGGCGCTTTTTTATGGGCTATCTATTGCAATTTAACCAAGCGTATTTCGAATGGGCAGAACGCCATTACTCTCTTTTTCATTATGACGGCAATAACGCTGTGGATTAAGTATGCGCTAAGTAGTGAAACGGGAATGACGCTTAATCTTGAATCAGGTGGGTTGCTGCTGATTTCAGGAATTGCCATGGGCAGTGGTTATGCTCTTTGGAATTATGCCATTATTGGTGGGAACATGGTGTTGCTTGCGACGCTCTCCTATTTCACTCCAGTTCTCTCGACGGTGATCTCTTCCTTTATTCTTGGGTTGGTACTTACCCAGAGCTTCCTACAAGGTGTGGTGATGGTCACTATTGGTTCTCTGATGTGCTGGTGGGTGACTAGGGAAAAAGCTCAGCGCGCAGAGTAGGTTTAGGTTTACCAATAAATCTCAATGGGTGTGCCAGGGGTGACCAGTTTCAGCAGTTCGTCCATTTCTTGATTGCTAATTGCAATACACCCATCTGTCCAGTCAAAGCTTTGCACATAGTTGACTGGACGAGTTTCTCCATTTTTTAAACCATGAATCTTAATGTTGCCACCCGGGTCTAAGCTTAAAGAACTCGCATAGGCGATGTCTTTCGCATTTGGGTAGCTGATATGAATTGAACGGTGAAATTCGGAGTCTTCAATGATGAAATCTAGGTAGTAGCGACCTTCCGGTGTGCGTTGATCACCTTCATGGATTTTGTGCCCCTTAGGACGCTTGCCAAGAGCAATACGAAACTCTTTAACGACTTGGTCATTATCGATCAAGTACATGCGTCTCTTTGACTTATCAACCTTCACGAGGTCAACGTCAGCAAATGCTGGAAAACACAGGCTTGCGCCTAGTATGTAAAGCCACTTCCTCAAAAGAACAGTCCTTTCCTCTCTACTTTTACCAGTGTAAAACACTTGGTAGGGGCTTGGCATCAGTAGATTTCAAACTATCACCGAAAAGTTGAGCTGCAACGAAAATGAAATTTATGGAAACAAGATCATACAAAATGCAGTAGGTATCATATATGGACAACTTGGTTGGAGCTATTTGCGAGTCACTTAACAACCGCCTGCAAATATAATTGATTGCATACCCCTAGCTGATACGTTTTATCCGTATAGCAATAATAATATATTCAGGCTAGGGTTATGCTTCCACGAGTGCTTCTCAAAGATATTTTGTCTGCTAGAAATCAACGGTTTCTGGCTAACTCCTTGTTTCAATACTTGGACGAATTGGTCGAGCCTGAAAGCATTGGTGTGTTTGCAGAGCGAACGAGTGAATCCGGTCAGAAATTCCTATTTAAACGTGGCTTACCAACGACGATTGCCTCTTATCCAGAAACATTCTGGGCATGGGTGTCTCAGTTTGATACTTCAGATGGTCTGATTCCTTTGGCTATGAACACTTGTCATTGGGAATATACCGAGATAATGGACAAAGACAGCTATGTCTTTATGCTCGATAACCATCCAGAAATGCGTACTTATCTAATCATTGAAGGCCTAAAAGTCGAGAGGCTCAATGAACTTAACCAAACGCTTCATTTAGATTCCTTACAAGTCATCGCATCTCGTTGGCAATGTGTACGTGCAGAGGCTGAAGCAGCGAGAGAGTTTAAGCAACGTGATATCAAAGAAGCGAAGTATTTAGATGTGATTAAGCAGCGAGAGTTGTTTATCGACAATATGAAGCTTGTACAAGAGGTGGCGGTAGAGATTTCTAATCCAGCTAATTTAGATGAGCTGTATCGTTTAGCAGTAGAAGTCATCCGGGATAAGCTAGGATTCGACCGAGCGGTGTTTATGCTGCTCGACATCAAAAAACGTTGTTTTAGTGGTACTTATGGGACGGACGAAGAAGGCAAAACGGTTAGTGAGCACCACACCCAGTATGATCTTCATCAGCTTGAAGAGACCTATATTGATGCTCTATTTGAAGGGAAAGAGAACCTAGTCATCGTCGAGGAAGCACCTTTATATACTGCGGGAAACGTCGTTGGACAGGGATGGAATGGGATGTTGATTTTGCGCGATGGCGACGAAATCATAGGTTGGATTGCGATGGACAACTATATTAATCGGACGCCCATTACTTCTTATCAGCGCCAAATGCTAGAGTCGTTTGGCTCTTTACTCTCACAAATATACATTCGTAAGCGTCAAGAGCAAAACGTGCGTATGCTTCACGCTAGCATGGTTGAACTCTCGCGTTGTATGACTGTCAGTGAAGTCTGTAAATCTGCAGTTACGTTTGCCATTAATCGTTTAGGAATCGATCGCTTTGCCGTGTTTCTCACCGACAAAGATTGCACCCATATGCAAGGCACTTGGGGAACGGATATTCGCGGTAATATCGTTGATGAATCTTACTACCGATCTGAAACCGTAGATCGGTCTATTGTCCGAGCAGCGCAAACTAACCCCAATGAAGTGGTATTTGAGGAATCGGTACCTATTTACCACGACTTTCATATTGTTGGCTTTGGTTGGACAGCGATGACGATGTTGGTAAGTAATAGTGGTGAACCTATAGCGTTTATAGCGGCAGATAATCTGATTAAACGATCTCCTTTAACCCATCAATTGCGTGAAGTGATACGCATGTTCTCTTCCAATCTAACCGAAGTCTTGTTACGTACTCGTGCGCAACAGGCCATCCACGAGTTAAATGAGAATCTCGAAAAAGAGGTGAAAGCGCGAACGAGAGAGCTGCAAAAAGCCAATGAACAGTTAGAGACCATGGCTAAACTCGATCCATTAACTCGACTAGGCAATCGTCGAATGCTTGAATCCCTGCTGGAAGAGATTTGCTTTGAATGCGATGAAACACCAAATTGCTATGGTTTGATTCTAGTCGACATCGACCACTTTGGTTTGTACAACAACCACTATGGGCATATGCAGGGTGATATCGCTTTGATGCGTATTGGCAGTATTTTACAAAACTATACCCAATCTGAACGCGAAGTCTTTTGTCGTATCGGTGGAGAAGAGTTTGCACTGCTGATCTCTAGCCAAGAACCTGACAAGGTGCATCATTTATCTGAAAGCATTCGAGATAGAATTGAGAAAGAGAACATAACGCATGAGCAAAGCACGATTCATGAATCTCTGACCGTATCTATTGGGTTCTCGGTAATGGAGCTGAATCAAAATGAGTTTAGTTTTGACAAATTATACAGCTCAGCTGATAAGTCACTTTATGTAGCAAAAAACAAAGGACGCAATCAGGTTATGGGTACCGTATCTTTGCTCGCTAGTGCTTAAGAGAGCACATTCTAAGTTCACATACCGCACGGTAAAAGGTGCGATGTGGTATGTTTGTTGCCGTAATTTTCTGAAAGCAATATATATTTGACTTAATATCATTAATTGGAATGCTATTCTCAATAATGATATTAAGTTTTCTCATACCGTTTTTTCTTACTATTCCTGCTACTTTAAAATCCTAGCACCCCCAATTTAAATAGCCTTCCTTTACTTGCTAAACCCTCTTTCAAACTGGCTTTAACAGTCACTAAAAAATAAAAAACACCATTCATTAACTGTGTTTATTGGTGCGTGAAGTTGTTTTTATTTTCAATGAAACACTGTTTTTTTCTTTGACAAAAGAAAAATAATCTCTATAGTGCGATGTCGAACTACGGCGAGGGAACGCTAACTATTGATAATTTTTATTTAATACTTAGAAGGTAATGAAAATGAAAAAGGTTCTTTCTGTAGCAGCAGTAGCACTAGCTCTTTCAGCAACAGCAGTACAAGCTCACGAAGGTTTTTACGCGGGTACTAGCTACCAAGCAGCGGACTTTAAAATTAAAGCTGAAGGCGCGCAAAAAATCAAAGCACATACGCTCAACATTGTTGCTGGTTATGACTTCAACCAGTACCTAGCGGTTGAAGGTCGTGTAGGTGTTCCTGTATCAAAGCAGACTATCGAAGCTTTTGAGTTTAAGCCGGGGACTTCTTATGCACTATTTGGTAAAGGTACGTTACCAATCAATGATATGTTTAGTGTTTATGGACTTGCTGGTTACGGTAAATCACCTATGAACGCTAAAATCACAGGTACTGATTATAAAGGTAAGCTTGACAAAGGCAGTTTCCAATACGCTGCTGGTGTAGAAGTAAACTTTACTCCACAAATCGCAATGACAGCTGAGTACGGTGTATATGGGTACGGTAAAAAAACTGTAGACTCAGTTGATTACAAATACGATACAAAAGGTTTCAACCTAGGTATCAAATACAAGTTCTAATCTGAACCTGTCTTAAAATATTTGTTGTATTAGAAAGCCGCTTAGTTAAGCGGCTTTCTAATACATGAAGTAATTACAGAGGAGGGAGCTGGTCTTTGTGTTGAACCGAACCAGACTGTTTCTCTGCTTGTTTGATTAGCTGGATAAGCTCTTTTGCCTGCCAAATTTGGCTTGAACTTGAGTATTGGCTTTGGTTCATTGCAGCGACTTGTTTATCGATCTTTTGCTTGAGTTCTGGGCTACTGCAAGAGTGCTCATCTAACCAAGTTCTCACTAAAAAGCTGGCTTTGACTTTGTCATCTTCTTTTAGAGCTTTAACAAGCTTGTCTGCTGTAGTGCTCGTTTTCTGAACTGGAGTGTTAACTTGCGGTGATCTTTGACGGTTTCTAAATAAAAAGAGTAAAGTTGCAAACCATAAAGCAGCGAACAGCGCAGTTAAATAAGGCCAATAACCGGCATCATAGAGCGTAACGGTTTTGGTTGTTGGTTGAGGCGTAACAGGTGAACCGATGGGCTCATTGTTCAGTGCAAAAGCTGGCGCAACATCAAGACTCAACCCGTTCAAAACGGACTCTTGGGCTGAACTGTCACTGCTGTTCCACCAGTTTAGCTTGATGTCGTTAAGCTTAACCTCACCTTCTTGCTCGGCGATAATGACTTGCTTAATGGTCATGCGTGTAACGCCATTCGATAATTCACTGAACTTTGGTTTCTCTTGATACACCCTAACAGAGCGTGGGTAATTCACCTTAATTTCAGGAAACCGCTCACTGGCTAGACCTTGAATATCAAGGTTTATCTCACGAGTAATGGATTCCCCGACGCGTGTAGAGTGTGCGGCAGAAGCATCAATTTGCTCGCCATTTGAATCTTGCCATTGTTGTGACAGTGAAAGTGATGCAGCAGGAAGCCATTTCCCTTTGTAATCAGCGGGGATGGGCTTTACCTTAATTGTGAACTGTTTGGCAGGGGTATTGGCGGATACCAGTTTAGTGGTCCCTGTGCGATCATCGCCGTAAACGACGCTGCCTTTAAACCCTATTCCACTCAACGTGAACTCTCCGGCAGCATCGGCAGTGACGCGATAACTTTGATCCAATACCGTCACTTCAACGCCGTCTAACACACTTTGGTATTGTTTTGGCTCACCTAGCGCAACAAGCGAAACCCCTTGTGCCTTTGGCGGAATAACATTTGGATTCTGTAGACGACGTGGATCCGCTTTAACGATCAATCTCGTTGTCAGTGTAGCGCTTTCATTTGGGTAGAGCTGAGACTTGCTTAACTGACTTTGTACCTCAATCAAGTCGCTAATTTTGGGCTCGTTGCTATCTACAGATACTTGGATTTCAATTGGCTTTGAAGATGAGCCATCTAGAATGAAGGCGGGAATAGTTGCAACACCGAGACGCTGAGGTGCGAGGGTAATGTTCCATTCACTTCGAGTAGAACGGTCGCCGTTAATGATATTAACTGAACTACCAAAACTCGGGCGACCTAGATAAAAATCTTGCTCTAGCGAGCTAAAATCTAGTGCGTCCGATGACACCTTTTTGTCCACTACAATGCGAAGTTGAAACACTTCGTTCTTGACCACTTTGTTTTTGCTCACTGTTGCCAACACGTTAGTTGCCAAAGCCAGCGGGCTGACTAAAGTGGCTAGCAGAGTAAATAGGGCAACAGTCAGTCTATTTTGCTTATTCATTACCATTTCTTACCTGTATCTTGTGGAGGCTGTTTTTGTTGAGCTTGAAGAATCATTTGAGCGCGCAATAGGCGACTAGGATCGCGAGCGCTTTCTACTTGCTGGAGCTTTCTAAGCTCTGGTTCAATGGGTTGCTGATTATCGTCATTTGATAATGAAGCGGATGATTCAGGCGGTTGCGACTGTTGCTCATTAGTAGGCTGCTCTTTCAGACTAGATGAGTCGCTCTGATGTTCCGATTTCTGCTCAGAGCCTTTAGACTGCTCATCTGAACCTTGCTTAGAGGGTTTGTTTTGCTCGGATTCTTTTGCCTCATTAGATTGCTGGTTCGCCTCGGATTGCGCATTATCCGAACTGTCATCGCTTGATTGAGAGTTTTCTTGATTGGAAGATTGTGACTGCTGAGAGTCATTTCTTTGTTGACTCTGATTGTTGCTCGAATCACCTTGTTGCTGTTGCTGTTGCTGTTGCTGTTGCTGTTGCTGTTGCTGTTGCTGTTGCTGTTGCTGCGCTTGGCGCACGACATCCAGATTGTGCTTAGCGTCTTGGTTATTCGGGTCTTGTTCAAGAATCGATTGGTAGAGTTCAACGGCTTTATCAAACTGGCGGTTTTGCGCATAGGCATTTGCCAAGTTATAGCGTCCCTCCGCACTTGCTGTCCCTTTTAAAGATTCAATAGCACCTGCAAAATCTTGTGCTTGGTACTTTGCAATCCCTTTCCAATCTGGTTGACTGAATAGCTCTGCAGCCTTGCCGTACTCTTTGTTCTCAAAATAGTGCATAGCTTGTTGGTCATTATTAAGCCAAGGGTTTGCCATCACAGGCTTAGGAGACAGAAGTGGTATCAACACCAAAGCTGCACTAAAAAATAATCCTTTGCGGAACATCAATAGAGCGGGAACAATCAGTAGCGGTAAAAGCCAATACCCTTGGTTGACTTGGTCAGTAATGGTTTGATCTTTGCTTAGGCTGCCTGTTGAGTCGATATGTGATGTGATTTGAGCGATTTTCTCTACATCTTGATTGGTTACTTGAACTGGAACGAAATAACCATTGGTCGAGTTGGCAAGCGCTCTCATATTGTCAAAGTTAGACTTTGCCACTACCGGCTGACCATTGTCTTTCGTCATCAATGTTCCGTCGTCAAGCTTGATAGGAGCGCCTGCGCGTGAACCGATACCAAGAACAATCAAGCGCCAAGAAGAGTTTTGTAGCAGGTTTTCCACCTCGCTGCGTTCATTGTCATCGATGTCATCAGCTACGAGAACAATATCGCCTTTGGCTAGGCCAATGTTAGTCATCATCTCTATCGCTAGTTTTACTCCTGAGGCCGCATTCGCTCCGGGGTAGGGCATAAGTTCAGGTGCAAGGTTCGGGATCAGGTTTGCAATAGTTTGTGCGTCACTAGTCATAGGACTAATGCGATAAGCATCACCCGCATAGGCAACCAACCCAGTGCTGCCTTCCTGCCAGCTGGCAAGTAGGTCAGATACTTTATATTTCGCTTGGGTTAGTCGATTTGGCTTAATGTCTGTCGCATACATCGACATCGACATATCCATCACGACAACGCGAGCCGTCGTGTTAGCAAAACTTGGTCGTTCTTGCTTACTAAAACTTGGTCCTGCGAGTGCAACAATGGCAATAAATCCACTGATGGCAACAGTGTTTAGCGTCAGTCTGCTTACATGTTTAGATTGTACGCCTATCGCCTTGGCTAAATGCGGAGCAATAAGAGTTTGCGAACGATTTCGTTTGAACAGCCAAACAATAATGCCTATCCAAGGCACTAGGGCGAGCAACCACATAGGGTAGAGGAAAAGAAAGCTAGACATGATTCCTCCTGATGATGAGTAGTAGAGAAAAAGCAAACAGGGCTATGGTCAGTGGCAGACCAAACCACTCTGTTTGTGGTCGCCAGGTTTGAGTTGCAGTAGTGACTGGTTCTAGGCGGTTGATCGTGTCGTAGATGGTTGCCAATTCTTCTGCATTGCGGGCTCGGAAGTACTGACCTCCGGTGATATTGGCAATTTCCTTGAGGGTTTTCTCATCGAGGTCTTGGGCTGTGTTTACTTTACGAGTCATAAAGAACTCTTTGACCATCATCTCTCCAGCACCAACGCCTATGGTATAGATAGTCGCGTTATACTTTTTAGCAATTTGGGCGGCTTCAATAGGATCGAGTACACCCGATGTGTTGCTACCATCGCTGAGTAAAACCATCACTCTTTGCGGGGCATCGCTGTCGATAAACGTTTTTGTTGCTAACCCGATACCTTCGCCAATCGCAGTTTTGTCGCCGATCAGTCTCAATACCAACGAGTTTACCTGCTCAGAAATGGTATTACGGTCAAGCGTTAAAGGGGTTTGAAGGTAGGCATGGTCAGCAAAGAGCACCACGCCAAGTCGGTCTCCCTTACGTTGTTTGGCGAACTCACTCACTACATGTTTAACAGCGCTTAGGCGGTCAATATATTCGCCTTGAGCATCTTTCATATCCTTTTGACTCATAGAGTATGAAAGATCGAGTACTAGCATAAGGTCTCTGTGCTTTGGCGATGTCGTAACGGGTTCACCGTACCAAACAGGTCGCGCGAATGCCGTGATAAGAGTAAGCCATACCAAACAAGTGAGCAGCTTGGGCAAGCGATTGTTTGGGATAGTTTCGCTTGCCGACGTTGGTAGATAGGGTAGTTGGATTGGTGCCGTTGATTTCGTCGCGGGCACTAAAAAGTAAATCAATAGTGGCAAAGGCAAAAGCAAAAATGCCCACCACCAGACGAAGCTAATATTAGCCACGTGAGTGACCCCTTCTTTTCTTTGGTGGTAATGCTTGGCTGACCCATTCACTGCAATCCAGTATCAACTCTGCAGAATTGGCAATAGGCTGCTTGCTGTACAATGCTTGCTGCCAGGCTTCGTAGTTGTCGCTGAAACGCGGAGTGGTTAATTGGCTGTCGAGAAACAGATACCAATCTTTCCCTGTTAGCTGAGCAATCTCTTCCCGAGGGAAGTAACACAGTGCGGCTTGTCTAACCAACTCAATCGCTTCAGACGGTTTTTGATCTTGCGCGAGCAAACGTAAGGCTGTCTTCTTAGGCGCTAGGCGTTTTTTGTTCCATCTCATTATTAACCAAGTTGCTAAGGTTAGCGTTAGCAAGCCACCAATCAGAGCCCACCATCCCCAAGCGAGTGGTAACCACGCCGGTGGCTCCGGTAAATGCATCGGGTTTAGGGGCAAAAGTGATGTTTGAGTCTCAGAGCTCATAGTTAAAATCCATGTAATTGTTGAGTCAAAGCAGCATCGCTAGAGAGCGAGGAGAAACTGATGCCCATCCTTAGGGCCATTTGTTGTAGTTGAATCTGCTGCTGTTCGAACGCCTGTTCTATGCCGAGGCGTGTCTTGTTAGAAGAAAAATCAAGCCAGCGAGTTTGTTGCTTATTGGAGACTTGCTCTGTGCCACGATAAGCGGTTTGCCCTCGTTCTAGCGGGTCATAAATCTGAATTATTCGAACGCGATTGTGCTGGCTTAGGCGGCTAAGTTTGGACTCATGAGTTTGGGTGAATCGAGAAAAGTCGCTCAAGAGTATGATCTCGCTGCCTTTAGGACAAACACGTGCGAGCGATTGCAAGGCATGACTCACATCATAATCTGACTCTTTTTTTGCAGATAACAGTTGTTGATGCAAACTCACCAGAGACTGAGTTAAAGCCAACGCCCCTTTATTTCGCGACGTTGGTTTGAGTTCAATGAGTTGGTGCCCCGTATCGATAACCGCGCCAACCCTGTCTTGCTGAGAGACACTAAGCCAAGCGATCAAACTTGCCATATGTGCCATCTGCACAGACTTCAGCATTAAGGTAGAACCAAATAACATAGAGGCGGATAAGTCGAGATAGAGCATGATTGGCTTTTCACGCTCTTCAGAAAACAGCTTGGTGTGCGGTTTTCCGGTACGCGCAGTAACTCGCCAATCGATAGCACGAATATCGTCGCCTGCTTGATACTGACGCACCTCGCTAAAGTCCATACCACGACCGAGCTGTCGACTCTGGTGTTGTCCAAGCATCTGTGACCATAAACTCTTGGCAGGTGGCAGCCATTTAACACATTGCTGCTTGTAGTAAAGCAGCTCATCCAGTGTCAGGTTCACGCCATCGCTATAGGGAGGCAAAGCATTTTGCATATCCACTGACCTAAGCACTGCCAACGAGCGAGAGTAACTTATTGATGACTTGATTCGGGTGAATTCCTTCCGCTTGCGCTTGATAGCTGAGTAACAATCTATGACGTAAAACAGGGAACGCCATGGCTTGTACATCTTCAGGTGAGACAAAGTCTCGACCGTTTAACCAAGCGTGAGCACGAGCGCATCGGTCGAGAGCAATCGTTGCGCGTGGGCTGACACCCATCTCAAGCCACTGATTCAATGAATCATCGTACTGGCTCGGGTTTCGGGTCGCCATAACCAAACGAATGATATATTGCTCGATCGATTCTGCCATATGAATATCTAGCACCGATTGGCGGGCTGCAAAGATGTCGGCTTGAGAAAGGGTTGGAGGTGTAATGCCCAAATCGCCTTTCGCTTCACCTCTATTCAGGCGCAGAATCTCTAACTCACTCTCGGCGTCAGGGTAGCTTACATCTAGGTGGATTAAGAATCTGTCTAATTGAGCTTCTGGTAGAGGGTAAGTACCTTCTTGCTCTATTGGGTTTTGTGTCGCCATAACCAAAAACAACTCTGGAAGCTTGTAGGTATTGCGACCGGCTGTAATTTGTTTCTCAGCCATTGCTTCAAGCATGGCCGCTTGAACTTTTGCAGGAGCACGGTTGATCTCATCAGCTAAGATCAGTGAGTTAAAAATAGGCCCGGATTGAAAGGTAAACTCGCCAGTTTCTGGACGAAAGATGTCGGTCCCGGTCAGATCTGCTGGAAGTAGGTCGGGTGTAAACTGGATTCGATGGAAATCGCCTTCGATGCAATCTGCTAAGGATTTAACCGCGCGCGTTTTTGCTAATCCAGGAGGACCTTCGACTAAAATATGACCGTCAGCGAGCAATGCAACAAGCAGTTGGTTCACCAGTTCGCTCTGACCAATGATTTGGCTATTTAGGTATTCGCGCAATTGTTGTAGAGCGTGTGAATTCATGATCTTGTTTCTCCTCATTTTTTCACTTAGTAGCTCGCGAGATTAAAAAGTTCCACTGGAGATAAAGGTAATTTATCTGGTTGATGAAAATGCCATCAGCGTAGTTTGATTGAACTTAAACAAATTCCTTAATTTCAGTTAGTTAAAATATGGGGACGAAATCCTCAAATCCAACTTTTCAATATTGAAATCTTACCTCGCATGAACTGTTTTTAGAGGGTGAATAAAAACTATTCATCTGGTGATTAATTCGTAAAGAAATTTGTCAATTAGCCGATATACTAAGCTAATTGGAGTCATAGCTCTTTTCGTAAGCGCTTTGCCAATCTATCAATAAACAATTGCTTTTTAAGGCAGGTATAATGAAATTGAACTCAATTAGCATAAAACAGAAAGTGGTCGCAGGGATCACCTTCGCTGTTTTAGCATCGACCATTATTGTTGGAGTGATGGCTCAGCGCCAAGCTCGCGAAGTACTTGAGCACCGACTGATTGATATTGAGCTGCCTTCAATGCTCGAACAGATCAGTAGCCAGATTGATAACGAGGTTAGCCAACTATTACTGGCCGCTAAGCAACTTGCCAACAATGAGTTTATTAAAGAAGCGATAAACACCACAAATATCGCTCCTGAAGACGAAGCTCGTTTGATTAAGCAACTGAACAATGTGCGTTCCCAATATGACCTAAACGACGCGTCGGTCGCCAATAGAGATACTGCTTACTATTGGAACCAGAATGGATTCTTACGTCAGCTGAATCAACAGCAAGATGGTTGGTTCTTTGGCTTTACGCAATCAGGCAATGAGACTTCGGTCAGTATTTTCCAAGAGGCAAATGGTGATGTGAAAATGTTCACGAACTACCAAGTGTTAAATGGTATGTCGATGTCTGGTTTGTCTAAGTCTATGGACGACATGGTTGGACTCTTGAACGGCTTTAAGATTGAAGATACTGGATTTGTATTTCTATCTGATGCTCAAGGAACGGTGCAGATTCATCGTGACAGTAGTAAATCGAAATCGACGTTAGCAAAACTTTTTGGTGGTGAATCATCAGTGCTATTGGGTAAATCAAGTTTTAACCTGATTAGTACCGACTATGAGGGGCAAAACGTGTTTGTTGCCAGTACCTATGTCCCTTCTATGGATTGGTTTGTGGTTGGCGTAGTCCCTGTCGATGAGGTCTTTGCCGATCTGAATGCTGTTGCAAAGCAGATGATGTTTACCACCATTATCGTTGCTGGTCTTTTCATCTTCATGGGTATCTTCCTCGCAAATAGCATTGCACGCCCTATCCGAGAGATCGCATCACGATTTGCAGACTTAGGTAAGGGTGATGGCGATTTGTCGCAACGTATCGAGATAAAAGGTACAGACGAAATCGGTCAACTTTCAGAAGGCTTCAATGGATTTATTGAGAAGATTCATGATTCGATGAAAGAAGTCGCCTCAACGAGTCACGCCCTTCAATCTGCAGCAGATGGCGTATCAAGTAAAGCGAATACTACCCATGACAACAGCCAAATTCAGCGTGATCAAACTATTCAAGTGGTCACTGCTATCAATGAGATGGGTGCGACCATAAGTGAAATCGCGGGCAACGCGGCTACGGCGGCGGAAACTGCGAATCATGCATCTGATAACACTGAAGTGGGCCAGAATGTTGTTAATCAAGCAAAAGATGCAATTAGCCGCCTTGCGCTTGATATCGAGAATACCGGCCAAGTTGTCGAGCAGCTCGCATCAACGACGCAAGAGATTGGGTCGATTTTGGATGTTATTCGAGATATCTCAGAGCAAACTAACTTACTCGCACTGAATGCTGCGATTGAGGCAGCGCGAGCGGGTGAGCAAGGTCGTGGTTTTGCTGTGGTGGCGGATGAAGTTCGTAATCTGGCGAGTCGTACTGCAGACTCGACGGAAGAGATTCAGAAGATGATCAATCAGCTGCAAAGCGATGCGAAAGATGCAGTAACCGCGATGGAAGCGGGTAAGAGTGTCACGAGCGAAGGTGTTTCAGCTTCAGATGAGGCAGTTGAGGTTCTGGTAAATATCTCAGAGCGCATTCATGATATCTCAGATCGTAACACTCAAGTCGCCACTGCAACGGAAGAGCAGTCTACCGTGGTTCACACCATCAATCAGAACATCGAAGAGATCAATGCGATTAATGAAGTCACCACGGGCACTGCAGAAGAGTTGGCAGCAGCGAGTGCGGAGCTTAAAGAACTTTCTGCTCGTCTTGATACTATGGTAGGTAGCTTCAAGCTATAGCCTCTTCAGAGACTGGCATTACTGGGTCTAAGTCGGTAAACTTAGACCCAGTTTTTATTTATAGGGTAAGTGAAGTCATGAGTGATTTCGAAAAAGAGCTAGAGCAGATGTCTCAAGAGATGGGCAGCGAGCCTGAAGTGGCACTACCATCTTTAGACGAGCAAAAAGCCATTGCTGCGGAGCTGAAAAAGCTTGAAGCAGAAGGCAAGCTAACACCAGAAGTTCTTGAAGAGTACTTTGGTAAGTTTTACGCAAAAACAGATACGCCAATTCACTAAGACGAAATGTCTTAAGCGTATTTATTCCAATCTCCTAAGTCGCCTCAGGCGGCTTTTTTGTTGCCTATCATAAAAAGGGTTAATCATGTTCATCTTCGTTCGTTTGCTCAAGCTCGTTATTATCTGCGCGGTGTTTTTTACCATCTATGACTTTATCGCGTTTGGCGAGATTACATGGGTTGAACGTTTACTGGAAACGCTTGGTCTCTAGTGGACAGCGCGGTTTACTCGTTAGGCAATATTAGGGGCACGTCTGACCCTAATATGAGGTTAAGTTGTCGCTAAAATTGGCGCGGTGCGAACTCTGTTTTAGTTTGAGATTTTTGCTGGGCTTGCATCTCTCTTTTGGCGGCAATAACGCGGTTTTTACCCATCATAACCTTAATTTGATACCAGGTTTCAAGGCACAGCGCCCAGCCAGGATTAGACCACCAGGTCTTGTGATACAGTTTCTTAGTTGCTGCGATCGCATCTGGAGAGCGATTCGCGCATTCTAATGCGAGCTTGTAGGCCTCATCATAAGGCTGATCAGATATTTTCGTGACTAGGCCATACTGCTGAGCCGTTTCTGCATCGATTTCTTTGGCTGTCATAGCTAATTCCAATGTATGGTCTTGGCGCATCAACTCACGAAATGCGAGAGCACCTCCCATATCGGGAATCAGTCCCCATTTACCTTCGAGAATTGAAAACTTTGTCTTTGGGTGTGCAATCCTAAAATCTCCACCGCTTGCCAATTGTAAGCCGCCACCCCAACAGCGTCCGTGGAGTGCAAAGATAACGGGGCAGGGGATGTCTCGCCACCCGACAGAAAAATACTGGGCATCATTTGCTCGAGTTGGCCACCACTTAAACAGTAGTTTGATGGCGCCTTTTTTATTGTGCATCAGTGATTTAACATCAAGACCCGAGCAAAAATCACTGCCATTGGCTTTTACGATGACGGCCCTAATGCCTCTATTGTGCTTGAGCTGTTTAATGGTGTGCTTTACAGCGTTAAACATCTCCATATCAATCGCATTCATCTTTTCGCTACGGTTAAGTGTTACTGTTGCAATCCTATTGTTATCTATGTCGCAAATAACTCTTGGCTGGTCTGGCATTGAACTCGCTCCTTTTCTGGTCTTACCAGTAATGTAACTAGATTGTTAATTGGATAAAATCGAATGGGGTCGGTTTTGAGCTTCAGATTAGGTTTTTATGTATGTTAGGAGTAGTTTTCACTCGTACCTAGTCGCACTAGAAATCGGAACTGAGTTTCACTATTCACTTAACTTGCTCGGGTTATAGTCCCTAAAGTCTAACTTTAATTCTTGCTATGGTTTAGACTAAAGTATTGGTTGTATTAATAAAGGTGCAGTAATGGATTTAGCGAGTAGATTGAACCTTCTGTTGGAAATCTCGAGAACAGGCTCATTCGCTAAAGCAGCTGAAAGACTAAATGTGGATCGCTCGGTGTTATCAAAGCAAGTCAAACAGCTTGAAGAGCACTTAGGCGTGAAACTGATAAACCGTACTACGCGCTCTATGTCGCTCACAAGCGTTGGTAAAAGGGTGGTTGAGCAAGCAGAAAAAGTCAGCCAAGTTTTGGAAGAAACCGTAGACATAGCCCATTCATACCACAGTGAGCCATCTGGGCATTTGCGGGTTTCAAGTTCTGTTTTGTTTGGTCGAGCCTATTTACAAAAAGTCGTCGAGTGTTTTCTACAACGATTCCCTAAAGCAACCGTTGAGCTGTTGCTTAGCGATGAGCTGGTGGATGTGGTCAGTGAAGGGTTCGATCTTGTTTTTAGAATTGGCCCAATGAGAGACTCGTCGATGATTGCGCGTCATCTCACCGAGAATAAGTCTGCAATCATTGCGTCGAAAGAGTTTGTTGAAAAATACGGGATGCCTCAAACGCCTGAAGAGCTGGCGGAACTGCCTGGCGTCATTTATGCGAACAAGCACTTTGTCGTCGATAAATTGCAGTTTGTCGATCGTGAGTCGGGGCAAACGTCTGTTTATCCAATCAAGTATAGTTATCGGGTCAATGAGGCGGATTTAATACTTGCCAGTGTAAAAGCATCAATGGGATATGCGCAGATTGCTCAATTTATGCTTGCTGAAGACATGGAAAAGCAAGGTATCGTTCAATTGCTCCCCGATTATACTTTGGCTTCGTTTGGTGATATTCACGCGATTTATACGCACAGGAAACAGTCAATATTGGCGACATCATTCATTGAAATTGCGCGAGAGGTGATTGGTACACCACCAGTATGGGAGCGTAATTTTAAATCTTGATTCGAATGAAGCAGAAGCAAAAGCCCGATTGAGCGTCGGGCTTTTTGACATCCATGTAATTCTGTTTAGAACGATGTTAAGTAGCGTTGTTCACGTACTGCAACACCATTCTCATCTTGTACTTCGAACGTGAACGAGCGACCGTGGTCGAGTAAGTTTGCTGCCATAAATGTACCTTTCTCACCTGTGGTGAAGTATTGGGTACCGTTACCTTTCACTTTCACTTTTACTCCGCTTACTGGAGCACCATTTTCTAGAACAGTTACTACTGCTTGGTTTTCGAATGTTTTGATTCGGATAGACTGATCTTTGGCCGGCATTGCTGAAGCCATTGTAGATGTTAATGCCGCAATAATTAGAGTGGTGATAGCTGTTTTCATAATCTTTTTCCTCTGAATGCTTTTATTAAGAACTGCTGTTCTTGGTACGGGAGAGATTATGCTTAAATTCATAAGTGTGATAAATATCACAATCGTCATTTCACTATTGCCAAAATGTCCATAATGATAGGGCTAACGAAAAGCCCCCGAACTCTGTCGAGGGATTTTAATTTTCTAATTTATGCAGGGTGAGGTGAGGGGCATCAGTAAAGTTGCACTTAGAAATTAGTTTCTCGCATCATAAGCTTGACGAGCGATTTCGATCTCTTGTCTGTGGTCATCGGCCCAAGAAACTAACTGATACAGGGGCTTAACTAGCTCTCGCCCCATACTTGTTAAGCTATATTCTACTTTTACCGGAACTTCAGGATAGACCGTTCTATTCACGTAACCCTCGCGCTCTAAATCTCTTAGCGTTTGAGTTAGCATCCTTTGGGATATGCCCTCAATCCTTGATTTCAATGAGTTGAACCTATCTTCTCCATCTACTAGGGCAAATAGGATGAGTAGTGACCATTTGTCACCAATTTGCGACACCACGTTACGAACAGCACACTCCTCATTGTTGTAGAAAATTCTTCTTTCTGGCTTAGCTTTAAGTGACATCTTGCTGCTCCTTTTTTTTCCCAGAACTTGTCATAGGTTACCAAAATGTGCCTAGGGTAGCTTTTGGTACCTTCTTGTTGTGTAGGTTACTATTAATTACCATGGTTATCAATGTATACCTATTTGAGATAAATTCAACAGGAGTGAACTATGTTAAAGGCAATGACAACAACGATTCTTTTGCTATTAAGTACAACCGCTTATGCACAATCAACAGATAAGATAACGATCGATTTACAAAAACTGCAAAAGCCAAACTGGACAGCACAAGAGCGCGCAAATGCTGAGCTGATTACTGATTTTGTGCAAAATTTAATGAACAACCATAATTTTGATTATGTTCTTGAACATTACAACGATAGCGCTTACGTACAACACAATCGCAACCTACCTGACAAAGTGACAGGGCTGGTGGGTTTCTTACAAGAGTTTGTAGAAGAGTATCCAGACTATACGTATGACGTTAAGCACATCTATGTCGATGGCGATTATGTTATCTTCCATTCGCATGCCACACTTGACAAAGAAGATCGAGGTAACGACCAGAAAGGAATGAACATCATTGATAAATGGCGTGTTGAAGATGGCCGAATTGTAGAGCACTGGGACTCCATTCAAGCTCTGGATTTTTCAATGAGAGTGTACTCTTTGATTAGTGGTGGGGATATCCAAAACTCAAATGGTGTTTTTTAATTAAGTAGTCAGAGTAAATCAATAGGGGCATTGTTGGCCCCTTTTGTTTACGTCTATCAAATCGTCTTTTATCCAAAATCGAGTGTCATTATAAATCGAGGCTTGTCTGCATCAATGGTAGGAGAACGGTGGACTAACCCTGTCTCTTCATTACCTTCCCAGCGACCGCCTTTAAGCAACGCGACATCACCGCAATGAAGTTGCTGTACATCGGATTCGTGTTGATAAAGGCCAGAAAGAGAGTCGGGTTGGCCATTGCTGCCATGACCCAGTTTCGAACGATCTAAAGTCGGGTTAGCTAGCCACTCTGTTGCCGCACCATGATAGGTGGTCACAAGGCGACATGGCACCTGATCAACATGGAATCGCGGACACATGGCTCCGCTTAATGTGGCAAATCGCAATCCTACTTCATCCAACTCAAACAGGTAGCAGAACATATCAACAAGCTGAGCCATATCTTCGAGAAGGGCTTTTGGCGCTTCACCATCAGTCGCGTAGTCAAGAACCTCAAATGCATTTGCTGCGGAAACTGTCAAAGATTTACTAATGGTTGGATTCGCGGTTATATATTGGCTGACGGCGTTGGCAAAGCCTTGGTCGAAACGTCGTTGCCAGACGGCAATATTGACTCCGTCTTGGTAGATATCACTCAGTACAGCGGCTTGTTTGCCCAAGCTAACGCATGGAGTTTCAAATTCCGTTGTTTTTCTTAAGGTAGGCTTAGCTATAACCGCATCCATTGAAAAGTACTCCCGATATTATTGATAGCGCTGCGATTAAGATTCACAGCAAGTAGAATAATCACCCATCCTATTGAATGTTATAACATAACAATTGTTGCGGTTGAACTTAATAGCGCCCAAAAGGGGAGCGATATTAATCGCGCATGGCTTTGTCACGTCAGTTTTAAGTGCTCGTGTTGGAGATGAATTTCCATCATGAGATTTGAGTATGAATTTTTCTCATAATGTATTTGAAGTAAAACCATTGTTCTTAAAATGTGAATCAACGTTATAAAGGAACCTACTCTTATATCTAGACAGAATTAAGCCATTTAATCGCAGGGTTGTTGAAGAGCTATTAACAGCTGACTAGAAAAATCAAAAAAAATGAAGAGAGTAGGGAATAAATCAGCTTTCATCTAAGGAAATAGGATACAGAACGTTATGAGCAAAGAATTCACATTTAGCATCAAGAGCCTCAGCCTTGATGAGAACTACAGCCCGTCAGACAGCACACGTATTACGACTAACTTCGCTAACCTAGCGAGAGGCGAGAGTCGTCAACAGAACCTGCGTAATGCGCTTAATATGATTGATAATAATTTCAATGCCCTCGCGCACTGGGATAACCCTAACGGCGACCGCTACTCCGTTGAGCTTGAAATCGTTTCGGTAGATATGGATATAGAAGCTGGCGCTGAAAGCTTTCCTTCGATTGAAGTTTTAAAGACGTACATTGTCGATCATAAAACGAATGAGCGTATTGAAGGCATTGTCGGTAACAACTTTTCTTCTTATGTTCGTGATTACGACTTTAGCGTTTTGCTCCTTGATCACAACAAAGATAAGCCTCAGTTCACCATCCCAGAAGGTTTTGGTGATCTGCATGGCAAACTATTCAAGCATTTTGTTAATTCATCAACCTACAAGCAGAACTTCAAAAAACGCCCAGTTATCTGTCTAAGCGTATCGGATAACAAGACTTATCATCGCACCGAAAACCAACACCCAGTGCTAGGTTATGAATATGAGCCAAATGAGTCTTCACTGACAGAACAGTACTTCCAGAAAATGGGTCTACAAGTTCGTTACTTCATGCCGCCAAACAGTGTTGCTCCTTTTGCGTTCTACTTCTTTGGCGATCTACTCAACGATTACACCAATTTAGAATTGATCAGCACGATCAGCACAATGGAAACGTTCCAGAAGATCTATCGTCCAGAGATCTACAACGCGAATGCAGTTGCGGGTAAATCTTATCAACCAAGCTTGAAAAACAGCGATCACTCAGTAACACAAATTGTGTATGACCGCGAAGAACGTAGCCGATTGGCAATAGAGCAAGGTAAGTTTGCTCAAGAGCACTTCATCAAACCTTACCAAACTGTGTTAGAGCAATGGTCTGCTAACTACGCTTAATAATAATGAGAAGAAATAAAAGCATGAAAACACTATTACCGACTTCTACGGCAGGAAGCCTGCCAAAACCTTCTTGGTTAGCGCAGCCAGAAACGCTTTGGTCACCTTGGAAACTGCAAGGTGAAGAACTAACAGATGGCAAGCAGGATGCACTTCGTTTGTCTTTGCAAGAACAGCAACATGCGGGCGTTGATATTGTCAGCGATGGTGAACAAACTCGCCAGCACTTTGTCACGACGTTCATCGAGCACTTAAGTGGCGTTGATTTTGAAAATCGCCAAACGGTAAAGATTCGTGACCGCTACGATGCCAGCGTACCGACAGTCGTAGGGCCTGTCAGTCGTCAAAAGCCTGTGTTTGTTGAAGACGCTAAGTTTTTGCGTCAGCAAACAGATAAACCGATCAAGTGGGCGTTACCGGGTCCAATGACCATGATCGATACGCTTTATGATGATCATTACAAGAGCCGTGAAAAGCTCGCTTGGGAATTTGCTAAAATACTCAACCAAGAAGCAAAAGAGTTAGAGGCTGCTGGTGTCGATATTATCCAATTTGATGAGCCAGCATTTAACGTATTCTTTGATGATGTGAATGATTGGGGCATTGCGTGTCTAGAGCGAGCCATTGAAGGGCTAAAATGTGAAACGGCGGTTCACATCTGTTACGGCTATGGTATTAAAGCAAATACAGATTGGAAGAAGACGCTAGGTACCGAGTGGCGACAATATGAAGAAGTGTTTCCAAAGCTGCAGAAGTCTAACATTGATATCATTTCGCTAGAGTGTCATAACTCTCGCGTGCCGATTGAGCTGCTAGAGCTTATTCGCGGTAAAAAAGTGATGGTTGGGGCGATTGATGTCGCAACTGATAGCATTGAAACAGCTGAGGAAGTCGCAGAGACACTGCGTGAAGCTCTAAAGTATGTTGATGCAGATAAGCTTTATCCGTGTACCAACTGCGGCATGGCACCACTATCTCGTGATGTTGCTCGCGGTAAATTGAATGCTTTAAGCGCGGGAGCAGAGCTCGTAAGGAGAGAACTGTCAGCCTAGTTTAAAGGTGATAGCTAAATAAACATTCAAGTGTCGTTAAGATTTCAATTTATGGTTTAACGGCACTTGGGCATCACGCGAATTATCACTGACAACGACTTTATTACGCCCTTGATTCTTGGCATCGTACAGTGCTTTGTCGGCACGTTCTATTAATCCTTCCCAATGCTCGTTTGCTAATAACTCACTGACCCCAAAGCTTGCGGTACAAAATTCTCTGTTACTGGGTAACATTGTTGTTCGTTCGATAACGTTTCGTAGTTTTTCTGCGACGGTTTTCGCTTGGCTTTTGTTGGTTTCTGGGAGTAAGACTAAAAACTCCTCCCCTCCATAGCGAAATGAAAAATCGTTTTTTCGCGTTTCGATGCGAAGCAGTCTGCCTATCGTCCTTAGCACATGGTCCCCCGCTTGGTGACCATACACGTCATTGATCTGTTTGAATCGATCTATATCGATCAGTAAGACAGAAAGCGAGTGTTCAAAGCGCTGCGCTCGCGCGACTTCTTTAGGGGCAAACTCTTCAAGAGCTCTACGATTATAAAGTCGTGTGAGCTCATCTTTAAGTGATGAATTGTAGATAGTTGCTACTAATCTTCCTGTTAGCATCCAAGTAATCGCAAAGCCGATAAAAATGATCATTGCGATTATGGTGAGGAAAGCGAGTTGCTGAACCCAGTTAGCGACCATAAAGTCATCTATCTTGTCTTCAAAAGGAAGCATACCAAGGCGGAACAAGCCATATGCGGCGTAGATTAGCATCCCTAAAGACAATAAACGTTTTGAAGGGGCGATGTCTTCCTTAGCACCATGTTGGTTTGCGTATATTGTCAGAAAGCTCAGCGCGGAAGTGTACCCGGCCATAATGGCGATACGGGCGTCAGTTGAAGAGGAAAAGAAGGTACAATAAGTAAGTAGGACAATCACCACAGGAAGGGAGTAGTAGCCATAATTGGCGAGTGACGCAGAGTATCCCCTTAATAAGCAAACACCATGCAAAATAAGAATAAAACTTATGGATATAATGGAGTTAGCTAGGATCTTGGAAATCCATAATGACACAGTATTGCCAAAGCTCATCAGCATAAAACCCAAGCCAAGCAGCATCAAGGCTAATGCAATTAAGTTGATTCCACGTATACGTGGCTGAAGAGTTTGAATCAAGGCTAGCCCAACACAATACGTCAACGACAGTATGACGCAGACGACGGATAGCGTGGGAATATCTAACTCAATCAGCATAGTGACCTCAAAGTGAACACTACATTGAGTTTAGGTTATATTGATGGAATGCTAAATAAAAACCCCAGTAACCATTATCTAGTTGCTGGGGTTAGTTAATAGGATTAGATTAGGTGTTTATTTAACCGTCCACTTAATCTCTTCACCTGCGCGAATAGGCACAACAACATCACCACCAAATGGCATTGTTTCTGCTACAGGCCAAGCTTCTTTGGTCAGTGTTACTGTATCTTGGTTACGAGGTACACCGTAAAAATCCGGACCGTTGTGGCTTGCAAATGCTTCAAGATTTTCTAATTTACCCTCTAGCTCAAACACTTCTGTGTAAAGCTCTAGCGCAGCGTGCGCAGTGTAAGAACCTGCACAGCCACAAGCGGCTTCTTTCATACCTTTAGCGTGCGGCGCTGAGTCTGTACCTAGGAAAAACTTCTTACTGCCGCTCGTCGCTGCTTCAATCAGTGCTTGCTGGTGGGTGTTGCGCTTAAGAATGGGTAGACAGTAGAAGTGGGGTTTGATGCCACCAACCAACATGTGATTACGGTTATAAAGTAAGTGGTGAGCGGTAATCGTTGCAGCAACATTGTCGTTGGCGTTTTTAACAAAGCTCGCTGCATCAGCAGTAGTAATATGTTCTAGAACAATCTTTAGATTCGGGAAGTCGTTGACGATTGGCGCAAGAACGGTATCTAAAAACTCTTTTTCACGGTCAAAAATATCGACATCGTGATGAGTCACCTCACCGTGAACCAGCAGTAACATTCCTACTTCTTGCATTGCTTCAAGAACGTGGTAGATATTCTTCGCGTTGGTGACACCGGAATCTGAGTTGGTAGTCGCACCTGCTGGATAAAGCTTAGCGGCTACTACAGCGCCGGATTCTTTTGCTTTACGGATTTCATCTGGAGTTGTGTTGTCCGTGAGGTAAAGCGCCATTAGAGGTTCAAACTGCTCACTTGGCTTCTCTGCCATAATGCGTTCGCGGTAAGCCAGTGCCATTTCGGTATTGGTAACAGGTGGGATGGTATTCGGCATGATTAGCGCGCGGCCATTGTAGCGGCTAATATCTCGCACAGTATCCTTTAGAACTTCCCCATCGCGTAGATGAACATGCCAGTCGTCAGGACGTGTGATCGTTAGTGTTGTCATTATTGCTCCCACCATAATAAAAGTTGTCTGATTGGAGCCTAAACGGGGCGAAAACTGTGAAGGCAAACGCTTACGCTTAGGCGACAGGATGATAGAGCAAACCGCTATGTATTTCATCCTCTTTTTTTGATGAAAGCCTTATTTGTCGTATATCTGTGCGCAATTAGACGCTTAGCGGACGGTTAACCATAGAGCATGAATAGAGCCCGGGATAAAAAAGAAAAATGTAAGAATTAAATTAATCAGAAAATCTTTGTTCAATCCCTTGTCTATGAAAACGGCAACAGGGGGAAGGAAGATACAAAGAAGAATCATAATAAGCTTGTTCATAATTAGAATCCTTAGAGTGCATGAATTGAGTATAGGGTGTGTGACGCATTATCTTAATACGAGCCAGTATGTCTATTAGTCGAAGGTATATCTATCAACATTAAGTGGAATCTGACGTGTAGAGGCCTAGATTATCAAAACTGAGAACAACTCAATGGGATAACGTTTTGTAGAAGAAATTCAATCAAATCAAGTATAATGGCTGCACAATAATTCTAGCTTAGGATAAGCAATGTCAGCTCCAACTCTTTCTCAAATCAATGTCTATCCGGTCAAATCTGTGGGTGGATTGTCTCTCTCAACGGCTTGGGTTGAAAAGCAAGGTCTGATGTTTGACCGTCGATTTATGCTTGCACTCTCAGATGGATCTATGGTCACGGCTCGAAAGTATCCACAGATGGTCAAAGTGCGTTCAAGTTTGCTACCTGATGGAGTGATCTTTACCGCTCAAGGTCAGTCGCCGCTGAGAGTTCGCTATGCGGACTTCAAGATGCAGGAAGCGCCAGCTCAAGTGTGGAAAGATCACTTCACGGCTTATACCACAACGGATGATGCTGATGATTGGTTCAGCCAAGTGTTAGGCCAACGTGTTGAGCTACTATTTAGTGGCGAGCAATCTAACCGGGTCCGAGAGAAGTTAGGCCACAATGTCAGTTTTGCAGATGGTTATCCAGTGTTAGTGATCAGTGAAGCTTCATTGGCAGAGCTAAACCGTCGTAGTCCAGAAGCTCACTCAATGGAGCAGTTTCGTACTAATCTTGTCGTTTCTGGCTCGGAACCGTTTGGAGAAGATAGTTGGAAGCGCATTCGTATTGGAGAGGTGGAATTCGAAGCAGTAAAACCTTGTGAGCGCTGCATACTCACCACGGTAGATGTTGAAAGAGGTGAGTTGAGAACGAGCAAAGAGCCGCTGAATACTCTATCTCAGTTCCGCGCTAATGAGCTTGGTGGTGTTTTCTTTGGACAAAACTTAGTTGCAAAAAATGAAGGGATGATTCATCAAGGCGACAAAGTTGAAGTTTTGGAGTACAAAGAGAAAGAGTTCTACCCAGACAATACTCCTAAACAGTTACTAATGACGTGTGTTGAAAGAGAAGAAATTGCCCGTGACTTCGTCACTTTTTGGCTTGAACCTCAACACGGCGAACTACCTATCTATCAACCTGGTCAGCATTTACCTATCTCGATTGAGATTGATGGTGAGAATGTTGCTCGCCGATATACATTATCTTCAAGTCCTTCTCGTCCGGGGCGCTTAGCAATATCCGTTAAACGAATTGACGGCGGGCGCGTGTCAAATTGGCTTAGCGACAATCTTAATATTGGTGATACTCTGACGTGTGAACAGCCTGATGGTAGTTTCCATTTGGGTGAAAAACATGGACAGCCTATATTGTTACTTTCTGCAGGTAGCGGTGTTACACCTATGCTTTCTATGCTCCGTTACCTTTCGGATCACAATCAAGTCGATGACGTCGTCTTCTACCATCAATGCAGCAGCGTAGAAGATATTCCGTGTAAAGAAGAGTTGGATGAGTTAAGGCGTAAACACGATGGCTTAACGGTGCTGTTTTCCTTGTCTCAAGCCCCAACAGATTGGTTTGGCTTAAAAGGTCGCTTGACGCTCGCACACTTGAAGCAAATTCGCGATGTTGAACAGAGACAAGTCTTTGTCTGCGGGCCTGATGGTTTCATGCAAAAAGCAAAAAACTTATTACTTAAGAAAGGTCTAGCAGAAGACAACTACCACCAAGAAGCATTTGGGGTCAGTCAAACCTCTCAGCAGCCATTAAAAGAGCTTACCTTGAGTGTTAATGGTCATGTCTTCGTGGGTAATAACCAGAAAACGTTGCTTGAACAAGCTGAAGACGCAGGCGCACCGATCGCAAACAGTTGCCGAGCTGGGTTGTGTGGAGCATGTAAAGTGACTGTCGAGTCAGGGAAAGTGCATCAACCGGACGTACCAGCCTTGCAAGATCATGAGCGTAATATGGGTGTTGCACTGGCTTGTTGCTGCGTACCAGAAACCGATATCGAAGTCGTCAGTTAAGTTTCTATTTGAATTAAATCAGCCCCTGCATTAGGGGCTGACATTTTTACTCAATGACACTTTGATTTCTCCCTAGGTGTTTGGCTTTGTATAGGGCATCGTCAGCTCTACGGTACAAATCTAAAAACTCACTGTCGTTGGGAGAGAGCTGGGTAACACCACAGCTTAAAGAAAATGGAGATTCTAAGATATTGAGTTCTGATTCAAGAAATTGATGACGCAACCGCTCCGCAACATCAAGGGCTTCTTTTCCTGTTGTATCGTTAAGCACTATCAAGAACTCTTCACCTCCGACTCGACCACAGTGATCGCTCTTTCTTAAGTTACTGTGAATGATGTTGGCAAGTTCCACTATCACATTGTCACCAAAATCGTGTCCAAACGAATCGTTGACGCGCTTAAAGTGGTCAATATCTATGATGATGCAAGATAGTGCAGAATCTTGTTGCCTTGCCTTTTCATAAGAAGATTCAAAACATTGCCAGATTTTACGGCGGTTATAGAGTCTGGTCAGTTCATCCGTGTAGGCTTGTTCTGCAAGTTTTTCCCTTAGCTCTACGATGTCGGTGATATCAGTAGAAACACCAATAAGGCCGATGACCTGCTTTGTTTTAGAGTGAGTTATCGGTTGTTTGATGGCTCGGTAAACACGGACTCTGCCATCTGTTACGGCTAAAGCGCGCTCCTCGTTGATCACCTTTTGACCAGTGTTAAAAACCATCTCATCGGTTTTGAGAATGTCGGCTAACATATGTGGTTCAAAAAACGCGTAGTCAGTTTTACCTTTGAGCTCATTTAACGTGGTATTAAACAGTTCTAAGGTCAGTTGATTAGCGTAAAGATATTCACCTTGGCGATTCTTAACGAATACGTAAGAGCCAATCTCATTCAGAACAACTTCATGCAACGTAAATTGGTCGTGATTATATATCTCTTCTATATGCTCCAATTCGATCATCTGACCTCCATCATGGTAATGAGGTCTAGCCAATGTCAGACGCAGTTATATTGTTATTGTGTATAGAGTTTGCTTTGTTGGTAAATGTCCAATATGCAAGCTGGATACTACAAACATATACCCATTCCCCCTCAAGTACCTATACCTGATTAACATTTTCTAATGATTTTCTACTTAAGTGCTTGAATTTTAGTTGTGAAAGAACTACGCCAGATACCACAAGTAAGCCGCCCATGACATGGTAGCTGTATACCGCCTCACCTAACATGGTCGCAGCTAAAGTTATAGCGACGACTGGCATTAAATTCATAAACATTGCACTCGAATCTGCGCCAATCAAATCAATCGCCTTAACCCACATCCAAGGAGCGGCAATTGAGGCTGCGAGACCAGCGTAAGCTATCAAAGGTATCGCGTCTTGGCTTGGCAATAACTGCTCGCTGGTCAACCATAGTGGCGTGAGCATGACAAGGGCAAGCAAACCCTGCATATACACCATCGTCCAGTTAGATAGAGGCATCTTCCAGCGCTTGAGAAGGACGCAATAAGCAGCGTAGCAAATGGAAGCGACAACCATAATGCCGTCACCAGGGGTAATGTCTTGATGTAAAAAGAATGCCACGTCACCTTTGCCCAGCATAAATGCCAGTCCGGCTAACGCTATCACGCCACCAACGATACTGAGTGGGGAAATTGGCTTAGATAGAATCGGTACACTCATAAAAATCGCAATCAATGGCACCAACGAAGTAATTAGCGCCATATTCGAAGCTGTAGTTGTTAATCCAGCGTAATAGGAAAGCGACTGATTCAAAACCATACCTAGCATTGACAGAAAGGCAAGTTTTGCCAAGTAAGGGCGTATTACGTCCCAGCGTTGAATGACTTTTGGTAGGCAAAATGGTGTGAGTACGACAACCGCCAGAAACCAGCGATAAAAGCTCATTGCGCTGGGTTCAATGGTACTCGCCGCCATTTTGTTTACGATAGCGTTGCCGCCCCATATACATACGGTTAAAAAAGGAAGTAGGTAGACCATGTGAACACCATCGCATTATTTTTAGTAGAAGCTAGTCTGACAGGTCGATATAATTATATATATCTTTAAAAAGACATTGTGAGTCATAGGAAGACAAGTTTGAGAAAGTCTGCAAAACACCTTCATCCCTCGTTATCAATTGATAAGGCACCATCAGATGTATTTATGAATTTCGAGGCATTTCTCTCCAATACTGAAACTCGTATGCATAGCCACCCTTGGGGGCAGGTGCAGCTGATTAGTGGGGGGATTTTAGAAATGGAGGCAGAAGACACTCGATTTTTAGCGCCACCTCATTTAGCCATTTGGGTCCCGGCTGGGATAATGCATACCAGTTTTAACCGAAAGCCACTGTCGTACTGTTCGTTAAACATCGCTCAAGCTCATACAGAGAACTTTCCAGACTGTACCAGTCTTATTAAAGTCACACCGATAGTATCAGCCATTATTGATGACTTTCGTCAGCGCAGTATTAACGTTGCACAATCAGAGCAAGACAAGCGCTTGGTTCAAGTACTACTAGATCAACTCGCCACGCGAGACACTCAACACCATTTTCTACCATCTACAGACAATAAATACCTTGCCAAGATTCTCGCTGCGGTAGAAGAGAACCCGATTGATAACACTAGCTTGTCTGTTTGGGCAGAACGCGTGCATACCACTGAGCGGACGCTAGCAAGGCACTGCCAAGCTGAATTAGGAATGAGCTTTACCGAGTGGCGATTAAGAGTTCGCTACTTACATTCGATGGAGTTACTGCGCAAAGGCCACTCAGTGAAAGAGGTTGCGCTCACGCTAGGTTACAACCAAGCTAGCCCTTTTATTGCGATGTTTAAAAAATACTCCGGGCAGACCCCGGAGCAGTATAAGGGGCGGTTACTGTAGTTGTGCCACCACATAATCCAAGCCACCGACAATCGCAGCGACTTGAGCGTCGTTGCACTCTTCGTCAGTCACTTTCGGGCTATCTGGATAAACTTCTGTGGTTGTGCCATAGGTGCATGTCGTTACACCGCCACATAGGCCGAGTTTAACCATTGGGTAGTTAATCACGCCGTGCTGAACCACAGCTGAACCAATGATTTCCCCTTTATCGTCTGCTGGAGCGATGTGAGTCACTTTACTCACTGATTCAATCACCGCAGCTTGGAACTCTGGTTGAGGGTTCTCAGTATCGCCCACGGTGTAAAAACCATCCGGAATCATACCTTCAATGTATTCGATACCATCGCGGGCGGCTAGGGCAGGGCGAAACTCGGTTTCGTCACTATCTGTGGTTTCGTGCAAATCAATGTGAACCAGTACATCTTGACCTAAAGAGGCAACGAGCTTCATTAGGTTTGCAGATTCTTCAGCAGGTGAGTCTTGATAGAAAGAGCGGTTTGGATCAAGCGCTAATGGGTTCCAACGGTTGATCACTTCATAGCCCCATGGGCTCACACAAGGAGCAATCACAATGTTGAAATGCTCGCTGTACTTTTCCATCTCGTTGGCGGCAAACTTTAAAGCGCCATGAACTCCACTGGTTTCGTAGCCATGTACGCCACCTGTGACTAATACAATTGGTTTAGCCTCTTGCCAGTTTTTAGACTTAATACAGAAAAGCGGGTAACGCTCTTGGTCATAAGAGAGGGCGCCATATTGCTCAACATCAAACTGCGCTGAAAGTGCCTGAATCTTGGGAACCACTTCTTTTTGATATTCACGTTTAATCGTGGTTTGGTCACGCCAAGCGATTCGCTCAGCGTCACCCCATTTTTGCCCAGGGGTACCGATTGGATAAGTGTAAGAACTGCGCATTACCTTGCCTTTATCATTATGGTTGTAGAAAACGTAAAACAGCATAGTGTGCCCATTTGGGGCAGGCAAATATTATCTTGCAGAACGTGAAAGATTGACTTGGTTTTGACATCCTTTGTTGTGGCGATAATGCGGAGAAATGAGCGCTACTCTTGAGATTGGATAATCTGATTGATGGCCGATATTAGCAGTTCGGTCGTTTGCGCGCCGGAAATTAGGTGCTTTCGATTAATGATGATTGCAGGAACGGCATTGATACCCGCTTCAAGCCATTGTTGCTCGGTAGACGCAACGGCTTCAGCCCAGCTTTCATCTTCTATTACGCTTGTGACGATATCTTGTTCAAGCCCTAGCTCAGTGGCACATTCTATCAGTACTTGAGAGTCGCTAATGTCTTTACCATCGGTGAAATAGGCGTGAAACAGAGCAAGCTCTAAGTCGAACTGTTTACCTTCACTTTGTGCCCACATTAAAAGCTGGTGCGCTTTGCGCGTGTTATAGATTCGAGAGTCGTCATTGAAGTTGAACTCAAACCCTACCTCGTTACCTAGATTGGTCAGAGTTTCGCGCGCTGAGATACTGGCTTCTGTTGTCGTACCATACTTTTCAGCGAGGTGTTCTCGCAGATTTTGACCTTCGTCTCCCATTGCTGGGTTTAGTTCAAAAGGGTGCCATTGTATATCAGCTTCAACTTCATCCGCCAGAGCGGCAAGCGCGTGCTCTAGACGTTTGTAGCCAATAATACACCATGGGCAAACGACATCAGAAACAATATCAATCCGAACTCTGTTCATATATCCATCCTTGTACCGCTCAGATGAAAGTATAGCGCTGTCCTCAATGAGATTTTACTAAATACCTCACTATTTCGGTAATCTACGCCTAAAAGCTACTACGTAAAAAAATAGACAAAGGGGGAAGAGCTTAGCGCGAATGCTTTGTTAGGATGGTAGTCAGTGTTCACTATAGATACTCAAGTGGCTTTGCCGTAAGAACTGAAAAGTAGAAATTAAGGGTTAAGGGTATTTGGGTATCGTTATCGTGTTATGAATCTTGTAAAGGAAATCGTGATGAACTGTTCTCACGCAACTGATGTGATTTTGCACGCGTTTGATTGGCCATATGCAATGGTCGAACAACTCGCGCGACAGATCCATCAAGCGGGCTACAAGTACGTACTCGTTTCACCACCAATGAAATCATTAAAAAGGGAAACGGGGACCAAGTGGTGGCAACGCTATCAACCGCAAGATTATCGAGTGATCGATAATCAACTTGGCAATACAGAAACATTTAAAAGCATGTTGGAGACTTTGTCGTCTTATGGCGTTGGTGTCTACGCCGATGTGGTGTTCAACCATATGGCGAACGAATCGTCGATAAGGACAGATCTAAAGTATCCAAACGCCTCAGACATGCTCGATTACCAACAATCTGCTGATTATTATCAGAATCAATGCTTGTTTGGAGATTTAAGTGAGCCCATTTTCGATCATGACGACTTTGTCGAAGCGTTTGGAATTGAAGACTGGGAAGATCGCTGGCAAGTGCAAAATGGCCGCATCACTGGCGGTCCTACTGATCCAGGCTTGCCAACATTAAGGGTTTGCTCACACGTTATTGAGCAACAGCAAGCTTATCTTAAAGCGCTTAAAGGTATGGGAGTCAAAGGGTTTCGCATTGATGCCGCGAAACACATGACGTTAGAGCATCTAAAACAGGTTTGGACGGAAGAGATTTGCCAAGATATTCATATCTTCGGTGAAATTATTACCAGCGGCGGTGCAACGCAGCCAGAGTATGAGCTGTTCTTACAGCCCTATCTTGCTGAAACTCGATTGGGTGCCTATGACTTCCCGTTGTTTCAGACAATGTATGATGCGCTGCAAGTCGATGGCAGCTTAAAAAGCTTGGTCGACCCATATTGCTTCGGACAAGCGTTGTCTGAATCGCGGGCAATTACGTTTGCTATCACCCACGATATTCCTAACAACGATGTTTTTGCCAACTTGGTCATGAGCGAAAACCAAGAGTGGCTAGGGTATTGTTACTTGCTCGGGAGAGATGGCGGAGTACCACTGATATACACTGATCTCGATACGAGTGGGATTGTTAATTCAGACAAGCAGCCTCGCTGGGTCGATGCTTGGAAAGACGAAAAGATGATAGCAGCGATCGACTTTCACAATCGTATGCATGGCACTCAAATGAAAATCATTGAGGCTTCAGACGATCTATTGGTGTTTAGTCGAGGTAAGGAAGGTTTAGTTATTATTAACAAATCTAAACGGTCACAAACCATAGAGTTTAAAGCTAACTCAGATTGGATGGATTTGTTGTCGCTAGATAGTTTTGCGCCACAAAATGGCCAGTGTAGCGCGGTGGTAGAGCCTAATACGGCAATGATGTTAGTGGCAATTTGAAACAAAGTAGGCGCACTCAATTCGAGTGCGCCTCTTGGTTAGTGTGTTTGTCTAAACGGTAAATTTATTCAAAATCGAGTCTTGCTCTCGGATGTTTTCTGTTTGTGCTTGCATAGCAATATTGGCATTCTCAGCGGCATCCGCTACTTGAGTTGAAAGATCTTTGATCTTCACTGTATTACCGTTAATTTCCTCGGCAACCAAGCTCTGTTCTTCTGCAGCGGAAGCGATTTGAATATTCATATCACTGATCTGCTGAATAGCATCACGGATGCTTTCCAGTGCGACATTCGCCTCTTGAGCTCGCTCAACCGCGTTGGTGGCTGTGCTCTTGCTCATGTTCATCGCATTTGAGACAGAACTAGCACCGGCTTGAAGCTGTTCAATCATGTTGCGAATCTCAGTTGTTGACTCTTGAGTACGTTGTGCCAAGGTACGAACCTCATCAGCAACCACAGCGAACCCTCGACCAGACTCACCGGCGCGGGCTGCCTCAATTGCTGCGTTAAGGGCGAGTAGGTTGGTTTGATCAGCAATATCGTTAATTACCTTCAAGATGGTTTCAATGTTATCTGTTGCTGATTCTAAGACTTTCACCTCTTCGACGGCTTCGTCGATTTTTTGTGATAAGTTGTCGATCGCGTGAGTTGTTTCACTAACTACCGCTGTACCTGTACTGGTGGCTTCATCGGCTTCACGTGCGGCGGCTGCTGCACCTTGAGCATTATTGGCGACATCACCTGAGGTGGTGGCCATTTCATGCATGGCGGTAGCAAGCTGCTCTAACTCGTGCAATTGATCCTGCATTGCTGAAGCCGACTCTTGCAGCCCTATTGAGGTCATTTCAGAGCCACGTAAAATCTCTTCCCCTATCGCTTTAGATTGCGTGATCAGTTGTTGCAAGGTTCCTGTGAACTCATTAAACCCTGAAGCCAGAGTAGAGAATTCTTGATCTGTGTTGGTATCGAGTCGTTTGGTTAAGTCACCTTGTCCTGTCGCGACATCCTGAATCGCATCTCCCAAGGTATCTAGCGGGCGCATCAAGGTCTTAATCAGAACAAGCAGAATCACAATACTAATAACCAAAGCTATGATGGTGTAGATAATTGAGCTGTTGCGAAGGTCTGCTAATGACTGGTAGGCCACTTCTTCATCAAGAACAACGCCGATGTACCAATCTTCACCTGGCACTTTTGAAAAGTCGAGTGTGTAAGCCTTGCCATCAATCATTGCTTGCTGCGGATCATCTTGGATGGGTGCATTGCCCAAGAAGTCTGACATAGGCTTGCCGTTTAACTCAGTAGTGGGGTGGGCAATGGTTGTACCATCTCCTGCTACGATAAACACATAGCCCGCATTGAACAATTGTACTTTGTTCACGACTTCAGCAAGTGCAGCAAGGCTCACATCATAAAAAATCGCTCCAATGAACTGACCGTTATCTCGAACTGGTGTAGCAATTGAAACCAATATCTCGCCTGTGGCTGAGTCGGCGTAAGGGGCGGTAATTACGAGCTTTCCTGAGTTTTTTGCGTCAATGTACCAAGGTCGAACCCTAGGGTCCCAAGTAGGTCCCGGATTCCATGAGGGGTCGTTGTTGATGTTTGAACCATCACTCTCAAAACCAAGGCCTGCCAACAGAAAGGTATCTTTTACTATGGGGCGGGTAATGACAGCGGAGACAGCGTCGGGAGACAAGTCGACTTCGAGCATGCTGGTTGCGTACTCTGCGATAGCTTTACGTCCATTGATTTCTGCGGCGGTAGTGTTTCGAACGCCGTCTACGATTTCTGTAACGCTTGAGGTTACTTGCGTCTTAATTTCGTTTTTAACGGTGTAATATTGTTGCAAGGTTAGAAGGGTGACAGTCGCTAAAAGCAAGACAGACGAAGCGGCCACAATCTTATGGCTGAATTTCATTTCACAATCCTCTTCTATAAATAAAGCAGTTACTTATAGATTTATAGTTATGAAATGGGTATTCAGCCAGTAAAAGCGTGAACTTTTATGATATTTGCTGACCTAGAATGGTTTGCTCAAGGCTCGTCAGCAAAGCATCGTTGCCATCAAACAAAGAATCAACAACTACAGGACGTTTCTTACCAGATTGCATCTGCTTGTTTGCTTCACGGACTCGCAATACCAACTTTATTTCATTGGAGAGAGAGGACTCTTTATCGACTTGCCACTGATTAATCTGCTTTGTGTATCGAGTCTCTTTTAGCTCAGGCTTAAGCGTTGTAAGTTCGCTTTGTACGACTTTAAGCAGATCAACTTGACGTTCATGTTGACCATTGAGCCCTTCTAAACGGTTTATTAGTGCTGACAGGAGCTCCCCTGCCTGGATATAGCCACCCTGTTTAGGAAACGTTGCTCTAACTCGGCAAGAAACACTGACGGAGTGTGTAATGGTATTAGGCGTGTAAGTGAGCGAGGTAAGTGTGTCAAACGGTAGCCAGAACGACTGACCTGCTTCCACGGCATACTCCAACTTTCCAAGTTTGACTAACACCAAACCTTGCTTAACGCTGATAAGTTGATGCTTTAGCGACTTCTTACGTGGCGTACAAATGAGAAAGTCGTTCAGTTCAGATTGAAAAGATATAGCGTGGTGCATGGAATTTGTCTCTCGTTACGGGGCGCTAAGATTAACGTTTCTTGGAAAAAAAGCCAACTTTGTGCAAGTCATGGCGCAAATTCGAATAATTAGTCTGGTCTGACCTTAACGAATCTGAGAGAACTATAGCTGCCAAGAAACGTTTCTATGCGTAGAATAGTCCCGCTTTTTACCTAATGTATAAAATAATGACGACAAACACTGACCCATTTATTGAAATTCGTCCTTATAACGATGACGAAATTCCAGCGGCAATTGACCGCTTAGTTAACGATGAAGAATTCATCAGTGCGATTTTGCAGCACCGCTTTTCTAACCATGCAGGCTGGTTTAAGACCTTAATGTCTCCAATGGTTAAGATCTACCTTAAGATGAAGTGGTCAAAACTGAACTCAGTTGAGACGATTCAATTAGAAGTAAAGAAATATCTTGATCAAACGCTTAAAACAACCACCAAAGGTGTTACGTACAGCGGGCTAGAAAATCTAGATCCTGAGCAGGCGTATCTTTTTGTTTCTAATCACCGTGATATCGCAATGGATCCTGCACTTGTTAACTATGGTCTGTTTCAAAGTGGTCATAAAACCGTGCGCATTGCGATTGGTGATAACCTACTGAAAAAGCCTTGTGCGACTGAGCTAATGAAGCTCAACAAAAGCTTTATTGTCAAGCGCTCGGCCAAAGGGCCGCGTGAGATGATGAAGGCATTGGGGACCTTGTCAGGCTACATCAAACACTCATTAGATACAGGTCACTCGATCTGGATTGCACAAAAAGAAGGTCGCGCAAAAGACGGCAACGACTTTACCGATCCTGCAATCCTAAAAATGTTTCACGTGGAAGGTCGTAAACAAAAGCTTTCGTTCCCAGAGTACATTAAATCTTTGAAGATTGTGCCAGTTGCGATCTCATACGAGAATGACCCTTGTGATATTGCCAAAGCGATTGAACTGCACGCTAAAGACTCTGTCGGAAGCTATGAAAAAGGTGAGTTCGAAGATATTGAAAGCATTATCCAAGGCATCGTGGGTGATAAAGGTCATGTGCATGTGGCGTTTGGTGACGTGATAGAGCAAGACTTCGAAACACCAGAGGCACTAGCCGAAGAGATTGATCGCCAAGTACATGCTAACTACAAACTGTTCCCAATCAATCAGCTCGCAGCAGGTAACGAAGACGTGAGTGATGATGTGAAAGCCACAATGGCTGACAAGCTCAATTTATTACCGCAAGACGCGCAGCCATTTTTAGTGGCTAGCTACGCGAATCCGGTTAAGAATCGCCCTTAGGCAAAAAGAATAGAAAATAGCCTCTCAATCGAGAGGCTATTTTGTTTTTACGTTAATCGTAAATGGTAGGTATTGGTTGACGCTTGTGCTGAGTCACTTTGTAAATCTGAATTAAGCGCTCGGTCACTTCCGCAGATACTGGCTTACCTTCTAGGAAATCATCAATCTGTTCGTAGGTAAGATTAAGCGCATCTTCGTCCGCTTTTTGTGGATCTAACTCTTCTAAATCCGCCGTAGGAACTTTCTTAACCAACAACTCTGGCGCACCTAGTGTTGCGGCAACTTCACGTACTTGACGTTTACTAAGACCAAATAGAGGGGCAAGGTCACAAGCGCCGTCACCAAATTTGGTGTAGAAGCCAGTGATGTTTTCGGCAGAATGGTCAGTACCAATCACTAAACCACCGACATAACCTGCAATTTCGTATTGAGCGACCATTCGCGCACGGGCTTTAACGTTCCCTTTTACAAAATCTACTTTGGCCTTATCTTCAGGAAGTAACCCAGTCCCTTCAAGTGCGGTATGACTTGCCGTGTGAAGGCCGTCTACACCTGCTTTAATGTTAACGGAAACAGAGTGAGAAGGCTGAATAAACTGAAGAGCGAGCTGCGCTTCATCTTCGTCTTTCTGCTCGCCGTAAGGCAGTCGAACTGCGATAAATTGGTAGCCGCCATTAGACTCTTCATTTAATTGATCAACGGCTAGCTGCGCTAATCGACCACAAGTCGTTGAGTCAACACCACCACTGATACCAAGAACTAGAGATTTGCATCCGGCTTCTTGAAGTTTTCGCTTAATAAAGTCGACGCGACGTGTTATCTCAAAATGAGGGTCGATCGACGGCAGAACGCGCATTTCATCGCGAATCAACTGTTCCATTATGTTTCCTTCCTGCAAGCAATGTAGTTTAAAATTGGGTAGTAAAGTTGGTAGCCTTAACAGGTCTACCTCAGCAAGGCATATTTATGCTGAAGTGAACGTGTTAAAGTCACGTGCCTATATCATACCGCAATCAAGGAATTAGAAAACTGTGATCACGGTTTTCAATAAAGAGTAAATGAATAAAATGAGCAAAATTGCTGTATTTGGAAGCGCTTTTAACCCACCAAGTCTGGGCCACAAGAGCGTGATCGAGTCATTAACCCATTTTGATCGGGTTTTGCTACTGCCAAGCATTGCTCACGCTTGGGGTAAACAGATGTTGGAATACAGTGCTCGATGCGATCTAGTTGATGCTTTTATTGAAGACTTGCAAGTGAATAACGTAGAGCGATCTACGATTGAAGAGTCTCTTTATTCACCAGAAAGTAGTGTAACGACTTATGCCGTACTTGAAGCTTTGCAAGTTCAATACCCAGACAGTGAATTAACCTTTGTTATGGGTCCAGATAACTTACTTAACTTTGCTAAGTTTCATAAAGCAGAAGAAATCGTCAATCGCTGGTCTCTTTTATGTTGCCCTGAAAAAGTAAAAGTGAGAAGTACCGATATTCGCAATGCCCTTAAACAGCACAAAGATATTTCACATCTTGTTACGCTAAAAGTATTACGCAAATTAATCGAAAAGGAGTATTATTAAATAGGATTGCGTTCTATATATTTGAGGTGTGAATGTTTAGGTGTGGAATGATATGGTTGATGTTATCGTTCTCTCCCCTTGTTGCGGCTTGCGAGCTTTATCAAGAGGATGTATCTGCACATTCGTTAATGCTTGAAGGCACTAAGCCATCGTGTACCACAATCTTCGATTTGGAGATAGATGATACTGTAGCAAACGAAGCCTTTATGGAACTGACCCTCGCAGAGAAAACCGATCACTCCTCTTATTGGTCTGATTGGTTGTTTGGTCATGAGACCAATCCACTGATTTCAAATAATGCCTCGTCCAATTACTTTGGTGTTGGAGTTTGGGTGCCCAATGAGTTGGAAGATAAACTCAAAGAGATGGACACCGAAAACTGGATCAGAAGCCATGGTGTACAGCTGAGCCTCGGCTTTGGCGACATGGATGCCGGAACACCACGCATGCGACTCGACTACCGTTGGCATGAACAGTATGACGGTGATTTTATGATGCAGGTTGAAGTACCTTTTTAAGCGAAAGCTTACCTTTCCTAATCAAGACCTATCCGTTAGACACTTGTTGTTGTTGGGTAATTCGTTCAAAGCTTTGACTAATAATGTTTTGCGGTTTATCAGGCTTTGAGAAGTAGTAACCCTGAATTTGACTGCACCCCATGTCATAAAGCTTCTCTAGCGCTTCTTGATCCTCAACGCCCTCTGCGACCAACGAGAGATTCAATTGTTTGGCAAGTTGGACGATAAGCCATACCACACGTTCGGCGGTTTCATTGGTATGCATATTCCGGATAAAGGTAGCATCGATTTTAATGCAGTCGATTGGATAGCTATGGATATAGTTAAGGCTTGAATATCCAGTACCAAAGTCATCGAGTGCGACTTTAAAGCCAAGGAACCTCAGCTTGTTGAGGATCTTTTTCACTTCCTCGGTTTGGGATAATAGCACCGTTTCTGTAAGCTCAATGGTGAACTCATCAGGTTTAAAGCCGTAGTGCTTTATGGTGTTGAGTAGGTGCTGTAAATAGCGATTCGAATTGTGCAGCTCGTGCGCCGAGCAATTAAGGCTCAGTCGAACGCTATGACCCAGTCCTTTCTCCAGTGCTAGCTTCGCCTTACAGGCTAGCTCTACAATGTGCTCGCCCAATTCGACAATAAGCCCAGATTGCTCCGCGGCATCGATAAACTCTAGTGGTGAAATTGTCCCAAGAGCATGGCTTTGCCAACGGGCGAGAACTTCGAAGTAGTCCCAATTGTTATTGTCACGCTCAACAATGGGCTGCACTGCGACATATAGTTCGCTATCACTAATGGACTCTTTAGCGAGTTCTGTTCTGAGTGCGTCAATGATCAATGCTTTACGATAGTATTGAGCACTTAAGTGGGTATCGTAACATTGCACGTGAACGTGACGAGATTGCTTACAATCCTTCAGCGCTAGACTGGCATTGAGAATAATTTGGTCGGCGGACAGGCTTTGATTAATGTTTTTTGCTAAGCCAATACTCGCTGTGAACTTAATTTTGTGCGAAGGATCTTGGTAGCCTTTTTCTAGGTTTTTAATGATGGTGTAGCAGACTTTAAACGGATCGCTGGCTTGCGTGATAAAAGCAAACTCATCGCCGGCAATTCGAAATGCAAACTGCTCGTCTTTTATCGTTTCCTTGATGGTATTGGCAACAAACTTTATAAGCTGATCACCTATATAATTCCCATACAAGTCGTTAATTGACTTGAAATTATCAATGTCTAAATAGGCTAGCGTAAATGGAATGTTTTGCGTTTCGCTGAGTCTCTCAAGCTTATCTGAGAGATAGCTTCTGTTAAGTAGCCCCGTGAGGTTATCGTGAGAAACTTCATAACTGAGTTGATCAACGAGCATCTCTGAGCGTGCCGTTAGCCATTTTGACTTAAGGTTATGGGTGACGATATTGGCAAATAGCTTGTGGTTATATATCAGCTCCTCTCTGCTTTTAGGATCTAAAGCGCGAGTATAAGCAGACAATAGTATCCCTAAAACTTCGCCATTGCGGGTTTTAAGGGGAATTGCTAAGTACGATTCAATATCATGCTCAGAAATATATTGCTCATGAGGGTGGAGCTTTTTGGCATCAGCATCGCAGACGATATAGTCCTGATTAGACTTAATGACAAAGGTACACGTGCTGTGAGTCAGTGGCGCGAGATAATCATCCCGTTTCAACTTTACACCGCTAGAAGAGGCAAGAAGTGTTGATCGGTTGGTAAACTGATCAAGTTCAATAATGCATGTACAAAATGAGTTCGAGTATTGCTGAAGCTCCAACGTAGCTTTGTTGAGAAGATCTTGGCCATCGAGGCTGAGCGTATCGTTAATCGTCTCGACGCTTAACGAGTTCTGTACTGACGTTGTCCTAACCATATCGGTAACTCACTGTTATTGTGATTTGTATCACTTAATTATCAATCTAGTTACTCATTAAATATGGTACGTGTCGCATATTAATGCAAATGCCAAATATAGGTTTTTCGTTCGGTAGATAAAGATTACTGTTGGTTGGAAAGGCGCTCTTTTAAGTAGTCCAAAAACAGTTTAGTACGTGTATGCTGATAGTCGAGTTTTGGATAGTAGGCGTAAACTGTTGCTTCATCAGCAGTTATATCCGGGAGAATACGCTTTAGCGCTCCGAGCTTAAGATCTTCTTTGATCATTACGTCGTTGGTGAGCAGCAGTCCCATTCCACTTTTTGCGGCATAAAAAAGAGCTTCAGGATTAGACGTAGCGAAGTTGCCATTGAGCAAAATCTTATGTCCATTGGTCAGGGAAATCTCACGTTGGGTTCTCTCTCCCCATACCAACATGTTGTGTTGAGTAAGCTCTTTAAAGCTTTGCGGCTCGCCAAACTGCTCAATATAACTTGGTGACGCATAGAAACCAGCTCGATGCTCAAAAAGGGGAGTGGCTTTAAAACTCAGCGAGTTGAGTTGTTCAATTTCACGGCTGATAAACAGATCCAAACTCAACGTTGGTAATTGACCGGGCGTGGTTGTGATAAGTTGAATGCGAATGTCAGGATACATCTGCAAAAAGTCGTTCAAGTACTGAACCAAAAACTTTGATCCTACCGCCAGAGTTGCGCCTATTTTAAGTAACCCTGCTGGCGTCTGAGATACCGAGCGTGTTTCGTCAACAATGGATTGCCAGCCATCAAGTTGGACTTTGGCACGCTCATAAAATAAAGCTCCCGCTTCAGTTTGCGTGACTGAACGAGTGGTACGTTTTAACAACTGAACGCCAATACGTTCTTCCAGCCAGTGGATACGTTTACTGATCGCTGAGCTGGTGGTGTTGAGGGTTCTTGCTGCACCATTAAAACTGCCTTCATCAACGACACGAATATAACTCTGCACACTTTGAATCCAATCCATAATGCCACCTTATTGTTTCTTTTTGGGAACTAATCACTTTCCATAGCGATATATTATCATTTAATAGTGGCTAATTTAAACTGACATTATTGTCGGTTTGTTAAGGAGCTACTATGAAGAAAACACCTATATTGTTAGCAATGATGATCATCGCAACTGGACAAGTTGGTGTCAGTATCTACCTTCCGTCATTGCCAATGATCAGTAACAGCTTGAATGTTGGGCAAGCCGACGTACAACTTTTGGTCACCGTTTTTCTCGTCGCTTTTGGCCTATCTCAACTCTTTTACGGCCCTTTGTCAGACGCCATTGGTCGACGCCCCGTATTTATACTCGGTCAGGGGATCTATTTAGCCGCAACTGTAATGTGCGTTACTTTCACCGATAACCTAACCGTGCTGATTATTGGGCGATTTTTGCAGGGTTTAGGGGCGGGTAGTGCGTCCGTTCTTGGTCGAAGCGTGCTCCGAGATAGCTACGAAGGTTCACAGTTAACCAAAGCGTTATCCTACATTTCTGTCACTGCTTCTGTTATGCCGATCATCGCGCCTGTTATGGGTGGTTGGATTGCTTTCTACTTGGGGTGGGAAGCGGTGTTTATGTTCGTCTTACTCTATCTAATCGCCATTTTTACTTTAGGTTACTTCGTTCTTCCAGAAACCATGACTTATGGAAAGACACAATTCAATTTGGTGAGTGTGATTAAAAACTATGGCGGCTTAATGACTAATAAGCAGGTTATTTCCAGTGCGAGCTATAACTGGGTGACTTACCTTGCGAGTGTTGTGTCGTTATCTGTTATGCCGTTTATATTGCAACATCAGCTTGGTCTGACGGCTGCAGAGTATGGTTCGGTCATGATCATACCGTCAGCTGGTTTAATGATGGGTAGCTTACTGCTTAATGTGGTGAACCGATATCTAGATACCAAGCAGATCCTTGCATTAGCCATTTCGACGATGATGCTCTCTGGTCTGTGGTTACTGGTTACGGAAGTTACTCTGTTTAATCTTGTGTCGGCGTTTACTTTGCTGACGATTGCACAAGGTCTTTCCACTCCTCTTTCTATCAGTATGTTGCTTGAGCCACATAAACGGCAGGCTGGTTCAGTGTCTGCACTATCAGGGGCAGTGCAAATGTGCTTGTCGGGAGCATTTGGTGGCTATTTGGTCGAGCATTGGGTGCAAAGTCAAATGAGCATGGGAGTTTTCTATCTCATCTCGGCGACTACGATGGGTTTGGTTCTTATATCTTCGAAAAAGCTTATCATCGCTCAGCAAAAGTTTGCTTGATCACGCGTTGGGTATACAATGCCCGCAAATTTCTATGTTGAGACTGGATCAATGGAACTTAAAGATTTTGAAACGCTAGTCAAGTCACTATGCGATAAAGAGAACTTGCCGCAAGCACTCGAAGTACTGAAAGCAAGCGAAGACCAAGAAGTGGCGGAAGCCGCTGAGTCACTAACTGGGCAATTTGCGTTGGCAGAAGTCGATGGCGCTAAGCGTATCTATCACGTAACAGTACAGGCTAATGAGCAAGGTGAAGAACAAGAGTTTGTTGAGCATGTAATGGATGAAGGCGATGATGTGATCCGTTTTGTTGCTTGGTTCTTTGATGTCATGTTTGATGTGAAGCGCAAAGATACCTACCAAGTGGCTGGAAAAACCTATCAACAGCCAAAGCGTGCTTAGTTGTTAAATTTAATGTGATTTAGATCTTGTTTTTAATCTGATTGTGATTAAAATCACGCTGCTTACTTTGAGGAGATAATCATGAATCACGAATTAGGCAACGCATATCTAGGTCAGATGATCGCTAAGCAAGCCATGCAAGATGCTCTTTACGGCAAGCCTAAAGCGAAGAAGACATCTTTTATCAAACGTATGATGAAGAAAGTAATCAGCGCGTAGTTGAAAAGGATTTTATGAGTGAGGCGAGCGAAGCTGTCTGGCTCATAAAAACAAAGCCCCGCACAATCAGCGGGGCTTTGTCGTTTTTGCTTGGTGGAAAGCTTATACCAACCAGAATAAATATCTGGTCATTCTTGCTGGTCAAAATCGCTGATAGCTGCGTTATAGATTTTGTAGGTAGATCAACTAGCTATCTGCAATCTATGCCTTGCTCTAAGCGATTTTTCCTGCGCAATTATCTGATCAGCTATTTATCCCGATTGGTATTACAGAGAAACCACGTTGTCTGGCACTGTGCTTAGCCCTTTCTCTTCAATCCAAGCGGAGAGGTTGTCGGCACCACCAATGTAATGACCATCGAGCCAGATTTGAGGAACAGTAACCGGCGTCTTCTCACCAATGATAGCTTTTACTTCAGGGATCATTCGATAAAGGGCTGCGCTGTCTTTAACGACATCGTAGTATTCGTATTCAATGCCCGCTTCATCTAAGATCTTTTTCGCTTTGACACAGTAAGGGCAAGTTGCCTTACCATAAACAATGTTGCCTTTTAGAGTATCGCGCTTAGTCCATTCTTGAATAATAGATTGCACGAGCACGCCACGGTTTAGCGCTTCCCCTTGGCTTACTACTTTGCCTTCGACCATCAGAATGGGCGCGTGCCATGAACCTACTTTCAAGGGTTCCCACCAGTGAGATAACCAATCTTTCACTTCAAGCTCGACTGGGATACCGGCAAGTTCATTTTCGAATGTGTCCTTAAGGACATCTTTGGTCAGAGTACACTCCCCGCAAGGAATGTTGACTTTGAATGGTCCCCAACTGCCAGCCCAGCGGTAAAGTGTTAATTTGATTGGTTGTGTCATAGAGGTTTCTCCGTTAAAAGCTATGACTAATTAGAACGGTCTAGCTTGAAATTTCTTTCAACTTTTTCGGCTTTTTTGCTTCCCATTGGGTAATGAAAGCCACTGAAGCGATAATGATCGCCGCACCAAGCCAAAGCCGACCTGGTGGTACCCAGCCAAATACCATCCAACCCGCTAACACATTTAATGGCAGTTTCGCGTGATCAAAGGGTTGAACAAACGAAGCATCTGCCACTGAGTATGCTTTAACAATAGCCCACTGCGCCAGTGCTGTCATAGCGCCTGCACCAATTAAGATTAGCCATAATGTTGCGCCTGTTGGCAGTTGCCAGTCTGGTAGAGCGAGCAAAATGTTAAACGGTGTAATGAGTATGAGTAGGTAGACAACCATGGTTGACGGAGAATCTTGTGAAGAAAGCTTCTTCACCATTAGAGCGTAACAGGCCCAAAAGAATGCCGCACCGACAGGGAGAAGTGTCGCCCAACTAAAATCATCCGCCCAAGGTTCTAAAATGATCATTGCACCAATAAAGCCAGTGAGGGTAGCACCCCAACGAGCCGCACCCACCTTCTCTTTAAGGAGCAAGCCAGAGCCAATCGTCGCAAATAATGGCGAAGTCATCAGTAGGGCGATGCCTTGCCAAATAGGTACAGGGTAGGCAAGTGCCCATAGCCACAGTTGGATACCTATCACCGCTAAGAAGACGCGTAAAACATGCAATCCTAGATTCTGCGTGCGCAGTGACTGCCTAATACCTAGTGTTTTTAAATAGGGTAGAATAACCACAAGTGCGATTGCATATTGAATCAGGGCAACCGTTGTCGAAGAAAGACCGTAATTGATACTCGCCACTTGAGCCAAGCTATTTACAATGGCAAAAGCCAGTCCTGCGCTTAGCATCCAACTAGCGCCTTGAAGAGGATGGTGGTTTTGGGTGCTCATGATATAAGTGTCTGAAAAATAGATAAGCTGAATCATACGATGTTATTTAGCTCAGGTCACCTGACGAATTTGAGCGTATTGGACAAATGATTCGAATGATTCAGCTAAGTTTGGTACGAGATTACTTCTTGTTTAAGGTGTAAACCGACACGACGACAAGAACAAGCCCCAGTGCATGCCAGATCGTAAACGCTTCATCGAGTACCACTACCGCCATACCAGCGGTAATTCCTGGGCCTATATTACTTGTTAGGCTCAAGGTTGTTGGTGTAAGCCTTGCCATCGCGGCGGCGACCAAATACGAAGGCAACACGGTACAGAATATGCCAAGTAGTACACCGGTTACGATTAGCTCACGGCTCCAAGTTGCAATATCAGCGCCGCTCAACCCTAAGTGAACCAAAATAGCCAGTCCGGCGCTACCCATGCCGATACTGGTGAAAAGTGAGCTGCCAAGGTGACCGATAAGTGGCTTGCTCCATACAAGATAAAACGCGAACACCAGTGCTGAACCAATAGCGAGCAAGCTGCCAAGAAGCACCGATTGTCCTAGGGTATTAAAGTCATGAACAACAATAAAACTGATCCCTAGGTAACCAATCAAGGCAGAAATAATGACGGTGCGACTCGGTTTTTGCTGATATAAAGCCCAACTGATCAGTACGACAAAAGTTGGAAACAAGAAGATCAACAATCGTTCTAGCTGGGCAGTAATAAATTCCAATGCAGCAATATCAAGGAAACTTGCCAAGTAGTAGCCCATCACACCAATAGCAGCGGCTTTAAAGCCATGTTGATTTACTCTATTTCGGTTTTCAGGTTTTCTGCAAAGGTAAATGAGCATAAGTAGATAGAGTGGCAGAGAACTAAACGCACGCAGAGTCATTATTGAGGTTGCGTCGCCACCATATTGGTAGGCAACTTTGACCAAAACGGGTTTTATCGAAAAGAGAATGCAACCTGCCAGTGCCAGCAAGATCCCGACTTGAGAGATGGATGAGCTTGATGAGGGGGCGACGTGTGTTTCTTCAGTCATGTTTCTCGTATCCTTTCTTTGAGAGTTGCGGCTACGAGAAAGTGGTGTTCTGGCTACGTTTCTCGCAGCCAGACAGGAGGTTACCTACCGGCTACAGGCATTAAGGAGAAGGAGCCAAAGGTAGGTAAACGTAAATTTCATAATTGTTCCTAAGTGATGAGTTTTTAGACTATCGACATATGCTTTAGATTGCAATCGACAAATTATGCAGATTGTAGCCTAGTTTCAATTTGGCCTAATGCTCTTTGGTACATAGACCAGGCACATATGCCCGCTAGGATATTGCCGCCGAACGCGCCCCAAAACAGACCTTGAATCCCTCCTAGCTGTGCACCTAACCACAAACAAGGTAGGAAAAAGGCAAATAGACGCAGTGCTGAGATAGTCAGCGCGGTATAGGATTTACCAAGTGCGTTTGAAATTGAAACCATTAACATGCAGATGCCCAAAGGCCCAAGGCTAAATGGCACGATCATCAGGTGGAAATTTAGGATGGATTCTACTTCTTCTTCACTGGTCATTAGCGATGCCAGCCAATCAGAGGTGAGTAAAGTGATCGCCGCGATTACGACTTGAAAACCGATAACAAATTTACACGCGATCACCACAAGTTTGCGAATATCGGTTAGATTGTTACCACCTAGCAGCTTACCAACCATAGGCGGCATTGACATGGTAAGAGCAAGCACCGAGACGATCGCAAAGAATTCATAGCGAGAGCCGAGTGCCCATGCTGCAACCGCTGCTGTACCGTAACTGGCGAGAAGCTTTGTGGCTAACATTGATGAGAGTGGCGGCAGCAATTGACTGATCATTGCTGGGCCCATGATGTTACCAATTGAACGCACGCTTTTAACCACATTCAAATCGCTCCAATCGAAACTCATCCAATGCTTACGCGTCACCTTAGGGGCAACAATCAAAATGCCGATACCAAAGGCTAGAATGGTGGCAATAGCCGCTCCATTGATCCCCATATCTAGAGTGAAAATAAAGATAGGATCGAGAATTAAGTTGAGAAGACTAGTCACCATCATCATGGTGCCAGGCAACATGGTATTGCCATTGGCGCGACATACGCTGTAAAGGAAGTAGAGCACAGCACCTACCCAAGCACTGACTAGCCAGTAAATCCAATAGCTATCAATGATAGGAAGAACGCTATCCGGAGCACTAAGAAGAGACAGAATCGGTTCACGCAACAGGTAGATAATGACTGAAAACAGCGCGACACCAATACTCCCCATTGCAATCACAAGGCCACCGAGTTGTTTCGCATAGCGCTCTTGGTTCGCTCCAATGGCTTTGGCTATCACTGCCGTTGTCGCGATCCCCAGACCAACCTGAATGCCGATGATCACCATCTGAATCGGTAGGGTAAATCCTTGTGCAGCAAGAGGCAGAATACCCAACTGGCCGATGAACGCACTGTCTACCAGTTGGAAACTCATAATGGACAACACGCCAAATAGCATTGGCCAGGTCATTTTGAATAGCTGTTGCCCCAGCGAAGGGGATGTTTCTTGTGTCGTTACAGTCATATTTGAGCTCAGGTTGTTTAACCAGTTTCAAAGCAAGTTGAGGTAATGCGCTTCGGTTTGATTAGGGTTACTGTTACATCGTTGCTAAAACGTTAAAATTCAAGCCTAAAGCGTAAATATCTGTAGATTTACTCTTCTTTTAATTCATCGGCATATCCTTTTGGAGGAGGAGTCCAGCCTCGCTCTCCTCCCTCGTGGCGGTCGCTGCGGTCAGCTTGTATCGCCAGTTTGATTTGCTCTTCGAGGTGCATAAAGAGTTTACGGTAGTTATTATCGAAGCGTTCACCTTCAGAATCATCTTCCCAAGCGTGGTATAAGATGTCTGATTTCTTGTCCTCAACGCGCTTATAAGCCGACTTTTGCTGCTCTACGGTAAATGGATGGTAGTTCAAAGAACGCATTGCATGTGCACCGAGTTCTAAAGCGGAGTGATAAGTCTCTAGCTCGACAATATCAGCCCCAGCTTGTCTCAGTAGATAGCCATGGCCGCGGTCAAAGGCGCGCACTAACACCCTCACTTTCGGATAGGTATGTTTCACGTACTTGGTCAGTTCAACGCTGGTGTCTGGATTGTCGATGGCGATAACGATCATTGCTGCCTCTTCAATTCCTGCGGTGTGGAGTAAGTCTGGTCTGCTAGCATCACCAAAATAGGCTTTAGTATTGATTTGTCGCATAACATCAACTTGCGCCGCTTGTTGATCAAGGACGACAGTTTTAATCCCGTTGGCAACCAATAGACGGTTAACAATCTGACCAAAGCGCCCAATCCCTGCAATAATCACAGTGCCTTGCTCTTCAATGGTATCTGCTTCTTGCTCATTCGACTGCTGTTCAAAGCGCGGTAAGATCACCTTATCGAACAGAATGAACAGTCCCGGAGTGAGGAACATAGATAGGGCAACAACGAGCGAAAGCATTTGAGCGATATCTTGCGGAATAACATGGTTTTGCACGGTAAAACTAAGCAGCACAAATCCAAATTCACCCGCTTGAGCAAGGCTTAGAGTAAACAGCCAACGGTTACTATTCTTGATGCGGAAAATGAACGCCAAAGCATAGAGGACGAGTGCTTTGAGCAGCATGACACCAATCGTCAAACCAATGATAAGCGCAAAGTCATTGAATAAAATGCCAAAATTGATGCCTGCGCCAACGGTAATAAAGAACAGTCCGAGCAGAAGCCCTTTAAATGGATCAATATTAGACTCAAGCTCGTGGCGGAATTCACTGTTGGCAAGCACGACACCCGCTAAGAACGTGCCCAGTGCCGGAGAAAGCCCGACTAAGCTCATTAATGCGGCTATCCCTACTACTAACATCAGTGCTGTAGCGGTAAATATTTCTCGTAGACCTGAGCTGGCGACGAAGCGAAATAAAGGACGGCTTAAGAAGTGGCCGCCAACGACTAATCCCACTATAGAAGCGATGATGACTAAGCCATAGGCCCAGCCTGGAAGACCTGCCACTAAACTTAACTCTTCATGGTGGTCTGCGGCGGTGCCAACGGCATTTTGCGCCTGCTCGACTAACTCCGGCAAAGCAAGTAGCGGAATAAACGCCAGCATCGGAATAACGGCGATATCTTGGAACAACAAAACAGAAAACGCGTTCTGTCCACCTTCTGTTTTCGTTAAGCCTTTTTCATTAAAGGTTTGTAAAACAATTGCAGTTGATGAAAGCGCAAAGATTAAGCCTATTGCTAACGCGATAGTCCACGGTTGTTCGAAGTAAAGAGCAATTGCTATAACAACTGCGGTGGTTCCACCGACTTGCAGGCCTCCAAGACCCAATAGACGGTTACGCATCGACCAGAGCATCTTGGGTTCTAGCTCAAGACCGACTAAGAACAGCATCATCACAACACCAAACTCAGCGAAGTGCTGAATGGTTGTGGTTTCTTCGCCTACTAGCCCAATAATCGGGCCGATAATGACGCCAGCGATGAGATAACCAAGAACCGAACCTAACCCTAATCGTTTGGCGATAGGCACAGCAATAACAGCCGCTACAAGGTAAATAAAGGCTTGGAGAAAGTAACCAGTCATGCTTAGTCCTCTTTCACTAATGTGGCGAGATAATGATTGAGTTTTTCCGGCTTACTCGCTTGTTCGAAATCTATCGCGTTGGCGACGAGTTTTTTGAGCAAGCTTGACCAGTTTTCAACATGCGATTTAACCCGTCCATCTTCTTGAGCTGTGCGAGCACCAAATAGAGCAAATGGGGCGAGGTATTGCATGCCTGTCAGTGTAGCCATTTGCTCCAACGGATGGAGCAACTCGCGAATCGTAAAGTGGTTGTAGCCATCGGTTTGGTAAGCATCGGCTTTACCACCTGCCGATAGAGAGCAGAGGAACTTTTTGCCATGCAGAGCAGTGCCGTCATGTCCGTAGGCAAAACCATATTCCAGTACAAGATCTTGCCACTCTTTTAAAATTGCAGGAGTGGAGTACCAGTAGAGGGGAAACTGAAAAATGATCACATCGTGGTCAATCAACCTTTGCTGCTCTTTATCTATGTTGATGTGATAGGTCGGGTACTCATGGTAAAGATCGACAACCGTAACGCCTTCAACCTTTTTCGCTGCTTTAAAGAGGTGTTGATTCACTTCGGAACGTTGAGGTGAAGGATGAGCGTAAAGCACAAGAACTTTGTTTTCAGACATAGACTATCTCGCTGATTGAAAGGCCGTTTCTCGAAATTGGGCGCAGAAACTAATTGTTACATAGTGATTATATTTACGCCACTAATGCGAGCGCGAGCTATTTGTGAAATGGAGCAAAAGCTTGTTCTAAGTCGTGGAGGTGCTCAACAATCAAAGAGGCGTGAGCTGAGAAGTCAGTAGGCTTGCCATGAGTTAATAGACAAGAGGGCATGTCTGCATTAAAGGCGGCTTGTAAGTCATAGAGATAATCTCCGACATAAAGGATTTGATGACGTTCTAAGTTCCACTCGTCGGCGAGATATACCAGCGAATCAGGAGCTGGTTTAGGTGGGAAATGCTCTCGGGTGATAATACGTGGGATTTTGAGTGCGTTGTGAGAGACTTTTTGTTCTGCGGCTTGGGCGCAATTTCGAGTAATAATCGCAGTTAAGAGTTGATTAGAATGGATAAACTCAATCAAAGATTGGCATCCGGGCATAGGGTGCGATGAATTAGCGTCGTCTAGCTCATGTTGGAGAATAAGCGCATTGGCTTGTTGAGAGGTTTGCTCACATTCCAATTGGTCAACAAAAGAGAGCAAGTCTCTATCGAGCGGGCAGCCGATTTGCTCTCTTAGCCAACGGAAGTCCATGTCAGAACTCACCAGAGTATTATCCAAATCAAAAACAATGGCTTTGATATCGCGAATATTCAATGGTACGTGTGACATAGACAATCCTTCTGTTTATGCGAACTCTTTCTCCAAGTACGCGACAATATCTGAAGACTCATACATCCATTGTACGTCCCCATCTTTTTCAATTCTTAGACAAGGGACTTTTACTTTACCACCACCCGCTTCGAGTTCTGAGCGGTGCGTCTGATCGTTCTTAGCATCACGAAGGTCAAATTTTACCGATTGACGCTTCATTGCTCGGCGCACTTTTACACAGAATGGACACGCTTCGAACTGATACAGTGCAAGAGACTGTGCTTTGCTATCTACCTCTTGCTGCGCTTCGTTCGAGCGCTTAACGCCTTTTGGTGAGAAAACAAAGTTGAGCAGTAGGATAACGCGTCCTAAAAACCAGCGGATAAACTTCATAACAATCCTATTTATATAATTCTAACTTCAGATGACATTTACGTTACGCATTGTAACCGAGATGTGATCATTCTTGAATCCTAAAAGCTCAGCTAACTTTTACCTGATGTTTCTTGGTAACCTCGATACCAAGGCGCTTAGCCAAGCGCGTCAGATTGGCGCGATCTGTCTTTAATGCTCGTGCCGCTTTGGCCCAATTAAACTCCGCCTCGGTTAAGGCCGAAACGATCATTTTGCGTTGATACTCTTCAGTGGCTTCGCGTAGCCCCAATGAGATGTCTAACTCTACGCTCGCATTAGGGGAGTCAAGCGCCGTATCGTTGCCCGAAACGATAGACTGTAGTTCACCGATATCTTCAATTGAGACCGTAATCAGTTTACCGTTTTTGCCGCGAGCTCGTGCTTTGAGTGCTGCACGATTGATGACGTGTTCAAGTTCACGAACATTACCCGGCCAGTTGTAGCGAGAAAGAAGAAGCTGCGCATCTTTACCTAGCTTGATCTGGACAATACCGAGCTTACGCCTTGCTTGTTCAAGAAAGTAGCCGGCGAGCAAAACAATATCGCCGTTTCTTTCACGAAGTGCTGGGACGGTGATCGGGTAGACGCTTAAGCGGTGGTAGAGATCTGAGCGGAAATGCCCTTCAGAGACTTCTTCTTTGAGATCTCGGTTAGTGGCGGCTAAAACGCGGACGTCGATCGTTTCTACCTTGTCTTGCCCGACCGGTTGGATCTCATTGTTTTGCAGTGCACGTAGAATCTTGCTTTGTGCTGCAAGGGGCAGTTCTCCTATTTCGTCTAAGAAAAGCGTTCCGCCATCGGCTAACGCAAACTTGCCTAAACGAGATTTATCTGCGCCAGTGAAGGCTCCTTTAATGTGCCCGAACAGTTCACTCTCGACCAAGTTTTCGGGAATAGCGGCACAGTTTACATACACTAAGGGCTGTTTTTTACGTGGTGATAGATGATGCAGGCTTCGGGCGACAAGCTCTTTACCTACACCAGTTTCACCATGAATCAAAATGTTGAAACTGGATGGAGCGACGACCTCAATGTCGGCCTTCAAAGCTTGCATCGCGACGCTGTCACCAATGATATCCCCACCATCACGATCCCAAGCGTCCTCATTAAGCTCTTCAAAGCGTTGTTGGGTTTGTTTTGCCTGTTGTTCTAGTTGGCTTACCGTGAGCGCGACTTTTAGTGTAGAAGCCGCAATAGCCGAGAGTGCATCTAAGCTGCGAGTTGGAAACTGCTCAAACACGCCTGGCGTTAAGCTATCAAGAGTTAAGACGCCAAGCAGTTTGTCGGCATAGAGTAAAGGTAAGCCCATACACGAGTGCATCGGTAAATCGCCTTCGTAATCGAGGAGCAAATTATCAAACGGATCAGGAAGATCGCTATCGGCGTCAAATCTTACCGCGGTTTTCGACTCACAGATTCGGGCAAATCGTGGATGTTCGTCTATCTTAAAACGACGACCTAATGTGTCACGGGTTAAACCCTGCAGAGCCAGAGGGACTAATGTGTCTCCTTGACGTGACAAAAGCGCGACACTGTCACACTGAATCGATTTACGGATAGCATCGAGTAGATTGTTAAATCTATCTTGATCGTTGTCTCCTCGAGCGAGACCTATCGTCATATCAATGAGGGTTGAAACAGAGATATCTTGCATAAAATTACCAACAGCGGGGGCAGGAGAAACCCAGTTTGAATCGGATGTTGCTAAATTAATCACACTGAATGCGGCATTGCAACCTATTAATGTCAATTTGACCTATTTCAAAAGTGTCGTAATGACTATTTCTAAGCAAAAATAGCAATAAAACTAGCAGTTTAAAGGGATTCTGAAGTTGGCACACTTCGTGCTGTTAAGGGGTATAAAAAACTTAAATATAACAAACTATAACTACTGAGGAGTAAGTCCTAATGCTTAACAACCAACATATCGAAGTCGTAAAGAGCACTATTCCACTTCTAGAGTCTGCAGGCCCGGCGTTGACTCAGCATTTCTACCAAAGAATGTTTAGCCACAACCCAGAGCTAAAAGATATCTTTAATATGACCCACCAAAAAACAGGGCGTCAAAGTGTGGCTCTTTTCGAAGCGGTTGCGGCTTATGCGAAAAACATTGAGAACCTAGAAGCGCTGACTTCTGCGGTTGAACGTATTGCTCACAAACATACTAGCTTTAACATCCAAGCGGAGCACTACCAAATTGTCGGTCACCACCTTATTGAAACGTTGCGTGAACTGGCGACAGAAGCTTTCACTCCAGAAGTGGAAGAAGCGTGGACCGCTGCGTACCTTTTCCTTGCGCAGGTATTCATCGATCGCGAGGGCGAACTATATCTACAACGCAAGCAAGCCGTGGGTGGGTGGCAAAATGCACGTGGCTTTGTTGTGAAGTCCAAAAAGGCAGAATCAGAGCTAGTGACTAGCTTTGTGCTAGAACCAGAAGATGGTGGTGAGGTACTGGATTACCAACCAGGTCAATACATTGGTATTGAGCTAAAGCCTAGCCAATGTGATTATAACGAAATTCGTCAGTACTCTCTGTCTCAAAAGCCGAATGGCAACGATTACCGAATCTCAGTGAAACGCGAAGTCGGTGAACATAAAGGCTTGGTGTCTAACTTCCTCCATGACGAAGTCAATGAAGGCGATAAAGTGAGTCTTTATGCTCCGGCGGGTGATTTCTATTACCAAGAAAAGCAGCAACCAGTGGTGCTTATTTCGGCGGGTGTTGGTGCAACTCCGATTCAATCTATGATGCAGACCCTCGCTTCACAAGGTAAGAAAGATGTGAGCGTTCTGTATGCATGTAACGACCAAAAGCAACACACATTCAAAGATGAAACTGCGCAGCTTGTACAGCAGAACAACTGGAAGCGTTTCACTTGGTACTTAAATGAAGCAAGTGCCGACTTCTCTGGTGAGCTAGATTTGAACCTAGTCGCGAAGGAGTTACCACTTGGCAGCGCGGATTTCTATCTATGTGGTCCAGTAGGTTTTATGGAATCAGTGGTACGTCAACTGGAAGCGCTAGGTGTTGATCGCGACCGCATTCACTACGAAGTGTTTGGCCCTCATACTTACCTATAATCTATAGCAGTAGTAATAAGGCCCTCATTTTGAGGGCCTTTTTGATTTGAGTTCATCACTACGCGGTGCTGTTATCGTTAGACTAATGGAATAGTTTCTTTAGCCAAGTGATAGGGTTACATGAACCCGAAGCTTGAATAGGGGAGCGCTTTGAACCGTGATAGTAGCTCGACAAGAATTCTGTTCTCAGTGACTGAACATCAAGTTTATTAACTGAGGAGATAACCTCAGCACTGTTTTGCGCATGATCATTGGCAAGACTAAAATCGAGTCTTAGATAACCTTGGGTATACAACCACAGATGAGTACAAAGGATCAGTTGATCCATTCCTTGCTCTTCAAACTTTCCTGCGTGCTCTTGACCTAAATTGTCAGTGAATGCTTGATGCATTACCTGCATAGAAGCGGCGTTAGATTGCACGTAACTGCTCGTTTCGACATGAGCCTTAGTCAGAATGCCAAGTAGGTGATTGGAAACAGGGCTTTCCGGTTTGTTTTGTCGCGCTTTTTCAAACAAAGGTGAGTGAGCCTGACAAAACAAATCCCAAGCTTTAGATAGAGCAACCAATGACGGCAGAGTGTCAGCTTCTATCGCTTTGAGTTGCTGCTCCAAATCAGTCATTCGACTGTAAGCTCTCTAGCGAAATCTCAAATGACCCCTTATCTGAGTCAACAAACAGGCTGTCTCCAGTGATCATCACTGATAGATCCATACTGCGTTCGACAACCTCTGATAGTGCTTCGATACCGCTCCAGTCAAAGCGATAGATGTTAGCATCATACTGGTGAACTTTATTTTTGGTCTGTTCCCACCAGACATCGGATTTACTGTTAAAGGAAAATACATCCACTTTCTTAGCTAAGCGGCAAGACTTCTTAATGCGATCAAGGGATGGCTCTCCGATATCCACCCAAAGTTGAATTTGGTCGTCGAGAGACTTGACCCAAAGGTCCGGCTCTTCAGTGGTTGATAAGCCTTTTGTTAGCTCGAGTTCCGGCTGCCATTTGACACAGAAGGCCAAAATACGCGCCATCATTCGTGGCACTGTTTCTGATGGGTGCTGTGCGACAGTAAGCTGTGTAGAGTCGTACAAGTCGCGGTTGGTGTCGGAAAGAGAAATTCGGAATTTGTAAATAGTTGGTTTAAGAGCCATGAGCCTTACTTATAGTCAAAAAAATAGCCAGCGTAATGCTGGCTATTGTAAATCTTTAGTACTAGATAATTAAAGTACTTTAATTTGCTCAGCTTGTGGGCCTTTTTGACCTTGAGATACTACGAACTCAACTTTTTGGCCTTCAACTAGAGTACGGAAACCGTCGCCAGTGATTGCTGAGAAATGTGCGAAAACGTCTGGGCCGTTTTCTTGCTGGATGAAACCAAAGCCTTTAGTTTCGTTGAACCATTTAACTGTACCAGTAACAGTGTTAGACATAATGTATATCCTTGATAAACCTTGTAAAAGCCATACGGCACCGATAGCGTGGAAAAGGAGATTGCTATTGCGTACGACGTTGCGGTAGATATTCAAGTAATCCAACGAAACGGCGAAATTAAACAAGAACCGTTTTCTAGCTGCGATCCAGTCTAAAGCGAAGTGCAACTAAGTCAATAAAAATAAGGAGCTTTGTACAGTTTAATATCGTGTTTTCACTAGAAATTTGCGCTAGGTATAGTTTCGAAAATATTACTGATTAGCGTATAAATAGTGTAACATTCGTTTGGCTAGTAGATTGTATCGTTTTACTATTCTCTGGCTAATATTTAATCATTTATTGTGGAGGCCGCATGGCTAAGAGCAAACCAAAAGGTGACATTGGAGAGGTTAGCCTCATCCATGATGTCGAGATGGGTAGGGGGCAGGTAAAAGACAATGCCCTAAAAGCGATGGTAACCAGTAAGCTCTACAGAGCCAAGGTAGAGAAAGCGAAAAAAGGCAAAGGGAGTTATCAGCGTAACATGAAACACAAGGGCAAAGAGCCCTATTCAAAAGCCGCTTAAAAAGCGAAGTTTGAATAGGGCTTTTTTATTACCTGACGACAAACTACCTTTCTATCTTAGGTGAATAGATAGAGTATGCGGTGATTTGGCCTGCGACGATGGCTGAGAACATAAACAGTGCGGAAAGGCCAATACTCGGTATAGGCAGCACTGACTGCTCAAACACCGATTGACTTGCGCTAACTAAAACTCGGCTTCCTGGAACTAGAATGATAATCCCTTGTACGATGTATATCGAGCCGGTGAGGTCCATTTTTTTAGCCACCCATGTACCATACAAAGTAATCAGAACTGTCGTAACCCAAGTACCCACAACCCAACCACTCTCAAAGCCTAGATAAAATGGCCCCCACATGCCCAGAGCTGCAACAGGCAAACCAAGCAATATATCGGTAGGGCGTGCATTGAAGATGATGCCAAGTGAGATTGAGATTAGGAACAAACCGGAAATATGCAGCCAAGTCGGTACTTCATTAGTGTAATCAATGGATGCTGCTTGCCCCCAAACGGCTTCACCAATATTGAGCCCCATAACAATACCGACAAACAGCTTGATAAGCGTCAGCGCACTTTGCCCCAACAGACTTGTGCCTGAAACCAGATCATTAAACGCGAGACACTCTAGCGAGTTTGCAATGGAAAGTCCGGGGACGAAGAGAACAATGGCAGCAATACACAGAGCCCAAACGGGGACGGCAGCACCTGTGCTTGCGAACCAAGCAACTAGCATCCCAGTGATAAGCGCAGCAATAAACTCAACGGCTATTGATCTGCGAGCTTTACAAATCTGTTGAGCGCCCCAAACTAGAAAACCTAACAAGACAGAGAACAAAACCGCATCTAGCGTACTGCCAACGAGCATTAGGTATGCAGGCGGGATGCCCATATTAGCCAGCGCAATGACCCACTTAGGGTAACCCACAGGCTCTGGCACGGGCTCGCTGCTTGGCTGGTTGATTCTGATGATGGTATTGGCAAGCAAACTTAAGTTAATTGATGCAGGTTGGTGGCGCTTCATCACTACCGCATTATTGTCATCAGGAAACTGATAGTTAACGGTCGTCGGGGTTGCCTGGATCATAACATCCACCCCATGTTTACGAGCATAAAATTGAGTGTATTTCTCAAGTTTGTATGGCGCACAGCCACTGCGGTGAAGGGTATCGCCGATCTCGACTATCTTCTTAATTCGGTACTGGGAAGGCATGGTATGTGATACGTATAAATCTGTGACGCAAAGGTACCAAAGCCCTTCTAATGAGACGAGACACAATGCAGTGAACAGTGGTTAAGCTCACACAAAAAAGTTATCCCTCATGCCTGTATCTTGTCGATTTTCGAAAACTAAGTTTTTGGACTCATAAGTTTGTCAATTTGACTGCACATTTAGTGTTCTCATTCACATATATCGAAATAATTTAAACTGTAACAATTGTTATTTGTCTGTAACATTTAAAAGCTAACCTTTTATGTTATTACCCTAAGTGTAAGTATACAAAGAATCCTTATTAAATAGATATTTAACAAGTTATTTACAAATAGCTTGTCTATGAAATCTGTGTAATAAATAGACAAAAATACTGCTTGAATTTAAAACTAGATGGGCGAAAATATACGCAAAATGAGTTTGCAGAAATGAAAGGAAGCTTTTTCTAGTTTTAAGAGCGAGGCAAAATATGAAACTATTCATTATCTTCATGGTGTCGATTTCCGCGGGTGTCGCGTCAGCAGATCACCTTCATTCATTCTTGCTTGGTCTTTACGTTTCTACTCTTGCGGTCGGTAGCTGCTACTGGTTTGCATTCCGCAGTAGTCGTTTCCCACAGCTAGCACTTCTGCTATTGCTTTGTGGTCTATTCTCTAAAATCGCAGTGACGGTTGCGGGCGTATCTTGGGGAATCTCGCAAGACCTTATTAGCTCACCACTAGTATTCTCACTCTCGTACTTGTTCTTCTCACTTGTCGCAAGCTATGTTTGGTTTGTTTACCGCGAGAAGCTAATGGCAAGAAAGAAAGCCCGCGAAGAGCTAAAAGCCGCTTAATAGAAAACTAAGCCAAAAGATTACAAAACCAGCGTTTCGGCGCTGGTTTTTTGTATCTAATTCCGTCATCTAGGTAAATATTTACCAAAATTCCTACTGAATAGTAACGATTGATGTCAAAGCTGCTGATTCTATTGCAAGGTTGTCTATACTGAGGTCGTTACTCAATCATTTAAAGTGAGACGTCGCATATCATGACCACGCGTTTTCTAAAATTCACCGCGCTTCTTTCGACATTTTCTCTTTCATTTGGTGCATTTGCCGCACCTACCATTATCCCGGATCCTCCGACATTAGGTGCTAAAGGGTATATCTTGATCGATTACCATACTGGTGCCGTGTTGGTGCAGAAAAATGCGGACAAGAAGCTTAACCCAGCGAGCTTAACCAAGCTAATGACGGCATACGTTGCTGGTCAAGAAGTGAAAAGCGGTAATATTTCTCTCGACGATCAAGTTCGCATTAGCCGTAAAGCTTGGGCAAAGAACTTCCCTGATTCTTCAAAAATGTTTATCGAAGTAGGGACAGATGTTCCACTTATCGATTTGTACCGTGGTTTGATTGTTCAATCCGGTAATGATGCCAGTGTGGCTATTGCTGAACATGTAGCGGGCAGTGAAGGCGCATTTGTTAGCCTAATGAATAGCTGGTCGCAAAAGCTTGGTCTGGAGAACACTGGATACACTAATCCACATGGCTTAGATAGCGACGGCTTGTATTCAACACCGCATGATATCGCTCTGCTTAGCCAAGCCATCATTCGTGATTTGCCTGACATCTATTCGCTGTACAGTGAGACTTCTTACACTTACAACGGCATTACCCAGTACAACCGCAATGGCCTGCTTAGAGATAGAAGCCTAAATGTTGATGGTATGAAAACCGGTTATACAAGTGGGGCAGGCTACAGCTTGGCGACATCGGCAACCAGTGGTGACATGCGTCTGATTTCGGTGGTGATGGGCTCTAATAGTACGAAAAGCCGCGAGTCAGAAAGCAAACAATTGCTAAGCTATGGGTTCAGGTTCTTTGATACCGTGTCTCCATCTAAAGTGACAGATACATTAGCCAACGCAAAAGTGTGGATGGGTAGTGAAGAGCTCGTCCCTGTTGGCGTCGATAAACAAGTATTGATTACCCTACCAAAAGGTGATGCGAGCAAGCTTAAAGCAGAGATTGAATACAATGGCGAGTTGGTGGCGTCAATCAGTCAGGGAGATGCTGTCGGGCAGGTGATCTACAGTATTGATGGCGAAGAGGTCGCAAGCGCAACATTGGTTGCTCAGCAAGATGTTGAAGAGGGCGGACTGTTCAAGAAGTTGTTTGATTGGTTTAAACGCCTAATCTCAGGTTGGTTTTAACCATACCTAAAATAAACAAGAGGATGCACTAGGCATCCTCTTTTTTATATCAACGACTTACAGCTTGTTCCAAGCTGATTGCCAGTGAGAGCCAACTCCTGGTTCGTACTGCGTCGCCGATGGTGACCACTGTACACAGTAACCTGAGTATGGGAACTCTTTACACTGATAAACCGCGCCATCACTGGCTAAGACTTTAGTTCCTGCAGTGTAGCTTTCTAAGCCTTGTGGGAAGACAAAGTCGTAGTCACCAGGTGGTGGCGTTTGATCTTCTACTAGGTGGAAATCTAGCGTATTTTGGTCAATCACTTTACCTTGGTCGTCTTTGGTAACCACTACTAGCATATGATGCCCTAGCTCAGACTTAGATAGAGTCATCGTGGTGCTTTCAACTTCACCGTCTTTCAGCTCCTTCGAGTATGAAGCTAATGGTTCGCGATGGTGGTTGTAGACAGTTAACTCAGCCGTTAAGTCGCCTGTGGCGGTTAGTGTCAGGTCAAGCTCTGTCGGCGACTCGCCAATTACGTACTCTGACTGAAGCCCTACAACATCAAGGTCGTATTCTGGCTCTGGTGTTTCAAATTTATAGCCGATTTCAACGCTGTTTAGTCCTGATCCTGCTTTTAGGTAGACTGGGTTGGTTCCATAAACAGGGGTAAATTCGCCTTGGTCATTAAGCTGTCCGGCACGAATTTGGCTTTGCTCTTGGTTAATCTTACTCGCTAGAGCATAAGACCAGTTGTTTGCTTTACCTTGTTCGCTGTTTTGAATTACGAGTTCTGTGCTGTAAGACGAGTTCTCACCGCTGCTGTCAAACACACGGGTATAAACTGTATCGCCAACACTCAGATCGAGCGTAGGGTTGATCTGACCGCCTTGACTCCAATCAGGAATCACTGGGCCATCACCATCGAATTTCACGTCGATAACATTGTAGAATGAGGCTGCCGTATCGCCTACATCCCAAACTGCAAGGACCACTTGGTAACCTTCTCGCTCAGGAACGTTACAAAGGTGGCTAACACGTTTTGGCGGCTGAACCATTCCCCCATCGACAACGCAGAAAGGCGTGAGGTCAAATGAACTGCGAGCGAGGGGCTGATTAGGGTTCCAATCCGCTTTGGTGATGTAATATTTCCAGTCTTTAGTGACGTGATTGGCAGTGAAAGTCCACTCAAAGTACTGAGAGCCCGATTTGATAGGTCGTTTAACCCACCGGTCAGCGGTTTGCTCATCCAACGCCGCTGCTAGCGAGGTTTCAGCGCTGGCAATTTTACCATCGCGTGGGCCTGTTTCAGGGAAGCCGTCTGGCCCTTCTACGCTTTGCGGTTCATATTGAATAGCACCACAGTTGGTGTTCTTTTCGTTTGTGTCACTGGTTGGGAATTTACAAAGTGCTGCACGGCCTTCAGCAACACCATTTTCGTACGCTGAAACGTACCCATGGCCGAAGCTAGCACCGCTCACACTAAGTAGAGCTAACGCAATGAGTGATTTGTTTGGGAGTTTGTTCATCATTTGTCCTTATCTATGGATAACAAAAAAGATGACACTCCGGCACGCGAAACATCTAGCGAGACTCGCTAAATGGCAACCCCGCTATCATAGACATAAGATGTCGACAGACCGGTGGCTTTGCGTCCTAACCTTTCGGATAGTTTGCCTGAAGTGCAGCCTATACTTGCCTCACTATATTGTTAAATTACAAAGTACTGAGTTTTGTATAAGCAGGCGAAATGTAGCTAACGCGATCCAGAAAAGCTAAGCCTAAAATGAAAATGTGGAATGACAATCCCGAACTGGATTTCTTGTCGCAAATTAACTTGCTAATTACATATTGATTAAACTGTTAACTTATTGAAATTGATTAATTAAATGGGTTGATTGATGTGTTTTGTGAATGTGTTTGGGTGGTTTGATTTTGACTTGTGCTTCGTTTGACTGACGCCTAGCAGACAAAGCTTTGACTTTCACTTACCAAGCTCTGACAACGTTAAGTACCAAAACAACGACAATCCACCCCAAAATGTTATACAAGGAATCACGATGGAATTTACCGACAAAGATAGAGAGGCGCTCTACCAAATCTGGATGTCGAAAAAATCGAAAATGCGACTCACTCAGATGGAATTTGCCAAAAAGCTTGGGATGAATCAGCTCAGCTTTTCTCGCGTATTAAGAGGTGAGACACCGCTTACTATGTCTTTCGTGAGCCATTTTTGTCGACTTCTTCATTTAGAGCCCAAAAATGTGGTTCCAAGCCTAAAAGAAACCAATGAGCATGGACCAAAGGTGGTGTATCTGCAAAGTCGCATGAGTGTCGATGGTGAAATTCAAAATGCCTACATTGAAGGCAATCAAGTGATCGTGGAATACGCGCACACAGTGCATCCTTCATGATCCCAATATAGCCAACTTGAATAGAATAGCGTTGGACATCTAAATATCATATGGTATAGCATTCTGGTTGTCATTTTAAACTAGAGTGCTGTACATGAAACCTTTCAAAGTCTTGCTTTTAATCGTAGTGAGCGCATTCGTTGTAGGATGTGCCGGTGGGCCTGTTCAACGCGCCACTAAATTTACCAGTTATGAAGACTTTCGAGCTGGCCCGGAAGGCGGTGTCGATTTAGTATGGGCCCGCATTGGTCTAAGAGACGCAAAACGATTAAGCGAAAAGCTTGATGAGTACGATTCGGTAGTGATTGACCAAGTGTTTGTGGTTACAGACGAAAGCACGCTAGATAAAGAAGAAACCCAAGAGCTGACTGATTACATGGTCGCCCGTCTGACCGAGAAAATCTCCCTTCATAAACAAGTTGTCTCAGAGCCGACAGGGAAGACGCTTCGCCTGAGTATCGCATTAAGTAATGTTGAAACCCCTAATCCAGTACTGGCGGTTACGAGCAGCGTACTGCCATTTGGTTTAGCCATCTCAACTATTTCCAAAGTCACCACTGGTGAGCATACCAATGTGGGTAGTGCGAGTGTTGAGTTGCTTGTTAGTGATGCGCAAGACGGTACACCACTGTTTGCCGCCATTGACAGAGAGGCAGGAAACAAAGACTTTTCTACGATGATTGACTCGCTTGATGATGCGAAAGACGCGATTAACTATTGGGTAGAGCGATTAGGTGTTACTCTACAAGGCTGGGAACAGCCATAGAAAACCTTAGCAATGCTTGAAAAAGAAAATCTAATTAAACTTGCACGAATGCAAATGCCGTTTGGTAAGTACGCTGGTCGCGTGCTTATCGACTTACCAGAAGAGTACTTACTTTGGTTTGATAAAAAGGGCTTTCCGAATGGGGAGCTAGGCGATCTCCTCAAGCTATGCTTAGCGCTAAAGATCGAAGGATTAGATAGCGTGGTTAAGCCCTTAAAGCGCATGTAACCTTCCACAATCGCTCCCTATATTTAATTTAAAGATGTACTATGAATTTTGATATCGATGCACTGAGACATCACCAACTGGTCGAAGACGGTCAACTAGAGGGTTGTTACATTCATCAGCCTGCTCAAGGTAGTCAGCAAGATGACAAAGCCGTTTTGGCAGAGCGCCGAACGTTAGAAAAGATGGGATACAAGGTAGTGCAGGTTGAGGCTAAAGGCAGAACAACCACGTTTGCCGAGGCGATGCAAAAGTTTGCGAAAAAGAGTGGTCATCAGGCCATCTAATCAGCGAAAGAAGCTAATGTTGCATCCTTAAACTCCCTCAAGATAGCTCCTGTCTTATAAAAAGAGTCAGACCGAAAGGCTGACTCTTTTTACTTTATTCCTTGCTCGGGCTATTCGTCGATTTCAACTTACAGAACAACTGTTAGCCCATTCGGGTAATAAAGGTTTGCTCGTCATCCACAAACGCCACATAGCCACCGTGATAGATAAACACCCGGCCGCGACCCTCAACGATGCAGGCAAGCTGAGGGTTTAGATCTTCTTCGATGTTCATGCTTTGAAATGTGCCCGTATCCGTAATGATGCCATTGAGTGAAGGCAAATATCCATAAGTACGCTTGGCTTGATCAATCAGACTCAATTCACTGGTGATAGAGAAGCAAGAGGGGATCGAACCAGCGTCTTCGATAAATATAGGTTTCAGCTCTTCAAAAGCGGTAATCACTAGCCAGTCGATGCCGTTAACATGATGGATGAACATAGGTTTTCTCGGTAATTCTGATGCGCAGATTGTATCACTATCATGGGAGAACCCAATAGAGGGTTACGTTTAAGCGGCGTCACCCTGTGTCAACTCTCGTAATTTCAACTCTAAAAAAGCGCGGGTCGCCGTACTTGGCGACTTTTCTATGGCTAGTTTATAAAAAGTGCAAGCTTCTGATTTGTTACCTAGTTTTCTGAGAATATGCGCTCGTGCCGCGTACCAAGGTTGGTAATCTTTAAGGTCTTCTTTTATCTCGTCCAACCTTTTAAGTGCAAGTTCTGCACGCTCTGTTTCTGCAAACACTACTGCCCAGTTTAAGGCGACAACTGGAGTAGGTTCGAAGCGCCAAAGTGATTGAAAAAGCAAAGACATCTGAATCCAATCAGGGTTGGGTTTCATCATATGGCAGTCTGCAATAGCAGCCTTGATCTGAAAAGGGCCAGGTCGCCTTTTTTCGATAGCCTTGGAAAGGATGCATTGAGCTTCATCAATATCGTCTAGCAGCCATAATGTGCTGTCCTGTTCTTCAACAGGCACTATGGCACCACTAACATTGATTCGAGCTGTGCTTCTTGCATCAGTAAGTAGCATTAATGCCAATATACCTTCTACTTCTGGTTCATTGGGTCGTAGTGTCATCAAAAGTCTGGCTAAAAAGATGCCTTCTTGGCATAGGGAACGGGGGCTCTCGTCTTCTGTTACATAGCCAGTGGTGAATATCAAATAGATGGTTTTAAGCACCGTTTCCAATCTGTCATCCCATTTGTCTTCATCTGGGGTCGAGAACGGAATGCCTTTGGCTTTAAGTGACGCTTTTGCGCGATACAGTCGCTGCCCCATGGCTTTTTCGTTATCTAGGAAAGCGGCGGCGATTTCCTTGGTCGTTAAATTGCAAACTGTACGTAGGGTCAACGCGATACGTGACTTTTCTTCCAAGGCTGGATGACAGCAGGTAAAGATGAGCTGTAAACGTTCGTCCGGAATGGCTTCATGAACGTCATACTCTAAGTCTGCGGTAAAATGGTCAGCTAGATCCACCGTTTTACGTTGCTCTCGTTGCACCCGACGAATCTGGTCTATTCCCTTATTTAAGCCGACTCTCATTAGCCAAGCCTTAGGGTTATGGGGCGGCCCGGATCGAGTCCAGTGTTTCAAGGCCGATATTGTTGCTTCCTGTAGGGCATCCTCGGCTAATTGAAAATCATTAAGGCGTGAAATAAGCCCCGCCAAAAGCAGCCCTCTGTCTTTATGCAAGAGCTCATGAATAATACGACTGACAGTGATTGCTTTTGAAGAGGCGTTATTCATACGTTAATCTGCTTCACTATAGTTCAGCAATGGACGAACCTCGATGGTGCCGAACTTAGCGACGGGAATGATTTCTGCGCATTTCAATGCGGCGTCCAAGTCGGGCACGTCAACGATATAGTATCCCCCCAAGTTTTCACGTGTTTCTGCAAAGGGACCGTCCATGGTTTCTACCTTACCGGAGTGGATTCTCAATGAAGTTGCAGTTTCTACCCCCTCCAATCCTTCGCCACCAACAAGTACGCCATCTTTTTCGAACGTCTCTGAGGTAAGGGCAAAATCTTCCATCATCTTGTCAAATTCAGGAGTACCAAATGCTGGCTCTTTATCTGGTGCAGCATAAAGCAAAAGCATATATTTCATCTTAATTTTCCTTCTGGTTTGTTGTTCCCTACTCAAGGACGTTTTCGCTTCGCCATTTTCGACACGAACTTAAAATTATTTTAACTCTGTGAATGAATGTACATTAGAACGTAGACTAAATAGCTATCAATGGTGAGATTTGTGCTAGGTGTCGTTTAAGTGTTTGATTGACAGGGTAGAGAAGGGAATATTTATGAAGCGCTCAGATATCTTTTCAAGTGATGTTTAGCGTTAAAATTTGCAGGAATCGATCGCGTGGTTTAGTCACTGAAAAATGGTTGAGGATAAAAAGCCGACAGTAACGTCGGCTTATTTTGGTACAAATCTACTGGGTGGTGGCGGTTAAGAAGTTGGAAAAGCTTGCCCAAGACTTACGATCGGCATCTTCACGATACCTAGGGCTGCCAAAAACCGTAAAAGCGTGTGGGGCTCCGCTGTAGGTAATCATTTCGTGTTTTACGTTAGCCGTTTCTAGCTGTTCGGCTAACGAGGCGAATTGGGACATGGGAATTGCGCTATCAGCCGTGCCGTGAAGTACGAGAATAGGCGCAGTAGTTTGTGAGTAAGATTGCCCATCGGGTGTGCTGAGGCCACCGTGGAAGGTAACAAACCCTTTGGCATTCATTCCTGCTCGTGCAGATTCCAAGACAGCGGCACCACCAAAGCAGTAACCCATCACGACGACATTCTCTGCGTTTCCTCCCAAGGAAGCCGCAAAATCCAGACTACCTTGCATTAATGCACGAAGCTTCTCTCGATCTTTATAGAGTTCTCCGGTGTGTTGTTTTTTATCTTTCACTTCCGTTGGACGGACACCTTTGCCAAATAGGTCAGCAGCAAAAACGTTATAGCCCATCTCATTGAGCATTTGTGCTCTTTTCATTTCGTAGTCGGTAAGTCCATCCCAATCGTGGATAAGCAGAACTAGAGGAGCGCTATCACTCACTTTAGCCCAGTAGCCCTCGTAGTCACTACCTTTTACATTGTAAATTTTGCTTTCACCTGCCTGAACGAGCGAGGATAATAAAAGAAGAATAAGCCCAATTATTGATTTCATAGAACACCTCCGTTGTCGTAGAAGTGTAGTACGCAATTAGAACTTATAGGGTACAAAAAAGCCTCCCGAAGGAGGCTTGATCTGTAAGGAAAAAAGTGGAATTACATCGCAGCTTCAAAAATCGCTGAGATCTCTTCATGTGTTGCTTGTTTAGGGTTAGTAAAGCCACATGCGTCTTTTAGGGCATTATCGGCTAGTACTGGAATGTCTTCAGATTTTGCACCTAACTCTTGGATACCTGCTGGAATACCCACATCTTTTGCAAGTGCCACAATGGCATTGATAGCGGCTTCAGCTCCTTGCTCAGCGCTCAATCCTTCTACTTCAACGCCCATTGCTTTCGCTACGTCGCGTAGACGTTCAGGGCAAACCTGCGCGTTGTAGCGTTGAACGTGTGGAAGAAGAATCGCGTTACATACACCATGTGGTAGGTCGTAGAATCCGCCTAACTGGTGCGCCATTGCGTGAACATAACCCAGAGAAGCGTTGTTAAATGCCATACCTGCCATGAACTGGGCATATGCCATCTGCTCGCGAGCTTCGATGTCGTCACCATTTTCTACGGCTTTACGTAGGTGTGCTTGAATTAGCTCGATTGCTTTAATCGCTACCGCGTCAGTGATAGGCGTAGCTGCGATTGACACATAGGCTTCTACAGCGTGAGTCAATGCGTCCATACCTGTTGCGGCAGTGAGTGAAGCGGGTTTAGCCAGCATCAGTTCAGGATCATTAACCGAAATCAGTGGCGTTGTGTGCTTATCAACAATAGCCATCTTAATGTGGCGCTCTTCGTCTGTAATGATACAGAAGCGGGTCATTTCAGATGCAGTACCCGCGGTAGTGTTGATTGCGATAAGTGGTAGCATTGGCTTCGCTGATTGGTCAACGCCTTCGTAGTCACCGATTTTTCCGCCATTTGAAGCGACCAAAGCGATACCTTTAGCACAGTCGTGTGGAGAGCCGCCGCCTAGAGAAATGACAAAGTCACACTCGTTGTCGGCAAGTAGTGATAAACCATCATTTACGTTGCTGATTGTTGGGTTTGGTTGAGTGCCATCAAATACTACAGTCTCAACATCACGCTCAGACAGCATGTCTTGTACTTGCTTAACCATGCCAATTTGGCTAAGAATTTTGTCTGTAACGATAAGACCTTTTTTGAAGCCTTGAGATTGGATGCTATCAGCAGCATCTTTTAGGCAGCCTGCGCCCATTAGGTTTACTGTAGGGATGAAAAATGCACTTGTCATTGGATTGCTCCATATTCTTATAGATTTAAAAACTGCATTTAGACTCGCATAACTATCCCATCAAAAATCTTGATCTTAGACAATTAACTCACCCAAAAGGGGTAGATTTGGCTGCAAAATGTGAAGTCAATCTAGTTGCATATTTATCGTATATAAACTTGTTAAATATTAGTGGGTTAGCGCAATCGTTTTCTCAACAGCAATTGGGGTTAAATAAGATTCATATTGCTTAATGAAAACTAAAAAGCCCCTATCCACAGAACATGAATAGGGGCCATAACTTAAGATAACTATGCGAGTTTTACTAAGCGCTCAACGAGCTTGTCGATACCACTTGCCGCTTGTGAAATATTCTCGGCCAGCATATAGGCAGGCGTTGATAGCACTAGATTTTGCTCATCTACGACAACGTCGTCCACGCAGCATTTGACGTGCTCACCACCTAAAGCGTTAAACGCGGCAGCGGTTGCTTCGTCGTTACCAATAGTACCTTTAACTCCTTGATCGTAAATCATAGGAATTATCGCCGGAGCAATACAGAGGTAACCTGCGGGCTTGTTGGCTTGAGCAAAGGCGCGACACGCTGAGGCAACGTGAGTGTTGATGCTGCACTCAGCGCCACTCACGGCAAAATCAGTCAGGTTTTTTGCTGCACCGAACCCACCAGGTACCAGTAAAGCATCATAGTCCTCAACATTAAGCTTCGCGACATCCTCAATATTGCCGCGTGCAATACGCGCCGCTTCGACAAGAACATTGCGTCGCTCATCCATTTCTTCTCCGGTCTTATGATTAATGACATGGAGTTGATCAATATTAGGAGCAAAGCAATGCCATGAAGCACCTTGCTTTTCTACTGCGTGTAAAGCGAGCACGGATTCGTGAATTTCTGCACCATCGAATACCCCCGAGCCACTGAGAATAACTGCAATCTTTTTCATTTTATGTTCCCTTATAAACGTGCGCTAATAGGGTAGTAAAAATTGCTCGTTAGTGACCTGATGAGCCTCTCATTCTTCCAGTTCAAGTTCAGGAGTTGGCTCAGATTCTCGTTCTAACTCTGGGCTATCCTCATGATCTTCTTCAGAATAGTTTTTGACGACGAATGGGATAAGCATGACACTAGATGGGAAAAATCGTTTCATTTCGAATGTCTCCTAGAACAGCAGGTATATCGCTATTCTGAACGGATGACAGCCGTTAAAAATTGTCTTACATCATTAACTGACTGAGAAAGTCGACCAATGTAAATTTATGAGCTTAGTGTCACATTTGGCTTTCTAAGGTAGTAACCCTTCATCCCAATAGGGTGTTTCTGTTCCCAATCGTTGGTTGATGAAATCAATAAAGGCTCTAACCTTGAGAGGCATGTGTTTCTTCTCTGGGAACACTGCATAGACGGCATGGCTCGGTAAAGCGTAGTCTGACAACACGACTTGTAAGTTACCTGCCGCAATATCTTTCCCTGCAATAAAGGTGGGCAGGTTTGCAATGCCACTTCCTCCAAGCACCGCTCGACGTATCGCTTCACTATTGTTGACCACCAAGCGACCTTTAGGAATGACTTTGAATTCGTTTCCCGCTGAGTGAAGGGACCATTCAGAACCACCGCGATAATAGCTGTATTGCAAACAACTGTGCTTGGAGAGATCGCTTGGTTTACTTGGTAAGCCGTGTTGAGATAAATAACCGGGTGCCGCGCAGAGGACGCTTCTACACGGCGCTAGACGTTTTGCAACCAAGTTGGAAAGAGGTAAGTGGCCGATTCGAATCCCAACATCAAATCTCTCAGCGACAAGATCTACCATGCGATCTTCTAGGTTAAGGTCAATTTCGACATCTGGATAGAGAGCTAGAAAGTCAGAAATGAGCGGGGCAATGTGTAGTACACCAAATGACATGGGCGCAGTTACTTTAAGCGTGCCTCTTGGGTTACCTTGGAGCTCAGTGACCGCATCAATACCTTGTTGCGCCAGTGAGAGCGATTGGACAACATAATCGTAATAGCGCTGGCCCGCTTCGGTTAGGCTAAGTTTGCGTGTAGTACGGTTAATGAGTCGAATACCTAGCTCATCTTCTAATTGGGTAATTCGCTTACTTACCGCCGATTTGGTGATATTAAGTTTGCTGGCTGCGGTAGAAAAACTGCCACTTTCAACCACTGAAACAAAGATGGGAATCGCAGAAAAAGCTTGCATTGGTTGAGCTCCAGTAAACAATAAGTTTCTTTGTGAGGGTATTATCATCTAAAAGAAAACAATTTACACTAGCGGCGAGAATTTGAGGAGATAATAATGAAGTACGATTGGATCTTATTTGATGCTGACGAAACCCTGTTTCATTTTGATGCCTTTAAAGGGATGCAGCTAATGTTCTCTCGTAAAGGTATAGACTTCACACAAGGCGACTTTGAACACTATCAGAAGGTCAATAAACCGCTGTGGGTAGATTATCAAAATGGCGCAATTACCGCGCACGAATTAAAGCATACTCGATTCAAAGAATGGGCAGATAAGCTAGAAACGACAACCTCAGAATTAAACTCTTCATTCCTTGAAGCCATGGCGGATATCTGCACGGTTCTACCTGGAGCGAAAGAGCTGATGGAAGCGATATATGGCAAAGCGAAAATGGGCATTATCACTAATGGTTTTACCGATCTTCAGGCGATCAGACTCGAAAAAACCGGGATGACCCAGTACTTTGAACATGTCATCATTTCCGAAGAAGTCGGAGTAGCGAAACCCGATACGGCGATTTTCAGTCACGCACTAGAGAAAATGGGCATGCCTTGTAAAAGTAAGGTGTTGATGGTGGGGGATAACCAGCATTCCGATATTTTGGGTGGTCTTAACTTTGGTATTGAAACATGTTGGCTTAATAGCAGCGGTATGGAACAAGATCATTCGATTTCGCCTCACTACACGGTAAGCTCATTGCATCAATTAAAAGAGATATTGATTGCTTAGTGAGTGATCCGAAAGCGTAAAACCCTAGTATGTAGTACTAAAGTTTGTATTAGGGGATGCGAAGATGTCGGTATTGGGAAAAATTGTCGATTTAGACGAAGGTCATGGTTACGGATTTATCAAGCAAGAAAACGAGGATGATAAAGTGTTTTTCCACGTAAGGGATATAGCAGTTTCATCTATCGAGCCTCATGTGAATGAGTTGGTCGAGTTTGATGTGGAATCGGACCTCAATGGTTGTCGGCTAGCTCTGAATATCTCTCCAACGTTAATGAAATAATCCCGTTGTCTAAGCATCCGGAGCGTGTTGTCTAATATAGTATTCGAGGCATTTCTCTGCTGAAGTCTCGAATACTTCATCAAGGATATTGAGCTTGTCTATGCGGTCAATTCGAAAATGGCGATAGTCGTCTCTTAACTCACACCAAGCCACCAACGTCCAAATTTTCCCCCAAAATATCTGCCCGAGAGGCTGGAGCTTTCGCACGGTTTTATTGCCTTTTTGGTCACTGTAATCAATTTCGATCTTTAACTTGGCATCAGTAGCATGTCGGAGCATTTTACTGCGCGTCGCATCTTTTGTAGACGTGTGAATTTCCGGCACGAATATCGGAAAGCTCTCAATCTGTTTCTTGAGCCGATCGGGAAGGACAGAGAGTATCTTGGTTGAGGCCGATTTTGATGCGGTGGCGAGTTCATCGTCAGACCAAGCTCGCACCATTCGCATACCTAGCTCTAGTGCTATCATTTCTTGATCAGTGAACATCAAAGGCGGCAGATGAGAATCAGCATGCAGTAAATAGCCAACACCGGCTTCTCCTTGTATCGGAACGCCGGAGTTGAGTAATGATTGGATATCTCTGTAGATGGTTCTTTCGCTCACTTCCATTTGCTCGGCAAGGTGGGAAGCCGTGACAGCATAACGCTTTGAGCGCAATAGAGTTAGAAGTTCAAAAAGCCGTTCTGATTTACTCACTTGTCTTCCTAACATTAGAAGTTGTAGAACAAAGGAAAGTTGGGGGCCGCTCAGGCACCCCAACTAATGACTCGTTGCTATTGGTATTTAGCGGCTAGGTCACTCATCATAATTGTCTGATGTTGCATGATGACAGACTCTGGGTCAATTAAAGCCATCAGCGGTTTACAATCCTCACTAGCCATAAATTGCTCACCAGCCGCTTTTGCGTTATCCATCGAATCCCAGTAGACCACGTCCGTCCAAGTGCCTGAATCTTGGTCAAAGCTTAGCGAACGATATTCAAAACCGTTTAACGACGATACAAATTTCTGACTCTGTTCACTAGCCGAAACGAGCTGCTCTGAAGTTGCATTTTCTAGTAATTTGAAACGAACGATTTCGATGACACTTTTCATAGTTTAATTCCTTGTTTTGTGTTGTTTAGGCTCGAATTAAGAATATGAGAGTGGTGTGTCAGAACCTGTCAGGAGTGTTTCACTTCAAAAAAATGTCAGAAAATAGCGAAAATATGCGCATGGTAGAATATGTGTGCTATAGGTATTTAAAGAAAGTTTATAACGATCAATACATTTAACGTTGTTGCTAGGAAGAGGAAAACTATGTCCATTCAAGGAACGATCGCTCAGTGGGATCAGAACAAAGGATACGGTTACATTGCGGTAGAGAATCAAGATACCCAGATTCGTTTTCATATTAGTGATTTAGCGAATGCATCACAGATTCCAAGTGTCAGTGAACCAGTGGTGTTTAGGTTGGGGGCAGACAGCAATGGCATGATGCGAGCGATCGAAATTCAACGGCCCGTTGTATTTAACTTTTCATTGGCGATTGCCATTTGGTTTTGTAGTGCTTTAGTTGGCAGCGTCGTGCTTCTCGACTTTCCTTTGGTTGCTTGTATGTTTTACCTTGCTATTAGCACTGTTACTTACACTGTGTATGCGTTCGATAAACATGCCAAGTTAACAGGGGCATGGCGTGTTCCGGAAATAACCTTCCATGTACTCAACTTAATGGGTGGTTGGATTGGCGCCTTATTTGCTCAGTCATTTATGCATCACAAGTACAATGATATTGGTTTTAAGTTTTTGTTTTGGACAACGTTAGTGCTAAATATTTTGTTCTATTGTTGGTTGAATACTGACGAAGGGGCAGTGATGCTACATGAATTTGTGTATCAATATAGAGTGTTGTAGCGCTTAGCTTCAAACATTGAAAAAGGGCTCAGTTGAGCCCTTTTTACTGTCTTGGGGTCAACAACGCTATGGTCGTTCACCCGCTGCTAATCTACGCTCGATATCGGCAACCACTTGTGGAAAGTCAGCAATGGTATCGATTAGGTAGTGTGGTGAGCTCTTGATAAGCTTCGCACGTGCTTTTTCACGTGCGTCATTCAGCGTTGCTTCATCTGCCGCTTGGTACTCTTCAAACGTCAGACCCGCTTCGTTACCAGAAAGCAGCAGGCCAACGGTCCACATCCCCGCGTTATGACCTTCATCGATGCCTGGTGCGGCATCATCGACCTTGATACAAGCGTTTACATCGGTCACATTCAGCTCAATGACGTTCTTGAGTGCCATAAAAGGTGCAGGGCGACCACCCTGAGGGAGATCATCTGTTGCGACTACATAATCGGGCTTGTAGCCGTAGTCCGCCGCAACAGAAATCAGTACGTCCATCACCTGACGAGGGTAGCCAGAACAAGATCCAATCTTAATGCCTTTGTCTTTGAGATCGTTGACCACTTCAATTGCATTCAGGATTGGCTCTGCGTGGTCTGCGACTTTTGCTTTTTGCAAAGGCATAAACGCCGCGTAGATTGCGTCAATGTCTTCGCTAGTCATCGAGCGACCAAACTTCTCATTCCAGCGTTTATCTACCGCAGGAATGCGGCCCACTGCCTGGATGTGGTCCCACTTACCAAGGCCCATCGGTTCACGCGCTTCTTCAAGGTCTATATCGAAGTCAAAGCCTTGTTTGAATGCTTCAACAAAGATGCTGGTTGGCGCAAATGAGCCAAAATCGACGATAGTGCCTGCCCAGTCAAAGATGACTGCCTGAATTGGTGAGTTGTTCATATTTAATCCTTTTTCTTGCTTGCCAGAACGCTTGGCTTTATGTTGGAGTCGCGCTCTGGATAAATTGGTTTCTGTTGAGCTTTATTGACCTTAAAAATAGTTAAAGTCTTTGCACACTTTGGCGATGGCTTCTTCGAAGATGGCTAAGGCTTCTGTCAATTGTTCGCGAGTGATGATTAACGGTGGGCTAAGCTGGATCACATTGCCTTGTGACACCTTAAAGCTCACACCATGGTTGAGGCATTGGTAGAGCACGGCCTCGGCTTCGTCATAGGCGCGCTGCTTACTCTCATGGTCGGTGACCAGTTCAATACCCCAAAGCATGCCGATGCCACGAACATCGCCAATTACTGGGTATTTGGCTTTCATTTCTAGCAGCTTGTCACGCATGAACTGGCTATCGGCTTTGGCTTTATCTAGCAAGCCGCCTTGCTCTATCGCTTCCATGGTTGCCAGTGCCGCTGCGCAGCCGATTGGGCTTTTCTCATGGGTGTAATGGCCCATTGAGATTTGCTCAGCGGTGTTGTATTTATCTTTGGTGACCATAGCGGCGATAGGCACTAAGCCTCCGCCTAAGCCTTTACCAATGCACAGAATGTCTGGCTCAATATCGTAAGCTTGGTAGGTAAACCATTCTCCGCTGCGACCCATTCCGTTGGGAATGTCGTCGATAATCAGCATGACATTGTGCTTATCACAAATTTCACGGATGCGTTTCCAGTAGGCTTTACTTGGCACTTGTACATCGGTGTTGCGAACGGCTTCGGCGATAAACGCCCCGACACCGCCTTCTTTTTCTATTACGTATTCAAGGTAGTCGGCATAATGCACATCACTGCCGTCTGGTGATGGAAGGGCGCCTCGGTAAGATACTGCTGGTGGTATGCGTTCCACACCCGCCATAAGTGGGCCCATACCTTGACGGAAGCAGGCTTCACCACCAACAGAGATAGCATCCAGTGAAGCACCATGGAAGGAATCCCACAAAGAGACGACCTTGTAGTTGCCTGTGATGTGACGTGCCAGTTTTAGCGCCATGCCAACCGCAGATGTGCCACCCGGTGCAAACAACACACGATTCAACTCACCACCACAGATTTGCGTTAGCTTCTCAGCACATTCAATTGCAGTTTGGTTAGTAAAACGGCGTGGTGAAAACGGCAACTTGGCAATTTGCTCTTGCACACGTTTAATCACATGTGGATGTCCGTAACCCAACTGGTGAACATTATTGCCATGGAAATCCATGTACTTTTTGCCCGTCGAATCTTGAATATAGATGCCTTCTGCTGCTTCCAACGTATCTAGGCAAGGCGTCGACATAGCTTGATGAAGAAAGACCTCCGAATCACGCTTCAACAATGCTTGCGTGCGTTCGTCGTCCATCGATGCATTCCAAGCTTGGCGCGCTGGTGTCGTGTTGACATCACCTTCGCTACGGAAGTGGGTCGGTTGTACATTTTCAGTCATAACGCTATCTCTTCCTTAAGGCTATTTAAGCAACTTGCCAGTACATGGCTTTTTCAATCGCACCGATTAGGCGCTCAATATCCGCAGGGTACACTTCACCAATGTTGCCGATACGGAAACAGTCTGCGTTTGACACCTTACCCGGATAAATCACAAAACCTTGCTCCTTCAAACGGGTGTAGAATTCTTTGAACTGATAGTCACTGTGCGTAGGAGAGTAGAAAGAGGTGATGATTGGTGAATGAAGCTCATCATTCAGTAGTGGCTCAAAGCCGAGAGAGCGCATACCCGCAACCAGTGTTTTCTGGTTAGTCTGGTAACGGTTGTGACGCGCTTCGACACCGCCTTCTTGCTCAAGCTCTAATAAAGCTTGGTAGAAAGCGCGAACCGTGTGCGTTGGAGACGTGAAACGCCATTTACCGTGGTTCGCTTCCATACAGTGCCATTGGTCGTATAGATCAAGGCTTAAAGAGCGTGCCTGACCTTTGCATTTTTCTAGCTCAGTTTGTTTTGCGATTACAAAGCCAAAACCCGGTACGCCTTGAATACATTTGTTTGCAGAGCTGATCATAAAGTCGATGTTGAGCTTTGCAATATCGATAGGAATCCCGCCAAAGCTCGACATTGCATCGAGAATCACCACTTTGCCGTGCGCTTTTGCCATCGACGCAAAAGCTTCAATTGGGTTAAGCATGCCTGTTGTGGTTTCGCAGTGAACAATCGCAACATGGGTGATGCTAGGATCCGATGCCAATGCAGTTTCCACCTCGTTCAAGTGCGGCTGTGATGTTTCGCCAGGGGAAACTACATGGCATGGAATGTTTAGATACTCAGCAATTTGAGCGATACGTGCGCCGTATGCACCGTTGTCAACAACCAACAATTTGCCATCTTTTCCAATCGCGCTGCCAATCGTTGCCTCTACAGATGCGGTACCACTGCCTTGCATCAATACGCTAGTGTAGCCGTCTTGCTCTGTTGCGAGTTTCACTAGCTTAGTGCGGATAACTTCTACGATGTCTTTGTTGTAGTCATCATCCCAAGTACACCAATCTTTAAGCATGGCTTCACGAACGGTTTCAGATGTCGATAAAGGACCCGGAGTCAGCAGTAGGTATTCGTTTTTCATCTCGATTTCCATTTTAACTATATTTGGTCTACACCAGAATTTGAATTAACTTTAGCAAGAGGAAAAAACAACAGTAAAGGTCAGAAAGTCGAATTTAATAAAACTTTCATATGAAAAATTCGTCGGCAAAATTCCGCGCAGTTTTTCGTTAATTCTTTAAAAAAGTGCCATTTTTTGTTCATTGAATCGTAATAAAGCGCTTTTAGGGTGTATTACGTCAACTGGTACAGACCAATGCTAATTCGGCAAGGTTTAACAAACGTAATAGTCTTAATTGGAGAAGATGATGAAAAACCGTTTGATGAAAGGATCGCTAGCTGCACTTGTTTCTCTGCTGGCAACAAACGCAATGGCAGCACAGGAAGTGACGGTTTACACGGCTTTCGAAACTGACATTCTGGCAAAGTACAAAAATGCTTTCGAAAAAGAAAACCCTGATATCAAAATCAAATGGGTTCGTGACTCAACAGGCATCATGACTGCTAAGCTACTTGCAGAAAAAAACAACCCGCGTGCTGAAGTTGTTTGGGGTCTGGCAGGTTCTTCGATGGCGTTACTAAAAGAAGAAGGTCTTCTACAGCCATACACGCCTAAAGGCCTGGATCAGCTGAATGCCAGTTTGAATGACCCGCAATCAAACCAAGCTTGGTTTGGTAACGACGCATTCTTTAACGCGGTATGTTTTAACGAAGCGGTTGCTAAGCAGCTGAACCTGCCAAAGCCGACGTCTTGGCAAGATCTGACTAAACCTGTATACAAAGGTCATATCGCGATGCCTAACCCAGCTTCTTCAGGGACTGGCTATATGCAAGTTTCAGCTTGGCTGCAGAATATGGGTGAAGACAAAGCGTGGAACTACATGCGCGATCTTGATAAGAACATCGCACACTACACGCATTCCGGTTCTAAGCCATGTGTACAAGCAGGCATGGGTGAAGTTGCGATTGGTATTTCAATGGCAAGTCGTGGCGCTAAGCTAAAAACACAAGGCGCTCCTTTAGCGGTGATTACACCTAAAGGCATCGGTTGGGAATCAGAAGCGGTCGGCTTAGTTAAAGAGTCTGACGCAGCTAAGCGCGTTGTTGATTGGTCCATTTCGAAAGCAGCAAATGAGCTTTACATAGAGATGTACCCAGTAGTTGGCCATAAAGATGTGAAAGCAACTGTGTCTAACTTCCCGAATGTAGAAGCGAACATGGCTAAGATGGACTTTGCTCAGATGGGTAGCAAGCGTGCGGATATCCTAGCGGCTTGGTCGGCGAAATTTGACGCTAAATCAGAGCCAAAATCTTAAGCTGATTAGGGTCTGTTGACCTTTTGAGCTGATTTTTGCAGCAGTTTGTGGGTTCTTTATGCAAGGCAGAGGCTTTGAATTGTAGTTGCTCTACCTGATAAGCCGATAACACAGCAGAAAGGAGCCACAAACGCTGCCCGAAGGGTTCGGCTAAAAGCGTTTTACTCTTTGTTGAGAGGTGTTTTGCTTAGAATGACTAGGCGACAAACCTCTCGCCGCGATTAAAACGCTTTTATCTCGAACAAAATTTAACCGCAAAAGGTCAACAGACCCTAGTTATTGAGATAACAAAGGAGAGCAGGGTTGCTCTCCTTTTTGCTTTTCAGCAAAGTTAAGGGCAAATTAGGATAACTGGATAACTGGATAACTGGATAACTGGATAACTGGATAACTGGATAACTGGATAACTGGATAACGGGAGGGCAAGGAAAGCATTATGAGGGTAGAAAGAATTACGGCTGATCAAACACTCGCGTTGAGGCATGCGGTGTTATGGCCGGCAAAGAGTCTGGAGTTTTGTCGTGTGGCAGAAGATGAATTTGGCTTTCATTACGGAGGCTTTATCGGAGAACAGTTGGTCGGTGTCGCATCGGTCTTTGTTGAGCAGGATGAAGCTCGACTACGCAAATTTGCTGTTTTGCCTGAGTATCAAGGACAGGGTATAGGCTCAATGATGTTGGAAACCATGCTGAGCGAAATTCGAGATTTTCAAGCGACACTTTTTTGGTGTGATGCACGTGAATCAGCGTTGGGTATCTATCGCAAATTCGGTATGAGTAAACAAGGTGAGCGCTTTTACAAAGGAGACATCCCTTACTTTAAAATGTCTCTTGAGCTGTGAGGTTTAGGACGTAGATTGACTTCGCCAATCGTTCGGTCACAGATAATAGGCTAATCGAGTGAATTCATTTTATTGTCATCTTTGCTCTATAAATTTGTCATGCCGCTGAAACAAACCAGATTTAAGGTTGGTATATACCATTTGGAGAGTGTGTTATGTCAACTAACCAACCTTACTTACAAATTGAAAATGTAGTGAAGCAATTTGGCCAGTTCACTGCGTTAAAGCAAATTTCACTGGCAATAGAGAAGGGCGAGTTTGTCTGCTTTCTTGGCCCTTCTGGCTGCGGCAAAACGACCCTACTACGAGCTATCGCTGGACTTGATCTACCGACTTCAGGTGGCATTTATCAAGACGGACAAGATACGACCTTCCTTCCTCCGGAAAAACGAGATTTTGGTATTGTTTTTCAATCGTATGCGCTATTTCCAAACCTTACCGTGCAAGAGAATATTGCCATCGGATTAAAGAACCAAGGGATGACCAATCAAGAAGCTTTAGAAAAGGTTGATTATTGGCTTGATATGATTGGTTTACCGACTTCTTGTGAGAAATACCCTAACCAATTGTCTGGTGGACAGCAGCAGCGTGTTGCCCTTGCGAGAGCGTTAGCCTTGTCTCCAGGGTTATTGCTTCTTGATGAACCTCTCTCGGCGCTTGATGCCAAAGTTCGTGTTCACCTTAGAGATGAGATTTGTAAACTACAGCGCAAACTGGGTATTACCACAATCATGGTGACTCATGACCAAGATGAAGCGCTGTCTATGGCTGACAGAATCGTTGTGATGAATCATGGCGTTATTGAGCAAGTGGGCACGCCACAAGAGATCTATCAACACCCTGCTACTCGTTTTGTTGCTGAGTTTGTTGGCAGCATGAATTTTATTTCTGCTTCAGCAGCGACTGATACTCAACTACGTATCGCTGAGTCGCTTATTCCCGCTCCTGTGATTGAAAACAAGCAAGTAGTAAGAGGGGATTGCTTTGATCTGGCAATACGCCCAGAAAGCATTCGTTTTGCCGAACAATTTAATAATGCGCTACCTGTGAAGATCCGAGACAGAGAGTTTCTTGGTGCGTTTTATCGCTTTGAATGTGAACTTCAGCATGACAAACAAGCCGCGCCGATCTTTATCGATGTCGCTGGCGAAGTGGTCACCGAGCAGAAGCTGCGTATTGGCGATATTCGATACATTCAGTTCTCAAAACAGGGAATACGTGCATATCCAACGTTAAGCCCAAATGGCACTAAAGCAATTGCGGCTTAAGGTATCACTAATGGAAAGTAGAACTATGTACAACTCTGGGGTTAACTCTCGCTCATTGCGTCCTTCATCTCTTTTGCACAGGGTCAGTAAAGATAACCTAGTGCTATTTGGCTTATTGGCATTTCTATTTTCAGCGCTCACGATTTTTATTGTGATGCCTCTATGGGCGATGCTGACAAAAAGTGTTCAGAACAATAGTGGCGAGTTTGTTGGGCTGGAGAACTTTGCTACCTATTTTGCCAATGACAGCCTTTGGTACTCTGTTGGCAACACATTTACATTAGGACTTCTGGTGACTGCCGTAGTAGGTGTGCTTGCTTTTGGTTATGCCTACGCACTGACGAGATCGTGCATGCCAATGAAAGGTATGTTTCACATGCTGGGTACAGCTCCTATTTTGGCGCCTTCGCTGCTTCCTGCAATCAGCCTTATCTTTTTGTTTGGTAATCAAGGTATCGCTAAAGAGATGTTGGGCGGTCATTCAGTCTACGGCTTGGTGGGCATCTCACTAGGTCTGATCTTTTGGACCTTCCCTCATGCCCTGATGATACTCACCACCTCATTGAGAACCTCGGATGCGAGATTGTATGAAGCGGCGCGAGCTTTAAAAACGTCACCGTTCAAGACTTTCTTTGTCGTCACTCTTCCTGCTGCTAAGTATGGCTTGATCAGTACCTTGATTGTCGTGTTCACTCTGGTTGTATGTGATTTTGGTGTACCTAAAGTGATTGGCGGGAATTACAACGTTCTGGCGACAGATATCTTCAAACAGGTTGTGGGGCAGCAAAACTTCTCTATGGGTGCGGTGACCAGTATATTACTGTTAATGCCTGCTTTGCTCGCATTCATTGCTGACCGCTGGGTACAAAAGAAGCATAAAAGCCTATTTGATACTCGTTCTGTACCTTACCAACCAGAGCCTAATAAAGTCAGGGATGGGATCTGTTTTGCCTATTGTTTAATGATTTCTGCCGCGGTGATTGTGGTACTGGGGATGGCAGTGTATGGCTCATTGGTAACCTTCTGGCCTTGGAATAAGGCTTTGACTCTGAACAACTACAACTTTGCTGAAATGAGTACCTATGGTTGGTCTCCATACTTTAACTCGCTCACACTCGCAACATGGACAGCCATTATTGGTACAGCAATTATTTTTGTTGGAGCGTACTGTATTGAGAAAGGGCGGGCGTTTGCACCTGTTCGACAAGCCATGCAAATGCTCAGTGTTGTTCCTATGGCTGTACCGGGAATGGTATTGGGGCTGGGGTATATCTTCTATTTTAATGATACTAACAACCCACTGAGCGTTTTATATGGCGGCATGGCGTTTCTTGTTATCAACACCGTGGTTCACTATTACACTGTAGGTCATATGACAGCGGTAACTGCGCTTAAGCAAATTCCGAGCGAGATTGAAGCGACAGCGGCGTCGGTAAAGCTACCTCAGTACAAGCTGTTTTTTAAGGTGACGCTGCCAGTTTGCGTTCCTGCGACTCTAGATATCGCTACCTATTTGTTTATTAATGCATTAACCACCACTTCTGCGGTAGTATTTATCTACTCTACGGAAACTATCCCTGCTTCTGTGTCAGTGTTAAATATGGATGATGCAGGACAGACAGGTGCAGCTGCAGCGATGGCTGTGATGATCATGATCTCCGCTGCTATAGCTAAGTTAGCACACATGACGTTAGGCAAATGGTTAGAAAACAAAACGCAAGCATGGCGTAAAAGGTAAGGACAAGGGTGCAGTACGTAAAAATTAAAGATTCAATTGTTGAGCAAATTGAATCAGGCATGTTATCGCCAAGGCAGAAATTACCTGCAGAAAGGAAGCTTGCAGAGTCGTTTGACACCACAAGAGTCACACTGAGAGAGGCGTTATCCTTGCTTGAAGCAGAAGGGCGAATCTACCGAGAAGACAGACGTGGTTGGTTTATCTCGCCGCTGCCTCTTAAGTACGATCCGACGCAGACGCTAAACTTTACCAATATGGCGACGGCGCAGCAGCGTATACCACAGACAGAGTTGATTGCTGCAAAAGGTATTCTCGCCAATAAACAAGCGGCCAGTTTACTTGGGCTACAGCCTTTTTCCGATGTGTATCGAGTAGATAGGGTTCGATACTTAGAAGAACGCCCAGTGGTGTATGTCACTAACTATATTCGTCCTGAGTTGTTTCCAAATCTTCTCGATTTTGATTTGTCGAAGTCATTGACTGATATTTACCGTGAACATTATGGTGTTGTTTACGAAAAGATTCGCTACCGCATTAGCACCAGCACATTGCTCGGTGAAACTGCACAAGCATTGCGAGCGACGTCTGGGACGCCGGCTATGGTCGTTGAGCGAGTTAACTACAATCAAAATGGCGAGTTGATTGACTGCGACATAGAATACTGGCGGCATGATGCCATCAGCATTGAGTCCGTCGCTCAGCTTCAACGTTAATCTCACTTCTTTATTTGGGCTTCTGCGTAGTAACCAGAAGCCTTTTATCTGTTCAAGTTTAAGGAATGACTATGTCAGTGTGGGCGATATGTTTGGTTGTCGTATCGGCATTTCTGCATGCAGGTTGGAACCTTCTAAGTAAAAGTAACAAGTCGTCAGGTACGGCATTTTTCTTATCTAGTAGCGCTGCCGCTTCGATTGTGCTTGCACCATACGTAATCTGGTATCTCAATGGTGTCGGCATCGCGAATATTCCAGCAACGTTTTGGTGGATGTTGCTCGTAAGTGGTGTCGCTCAGTTTATCTATCTGATTGGTTTAGGTAACGCCTATAAGCATGGTGATATCGGCGTGATTTATCCCATTGCGCGCGCACTTCCAGTACTTATGGTTGGTGTGGGAACCGCTTTACTGGGATACCAGCTAACCACACTTGTGTGGGTCGGCTTCGTGTTAATCACCTTTGGCTGTCTGTTAGTGCCTTTGAGTTCTTTAAGAGAGTTACGTTTTAGTGACTACCTCAATGTTGGCGTGCTTTGGGCGGTGATTGCTGCCGTAGGCACGACAGGGTATTCCATTTTGGATAAAGAGGCGTTGGGAATTGTTGACCTTGAGCTCTCGCATATTATTTCCAATTTGCACTCGGCGATTTTCTATTTGGGTATCCAGTTCTGGACGATATTTTTGGTCATTACTTTCTATGTTATTGCAACACGCCAATGGAAGGAGTTTTCACAAGCTTGGAGCATCAAGAAGCCGTCTGCAATGGCCGGGATTATGATGGCTACCACTTATGGCTTGGTGCTATATGCGATGACGATGACCGAGAATGTGAGTTATGTGGTCGCACTGAGGCAGCTCAGTATTGTGTTTGGCATGATTTTCGGTGTGCTTCTATTGGGTGAACGCTTCGCCCTAACTCGAAGTTTAGGCACTTTATTAATTTTCGTTGGACTGGTATTGACGGTGATCTAATAAATAAGCGCTAATAAACACACAAAAGTTCCCTGAATTTATATGATATTTTCCACCTGTATTATAACGAATCACTCTAAAGTATGAACTAGGTTTGCTTTCTTTGTTTTTGAATCGAACTAATAACGTGTTGAGTTAAATGTCTTTTTTCTAAGCTGCATATTATGAACCAATAAAACCCTACATTTATTGCAAGAAAGAGTATTTCTCTTATTTCAAATTATTCGAATAACAAGTGCAATTATTTCTAATTCATTCTGGTCTTCTGTTACGTACTATTTGGTTACTCGGGCAACGAAATAAAGCTCGATTTTTAAAACCATTTTTAGGTAAGTAAGTATAGGTAGCTAAGGAGTCAGTTATGATTAAAGTAGTGAGTTTAGCAAGTGTCATGTTGTTTAGTTCTGTAGCGTTAGCTGGTTTAGGTGGTGCATACAATACAGTAATCCAAAGCGAAACAATGAATGGCGATGCAGTGGGTTCAAAAGAAGCGGCATTAGCAGCGGGCAAAACCATGATTATGGAAATTAACGATAAATCTCCATATGAGCTAAGTAGAGCTGTGTCTTACTCAAGCAATGACCTTGTTGACGTTAATTCATTCGAGTTGAGAAATTCACACGTGACAGTAAATGAAATTGTTACTAGTGACGGTGAAATTGCTTTCCAACCAGTGATTAATGTTAGTTACGAATTTAGAGCTCGCGACCGAGATTAACAACAGAATTTCAGTTTTTGCTAGCAAATAATAAAAAACCCAAGTTCATGCTTGGGTTTTTACTTTGTTTGAATACGCTGAGCGATTAGCTTTCCGCTTCAACCATTTCAGGTTGTTCATCAGCGCGCGCAGCTTCTAGCATCTTGCGAATAATCACAGAAGCAACTAGAGCAATCGCTACCATAACCACGGCAAGAACAGTCAGTAGTTGGAAGTAGTCGCCATAAACCGTTTGAACAATTTCTTGCGTGATCTCTTGGCCTTTCTCTAGAGCGATAGAGGTAGAGAATACTGCACCAACGATACCACTTAGTGCCATTGCAACAGAGAATAGTGATACAGAGAAACCTTCGATATGTTTTGGCGCTACCGAAAGGATAAACGCAACCACAAGGCTACCGACAATAACTTCTGCAAATGCTTGGAAGAAGTGAATCGCTAGGAAGACTTCAGGGCGAATTACTACATCTTCACCAATGTTCATCACCGCCATGGTCAAGATACCAAAAGCAATCGCTGTAAAGATAAAGGCAAAACCAATCTTAGTTGCGGTTGAGAAATTGATGCCTTTTCTCTCAAGAGAAGAGAAGGTCATAGCAATAACAGGACCGGCAACAATACACCACAGAGGGTTCATTGCCATGGATGCTTCTGGTGCAATTGGGATCAGGTTGAATAGATCACCACGCATTGTATTGATCGTTACCATTGTCATTGATGTCATCATCTGACCGTAGTAAACGAAGAAACATGTTGTTAGCACTGTCATGATTAGGATGGTACCCATCTTCAGCGCGTCTGACTTGCCTGACTTAAACATCAACGAGATGAAGTACAAGATGGCCGCTGCGCCAATGGCGTAAACGATGTTCTGACCAATATCCATGTTAGAGAACATGAAGAATACTAAGCCAACCATTGCAACAGAAACCGTTAAGAATGCTGCCCAGTTTTTAGCGCTGACTGGCTCTTGATCAATCTCAGTGGCCGCGCCAACAAGTTGCTTGTTGAAGATAACAAGCACTGCAAACGCAAAGGCTGCCATGACTGCAGATAGCGTGAAGCTTCCGTGGAAACCGATCACCAGTACGAACATTGGGAACAGGTATTGACCTAACAATGCGCCCACGTTGTTGACCGAGTAGTTTACAGGGTAGCCATTCTCGAAGTCCTCTTCTGAAGCAAAGGTGCGTTTGTAAAGACTTGGGTAAGAAGGAGACATTAAGCCACGTGCGTAACTTGCGAGTGCGATACCTGCTAAGCTCATTGGGATATTTGTTGTTGACGCGCCCAATACGAGTAAGGTGTATCCGGTAGCGAATGCACCATAAGCAATGGTGAGTGAGCGGTATGCGCCAAGAAATTTGTCGACAATAAAGCCGCCGGCGATAGCGAAAAGTGGGCCGATGGATGAGAACGCCCCGACAACCATCATGGTGTCTGCTTCGTTATACCCTAGATCTTCTAAGAAGAAACGGGTCAAGATAACCATCACACCATAGAATGATAAGCCAAACATTGCTTGGCAGAACATCATTGATTTATTGAGTTTATTCCACATAATATTCTCTTTTTGTTGATATAACACAGAGTTAACATCTGATTATTTTATCATTTGTGCTATGTTATAAATTGAAACAATTATCGCAGAATTACTTTTCTATGCACGATTTTTTCTCAACTTCGCATAAATTTTTATAATGAGTTTGATCCAAAACGTTTGCGTGGGATATTTTTGGCAAATATTCCGTGCGATAAAGTGCTCTAAAGAGATTTTTAACTTCCAAGAACTGTGCTAGCCTCCTGCATTGCTACGTAAATGTATAAGGAATGTAAGCATGAAGATTTTTAGTAATTTCGATAGTGGCAGCATCGAAGTCGTAAGCATCGAGAACAAAGATCAGATTCAACTCAAGATTCCCAATGACAATCAGTCAGAGTTTTATCAATGGTTTCACTTTCGCCTAGAGACTCAAGCAGAGCAATCTCATACTATTCAATTGCTAGATCTAAAGAACTCGGCCTACCCAGAAGGGTGGAGCGGCTATGACGTTGTCGCATCTTACGACCGTGAAGAGTGGTTCCGTATTCCTGCCGAGTTTGATGGTGATACGTTAACATTCAACGTTATCCCTGAGCGTGGTTCTATCTATTTCGCTTATTTTGCACCTTATACATATGATCGCCATCTTGACTTGCTTCACATGGCGCAGAGTGCTCATCACTGTCAACTTGAAACACTTGGTAGCACGTTAGATGGTAACGATATGAGCCTACTGACATTTGGTGAGCCAGAAGAAGGTAAAAAGAAAATCTGGTTAATCGCTCGCCAGCACCCTGGTGAAACTATGGCGGAGTGGTTTATGGAAGGCTTTATTCAACGCATGTTGGATGAAGACGATACTACGGCTCGTGCACTTCTTGAAAACGCAGTGCTTTATGTTGTGCCAAATATGAACCCAGATGGTGCGATTCGTGGGCATTTGCGCTGCAATGCGATTGGCGTGAACCTAAACCGTGAATGGCAATCTCCATCAATGGAACGCAGCCCGGAAGTCCATTTGGTACGAGAGCGTATGCTGGAAACAGGCGTTGATATGTTCCTAGATATCCATGGCGACGAAGCGATTCCATTCAACTTTGTCGCTGGCTGTGAGGGTATCCCATCATATGATGAGCGTTTAGCAGATCTAGAAACAGCATTTAAGCAAGTGCTTCACACGGTTACACCAGAATTCCAAGATGAGCATGGTTACGATAAAGATGAACCAGGCAAAGCGAACTTGACCGTTGGATCTAACTGGGTGGGTGAACAATTTAAGTGTTTGTCTTACACCGTTGAGATGCCATTTAAGGATAATAATGATTACCCAGACCCGCTTTACGGTTGGTCACCAGAGCGTAGCGTTAAGTTTGGTCACGATATGCTGACTGCAACCTTTGCTATGGTCGATAAGATTTAACTCACCCCACTAGAATATAGGCGCGGTTCATTCCGCGCCTTTTGCGTTAGTAAAGCTTACGCTCAGCGTAACAATTCCTCGCTGTGCGTCTGCTTCCAGCCGCGATACATTTTCTTCAGAGGAAAAATGAAGGAAATGAACATGTCATCTCATCTATCTTATTGGTTCAAACAAGCGCTAGAAATGGAGCAGCCGCTCGATACTCAAACTCTCACTACGGACATTTCAGTCGATGTGGCGATCGTTGGAGGAGGTTACACAGGGCTTTGGACTGCTATTATGCTCAAACAGCAACAACCTCAGCTTGATATCTTAGTCATAGATAAAGGGTTGTGTGGCAGTGGTGCTTCTGGTGCCAATGGTGGCTGTATGTTGACTTGGTCAACCAAATACCCAACGCTCAAACGACTATTCGGCGAAGATCAGGCGCGATGGCTAGTGGAAGAGTCTGAGCAGGCGGTATATGACATTGAGAAGTTCTGCCTTGAGCACAATATAGACGCGCATCTCTATCGCAGCGGCACTTACTATACCGTGACTAATTCAGCGCAGCAGGGGCAGATGAAGCCAGTCGTTGAGCAATTGGATCAACTCGCTTGCAACAGTTGGAATGTCTGTTCAGAACAAGAACTGCGTTCATCATCTGGCTCGAAGCAACACCTTGAAGGATATTTCTCTCCCGCTGCTGGCAGTGTGCAACCGGCCTTGCTCGTGCGAGGCTTGCGTCGGGTGGCGATTCAGCTTGGAATCAAGGTATACGAAAACAGTGCGATGGAGAAGCTCGATTTTGGAGAGCCTGCGGTTGTGCATACCCCGCAAGGAAAGATCTACGCAGATAAGGTCGTTTTAGGGTTAAACGCTTGGATGGTAGAGCATTTTAAGCAGTTCAAACGCAGTATTGTTGTCGTCTCTTCAGACATGGTGATTACTGACCCAATTGAAAAGCAGCTAGAACAAAGTGGACTTAAAAGGGGCGCGGCAGTCGTCGATTCAAGGATCTTTGTTCACTATTACCGAGATACCCGAGACGGACGTTTAATGCTAGGGAAAGGGGGCAATCAGTTCTCGTTTGCTAATCGTGTTGACCCTATGTTTAACAAGCAAAGCCAATATGTCGATTTGCTCTCGCGCTCTTTTGCTAATCTGTTTCCTGAACTAAACCAGTCTCAGTTCGCTTATAGCTGGACTGGAGGCTCTGATCGCTCTGTGACAGGCTTGCCGTTCTTTGGCAATTTAGATGGGCAGAAGAACATATTCTATGGTTTCGGCTACTCCGGTAATGGGGTTGCTCAGACCCGAATTGGTGCCAAGATTCTTACCTCTCTGGTGTTAGAACGAAAAGATGTTTGGTCACAATGTGGTTTAGCTCAAGGTCCATTAGGTCATTTTCCACCAGAGCCGATTCGTTGGCTAGGAGCGATGATGGTGAGAAATGCGGTGCGCAGGAAAGAAGACGCCGAAGACAGGGAAGAGAAACCTAAGTTGTTAGATAAATGGCTAGCTAAGTTTGCAGGTGCAGCAGGTAAAGCAGACAAGGTGACTTAACGCCATTGTCATATTTTGTTGGCAAGATGGGCGCTTGTCTAATTAAAGCGCTCATCAAAGCCAATTGATCTATGTCTGATAACGCCTCTACACAACACTCGCAACGATTTTTACCGCCATTCAATGCGCTGAAGGCGTTTGAGTCTGCCGCGAGGTTACAAAGCCTGACCAAAGCCTCTGAAGAATTGAATGTAACGCGTGCTGCGGTGAGCCAACAGGTCAAACAGCTGGAACACTATTTAGAGGCAACCTTGTTCGAACGCAGTGGCTCTAGGCTGAAACTCACGGATGACGCGCAATACTACCTGCCTTTGTTAACACAAATGTTTGACGCATTGTCGGTTGGAACAGAGCAACTTTTTGAGCGCAAGAGGCGGAACTTACTCACACTTAATGTCGCTCAAAGCTTTTGCCATCAGTGGCTTATTCCGAGGCTTACGGAATTTAAGCGACTTAACCCGGATTTAGAATTTAAGATTGCCACCACATCCAATCCGTATCCAAATACAAGTCAAACTGCTGATATTGAAATCATCAATGGTATGTTACCGAAAGAAAGCCAACTTACAGAACAGCTTACTGAAGAGCATTGGGTGCTAGTGGCTTCTCCGAGTTACTTAAAGCAGCACAGCGTGATGGAGTTAGCGCATATTGCTAACGCTGAAAAGATCTCAACCTCGGGATATAGAGAAAATTGGAGCTACTGGTTCAATCAAGTCGGCTATTGCGATGACTGGGTGAAACCAAAGCTCCATTTTGACCACACACTTCTCGCGGTGGAAGCGGCGGTATGCGGGTTGGGTATTTTATTAGTCAAAGATGTACTGGTTGAAGACCAACTAAAGCAGGGCGAGTTGATGACGGTTGGAGAGTGGACAGTTCCTTGTGAAACAAACCATTATGTTCTGTACCATAACCCTTCTAACTCAATGGCTATCAAGTTTTTCGATTGGTTAAGGCACAGTTTTAATTAGCTCAGGTAAAGTAGCTTAAGCCGCTTACTCACAAGGCGGAGCCATATGGATAACGGCTAGGCCGCCTAAAGAGGTCTCGCGATACTTCTTATTCATGTCTTTACCGGTTTGATACATGGTCGCGATGACTTTATCGAGAGAGATAAGACACTTACTGGTACGCTTAAGCGCCATACGTGAAGCATTGATGGCTTTCATCGCACCCATTGCGTTACGCTCAATACATGGAACTTGAACTAGGCCGCCGATTGGGTCACACGTCATACCGAGTGAATGCTCCATGGCAATTTCTGCCGCAATACAGATTTGTTCGTTGCTGCCACCACGAAGCGCAGTTAAGCCAGCCGCTGCCATTGAAGACGACACTCCCACTTCACCCTGACAGCCGACCTCTGCGCCAGAGATTGAAGCATTAGTCTTGTACAAGATGCCAATTGCGCCCGCTACAGCAAGGAAATCTTTGAGCTGCTTTGTATCAAGTTCTTTGATAAAGCGGTGGTAATACATGAGTACCGCAGGAATCACGCCAGCCGCACCGTTGGTAGGGGAGGTCACCACTTGGCCTCCAGCTGCATTCTCTTCGCTGACAGCGAAAGCAAACAGGTTGATCCAATCCATGATTTCCATAGGATCGTTCTCAATTGATGCATTCGCTTCTAACTTTTTCAGTAAGTTAGGTGCGCGTCTTGTGACGTTGAGACCACCTTCTAAGATTCCCTCGGTCTCGAAACCGCGTTGCATACACAAAGACATTACTTTCCAGATTTGCTCAGCCTTGCGCGTGATTTCTTCTTCGTTAAAGAAGTTGACCTCATTCTGCAAAATCATACCGCCAAGGCTAAGGCCATTTGTCTCGGCCATTTCTAGCATTTCGTCCGCACTCGTGAATGGGAATGGAACATCAACGCTGTTCGCGCTACCGCCCTCTTCGAGCTCTTTTGCTGTGGCGATAAACCCACCACCGATAGAGTAGTAGGTTTCTATAGCTAGCTGGTTGCCGAGCGAGTCATAAGCCGTAATCGTCATTCCATTTTCATGCAGAGGTAGATTATCACTATGGAACAAGATGTCGCTCTCATAGCTAAAATCGATAGTGTGAGCACCCGCAAGGATCAGATAACCTTCCTGTATTGTCGTTGCAAGCGCTTGCTTTGCACTGGCCATTTTAATCGTGTCTGGTTTATTACCTAGTAATCCTAAGATCACGGCTCTGTCGGTATGGTGCCCTTTACCGGTGAGCGATAAAGAACCATAAAGATCCACTTGTACACGGTTAACTTTGGTTATGGATGAAGCGAGAAGGCGAGTAAAATGATAACCTGCGAGCATAGGCCCGTTGGTATGAGAGCTTGAAGGCCCAACCCCCACTTTGAAAATATCAAATATCGACAGCATAAACTTTACTTCCTGTTGTAGTGGCCTGTCTTTCAGGCTCTTTTATTTACAAGTATGGCACGCAAGTGGAGATAACGTCTTGCATGCGGGATGTTAACAAAATATTAACCTCTGATAAGCTAACGACAAAGTGAATGCTTGTACAGTTTATGTGTAACTCAGTAGGAATAATTGAGACATGGATAAATAATGAACATTATTAATGTAGTGCTTGTTCTCGGTAAGCGGCTATTCAACAATGAGCTGACACTTGAGGGAAGAACAAGGGTCGAAGCATTACATACGGCCGCAAAGAACCTCCCGCTCGATCAGAGCGCGATCATATTCTGTGGCGGGACGACGGACGGGCAAATGCAAACCGAAGCCCAAGCTATGTTTGACTATTTTAAGCTTTTCTCTAAAGGAGAATTACCTCCTCATATTATTCTCGAAGATAGATCCACTAACACTATCGAGAATATTCAAAATGCCGCAGATAAACTGATAGCAAGCCAGTTATGTGAGAGTGGGCAGGAAGTGAGCGTCCAGTTTGTCTCTAATGAGTATCATCTGAAAAGGATATTCGAAATACAAACCTTGATGGATGAACAGGGTCTACTTCGTACGTTGAAAACTCGCTGTGCAGAGAGCGGCTTGAAACTCAATATTCCTATGTCTTTAGAAGCACATGTTTGTGTGCCTTATCCCCATATCACCCCATTGGGTCAAACATTCTTGCGGCTGGATGAGCTCACGACTTATAGAGTCTATTTAGAGGGTGTGAAGAGCGGAACTTTTACCAGGCCATTAGAGCAAGTAAGAGAGCAGCCTTACCATATCGCTATTGCTGCAATTCAAGAGCTCAAACAACTGCTCTCAGATCACAATGAGATGAAAAGCTTAAAACTGATTGAAATAGCGGTCGAGAGGACAAGTTCGTCCGCAACTCGAGTGGAAGTGATAGACCAGTTACGAATATTGGATCAGTGCCTAACAAGTCTCAATCGGCAATTTGATCCAGAACGACAAGGCTTGTCGAAAATTTGATGAGCCAATGATTCAGGGAAAGAGAGCAAGGTGGTTCTCTTTCCCGATCGAACTAGGATTACTGCTCTTTATGGTTTTGGCGGTAATAATCCCACTCTTCGACGCGTTCGCCATTCGGAAGCAGGCAGTATGTGACACGTTCTTCATTCTCGGTCACTGTCTCAAGCTCTCCACCTTGCTGCACACAATACACGGCAGCTGGGTTTGCCATCGAAGTGTAATCTTTTACTTCATACTCATCAGGTTCATTGGCGCAACCCGCTAGAACGGCAACACTGGCAGCAACTAGAGCAAAACACGTTTTCTTCATAATTAAACCTATATTGAATCAATTAGTAGCATATCGAGTATAGAGCAAGGAACGAAAAACTCTGTCTAGAGTTTGTTAAAAGGTTAGTGATGTCTAAAATTAAAAGGAGTTATACAACAAAGCTATAGGTAGCAGCCTAGTACGTTCGTATTACGTATCCTTTAATAAAAAGACGAAGCATAGGAAGTGCCAGATGTCGGAGCAAAAATATCGACTTGTTACGCGAAGCGACTTTGATGGTCTAGTGTGTGCAGTACTGTTAAAGCAATTGGATCTCATCGACGACATTAAGTTCGTTCACCCAAAAGACATGCAAGATGGGGTCATTGAGATAACCTCCAATGATATAGTAACTAACTTGCCTTATGTGAAGCAGGCGCATCTTGTATTTGATCATCACCTATCGGAATTATTGCGCAATCCAGAAAGGTATGAAAATCATATTATCGACCCTGATGCGCCTTCTGCGGCTCGGGTTGTTTGGGAGCACTATGGGGGGAGAGAAGTTTTTCCAGCCGAATGGGAAGATATGATGGAGGCGGTAGATAAGGGTGACTCGGCTCAGTTTAATCGAGATGAGGTTCTAGACTCGACGGGTTGGAATCTATTGAATTTCCTGATGGATGCGCGAACTGGCCTTGGCCGCTTTCGAGAGTTTCGCATTTCCAATTATGCGTTGATGATGGATTTGATTGAGTATTGCAAAAATCATTCAATTGATGAGTTGCTCGATCTTCCTGATGTCAAAGAACGTATTGATTTGTATCGAGAGCATGAAAATTTGTTCAAGGAGCAGATCCAGCGTTGTGCGACGGTGTATGACAACCTCATCTTTCTCGATTTAACCGACGAAGAGGTCATATACGCTGGAAACCGTTTTATCATCTATGCGCTATACCCCCAATGTAACATCTCAATTCACAAAATGTGGGGCTTCCAAAAACAAAACACGGTGTTTGCTACCGGTAAGTCGATTTTTGATCGCAGCTCTAAGACCAATGTAGGTGAGTTAATGCTCAAGTATGGTGGTGGTGGGCACAAGGCGGCTGGCACTTGTCAGATTGACAACGATAAAGCAGAAGTGGTTCAACAAGAACTGATCAGTGCAATCACTAGCGATGGTTAAAACGAAAAGGCCCTAGCGCTGTGCTAAGGGCCTTTTTAGTCATCTCTTTAGCCTATATAGGCATCACGCGATTTCGTCCTAGCTCTTTTGCTTCATAAAGCAGTTTATCGGCTCGTTCGATGAGCGATTCTGCAGATTCCCCTGGCTGAAATTCAGCCACACCCATAGAAATGGTGATGTTACCGACTTGTTCAGAGGTTCGACGATCTTTGATCGAAAGTTTTTCTACCGCTCTACGCAGGCTCTCTCCAAATTGACGTGCAATTCGTAACGTTTTGTTCGGTACAATTAAGGCAAACTCTTCACCACCAAATCGGTAGGCTTGAATTCCGTCGCGGCAGCTTAATTGCAATCTTCTTGCAATGCCTTTGATAACCGTATCTCCGAACAAGTGACCATAGGTATCATTGAATGATTTAAAGTGATCGATGTCTGCTAGAATCAAACACATTTTCTGCTCAGAACGAGTTAATGTACTGATATCATTATCGAATGCTCGGCGATTGTACAAGCTCGTGAGTGCATCAAATAGTGCGTCTTGCTGAACTTCAGCGAGTTGAGTCTTAAGTAGGTTGATCTCTTTGGTTGCCGTTTCTAGCTGATTATTGAGAAAGCGAGTTGAATGCCTGATCTCTCGGGACTCAGCGACAAGTTGACGTACGACAGTCATCACTTCGTCCATCGAAACAGCCTCACCCTCGACACGTTCTAGATTGTCAAAGCTCTTGTCGATAAGCTTAGAAAACTGAGATGTGTCTGTCAAAGTGTCTGTCATTGAGCTAGCGACTTCATTGACCAATATTTCTATATTGGAGCGCAGCTCCATCATATCGGTCTCAGAACGGCTCGCGACATAGTTGTTGTAGAGTTGTTCGCCGGCAGCAGGTGGGCAGATACCATAATTTTCCACGACACTATCTAACTCACGGTTGAGCTGAGGAATCGCGTTATCCACGTAGGTGTACCACAAAGCGTAGTTAGCCGGTGTAGCGGCTACGTGGTTTTTCATCATTAGCGGGACAGCTTTTTTAAGGTTAGCCGTCGATTTCTTGAAGTCGTCGTCTGTCATTTCTTAGGAATATTCTTTTCTCGACACCCTGTACATTAAGAGTAGCGGATTTCTAATCTAGATGTTTGTTCAGTATCACTTTAGAGTGAGTTATTCATTATTAATATGAACTTTAGCATAAGTATATGCTGACATTTGTGAGTGAAACATTCAATCAGCTTTAAGCAGGTACGACAACCTAAAAGTTGATGCTAATCAGACACCTTCAGGCATTTCTTCTCGAACATTTCCTGATTCTAGCTTGCCGGCTCCACGCAGCATAGCTTGGATCAAATCACCTGCATTAAATTTTTCTAGTGCTTCATGGGCACCTACTTGTTGTGCCCGGTCAACACAGATCTCACTTGAAAGAGAAGTATGAAGAATCACATAGCTATTTTTGAGCTCAGGATCGTTTTGAGTCTCGAAAGCGAGCTCATAGCCATCTAAGCCTGGCATTTCGATATCACTGACGAGCAGATCAATCGGTCTGTTGGCAGAAGCTTCACTGCGCATTAGATCAAGAGCGTCCAAGCCGTTATTACATATCTGATACGAGATGTTAATGCTATCTAGTGCATCAGACAGCTGTTTGCGTGCAATAGAAGAGTCGTCCACAAGCAAAATATTAAGCGCTTTCAGTCTCTCCCGCTCTATATCTGTCAGCATTGGGATATTGGTCGATTCATACTGCGGATAAATTTTTGATAGCAACAGCTCTACATCCAACATCTGAACGATTTGATCTTGAAATCGCGTAATACCTGTAACGAACACATTAGAACCCGCACTTTTGGGCGCGGACTCTATAGATTTCCAGTCACACTCGATGATCTTTTCAATCGAACGCACCATAAAAGCAACCACAGTACGCAAGCAGTCGGTTACTATCAAATAGCAGGAGTCATATTCCTCTGGCTGAATAGGACGAAAGCCGATTGCGGCAGGCATGTTAATAACAGGAATTGTTTTATCACGTATGGTGACTGTTCCAATTACATGATGGTGTGAGTAGGGGATTTGCGTTGTCGGCTGAAATGGCACAATTTCTCTAACTTTTAGAGTACCAATAGCGAACAACTGTTTACTGTTGGTTAAAGTAAACATCAGCATACCTTGAGACTGATTTGCTTTACTTACTGGTTTTGCCATGGGTTTCTCGTATGTGCGACTATTTTTATAAATGGTAACGGATTTACTCGGATGATCAATGGATGTACGTCAATTTTGCCTTTAATTGTCGATAAGGTGAGCATTGATAATTAGGTGGTGAAATCACTGGGGTGAAGATCTCATTTTAATCGGGTACAATCCGCGCAAACTCAGTCATTATTAGAGGCACCATCATGGCGAATACGGCGCATGCACTTCATATTTTAGTGAAGCACAAAGAGCAAGCAGAAGACATTATCAAGCAGCTTAAGAAAGGCGCAAAATTCCAGACTCTCGCGAAGAAATACTCAACATGCCCATCGGGTAAAAAGGGTGGTGACTTAGGAGAATTTCGTAAAGGTCAGATGGTTCCACAGTTCGACAAAGTATGCTTCTCTGGCGAAACATTGGTTCCTCATCTAGTGAAAACCAAGTTCGGTTGGCATGTCGTAAAAGTGCTTTATCGTACCTAGTCAGTGTGTGCTGATTTATAGAGATTTTAAAAATGGCCAAGGTAATGACCTTGGCCATTTTGTTCGCGTTTAGTTTGCTTTTGGAGTGAATGTTTGGGTGCTGCGGTCTTGCTCTGCAACAGCTTCAATTTTCTTACCGTTTGCTGCTAGGTCACGAACATAATCGATAAAGGTCTCTGTATAGAGCTTTAGCGTATTTTCGTATTTCGACTTATCAGCAGAGACTTCACCAAAGGTAATGTAGCCATCTTTACCACCCGCGATGTAATCGTTGGTCACGACAATCAACTCTCTGTCGTTGCTCAATTTAGACCAACTGCCATCTCCTTTAGCTTTGACTTCTACATTGTGAACGCGCTGTCCTTGTGGGCGGTTAAAGTCAACGTCATATCGAATACCCGCAGCGTAAGGGTAGGCACCATCTGAACCTTTAGCGCTGTTATCGACGTATTCTGCGTAAGCTTTGTCTACGGCTTCATTCAGTACCTTCTTAACCTCCGCTCCTGTCATTTGTAGGTTCACCATAGTGTTACTAAATGGCAGCACTTTTGTTGCTCCCGCTACGGTGAACTTACCTTGAGGAATGTTTGCACGAGCGCCACCACCGTTTTGAATCGCAACATCGGCACGTTTGGTTTGGGCTAAGAATGCTTGCGCTACAAGGTCGGCCACTTGAGAGCCGTGAAGGTTAGTGTGTGTATCACAGCCGTCTGCACCATTGTGCTTTTGTTGACCGGGAACGCGCTCATAACACAGTAGCTCAGAAGATTGTGCAATCTCTTGATCCTTCATAACATCGAGCTTTTGTGTAAAGGCGGATAAGGTTTGTTGTGTTGCCGCGTCGGGTTTAACTTGAATAAGATTAGGCTGGGCTTCTACATCAGCCAACACTGCGGCCAATTCGGCACCTTCAAGTGTTTGCTTTTTACCATTTTCGTCTTTGCGTTTGAACTCGGAACCGATCAATAGATGCGGTGTACCATTACAAGCAGCGACTTTGCCTTTACCATCAAAAGAAACCGACAACTCACCAAGAATCTGTGAGTATTGCCATGCTTGAGCGACACACACTTGGTCGCCATCTTTGTTCGTCATTAATGTCGGGTAAGCTCCTTCACTCTTTAAGCCTACAGCAGCGAAATCGCCCAATAGAGTATGTGAGTCACCACCGATGATGACGTCTACATCAGTAAGAGCCTCTGCAAGCTGGAGGTCGTTCGAGTATTGATAGTGAGTCAATAGCACGATATTCGACACGCCTTTAGCAACTAGCTCGTCGATGTACTTTTGTGCCGTTTCAACTTCGTTCAAGAACTGAGTGGTTTCATCTGGGTTCGATGAGTTCATTGTCTTGTCAGCAATATCAATACCGACGATACCAATCTGATGCTCACCATATTGTTTTACCATGTATGGCTTAAAGTAGTCGTTGGCAGAGTTCATTGCGAGAGGAGACACGCCTTGCTTTGGAATCACGTTAGCTGCTAGTACTTCTGTCTCTTTTGAGCACTCACCCTCATTCATCCAATCTAAGAACTGTGCTAGCCCTGCATCACCATCATCAAATTCATGGTTACCAAGTGCAAAAGCATCAAAGCAAGCGTGATTCATCATCGCAGCATCGGCTTCACCTTTAAATAGCGCGTAGTAAAGCGTGCCAGAGATGGCGTCACCGGCATGAAGCTTTAACACGTTCTCGTTTGCTTCTGTACGCTGATTTAGAGCGCTAATCAGTGCCGGAAATCCACCCACTTGAGTGTAAGTCGATTGACCCGCTAGTTTGAGTTTCTGCGTGGAAGGCTCTAAATGAGAGTGATGATCGTTGATATGTAAAATCGTTAGGTCGAATGGCGTTTCATTCGAAGTTTGTGTTGTACACCCTGAAGCAACCACTGCTGACAGGAAGGCTAGTGCCAATGGGCTATATTTCATTGTTCGTCCCTATAAATGAGTGCATGAGAAGAAAACTTGATCTTCGGCTTACGATTATAGGATTTATATGAAATACATCTTATCTTGCATGCAATAATGCGAATGATATCGTTTGGTTATGTTATAACGTATCAATAATCGTGATGTTCATCATTATTCGACTTTATAGCTTGTACTACTGACTAGCAAAATAGGCGGCAATATCTTTGAGATCTTGGTCATTGAGCCGAGAAAGCTGCGCTTTCATCATGTCTGCTAACGCGCCTGAGCGATGTCCATCTTGATAATCTTTCATAGATTGATACAAGTACTGAGCATTCTGGCCTTTTAGATGCGGATAAGCAGGGTTGAATGCTATGCCATCAGAACCATGGCAGAAGACGCAACTTGGCGCTTTGACTTTTCCAAGTTCAGCGTTACCGAAATCGTTGTTTGCTAATGCGATGGAAGGGAGAGCTAATAGTAGTAGAAGGATGCGTTTCATAGATACATCTCGATCAATATGGCTACGCAAAAGAATAAAGCTTCCCCTAGGGGGAAGCTCAAGTGAGATTATTTGATGTATTGCGCAAGTTTACTCAGTAATAGGTCGATATCTGCGCTTGAGACGTCTTTGTGAGTCACGAAACGAATCGGGTTGCCCGGTGACACAGTGATTCCGTCTTCAGCTAGCTGGTTTGCAATCTTGTTGATTTCGATACTGTCATCAAATTTAGCAAAGACGATATTAGTTTGAACGAAATCAGGGTTAACATGGAAACCGTCTAATGCACTAAGCCCTAGCGCTAGCTTCTTGGCGTTTTGATGGTCAACATTCAGTTGTGTGACTTGTTCAGTTAATGCCAGTTTGCCTGCCGCTGCCAAAATACCAGCTTGGCGCATGCCGCCCCCCACCATTTTACGCAGCCTGCGAGCTTTGGCGATAAAGGCTTTGCTGCCAAGAAGGAGAGAGCCGATGGGCGCACACAATCCTTTTGATAGACAGATGGTCATGGAATCGAAGTGTTGAGCAATCTCTTTGACGTCAACATCGAGCGCGACTGCAGCGTTATATACGCGAGCACCATCTAGGTGAAGTGACAAGCCATGTTGATTGACGAATTCTCTTGCTTCTGCCAAGTAGGAGAGTGGCAGCACCTTACCATTAATGGTGTTTTCTAAGCTTAATAACTTAGTGCGGGCAAAGTGTGAATCGTCAGGCTTAATGGCGGCTTTGAGTTTCGCAAAATCTAACGTGCCATCTGGGTTGTTTTCGATCGGTTGAGGCTGGATAGAACCTAACACCGCAGCGCCTCCAGCTTCGTACTTATAGTTGTGGGCTTGTTGACCACATAGATATTCATCGCCGCGTTCACAGTGAGCCATAAGACCGAGTAAGTTGGCTTGAGTGCCAGAAGTCGTAAATAGCGCCGCTTCAAATCCGTGTCGCTCGGCTGCCCACTGCTCTAGTTCGTTTACGGTTGGGTCGTCACCATACACATCATCGCCTACAAGTGCTTCGGCCATTGCTTTGCGCATTGCCTCGGTAGGCTTAGTTACCGTATCTGAACGAAAATCCATAATCTTGTCTCCTATATATATCCACACAGCTTTGCTTTGCTTAAACACGCGATAGTTTTCGCATCGGTGATCTCACCATAAATGATTTTTTGTTCGAGTTGTTCTACTGATAATGAGAGTACGTCGATGACTTCATCTTCATCGCATTGGTAACGTTTGGTTTGGGTTAACTGTTTTGCAACGAACAGATATTGGATTTCGTCACAAAAACCCGCAAGAGGCGTTACTTGTCCTAGAGATACCATGCTTTTAGCACTGTAACCAGTCTCTTCTTCAAGCTCTCGGTGCGCGCAGAGCTCAATCGGTTCGTCTGACTCCAACGTTCCCGCAGGTAATTCTAATAACCACTTCTTAAGAGATGGGCGGTATTGATTGATAACAATGATGTGACCATTTTCATCAATAGGCAAAATCACCGCTGCACCAGGGTGAGATATCGTCGTATGCGCGATTTTTTTACCGTTGGGTAGGAGGATTGATTCTTCGATAAGAGAGATGCGTTTCCATGAATGGATCGTCTTAGTTGTGTTTTCCATTTGATTCTTATTGTTAGTCCTAGCTTAAGACAGGAGTTACCTTACAGCCTCAATCCCCGTAGATAAAGCGCATTCTCGTCGATACCTCACAAAATCCCATACGCTATAGGTGATAGAACTCTCAAAAGTGCAAACATTGTTTTCAACGAGTTACGCAAAAACTGCATCTGATATAAAGATTTGTCCAAACTTCAAATTACGCTTGTAACAGAGTGATAACAAATGTATAAAATTATACATACATGCCATCAGGTTAACCTTAGGAGAGCGCGAAATGATTAGCCCAAATCGAGTGTCTCACTCACAAAAAGCGTTGCTCTCAGAACGAATCAATAAATTGGCGCAAGCCTTATCTGACGGTGTCTACGAGCGCGAAGAAACCATCAAACTTTGTTTGCTCGCAGCTTTGGCGGGTGAAAGTGTTTTCTTATTAGGTCCTCCGGGGATCGCAAAAAGTCTTATTGCAAAGCGCCTTATCCAAGCTTTTGATAACTCCTCTTACTTTGAATATTTAATGACTCGCTTTTCTACCCCAGAAGAAGTGTTTGGTCCGCTTAGCATTCAAGAACTCAAAGATAATGGTCGCTATGTACGTTTAACAGAGGGCTACTTGCCAACGGCGCAAGTGGTTTTTCTTGACGAGATCTGGAAAGCAGGTCCAGCAATTCTTAATACGCTGTTAACGGTTGTTAACGAAAAAACGTTTAAAAATGGTAGCGATATTGAGCGTGTACCAATGAGGCTGTTGGTCTCTGCATCTAACGAACTGCCAGATGAAGATAGTGGTCTAGAAGCCTTATATGACCGCATGCTAGTGCGTGTGTTCGTCAACCGAATTCAAAATAAGCAGAACTTCAAATCTATGCTGACGGTGGGTACGGCGCAAGAAGCTAAAATTCCGGAAGGCTTAGCGATTACAGATGAAGAGTATCATCAGTGGCAATCTGAAATCGAACAGCTTGAACTGTCTGATGCAGTCTTTGAAAAGTTGTATGAGCTGAAGAGTCTGCTAGAGAGCGCTGCCACGGCAGCCAGTGGTGTTGAAGCAGAAGACACTGATATGTATGTCTCTGATCGTCGTTGGAAGAAGGCGGTTAAACTGCTTAAAGCGAGCGCCTATTTTAATGGTCGTGATGCAATCAATCCGCTAGACCTTTTATTACTGCAAGATTGCTTGTGGAACAGCCCTGAATCACGCGACATAGTTCGTAGTGTGATTAAGCAGTTTGCTCTCAACCATGCGTTTGACCAGCAAGATGTTGAACAGCAAATCACTCTCTGCCGTGAAGAGTTAAGTGACATTCAGGATGAACTAGAGTCTGAACTGAGCGTTATGCTGTCGATGGAGTCCACCACTGGACTATTGAAAAAGCAGCAGATCAATAGTTACGACATCTCTGATGCAAAAAGCTACAAGGTAGGCAGCACCTTTGACCTTGTGAAACTTGTCCTGCTGCAAAGCAATATGTCTGTCACTGAATCTGAGAAGGGCGATAGCCGATGGGTGTACGTTCCTAAGAATGAACTGGAGCGTGTAATCAAAGAGGGTCATGGTGACGTCTATGGTTATGTAAACCAAAACACCAACATGTGCCGCTTTAGGTTCGATGTTGATGCTGCCAACAACTTAGTGATCAAAGATATTGCCAATCGGGGTGTGTTGGTTTCGATTGTGACTGACAAAGGGCTAGATGCATCATTATTCCAAGAGTGGTTTACCAAATCAGAGCAGGCTATGGCTCAGTTAGAGCTTGCAGAGCATCACTTGCGTAAGGTTCGTTCTGATTTCCATGGTGCATTGCCGCACGGCTTCATTGAACAAGAACTGCCAAGGGCGATGGAAGCAAGCTTACAGAACCTTCAGCATGTGTTGGAATCGACGAAAACTGAATGTGAACGTACGGTTTTCCGCTTTAAGCATTTAGACGAGTTCTTCTCTTAAGGGGCCAGTATGTTAGGAGCAGACGGTTTAAACTTAGCGCTAGCCATTGCTGAATCAGGAATCATTGATACAGCAGTGAATGACCTAATGGCTCGCTCGCAAGTAATGGCCATGGCAGAAAATCGCGGTGTGAAAACCTCGGTGAAAAACCATCTGCTTAAATGGCGCGGCAGTGTGAAAAAGCGCATCACCAAAGTATGTGAAACGGAACGTTTTCAGCAAGAACTCGCCCTTTATCAAGAAGTGATTCACTGGGATGAAGCGCGATTTTTTGAAGAAATCCCTGAAGTTCTGAAAAAACTAGAGTGGCACTCTGCTTTTTACTTACAAGCGCGTCGACTGCTTGAAAAGAACAAAGGGCTGAGTAACCCAATGTTCCCACATTACTTCTGCGATCAATGGTATCAAAGCCTTTCTGATGCGATTCGACAAGCGCAGGTATCAGAGCTTGAAGCTAACAAAGAAAAGCTTCTTAAAGATCTCTATCAACGCATGGAAACGATGAAAAGCATGGATAGAGTCACGGAAGAAGGTGACGAAGGCAGTGTTGGCCGCCTTTGGGATATGGCATCAGCCAAGTTGAGTCAATCTGATCTTACGGTTATGAAGCGCCATGCTGAGTTCTTAAAGAAAAACAAAGGGCTACAAGAGATCAGTGAAAAACTTGGTCGCATGGCGAGTCAAGTGAACGATCCTGATCTTAATCGTGCCCCTGTTGAAGAGCCGCAAATGGTGGAAGAGAAGGCCGATGAAGCGACTGACGATATTGTCGGTATTCATGAAAGCGATGATCTGAACAAGCTACTTCCAAACGAAACCATGTTTTTGGCATACCCTGAACTTGAGGTAGTGTTCTATAAACACCTCGTCGATAAGCGCTTGATGAACTATCGTATGCAGGGCAAATCAAGAACGTTACGTAAGGTTCGTGCGCAGCAACCTGATAACAAAGACGCAGAGGTTGAAAAAGGGCCTTTCATTATTTGTGTCGATGCCTCTGGCTCTATGACGGGGTTTCCTGAGCAATGTGCAAAGGCAATGGCTTACGCGTTAATGCAAATTGCTTTGGCTGAAGACCGTGATTGTTACGTTATGCTGTTCTCTACCGAACAGATTACCTATGAGTTAACTAAACAAGACGGGTTGCGTGAAGCGAGTGATTTCTTAAGCTACAACTTCCACGGTGGTACGGACATTGCGCCGGTTATCATGAAGTCGATTGACTTGATGTGTGGTGATAAGTACAAGAATGCCGATTTAGTGGTGATTTCTGATTTTATTGCACCTAAGCAGTCAGATGAGATGATCGCCAAAGTAGATGAGCTAAAAGCGCGTAAGAACCGTTTTCATGCCATTAGCTTGTCAAAGTATGGTAACCCAGAGTTGATGGCCATGTTTGACCACAGCTGGGCATATCATCCCAACTTAGTTGGGCGACTAATGAAGAAATGGTAAATGTGAGATACAAAAAAAGGAGCTCGTTGAGCTCCTTTTTTTGTACTTAGCTTAGATCGCCAATGGCATCTCGTTGGAAGGATCTTTTTTTCGGTAAACGCGAATTAAACCAATTAATGCTAATACCGACATCATTAACATCAGTACCCCAAGTGGCATTTGATCGGGTGCTGGGATTAATGACGCACCTAGCGTCGCTAATCCTGCGCCTAGGTTTTGCATTCCTCCTAATACCGCGCCACCTGTGCCTGCGTGGTAAGGTAGTGGAGATAGTGCGCCTGTCGTTGCTGCAGGAAACAAAATACCAGCACCTAAGAAGTAAACGGTCGCACCGCCAATTAAGCTTAGCGCATTAGTATGTCCAAGCAGGCCAGGTAGCAAGATGACCAATGACCCGAGCATGATTGCGACTAAGCCTACCGTAAGAGCGCTTTTCTCGTTACGTTTACTGGCGATGTAGCTTGATAGACCTGCACCTACCAAATAACCAGGGATTGGTAGTACGAACAGCAGGCTCACTATTGTCGCAGGAAGTTGTAAAACTCCACCGAGTAGAACACCTGCTGCAGCTTCAAAAATCGCAATACCAGAAAAAGTGGCTACCAAGCAGATTAAATAGCCTTGAAAGCGACGGTCTGACAGAACATAACGGTAACTGCTCGTTACTTTCTCATAGCGACGTTTTTCACGTGGTAATGTTTCCATAAAGCTGGTCATCATAGTAATGACAACGGCAATGCCAAACAGAGCCAAGAACAAGTAGCTAGAGCGCCAGCCAAACATTTCGGTTAGGTAGCCGCCAAGTACTGGTGCAATTAGTGGTGAGAAAATCACACACATGCTAATCAGGCTGTTTACTTTGTGCAGCTCAGCGCCTTCAAACAGATCGCGAGTCAATGTACGTGACATCGCACCTCCGCAACCAATGCCGAGACCTTGGATAAAGCTACCCGCTAGAAACCAATCGTAGCTATGAGCAAACAAAGCAACGATAGTACCGACAATATAAATCAGCAAGCCAACAACGATGATCGGTTTACGTCCTAATCTGTCTGACAATGGGCCGTAGATAAACTGCGAAAATCCGTAAGGGATCAAGTAGCACGCCATCACAGCTTGCAGGGCGGCAGGCGTCACTAAAAACTCACTCGCCATATGACCAATGGAAGGCACATACATGGTTTGAGTCATTTGACCAACAGCAGTCAAAATTGCGATCAGGAAGGTTAACTTAATCACTTGAGAAGACGCAGACATTTCTACAACACCTAAATTCAAAGCGCAAAAAACACTAACTTTGAGTAAACAAAGCTAATCATTAAAGTAAACAAAGGGAACTATCAGGCGCGAGATATTAGAGTGAGTTGGCGAGTCTGGCAATCGAAAAGTGTGATCTTAAGCAAGATAAAAATTTTGATTATGGATTAGAAAAACTTATCCAAATTTATATGCTATCAAAGCTGCGTTTTATGCAGTCGGCAGCTTAGATAAGCACTTGCGGCATAAGCAAGTATCGGTTTTTGGCAGATCTGACGTATCGCGTTTTTCAATATCAAAACACCAGCAAGTTGACTTACCTTGGCTGATGTCACATTGAGCAGGCTGATGGCATGAGGGGCAGTTATGCGTGGAAGTTTTACCGCTCAGGTTTGCCATCACTTGATCGCGCTCTTGATCAGAAAGATGGCGCCAGTTAACAATCTCATCCACCGTGCGATGACATCCACTACAGATCCCTTCGTTATTTTTACAGGCAGCGATACAAGGTGTTTTCAATGTCTGATTCCACTATAGCTAAGTAAGTGCAGGACTATACCGAGTTAAGACCACAACATCAAAAATAACCACTTAGTTGGATTACTTAACCCCCGACTTAAATGATGGCGGTTGATATTGCAGCGATGTGTCTTTTTTCATCAGTATGTTGCTCGCAATTAAACTCCCTACACAAATAAGACTCAGCGCTAGCCAGCTTAATGGCGAAGGGTGCTCATTGAAAACAGGGATCGCAAGCAGAGTTGCAACCGCTGGGGTTGCTGCGCCAAATGCGGCGGTGCGCTCAGCCCCTAAGACTGATATAGCATGAAGGTAAGTAAAAGCCGCGATTAAACCTGCCCCAACGCCTTGCAGCATGATGTGCCCACCTAGCTCTCTCCATGGCCACTCAGTAGGGTTGTGTTGGTAAAGGTAACTGTCGAGCACACCAGTAAAAATGAGGCCGCACAGAACGATCATGGACATCAGAGAGACAAGCCCAGAAGCCGCTAAAGGGTTTAGGTTTGAGACACGGGCACAAATCGTGAAAATTGCCCACATTGCGCTGCCGATAAGAAACAGCATCTGACCTTGCAGTAAATCTGAATGAGCATTGCCAACACTTTGCATCAGAAAGGTGACGATACCACCAATCACAAGCGCTAATCCAAAAAGTCGGTGAGTACTGAGTGGCTGCTTAAAAAGCAATACTGCTATTCCAGACACAAAAAGCGGGAGTGTGCCGGGGATAAGGGCACTGCCATCAGATACTGGAGCGAATTTCATTCCCGTACCAGCGATCAGGAGGTAAGGTAAGCCGCTACCTATGAACATACCGAGAAGGTAGTGTTTAGGTACCGCAAGGATCGCCTCTCTGGCTTTGTAAACGAGGGGTAGCAACACGACACAAGGAATGATAAAGCGCGTGAGCGCGATATCGGCTGTGAGCAGTTCTGAGTGCGCTCCACTTCTCAGTGAAAGGAAGAAACCAGACCAAAGTAATAGCGTGGCAATCATTGCCAAATATCCAGAAAGCATATCCATATGTGACCAAAATTAAACTTGTGAATATTATGAGACGTAATGGGAGGCGAAATCTGGCAATATTTGTCACCATATCGAGTGATATTGGCTGAATCAGTCAAATATCTTAGAGTATTAGCTAGAAAAAGGCGCAAAGGTTATGGATCGAATTGATAAGCACATCTTACGTTTGCTTCAACAAGATGCTCGTCAGTCTACGGCAGATATCGCTGACAAGGTTGGTTTGTCCGCTTCGCCTTGCGCGAGAAGAATTAAGCGACTTGAAGAGTCAGGAATCATCGCTAATTATCGTGCAAGCCTGAACAAAGATCTTATTGGTGTTGGTATGACGGTGTTTGTTGAGGTGAGCTTAAACAACCACCAAGCGTCGAGTATTGATGATTTTGAGCAAGCGGTACAAGAAATGGACGAGGTGATTAGCTGCCATGTCGTTTCTGGAGCTTATGACTACCTTTTAGAAGTGGTAAGTCATGATTTAGCAGGATATGAGTCTTTCACTCGTAAGTTGCAGCGTTTAGAAAACGTCAAAGACATACACACCCATTTGGCGATTCGCCAAGTCAAAGGGGGGAGTGAGCTGCCAATTTTTAGCGGAGGTTAGCGCGCCCAGATATTTCAATTTCACGTTGTTCAAATTGCGCCGACATGGAGGGCGTATAGTATGACACCTTGTCGCGCCCTAGACGTTTTGACTCGTATAACGCTAAGTCTGCACGTTTCATCCATTCACGAATTTCTGTAAAAGGTTCGGATTCAGCTACGCCTACGCTGATGGTTATCCCTGTAGAGTTAGCATGAACAGTATGCCTGATTTCTTTGGCGATATAGTTCATGATCTCTTCGGTAAGAAGCCGATCTTTTCCATGAAAAATAAGAAGAAATTCATCCCCGCCTAAACGAAACAGCTTATCCGACGGCCCCATATAGCGATTGAAGGTTTTAACAATCACCATTAGCACTCGGTCTCCTACGTCATGGCCATAGCGGTCATTGATGTACTTAAATCGATCGACGTCCACGATGGCTATGGTGGAAGTGGAGTAGTGCTCAACCGCGTCTTCAAGGGAGCTGTTTAGTTCATGACGATTAAATGCGCCAGTCATAGGGTCACGGACGAGTAAGTTATGCATGTCAGCCTGTAGTTTACGTACGGCTCCAACAACCACGTGAACCAACATCGCCGTGACAATCAAAGAGATGACGTAACGAGCGGTAATCCCATGGTCAACATGGAGTGTCGCTGCGTAGCCTGAAGCAATAATGATAATTGCGTTGGAAATGATGGCTTCACGTTTTGGCAGAAGAAAAATGATACCGATAACGACTGGGTAAAGCCAATACGTCCCCAGTGTACCGAAAATAGCAACGGTTAAGATCGCGGATATGATGAGTAGAGAAAGCGGTAGGTAATAACTAAAAAACGTCTGCTTATTGTAAACAATGGCAGTGACTTCGAGTAACAGAGAAATTTCAAAGGCGAGCAGCACAATACCTAGCATCAACTCGCCAATCATAATGTTCTTAATGCCGAGTGGTACGAACACGAGTAGCGTTATAGTGGCGATAACCTTTAGCAACTGTTTTTGTTGCGTTAAGTCGAGTATCGCCTCGTCATGTTGCTTATGTAATGTATCACTCTTACCCATTACATCCTCTTTGACTGCTAGTTAGAGTTTATTATTGTTGTTCAATAAACGTATGCTCAAAGCAGGATGAAAGCAAATTTCTGGGTGGTTATTCAGGTTTAGTAATGCTACCCAATTCGAGGACAGGAGCCACGTCAATATCTTCCGCATTCATCATTGAAGAGATACGTTGAACCGAAGAGAGCAGAAGCGATTGCTCCCATTCTTCTAAACGCTGGAATTTGGTAATAAAGCTTTGCTGTAGTGGGGTTGGGGCTTCTAGCAATAGAGCTTGCCCTTTTTCAGTTAAGTACGCATGAACTTTACGCTTATCTTTGACACTACGCACTCGCTGTACAAGCCCATTGCGTTCTAAGCGATCGAGAATGGTTGTCGCCGTCGCTTGACTCATGTTGGTGTGGTCCGAAAGTTGACGAATGGTTACTTCACCTAGCTCTTTAATCGAACGCATTAGGATAAGTTGAGGGCCAGTAAGACCAGACTCTTTACTGAGTTTTTTTGAGTGTAAATCGATCGCTCGAATGATTTGGCGGATCGAGATCAGAACTTCTTCGTGCTTTTCCAATGCGTTTCCTTGGTTGGTCGAGAGTTGATGGAAAAAAGTAGGCGAAAAATACCTGAAAAAATCGACGAAAAAAAGTCTCAATTATCACAATTTTTCACACTGTTTTTGCCCTCTCTTGTTTATGGTTTAGTGTACTTATTTAGTACTCAAACAGTATTGAATTTTGAGTGTAACTCAAATTGATTAATATCCAATCGTTCAGGTCACCATTTTCCTAAATTGTGGCGAAAAAACAGCTTATTACTGGCACAAAACGACAAGAAGCGTACAATATTGGGAGCTGTATCAGATTGCATTGTTACAAAAATCAATTTTAACTCTAATGATTTAAGAGTGATTTGCTGATACACATTAAGGATCAGATGCTAGAGAGGAATGATGACTAAAGGCATAGATAAGTACAGTATCGACAGTACCGACTATACAATCGGTCAAGATAATGTACAGAAATGGGGATTCGATGTGCACAATCCAGTATTTGGCTGGAGTGCAGGTTTGATTGCAGTATTTTTGATTGCAGTTCTGGTTATGGATGCAGAGTCTGCTAAAGCGACTCTGGATGGAATTAAGTGGCAGATTATAGGTAGCTTTGACTGGTTGTTTATCTGGTCGGGGAACATCTTCGTTATCTTCTGCTTAGCTTTGATAGTTTCACCTCTAGGTAAGATTCGCCTAGGTGGTACTGACGCTACAGCTGACTACTCTTACCTTTCTTGGCTTTCAATGCTGTTTGCTGCAGGTATGGGCATTGGCCTAATGTTCTGGAGTGTCGCAGAGCCAGTAGCCTATTTTACTGGTTGGTATGAAACGCCACTTGGTGTCGAAGCAAATACGCCTGAAGCGGCTAAATTAGCGCTAGGTGCGACAATGTACCACTGGGGTCTGCACCCATGGGCAATTTACGGTGTAGTGGCATTATCGCTCGCTTTCTTTGCTTACAACAAAGGGTTACCACTTTCTATTCGCTCAATCTTTTATCCAATTCTGGGCGATCGCGCTTGGGGTTGGGCAGGTCATATTGTTGATATTCTTGCTGTACTGGCTACTTTGTTTGGTTTGGCAACGTCACTAGGCTTAGGTGCTCAACAAGCGGCAAGTGGTATCCACCATGTGTTCGGTATTGAGTCTGGTCTTGGGCTACAAATCGTCGTCATCACAGTAGTGACTTTGCTTGCGGTGGTTTCAGTACTTCGCGGTATTGATGGCGGTGTAAAGGTTATCAGTAACATCAACATGATTGTTGCTTTCCTACTGCTGATTTTGGTCGCACTGATTGGTTACGCAATGGTTGTAGGCAATATTGGTACGACACTAATGGCTTACTTGGAAAACCTAATACCACTAAGTAACCCGCACGGCCGTGAAGATGAAGCTTGGTTCCAAGGCTGGACAGTATTCTACTGGGCTTGGTGGATTTCTTGGTCACCATTCGTGGGTATGTTTATCGCACGTGTATCTAAAGGTCGTACAGTACGTGAATTCATCACGGCAGTATTGCTAGTGCCAACGGCAGTGACGCTACTTTGGATGTCGACATTCGGCGGTATGGCAATTGACCAAGTGATAAACGGTGTGGGTGAGTTAGGTTCTGAAGGTCTTACCGATGTATCACTGGCTATGTTCCAAATGTTCGATGTACTTCCGTTTGGTTCGATCCTATCTATCATTGCAGTAATCCTTGTTCTGGTATTCTTTATTACTTCATCGGATTCAGGTTCGTTGGTGATCGACAGTATTACCGCTGGTGGTAAGGTGGATGCGCCTGTGATTCAGCGTGTTTTCTGGGCATTCATGGAAGGTGCGATTGCAGTAGCTCTGCTATGGATTGGTGGCTCAGAGGCGGTTCAAGCGCTTCAAGCAGGTGCTATTTCAACAGCGTTGCCATTTACCTTCGTATTGCTATTGATGTGTGTCAGCTTGCTAATGGGTATGCGTACCGAGAAGCGATAAGCGCATTTATCATATTAAAACGAAAAAGGGACGATTATCGTCCCTTTTTTAATGTGTGTGCCGTCCTAAATCCATAGTTGACTGATAGGCATACTCCTATCGTAGTGATGGGCAATTTGTGCTTGCAGAAGTTCAGCTGTCGCCACCGCATCAGTCAATGCATGGTGTGGCGTGTAGAGCGGTAACCCATACCGAGAGCGACTTGCTCCTAGTCTTACTGATTCAGGCTTTTTACCTCTTATCTTGTTTAAAATCCCACCGCTGGCTTTTTGCTGTAGTTGGGTTTCAATGTGCATCGTGTCGACAACAGGAAACTCGATTCCCTCTCGAATTCGTGCATTGAGCGCCTTGTCGAAGAACTCTCTCTCGATTCGCTGGTAATGAACCACCATTACCTTTCCTGCCATCTGAGCGAGTATCTCTTCATAAACGCCAATCAGATCTGGGGCGTCCAGCACATCGCTGTGGGTAATGCCGTGAATGACCACCGACTCTTCGGCTAACTGCTTGCGAGGTTTGACAGTCCAGTGCTGTGCCTGATTGATAAAAATGCGATTGAGGTTAAAAGGCACCGTACCTATGGTAATGATGTCATCTTGATCGGAATCAAGCCCCGTTGTTTCGAAGTCCATAGCAAGAAACGTGACTTCTTCGAGTGGGGTCGAAGGGGCGGGCACTCCTGCTTGATAGTATTGCTTTAAAGCCTGGTTCTGCGCGACCTCTAACTTACGGCTGAACTTAGTTTGCCAGTCAATAGAGGGAGGAGACATAATCTTATTCAGCATAGCCACCTCACTTAAAGTTGTTGCTGGCTTGGTAACGGAACTTCAAGAAGTTTTGCGCGTTACTTAGGATCTGGAATGCGTCTTTTAAATTGCGTCTCTCAAAATCTGACAGGTTTTCCGGCTCAATGTTGTTATCAGGATCAATCTTGTTTTCAACGTCTAGTGCTTGGTGGCGAATTCGAACCATAGAAATAAATTCGAGTGCATCACTTAAGTCTCGAGCTTTACCTTTAGGTAGAATGCCTGCCTCGTGAATATCATCTAATCGCTCAAAAGAGTTCTTAGAGCGAGAGCCAACGGCGAGCGCATGCACACGAATCAAATCTGCGAGTGGCGCAGTTCCGCGACGTTTAAGATTGATGGAGTTCTTATGCTGACCATCTTTCTCCATAACGAAGTCTTTGAAGAAGCCGAGAGGTGGAGTGCGGTTCATAGCATTGCGGGCTAAGCAGGCGAGGAAGCGATTGTTCTTACGTGCACGGCGCACAATAAACCCATTGAGGTGCTCGGCCCATTTTAATCGACCATAAACACCGTCGAGGTCAAAAAATATCGAGGCGTTAAGTAGGGCTTTAGGGTTTGGGTCATCAATCCAATCAGCAAAACACTCTTCCCATTCGGTACGAGTCATACGCCAATCTGGATTGGTTGCCATAATGTCGCCGGTACAGTAGGTGTAACCGCATTTATCTAAACCATCACAGACAATTTTAGCGAGCTGAGCAAAGTAACTATCGTGTTGCTCTTTTACAAAGGTGTTATCAAGAATGATGGCATTGTCTTGATCGGTGACCAACAGTTGTTCGTCTCTACCCATCGAGCCGAGTGCAACAAAGCAGTATGGTACCGGTGGTTCACCAAGTTCTTCTTCTGCAAGTTCTATGATACGTTGTTTGAAGCTTCGACCTATCACCGACATCGCACTACCTACCATATGTGAGTTGGCGTCTTCATTTACTAAACGTACAAAACTGTCTTTTACTTGCTCTGAAAGGGTAGAAAGCTCTTCGACGGACTGTTGTTGGAAAATGGTACTGACTAGCAGTAGAGAGTTCTGAGATTCGTAACGGACAATATCCGTAGCCTCGATGATGCCAATCGGCTGTTTGTCTTTGAGGACAGGAAGATGATGGACGTTGTAACGCAGCATCGTCAGCATGGCTTCGTATACATAAGCGTTATGGTCGAGCGAAATGACTTCTGTGGTCATAACGGTAGATACATCATCGCTTGGGTCTAAGCCTTGGGCGAGGACCCGGGTACATAGGTCACGGTCAGTGATGATACCAACCAGTGGGTTGTTATCATCTTCATCGTCTTGAGCCACGTCTGGGTCGATGATCAACAGTGAAGAGACATTTTCTTCCGCCATCTTAATCGCTGCATTCTGAATGGATTCAGATTTCGGAATCGTTGGCGCTTCGCTGGTGAGCAGAGTTCTTACTTTGGACGTTGTCAGGTCGTTTTGTTCACTACTATTAGAGACGGTTTGGCGCAAACGAGCGGTATCTTCCACTTCAACGAAGTCAGCGAAAGTCTCATGCTCGTCATAGAGTTCTTGGAAGACTGTCTCAGGAATACAGTAGAGCAGAGTATCTTTTATCGCTTTGGCAGGGAAACGCACTTTGTTGTTTGTGAGTAGACCCATTTGACCAAACAAGGAACCCTCATCAAGACGGTTATAGAGCTCGCCTTTGCGTCGATAAACTTCAACAACACCGCTTCGTACCATATAGAGATCGTGAATTTCATCGCCAAAGTGGATGATAGGCGTATCTTCACGGTAGTAAGAAATCTCAACGTGCTTGGTGACATAGTTGAGTACATCGTCTTCGAGTTCGTCAAAAGGTGGGTGTTGGGATAGGAAATTTTTGATTTCCAATAACTCTGCTTCCATGAAAACATCCGGTCTGTTCGAGTAATGTTTCAATGGTACATGATCTTGTGGTGGACTGCATGGCTTGTCGAGTTTGCGCTAAAGAAAAGAGGCTAAGTTTTAACTACTTAGCCTCTTAGAGAATTCATTGGTCAATCGCGGTTAGCTTAAGCCAATAATATTGCCGTCATCATCGAGATCGAGATTCATAAACGCAGGCTTCTCTGGCAAGCCCGGCATCGTCATTACGTTGCCACAAAGCGCATAAACAAAGCCCGCACCCGCACACAGTCGTAACTCACGGATTGGCACATCGAAGCCAGAAGGCGCACCTTTAATGCTGCCATTGGTGGAAATAGACAGTGGTGTTTTTGCAAGGCAAACCGCTAAGTTGTCGAAGCCATGCTGTTTTAACTCATCAAGCTGTTTTCTTGCTTGGTAACTAAGAGTAATACCACATGCGCCATAACCTGCTTCAGCCACAGCCATTAGCTTCTCTTCGGTTGTTTGGCTAAATTGATACAGCGGCTTGAAGTGGGCTGTTTTGTCACACTGTGCGACGACTTTCTCAGCTAACTCTACTGTGCCTTCACCACCTTTGGCAAAGCCCTCACTGATAGCAACTTCAACATCATTTGGTAAAGCTTCAATCATGGCTTTTAGAGCTTGAAGCTCTTGGTCACTATCTTGAGGGAAACGGTTGATTGCAACAACCGCAGGCACGCCGTATTTGTTTACGTTGTTGATATGCCATTTTAAGTTATCGAATCCGGCAATGAGCGCCTTTTCGTCGTTCTCAAACAGCATTTCTGGTATTGCTTGGCCGGGCTTTAAATCGTACAGCCCTGAGTTAGCTTTTAAACCGCGTAAAGTGGCAACAATGACGGCACAATCTGGTGATTTATCTGACATCTGAGCTTTGATGTTACAGGCTTTCTCAAAACCCATATCAGAACCAAATCCACCTTCCGTTACGGTGAATTCACACAGTTTTGTCGCGATGTTGTCTGCGATAATAGACGAGTTACCGTGAGCAATATTTGCAAACGGGCCCGCATGGATAAGCGTTGGAACGCCTTCTAACGTCTGCATCAAGGTTGGCTCAATCGCTTCTTTCATGCTGACGGCCATGGCACCTGCGACCTGCAAATCTTCCGTGGTGATAGGTTTGCCATCGATATCGTATGCGACAACAATTCGGCCAATACGAGCACGAAGGTCTTTTAAGTCAGAAGCGAGCGCAAGAATTGCCATCAGCTCGGAAGCGGCAGATATGTCAAATCCATCTTGGCGTTCGAAGCCATTAATGGTCTTGTTCGCTTCGTTCATGCCGACCGTCACCATACGCAGTGCTCGGTCGTTGTGGTCCATGACACGTTTCCAGACAACGCGTTGAGGGTCAATTTTGAGGGCAGTTAATCCACTGCGCTGTTCAAAGTCTTTATAGCCTTGGCGTTGCTCATGATAGATACGTGCATCAATCGCAGCTGCAGCTAAGTTATGTGCTGCAGTAACGGCATGAATATCACCCGTCAGGTGAAGGTTTAATTCTTCCATTGGAGCGACCTGAGAGTAACCACCGCCAGCCGCACCTCCTTTGACACCAAAAACAGGGCCCATTGAAGGCTGGCGTATACAGGCCATAACGGAGCGATTAAGTTTGGCGATGCCTTGAGATAAGCCAATCGTAGTAACCGTTTTTCCTTCGCCAAGTGGAGTAGGGGTTATTGCAGTCACCAATACGAGTTTTCCGGTGACGTTGTTTTGCAAGCGCGCTAAGCTTTCTAAAGTCACTTTAGCCTTGTATTTTCCCTGGCTATGGAATTCATTTGCATGCAGACCAGCACGCTCAGCAACTTGGGAAATTGGCATTAGTTTAGTATCGCGACAGATCTCAATATCAGACAGCATAAAACCCTCAAAATAGGCACATAAAAAGTGAGGCAATCGTTTGCGTGCAAATGATAGCGATTAAAATTGCTTTGTAAAGCGCTGTTTATAGAGGAGTGAATTATACGTGTGTAATGGGCGATGGGCAAAAGAAAGCCCCATGTAAATTACGATGGGGCGTTTTCGTTAGTACCAGTCATCATCAGGGATTATTTTCCCTTCAGGAGCATAAGGATCATCATCGAAAGGATGTTCAGCCTTGTTCCTAAGGCTATCAAGCTGATGTTCAAGCATCTGTACGGTGTCGTAATCACCTTCTGAGCAGGCAACATAAATTTGTTGTTCCAAAGCTCTAATGCTGTCATTGATACCCATAGTCACCTCCCTGAGCGTGTCATGCGCAGTTGAACGGTTCTACCTATTCTCAAATCTATTGTAGTCAAGCAGGCCAAATTCGATAGGTTGATCCTCTTGATACCATGCGTGAATTTTATCGCTAAACGGCCAAAATTGGTCTGAACTACGACGAATTGCAAAGGTATCCAACAGCTTAACGTAATCTTCCTCGCTCGAAATATTTTTCAACATTTCGACCAGTTTTGGCACTTGCTGTTCTTTAAGGGATAGATACGCAGCTGGGTAGCTACCGATCACTCCACGAACCAAAGTAAGATCATCATTGGTCGGATCGCGGTTACTTTCCTCATCAAATAGACTAGAGATGTTGGTATGAGCATTATTGTGCAACAAGGTGTAGAGCTGATCTTTACCGTTATCAGACTCAATCATTAACATCATTATCTGAGGCAGATAGATAAGCCCTTTGCCTTTGATCTTATCTATACTGCGCAGCAGTTGCTCATTTTCAAGCTTCATTCCTGTTTGTTCGATTTTGAAGCGATTAGTCAGCACAGGAGCAAGTTGAGTCTGTAAAATATCGTATAGCTCAGCTTTTGGATCGTCTGTTTGATACGGCACTTGTGTAGGTTGATCAAACGGCTTAACGTTGCGTTGTAAGAAGTCACTAAGCTGAGCACTTTGGTCTTTGTACCAGCTTGAGTGTTCTTTATGGCGCATATCTCTAGGCAGTAGGGCAACGAAATTACTTTCACCTTCAAGGCGTAAGAAATCCATAAACATCCTCGTCATTAACTGATGTCCGAAGTTGCCGTACACATCGAATCCAGCGACAAGTAAATAGTGGATGCGCTCGATGAGAGCATAATCCAACACCCAAGCTGTTTTGGGCGGTGTGCCGACTAAGCCTTGAACAACAGATGCACTATCAAAGTGCCTGAATACTGTAAGGGCTGCGTTCTGATTCGTTCCTTCTCCTGTCCAAATGACATCCGTGGTTAAATGTTTGCCATCTTTAAACCACTGGTTGATAAAGTCAGATTTTGCCTGTAAATAACGTGCTTGCTGCCTTGAGTAAGAGACCCAGTTGGTGATAGGTAAGGTATTGCTTTCAAGCTCTCCTGGCAGTTTTAAGTTGTCAGCTTGGGTATGATAAAACTCGTTTACTTCAGGGATATCCGCTTTGTCTGGGTCTAAAAAGAACACCCAGAAGCGGTCATTGATGACATTTAGCGCTAACTGCCCACGACAAACTGGTCCTTTAATAAAGGCATTGATCGTATTCTGCGAATTGTCGAGCATGAACTTGAAGCGAGCTTTAACTGGTAGGTCAATAAATGCTGTCATCGGGTTTGCAGCAACATCAGGGGTATAACCTGGAAGCTTAGCGACATCGTAATCGGCGTCGATAAACCACTCTTTCCAATCGTTGATTCGGTCTTCGTTCAAAGCGAATGGCATATGGGTCTTGTCAACAATGGTGCCTTGCTCGGGTATCAATCGGTAGTAAACGCGAGAAATGCCTGGATCATCGTATGGTCTTCGGGTCGCAATACGTTTTACAGGTTGACCGGGCGGTGTACTTGAACGCACTAGAGTGAAAAAGCGTGGATGCTGTTCGTTTAAGTCGGAAAAGTATAAATGTGACAAGAACAAATGCTCGTATATGTAGCGAGCAGTAAGTTGAACCTTACGAGGGCTTTTGTTGAGTAGTGTTTCATATTCACTGACTAACTGTGCTTGAGCTGAAGTCAAAGGTAGAGGCTGATTCATTGTCGCGCCATCTTGAAGCCAACTTATTAACGTGGAGTATTCGTTGGAAGCGAGGTTTGGCATTCCATAAGGCATACCCCAAGTCGGGTAGTCTTGTAAGTATTGGTCATACTCTTCAATTGTCGGGCAAACTTGAGAGCGATCAACCGAAAAGTCAAAGCCTTCGAGTTGAGCTTGATCTGGAAGAGGGTGGGCCTCTTTTTGCATTAGCATACGAGCGACAAGCCCTGCCTCTAAATTAGCTGTTGGGTTTTGTACGCGTTCGTTAAGTATTGGGTTAAAGCCGAGCTCGCGCCACTCTTGGGTGGTTTGAGCATCTTCAAATAGTCGATGAGGTGTGGCTGCTGTAAGACGAGTGCCTTGATAAATCAGCTCTTTGCTCGCGCCACGGTCAATGCCTTCAACCGATGACATTTTTAGTTGGCAAGGAGCATCGTAACAAGCGTGGCAGACTACACAGCGTTTATCGAGAATAGGTTTAACCTCGGCAAGGAAGAAATCACTCTCCGAGCTATTCAAATCAGTTCGGCGCTCTTGCACGCTAGGCTCGCCAAATAACTGGTCGTAATTTAGCCCAGCATAGGTGGCACAACCGGCAAAAGTTAATACGACTGCCATCATTAAAAAAGTACGTAAATTCATCTGGATACTTGTACTGACTATTCGATGGACTAATTGCAGCAGATGGTTTCAATAATGGCAAACAATACTTTGCTTAACTGATAAAAATAACAAAGAAAATAACAGGGGCTTGATTGTCGAAAGTCGTAATTAATAGTGTATCGCTTAGATAGCGAAGTGCATTCAAATAAAGATAAATGAAATCAAAATACAATTGGGTTGACTGAAAATATTTTAAAATGTTTAATGTAATACAATTTTAGTTGTGTGGGTTGATAAATCGTGATTTTTGATAATGATACTCAAGTTTCAGCGAATGAAACGGTCAAAGAAAGTAGTCTTATTCCTGAACTTCCAAATATGGTTTCATATAAAAGTAAGCATTTTAAAATACTACTTGAACATGCTGACAATGAAACGATCGAAAGTGTGAGGAATGAGTTCAATGCCGCCTGCGACGAACTCATTAAGGAAAATAGTGAAGCTGTACTCGAAGTCGCCTATAAACTGCTGAAAGATGCAGGCATCAGTAAGGAGTATCTGTTTGATAAAATTGAACAGAACGAGAAGAAAACAGACGCTTATATGATTCGCAAAGGCGAGCAGTGTTTTGAAGTGCGAACAATAGGAAGAATAACCGAAGAACTTGCCGTATTTCTCCATGAAAACAATCTTACGCGTAAGGGAGTTATCGCCCACTTAAAACAAAGTGGGGAGAAGGTGTACCTAATAGAAGGTTAAGGCGTGTTCTTTAAAATTCGCATTATCAATTTTTATTTTTTGTCTTAGTTTGTTCCAAAGTTCATTTTGAATGGCCTAGAAGGTAATACCTTAGAGAAAAGTGGAGAATACTCCGTCACTTAACTATGCTCGGTTAATAACAAAGGTAAAATAGAGCGACCTTTTGGGCCTAGCCATGATCGAGAGCGACACGATTAGCATTACCTGGATTCTGTTGTGTACTGCATTAGTTCTGCTGATGCAGCCGGGCTTTACTTGCTTTGAAAGTGGGTTGGTTCGTAACAAAAACAACATTAATGTCTCGCTCAAAAATGTTGCCGATTTTTGTGTCAGTGGGCTGTTTTACTGGTTAATCGGTTTTGGCTTTATGTATGGAGAAAGTTGGAACGGATTGATAGGGACGGACTTGTTTGTCTTGTCAGAACAAACCGTGCCACTGATTCTGGCGTTCTTCCTGTTTCAAATGATGTTTTGTGGCACCGCAGCGACCATTCTATCTGGCGCGGTGGCCGAACGGATGCGGTTCTCAGGCTACTTAATTAGCTCATTGATTACGGCAACCTTGTTATTCCCAGTTGTAGGCCATTGGATTTGGAATGGCACCCATATTAAGTCAACGGGAATGGGCTGGCTCGCTGAACGCGGCTTCATTGATTTTGCAGGCTCTACAGTGGTTCACTCTGTCGGTGGGTGGATCGCTCTGGTTGCCATTATTGTTGTCGGTGCGCGTCTAGGTCGCTATACCGAAGATGGTAAACCAAGAGAAATGTACAGCCAAAACTTACCTCTTTCTGCGCTTGGCACGTTTCTACTTTTCATTGGTTGGTTCGGCTTTAATGGTGGTAGCGTAATCCATCCTGATGAAAACCTAGCAAAGATATTTTCAAATACTGCGATATCAGCCTGTACCGGCGGTTTTAGTGCCTTATTGTTGTCTTGGAACATCCACTCCATGCGTGGTACGCGTTACATATTGAATGGACTTTTAGCTGGCTTGGTGTCTATCTCGGCAAGTGCCAATATTGCTAACTTGGCAGGAGCGGTTGCCATTGGTGCAGTTGGCGGATGCATTAGTGTAATACTGGTTAGCCTCTTAGAAAGACTCCGATTAGATGATGTAGTATCAGCCGTCCCTGTTCACTTAGGCGGCGGAGTGTGGGGGACCCTCGCGGTCGCATTGTTTGCGCCAATAGAACAGCTCCACGCTGCTAGCCGAATTGATCAGTTATTTATACAGTTGACGGGCATCGCCTCAACCGCTGTATGGGTGGTCGGGGTGAGCTATCCACTACTCAAACTCATTAACCATTTTCATCCTCTCCGTGTGTCGGCTCAAACCGAAACCATCGGGCTTAATTTTGGAGAGCATGGTATGAAGGATGAGCTCATTGACTTGATGGAACAGTTTGATCGCGTAGTCAAAAGTCATGATGAAGAAAAGCATCTCGAAGTCGACCACGGTTCAAGCTATTCCAATCTCTCTATGACCTATAACTATTTGCTGGATAGCACCAACAAGCATTTTCGCAAGAAAGAACAAGAACTGCTGCGTATGGCGAGCCTAGACCCCCTGACTGGGATTGCTAACCGCAGAGTTTATGAGCAGGCAATGGAAAATACCATGCGCCAGAGTCACGAGAGTGATGAAGACTTTGCCTTGCTGATTTTGGATATTGATTATTTCAAACAGTATAACGACCACTATGGGCATCAACTCGGTGACTACTGCTTACAAAATATTTGTCAGGCATTGAGCCGAATTACCAGCCGTAAAAGAGATGTGTTCGCGCGAATAGGGGGTGAAGAGTTTGCTTTTATTCTGCGTAACACCACGATTGAAGAGGCTAAGAAGGTTGCTGAAGCGTTGCGCTATGAAGTTGAGAAACTAGAAATACCTCATGCTCATGCCGATTGTGATTTTGTTACTGTGAGTATTGGTGGCGCTTTGTGGGATGGAAGAATCAACTTGCCTCACACCGCTTTGTTTGACGAAGCGGATCGAGCGCTATTTAAAGCTAAGTCAAAAGGGCGAAATCAAGTGATGTTCTTCTCTGAGTTTGCTGAGTAAAGAGCCAGCAGTGGATACTGACTGGCTCTTTAGTGATGGTTTAATTCAGCACGGCGTTGACGTCATCAATCATAAATTGTGTCGCCTGAATACCGCTGGCTGAGATGTACCAAGCATGTGGGTTAAGATAGTGGATGTGGCCATTCTTAGCGGCTCCCGTTTGCGCTACCAAAGGGTTATTGAGCTTTTTAAAGGCTTCACCAGAATCACGTCCAATGGCTTGATCTCTATCGAGGATTAGCAAGTAGGGTGGATTGGCGTTTGCAATAAACTCGTAGCTAATCAAATCACCGTGAGTTTTATTTTCCTCATTAACGGTAACTTCTGAAAAACCAAAAAGTTTATACAGAGCACTGTAGCGAGATTGTGCGCCGAACACGGTCAACTTGCCCCCATTGGTCATAACTAACATGATTTGATGTGCCGGGGTTGTCTTCGATTTAATAACATCAATCTGCTGTTGTTTTTCCGCGATAACTTTTTCTATTTGCTCACTCTTTTCAAAAATCTTACCCAGCATGCGCCATGCTTCTTGTGTGGTTGCCCAGTAGTTTGCAGGGTCAGCCATAAACACCACGGTTGGTGCAATTTTTGTCAGTTCTGAGTAAGACTCTGAGCTGCGGTTACTGGCAATGATTAAGTCAGGTTTAAGGGTATAGATAGTCTCAAAGTCCGGTTCGAACAAAGAACCGACAGCAGGGTACTTATTGCTTTGATACTTATGTAGATACTGCGGCATTGGCACTTTTACCACGCCAACGGGCTCTATGTTTAAACTATCAAGTACATCTAAGGTATCCATGCCTAAAACGATAACCCTTTGAGGGTTAGACTCAAGTGTGGTTTGACCCATAGGGTGCTCAACAGTGATAGTTTCAGCACCCACTAAAGGGCTAAAGATAGCGATGCCGACGATCGCGAGTAATTGTTTTATCGAATCCATTCCAAGCTCCTAAAATGCGTAGCTAACATTAAAGCGGAAGTCACGACCTGCATTGGCGTAACCTTTCGCTACAGGGCTTCCGATGTATTCGTGGTAAGAACCATGATCGAGGTAGTATTTATCAAACACGTTTTTAACCGATACGGTGAGAATGAGTTCCTCGTCGCTGAGTGGACGCCATTGAGCGTATAGGTCGTGGACATCGTAACCCGGCTTCTCTGGATTTACCTTAGGATCGGCGACATCGGTGAGCTTTTCTACCAAGGTGACATGCCAGCCAAACTCAAGGTTTTCATTCCACAGATAGTTAAGATCTAGTAACCAAGTATCGCCAACAGACGTACCCAAAGTCATGTTATCGTCACTCAACGGTTTTCCATTAAGCTCTGGCTTTGATTGGTTGTAGCTTAACGTGGCAAAAAAGCTCTCTAGTGTTAGCCCGACGTTTGCGGTTACCCCCGAGGTTTCGAGTTTGCCTGCATTAACATACTTACGCACGCTGTAATCGAACGCGACAACGTCATCGATCGTAGTGTCGAAGACAGTCACACCCGCTCTGAACATATCGTTCGCAAACTTGACACCATATTCAATGTTTTTCGCTCGCTCTGGGCCACGTGTTGGAGAGTTTTCGTTAGAGCCCAATACGAAGTTTTCTTTGACTTGCTGTCCTCTGAAGGCTTCTGCATAACCAGCAAAGACGCTGAGGCCATTGTCGAAGCGGTAATTTGCAGAAACGTTATGGCTGAAATCGCTCGATTCAAAGTTTTGATCTAGGTTGTCATCGAGTTCATACCAGTCGTATCTCGCACCAGCAGATAGCAGCAGTGATTCGGTTACGTTCCAATCATCTTGAAGGAACAAACCGTACACAGTGCCTTTTTCCGTGTAGGTATTGGTTGAGCCTTTTAACTTGTTCTTATCTTGCTTGTAGTCAGCGCCCACAATTAGGGAGTTGTTTGCCCATGTTGCGGTGTTGAAGACTTTGCCGCCAAAGGTGTTAATTGTTCCCTCACTGGTTCCCCACTGTGGGTGGTCTATGTGAGCAATACGGTTTTCCGTGGTGTAAACCGTTGTGTCGATCTTGATGAGATCACCCTCTGTATAGACGTGATTGGCGGTGATGGTCTGTCTGTCTGCTTCCTGTTGAAGAGGTTCGTTTTTAAAACTTGGCTGGAAGTGGGGACGGTTTAAGCGCGTACTGTCATCATCACGATAGTCATAGGCGAGGGAGATATAGTGGTGACTGTTAATGTTGCCAGATAACTTCAGCAAGGCGACTTTTTGTTCTGACTTGGTATAAGGCTGCTCTTCACCGTGACCATCAACGATATTATCTGTATCTTGGTAGCCAAATGAAGCCAGAAGCCCTAGGTCTTCAGAAACCTCACCATACAGGCTTGCTGACCCTTTATAACCTTTGTTGTTTGTGTAGTAGCCCCCTTTTACTTGAGCGCCAAATGTGTCGCCAGAAGAGAGTAGATCATGGGCGTCTTTGGTTTTAAATTGAATCGCACCACCTAACGCCCCCGGGCCATTTGTCGCGCGTCCAGCACCAGCACTCACATCAACTTGCTTAAGTAATTCTGGTTCGATAGAGAGGCGACCTTGGTGGTGGAAAAGATTCCCTGACTGTTCGGCACCATCAATAGAGATATTGAGCATGGTATCTTCAAGACCACGAACATAGATCTTTTGTGAGATTCCGGAAGAGCCACCGACTTTAACTTCTGCGTCTTTACGAAAGATATCGTTGAGGTCTTGGGCTTGTTGCTTTGCTAAATCATCTGCTGTGATTGTTGCATCAACGCCAAGGGTTTTCTGACCTAAGACTTCTATGGTCTCTGTTGTGTCATCTGCTACAGCAAAGTTTGTAGCTAATAGTAGTGCGATAGGGCTTAACTTGAATACGGTGTCCATTTGACCGCAACCTCCACTGGTAATGAGAATTATTATCGAGAAGGATTTTGCGGTGATTGATTGAGTGAGTAAATGAGTTTTACAACTGTTACAAATGAGCTTGAGTCACTAATGGATGAGGCGGGTAGAGGAATCAACTCTACCCGAGTAAACGAGATCAGTTGGGTAGCACAATCACCATATCAAGCCCTGGAGAAGGCTTGTTCCTTGCTTCAATCGAACCTTTGACCGCTTCTATATGTCGCTTAGCGAGAGCTAAACCAACCCCGAAGCCTTTACGCGAACCCATATCGTTGTCTGCTTTAAAGAAAGGTCTAAAGATCTTACTTGTTAGCATCGGGTCTAGTCCCGGGCCACTATCAGAGATAATCAGCTTGAACTGCTCGCTTGTCGCGTTGCCAATGATGTTGAGGCTTTCTCCTTCAGGAGTGTATCTCAGGCCATTGCGGATGATGTTTTCGATAGCTTGAGCTAATGCACGTTGATTAGAGTGCTGCAACTCAACTTGCTGTGGCAATTGCAAGCAGATCTGCTTGTTTGGGTATTCAAACTGAGCATCTTCAACAATTGCCTCGATGAGTTCGATGACATCAAAGGTTTCATTGGTTAACTCCGGTCGTTCGTTTTCTAGCCAAGCTAAAGTGAGAGTATCTTCAGCCATCTGTCGCATTGCTTTGGTTTCTGAGCGGATCCTTTGCACCATCTCACTTGTGTCGATTTGATTCTCGACACAATCCGTTGCCATTTCGACACGCGCCAACGGCGTACGGATTTCATGGGACATTTCCGCGATCAAATTACGATTGTGCTCAATCACATTAGAGGTGCGCTCTGCCATCATGTCGAACGTTTTCGCAATCTGGCTGAGCTCATCATTTCCTAGCTTAAAGCGGTCAGCGATACGGGCATCGTAGTTGCCTTGGCTAAATTCAGAGGTCGCTTTGTGGAAGTGACGTAAGGGCCTCATGATGTAGCGATAAATATAGATAGTTAACGCGAGCAAGGTCGTGAATGGAAGTATGAAACGGAAGAACCAAAATGCGTGTGACATATAAGTCCCCGGTCTCATTCTATCTGGAAGGATGACCAGAAAATGATAGTTAAATGGGTCTAGTCCGACTTCCATGATTGGGTTTTCAGGGAAGTAAAGGTGGATCTTCCACTCAACATTGCGCCCGATACCGTAGCCTGACCAAAACCGTTGGTTAAGCGGGTTACCTGCAATCACATCAACTTGAGAGCGGAGCACCGTCGCCCATGTATTTTCTCTAATGGATAGTTGTTCTAGCCATGCGTTGAGCTCGTCGTGTTTCCCTTGCGACAACAAGTCTTGGACATGCGCACCTCAATCGAGGATCTCTTGCTGGTGAGATTTATCGATGTAGCTCATCTTTTCATTCGAAAGAATGGCAGCGCTATGCAGCAATGAAAAGAACATGACACCGCCAAGAGCCAGAACGATAAACAATCGCCAAAATAGCAGTTTTTTCATCTTACTAAGTAGCCTTTTCCGTGGACAGTTTGAATGCGATCTTGCGGCATACCCATTGACGTTAAAGTTTTGCGAACTCGGCTTAAATGCATATCTAGGCTGCGATCATAAGGGCTGAACTCACGCTCTAGAACCATTTGATATAGGTAGGGTTTACTTTGAACCACACCATGATTCTGTACGAGAGTCCACAGTAGTTTGAATTGTATTGGTGTCAGCGTTACTTTGCTTGCACCTAGCACGCTTACTTCATATTCGTGGCGATCGAGTTTGAGCTCATGATGTTCAAGGTAGCGGTTAGAGCTAGGAGTAGCGTTGTAACCTGAACGACGCAAAATAGCATCGATGCGTAAGCTCACTTCAGTGAAATTACACGGCTTGCTGATATAGTCATCCGCGCCAAATTGCAGGCCACGAATACGATGTTCCTCGGCACCAAAAGCCGTGAGCATGATAACGGGGGTATTGGAATGAGCTCGAATATAATTAAGCAGACCAAACCCATCAACCTCAGGAAGGTTAACGTCAAGAATGATAAGGTCGAACTGGCATTGACTCAATGCTGACAGTGCTTGAGCGCCACACATAAGATTAGTCACGCTATAAGAGCGACTTTTCAGAAGGGCAGTGAGTTGCTTGTTAAGAAGTTCATCGTCTTCTACTAGCAGAATCGAGGGGGCGCTGGCACTCGTTGTATGAGTTATCTCACCACTGTCAAACGAAGACGAGTTAACGCTGCCATCAAACATAACAAACTCCTTTTATTGATAATGCTAATTATTATCAATAAAAGGAGGGGTAGATGCAATCCTATTGCATACTAATCATTAACAAGAAACTGAGATTGTATAACTGTTCGTTATTCTTGCGACACGTAGCATGCAGCAAATGGAACCTCGAGTTCAATAAAGTGCTTAAACCAACGCCATTGGTTATCTTGCAGCTTATCTCCAGGTCCTTTGACTTCAACCCATTCAAACTGACCTTGTTTGAAGAGAATGAGATCAGGCATGCCACTTCGGTAGAGTTTGAGATCTTTTAGCATCACTTTAAACAGGGATAGTGCCACGTGGTTTGGTATGTGCTTGATGCAAGCCTCTAGCAGTTCTAGCTCAAACCCAGCCCAATGGACAAACGGGTTCGCCAAGCCATATTTCTGGTGGTAGGTGCTGAGAAGAGAGTTTAGTCCATCACGCTCTAGAGTGTAGAATGCTTGGTCAATCAAAGCTTGACGCTTGATGGCAAAATCGGCGTGATACAAATCCAACGGGCGATGTTGATAGCGGTTAATGAAAGCACCTTCTATCGGCGCGAATACCACATCCCAGAATGCCAAGCCAAACAAGCCATTGAGCAAAAGGTTCTCGGCATAGAACACCTGATAACCAAGCTGCTCAAAATGCGATTTTACTGCGAGTTCTACTCGCTGCTCAGAAAGACCTAACTCTAAGTGGTATTCGTGAATATTTGGCTTTTTCTCTCTTGGGACTTGAAGCCCTTGTTTGCGTTTGAGCCTTTGTTCAAGCTTGTGCGCAGTTTCTAACTCTCCAACATCCACAGGCTGGAGTAATATGTCAGTGACAACGTCACTCATGTCATCAATGTTATCCAGTTTATCGTGGACTCGCGCTTGACGCTCGCGCGATGGTGGCAGGGAGGTTTTCGCAAACCACTCTAGGCACTCTCCTAGTCTTCCTAGCCGCTCTAGATCTCTCGCCATATCGTTGATCAATTGCTGACGCTTACGTTCTATATAGTTATGACAGAATGGGTGCTCAATTTCGCCCAGCAGATCCAATAAGCTAGATGCGTCTTTCCTATCAGAGTCTATATAACGAGCATGTAAATCGGAAAGGTGTAGTAACTGGTTAAGCTCAGTCCGTGTGGAAAAGAATCGGCGTTGTTCGCTAAGCTGATAGTTTTCAAATTGATGCAGACCTAAATCATCAAGAACAAACTGGCTGAGATCTTGGTGTGTGTTAGCGAAAAACAGCGCTAGTAAGACATCAATAACCTCAGATTGCTTAAGTCTGATTACTACAAAGTTAATGTCATCAAAACGGGTAAATGGTTCCTGAACGATCTGGTTTAACAACACCTCCTTGCAAGCTGTCTTATTCGAGAAGGTAAACAATGAGCATAGTTCCGGCTTTGTAAGTAGCTCGGAGGCAAGCGTTAAAGAGCAAACATCGTGATTAACAGTAATGAAATCGCTGAGTCGCAGGGACTCTAGACAAGGTGTGATATCGCCAATTTCAGGGTAGTTTAATTTATCAGAGCGAAACCACTCGCCTTTGCGAGATAGTAACCGCACTAACAAACATTGTGAGTTTTTGTCTAACCGTTCGAAACTGTGTAGCCAATTGAGTTCATTTTCAGTCAGAAAGTCAGGATACCAGTCTAAAGCATGAGTAATTAGCTTGGTGAAATTGTGAAGATAATAGTCAGGTGCAAGTTCGATAGGGTCAGACATAACTGCGAGATACAAAAAAGGCTTAACCCTAAGGTTAAGCCTTTTTGCTAGTAATTCAATATATTAAGCGCTTTTAAGCTCAGCGATTTTCGCTTCAGATAGCGGTCGAGTAATGAAGGCAAGTACGATACAAACTGCCATCATCGCTGCTGAGATAGTGTACGCAAGACCGTAGCCTTCACCATTAGTCATTGAGAAGCCAACAACTGCAGCACCGATTGCACCACCAATACCCCATGCTGTGTATAGCACGCCGTAGTTAGTACCATAGTTCTTAAGACCGTAGAACTCAGCGGTTAGGGTCGGGAATACTGCTAGAAGAGTACCGTAACCTACTGCTGCGATCGCTGTACCAATGATTAGTGTGAACTCAGAGTTGAAGGTTGCAAATAAAACCATGTTGATGCCCTGAAGAACGAACGCTAGAAGTAGTGTACGTACGCCACCAATTTTGTCTGCAAGCATACCAGCAGCAACACGGCCGCCAGAGTTGAATACCGCTAGGATAGACGCTAGGTAAACTGCGTTTGGTAGGTTTGCTTGAACACTTGCGATGGTCGTGATGTTACCAATGATCATCAGGCCAACAGACGCTGCGAACGCGTACATGATCCATAGAGAGTAGAACTGAGGCGTTTTAAGCATAGCTTTCCAAGTTAGGTCGTCAGACTTCTTAACCACTTTTGGCGCTTGGCCTTCTTTTACTTTTGGTTCAGCAGGCGTGTAATCTGCTGGTGGGTTGCTGATAGTTGCAGCTAAAGGTACAGCGATAGCAAGGACACCAACACCAAGAATCATAAAGCTGGTTTGGATACCCATGCTTGTGATTAGAGCAGAAGTCACCGGCGCTAAGTAGATAGCTGCTAGACCAAAGCCTGCTGCGATAATGCCGTTAACCATACCTTTCTTAGACGCGTGGAACCACTTCATTGCAGAAGGAGAAAGACATGCATAGCCAAAACCGATACCTGCACCAGTGATAACACCAAAAGTGATGTTCAGCATAAGTGGTGAATCAACAAAGCCAGATGCGATCATGCCTAGACCTGTTAGCACAGTACCTAGGATAAGGATCAAGCGAGGGCCCATACGGTCTTGTAGGATACCAGCAACCAGAAGACAGATAGAGAAAGTGATCGTTGCCGTTGCGTAAGGCGCTGAAGCTTCAGCTGCGCTCCAACCTGACTCGGTCACTAGTGCCTTGTTGAATACACTCCAAGCATACAGGATGCCAAGACAAAGGTTGATACAGAATCCCGCTAGCAGGATACGCATAGCTTTATCAATCTTGCTCATTTTTCTTCTCGTTTTTCCTCAAAAGAGGATCGGTTAACAGGTCATTTGCTCAAATTAAGTTTGCGTTTATCAACATAAATCGCAATGGGCGCGAATTATAACCGAATAAAATGTGATTGGAATCTCTTTTTCAACTAATTCTAATATTTCTCTAATATTGTTGAATTTTTGTATCCTAAGAGATTTCCTGCAGATGATGAAACACGGGGAGGTGAGCGATAATTAGCCTGATATATAAGTTGGGTGAATGTAGTTGATAGAGGAGTACAGAAAAGAAAAGGCGCAGAATGGTACTGAACTGCGCCTTGAGAAGGAGGGATTAATTACCAATTAGAGCAGGGATACCAGGTAACTGACCGACAAACGCGAGTGAGCCAACACAAATGATGAATGCAAGACCTGGAATAAGGTACTTATCTTTTGGTGATAAAGACTTCGCACGCTCGTGGTCGCCAATTAGCCCCATGTTATCGAGCAGCATGGTTGTCGCCCAGCCAAAGACAGGGTTCACAAACGCACAAGCAAAGATACAGATACCAGCACTGAGCGAATCTTTGTGCTTGTGAATCATCTGCATACCCGCTTCAAGTAGTGGTAGGAAAACACCCACAATAAGTGCGACTCGTAGTACAGGCTCCCACATGGCCAGGTCCATCGGATAGCCAATAACTGATGCTGCGATACACATCAAACCTGTCAGCAAAGCACCACCTGGGATAGGGCGTTTAGCAATCGCCGCAGGAATCATGTACGTACCCCACGATGAGGCTAAGTTACCACCACCTAAAAGTGCACCGACACCTTGGCGAACTGACGCGCCAACCATAGTATCGTCAACGTCCATTAAGACGCCTTTGGCCTCTTTCGGGTAGTTCAGTTCTTGGAATACACGGTGGCCTAGATAGTCAGGTGACCACATAGCGACGGCAAGCAGAGCAAAAGGTGTGACCGCGATAAAGTGTTCTAGATTAGGCCAACCTAATTGCCAACCTGTGTCTTCGCCCCACCAGTAGAATGGACTAAAGTGTGGGAGGCCAGGTTCTGTTGTAAACGAGAAATCAGCACCCATAACGTACGCTACGATACCTGCAAGCGCTGAACATAGGGGGATGGCTAACCAACGTTTATTGATTTTGGCGAGATAAGCATAAACCATCACAGTCACACCGATAACGGCAAAAGAGATGTAGCCCTGATCGCTACTTGCAGCCCACGCTTCGGTCTTGTTGATTTGACCAATCAAACCGACCGCGCCTAGGTAAATCAATAAGCCTCCTCGCACACCGACCCCTGTTAAGGTCATGAGCTTGGAACCCCCTTTAGTAAAGGCAAGGATCAAACCAAAGGCACAGACCATTAAGCCAAGCGCTAACGGATGCCCACCCGCGGCAGCGATAAGCGGTATCAATGGGATCATTGGCCCATGAGTCCCGGCTAAGTTAGCGTTTGGATTTAAAATGGCTGAAAAAAGGATAACAAACAGAGCACCCGCAATGAGCAGTTCGTAACGAACGTTTTCTGCAACAAATTCAGGTGATAAACCAAATTGAGCAGCAAAGGCGGCGACCATTGCCGTCACCATGACCACTTTACCTATGGTCGCGGCTAGGGCAGGAACCCAGTCTTCTATTTCAATACTGTAATCACGTGAGGGTAAGTGAATACCCCAGCGGCGAAAACTCATGATCTTTAGATCATGGTTGAGAAACTCTTCTCGGCTCTCAAATTCATGCGCTTTCTTACGCATATCTCTGTAAAAGGTTTTACTAGTGTTAGACATTTCGTCTTCCTTTGTTATGAGACGAAGTTGAACCATGTCAATTAGCTCTCCACTTACACTTGGTATACTGACCTTCGATCAGTACGAGACGACATCCCAGACGCTACCAAGAACCTTATCTCATTGAAAAGGTGGGAAAACATGAACTCACTTCGTTGATGACGACAAGATAACTCTTGGGCACCTTGTCAAAAATCGAGTCAAAACATTGGCCTCATACTAAGAAAGGGGTATTTGATAATTATTGATTTCGATTAAGTAAAATTTCGAAGGTATAGTTACGATGATTGGGTTTTAATAAAAATGCTACGTGCCGCACATTTTTGATTTATTTATCAATATGCAAGGAAATGACTAAAATCCGATGAAAATTTCTGAACACGCTAACCGAACAGAGCGCTTATATGGACTTCGTGCTGAAGATATTCATCGTTGGATAGACGGCTTTTTTGACTTCAATGGCGAAGGTCACCATGAAACCATGGCCAGAGAGCTGGAGTTTGACCCTTATTCCCACCGGCGATTCCGTCATTGCAAAGAGGCCCTTTCTGAAGCTATTCAGGAGTTTGGTGATAAGTATACGAGCCAACAGATAAAAGACGTTTTTGAAACTCATGTACGTGATGACTACCACGGATATTTACCGTCGAAAGCTGACTTTGAGAACGGCTCTTTCACCGCCAAGTACCATGATGTCAATCATCAAGATGAGCTTGGTGATGTCCTTGATGAGCGCGAGCTTGAAGATTACTTTGCTGGCTTAAATGCCCAGCAAACTGATCATCAATCTACATTAAGCCGATTTAGTTTACGTATCGTTTTGCCGACAGTCAGCGCCATTATTTTGTTCGTTACCGCGATTATTTATGTGATTTTGCCCTTAGTGGAAGACTCCATGGTCAACCAGAAACAGCAGATGCTTAAGGAACTCACTTCCACGGCAGTCAGTGTGGTCGACAGATACATCAAACTGGAACAAAGCGGCAAGCTAAGTAGAGAAGAGGCTCAGTCTAAAGCGGCGATGGATATTAAGTCGATGAGGTATGGCGCTGAAAATAAAGATTATTTCTTTATCACTGACATGCATCCAAGAATGATTATGCATCCTTATCGCCATGATCTAACCAATAAAGACTTAACCCATTATTACGAGAATGATGATTCACGTTTTCCCATTTTTGTCGAGTTAGTTAATCTGGTGAACAGTTCGCACGAAGGCTATCTAGAATATCTTTGGCAATGGAAAGACGATGCGACGGTTACCGCTCCGAAGATGACATATGTTGAAGGGGTAGAAGAGTGGCAGTGGGTTGTTGGTACAGGCGTCTACTTACAGGACGTACAGCAAGAGATTGATAAACTAGAAAGTACGCTATATCGAGTGTTTGTATTGATCACTTTAGGTTTGGCGCTCATTTTGTTCTACGTCATCGCTCAATCAAAAGTGATAGAGCGAAGAAAGAAACGCGCTGAACACGCTCTAAATGAGGCGAAGAACCGCTATAAGGCATTGGTTGAGTCTTCTAATGAAGGATACATTTTAGAAGCAGATGGCAAGATTATTTTCTCTAACTCTCGCCTTCATCAATTACTTGGCTACACAGATACTGAACTCAAGTCTCAAACGATATGGCAGGAACTATTCTCCAGTGCGGCACATAACAAAAACGTTATAGAACATTTATTACAGTTATTTAGCCACCAAACAGAGCCTGCCGAGTTTGAAGCTCAGATCGTCACTAAAAGCGGTCGCGAGATAGACATTATTTTAAGTACCTCTCGAATCTTCCTGTCAGAGAAGTTAGGCCATGTTATCTCTTTTCGTCCTATCGTTCGCAAAGTGTATGGCGCGAGCTTTGGTTCAGTAAACCCGAGTACAGATTATCAAAAAACCAGTGCAAGTATCGTTTTAGACATTGAGCATGGAGAAAGCCATAGCCATGTTATTGAATCTCTCAACCGATTGACCGATTTGATTCGCGAGATGATTGCCGCAGGTGCTCGTCCCGATCACTTAAGAAGACTAATTGGCAGTACCTATGATGCGGCGATTGGTCGCTTTATCGAACTGACCATTCAAGAGATAGGTGAGCCGCCCGTGCCATTCTCTTTCTTATCGTTTGGTAGTAATGCTCGCCATGACATGACTCTATTTTCCGATCAGGATAATGCGATCGTATTCGAGACACCCGATGACCAAGACCTTAAAGCCACTCGTCGCTATTTTCTTCACCTAGCAGAAAAGGTATGTGCCATGCTCAATCAGGCCGGTTATAGCTATTGTGACGGCTTGATTATGGCCTCTAACCATCAGTGGTGTTTGAGCGAGAACGAGTGGCAAAGCAATTTTGACCAGTGGATCCAACAAGCGACCCCTGACGGCATATTGGAACTGAACGTATTCTTTGATATCCGCTCAACCTATGGTGACCCCCGATTAGCGGCTGGGATCCAGTCTCATATTCAGAAGCTATTATCGAATCAACCAGAGTTTCTTGGTGTATACGCGCAAAACTGTCTTGCGCATTCTATTCCTCTCAACGATGAAAACGTGCTAGTTACAGAGCAACATGAAGGGCGTGAAACAATCAACCTTAAAGATTGCCTAAGGCCAATGGAGATCTTTTGTCGTCTCTATGCTCTCAAACATGATATCCGAGAAAGTAATACGGTCGAACGGTTAAAAGGGCTCCATGCTGCGCAAGAAATCGATGCTAAAACCTTTAGAGAAATGGTGTATATCTTCGATCATATATGGCATCTCCGCTTTATGAATCAAATCATAGAATACAGCGACTTAAGGCAAATCAATGACATGTTAACGGTCGATGACTTAACTCTATTAGAACAGCAGAACCTTAAAAATGTCGTCAGCCGGATTTCGATGTTTCACCAAAAGGTGCGGCATGATTTTGGGCTGGCTACATAGTTGTGTAGTTCGGTCCGCCGCCCTCAGGGGGAACCCAGGTGATATTTTGCGAAGGATCTTTTATATCGCAGGTTTTGCAATGCAAACAGTTCGCTGCGTTTATCTGTAACTTAAGCTGCCCCTCGACTTCAATAATCTCGTAAACTCCTGCAGGGCAATAGCGTTGGCTAGGTTCGTCAAATAGGGTTGTATGATGAGTAATAGGCAACTGCTGATCGGCAAGCAGTAAGTGACAAGGTTGGTTCTCTTCATGAAAGGTGGACGAAAGAAAGACGGAAGAGGTTTTGTCAAAACTAAGAACACCATCAGGCTTAGCGTAGTGGATTGGCTTACAGCGAGATAACTCATGCATCGCTACATAGTCAGCTTGTTGGTCGCCAATATCCCAACTGGATTGTCCGTTGGTTAGCTTATGCCAGACATTTTGTTCCAACAGCGCCAGCGCTCCCCCCAAGAGGGAACCATATTTATGAATCGCGCCGGGGAAATTACGGGTTTGATTGAGCTCTTGGTATAGCCAAGAATCTAAAAACAATGCTTGGTATTCTGCTTCCACTTGGTCTCTTTCAATAGCGTCGAATGCGGCTTGTGCAGCCAGAAGCCCAGATTTCATTGCGGTGTGACAACCTTTGATTTTGGCCGAGTTGAGTGTGCCAGCGTCGCAGCCAATTAAAAGTCCACCAGCAAATTGCTGCTTAGGAAGCGAGAGCAAGCCGCCTTTGGCAATAGCGCGAGCACCATAAGCGATTCTTTCAGCCCCTTGCAGAAAATGGGCAAAACGTGGGTGATGTTTAAGCCTTTGGAATTCATCGAAAGGGCTCATGTAAGGGTTGTGATAATTAAGGTCGGTGATCAATCCTACCGCAATCAGGTTATCCTCAAGATGATATAAAAAGCCGCCTCCCGTCGAGTCAGACTCGCTCAAAGGCCAGCCAGTAGAATGAACCACTAAACCGGGACTGTATCTTTCATCACCTTCAGGCAGTGTCCAAACTTCTTTAATACCCAAGGCGTAGTGTTGTGGCTGACGATCACGATCAAGGTTGAAATGTTTGATTAGGCTTTTCCCTAGACTACCTCGCGCGCCTTCAGCAAAGATGGTTTGTTTGGCGTTGAGTTGTATGCCCGCTTGGAAGGTGTTTTTCTGCTCGCCATTTTTATCTAAGCCCATGTCGACAGTGATAATGCCAGTCACGGCGCCATTGTCGTCAAAGCAGACTTCTTTAGCAGGAAAGCCGGGAAAAACCTCAACGCCTAGGCTTTCAGCTTGCTCTGCTAACCAGCGGCATAGCTTACTCAAGCTAATCACGTAATTCTGGCTACTGTTTCTCATCGCGAGTGGGGTGAATAACTCGGGTATCTGAACATGATTTTGCGCGGTGGTGAGATACAGAAACTCATCTTGCGAGACGGGGGTAGTCACTGGTGCACCTAGTTCACGCCAGTCTGGGAAGAGTTCATCAAGAGCCGATGTTTCAAACGCCGCCCCAGAGAGTATGTGCGCGCCAACTTCGGGGCCTTTTTCTACCACGCAAATAGAAAGAGGTTTCTCTTGTTGCTGAGATAGTTGTGCAAGCCGACATGCAGCTGAAAGCCCGGCAGGACCAGCGCCGACAATCACTACATCAAAATCCATGCTTTCTCTTTCCATTGTGTTCAACCTTCCATTTTAAAAATGTTGATTGCATTAAATATAGTTACAGTTGACGTAAACGTAAACTTTACTAAGCTCAAACTACATACATTGTTCTTGGAGAGAGTAATGAAAGTACTGGTAGCGATTAAGCGTGTGATTGACCCGTATACAAAAGTCAGGATAAAGGCGGACGAGTCTGGTGTTGAAACAGGCAACGTCAAAATGACCATTAATCCATTTTGCGAAATAGCCGTTGAAGAAGCGATTCGACTTAAAGAAAGTGGTGTTGCGAGTGAAGTCGTCGCGGTTTCAATTGGTTCGGCTGTGTGTCAGGAGCAGCTTAGAAGCGCGTTGGCCCTTGGTGCGGATAGAGCGATTCACCTCGATACCGAGAAAACGTGCCAGCCTCTTGTTATTGCCAAACTACTTAAAGCTATTGCGCTTCAAGAGGAGGCTAAATTAGTCCTACTGGGTAAGCAATCAATCGATAATGACAACAATCAGGTCGCGCAAATGTTGGCGGCTATAATGGCATGTCCTCAGGCGACATTCGCGTCGAACATACAGATTGAAAACAATAAAGCGATTGTGACGCGAGAGATTGATGGTGGCTTAGAGACACTACAAATATCGTTACCTGCTGTGGTAAGTACCGACCTGAGATTAAATGAACCGAGATATGCGTCACTACCTAACATCATGAAAGCGAAGAAAAAACCATTAGATGTCGTCGAGGCGGAGTCTCTTGGAATCGAGATTAAATCTTCGCAGCAGACGCTGCAAGTCTTTGCACCGCCGAAGCGAGAAGCAGGCGTTATGGTCGCTAGTGTTACTGAGCTAGTCGACAAACTTAAAAATGAAGCGAAAGTCATTGAATAGGGGATAGCAATGAGTGATATCAAAGTATTAGTGTTAGCACAACATGATAACCAGACCCCGAGCGCAGATTTTTTAGCCACCTTGTCGGCGGCAAAATCGATCATTGAGTCAGCAGGGAGCGGTTCGGCTGACGCTCTGGTTGTAGGTTGCAACTGTGACGATGTTGCCCAGTTGATTAAGCGGTCGTCCTTGCTAGAACGCGTTCTTGTCGCTGATAACGCATGCTATCAAGATATGCTTGCAGAGAATCTTGCTGAAGTCGTAAAGCAAGTTGGCGTCGATTACAGCCACGTATTAGCGCCAGCCAATACGTTCGGTAAAGACGTCTTACCAAGAGTGGCCGCGTTGCTCGATGTTGAAATGCTGTCAGACGTGATGGCTATAGAAAGTACTGATACGGTAGTGCGTCCTATCTATGCGGGTAACGCATTAGCCAGAGTTTGCTCGGAAGACTCGATAAAAGTGATGACGGTACGTTCGACGGCATTTGATAAAATGCCATTGGATGATGGTGGAGCAGCCCAACTGGTGAATCTTGAGACCATTGTCGCCAGCCAAGGTACTCAATTGGTAAGCCGAGAAAGCGCGCAGTGTGACCGACCTGAACTGTCTAGCGCAAGCGTAGTGATTTCTGGTGGCCGAGGTTTGGGCAGTAAAGAAAACTTCGCTTTAGTCGAAAAATTAGCCGATAAGTTAGGCGGTGCAATTGGTGCGTCTCGGGCGGCGGTTGATGCAGGTTTTGTTACTAACGACTTGCAGGTGGGGCAAACGGGTAAGATTGTTGCGCCTAACTTGTATATTGCGGTAGGAATATCAGGGGCAATTCAACATCTCGCAGGTATGAAGGACTCGAAAGTCATTGTTGCGATTAATAGTGACCCTGATGCCGCTATTTTTGAAGTTGCAGATTACGGTTTAGTCGGGGATCTATTTGAGATTTTGCCCGAATTGATCGAGTCCGTTTAGGGCTCTTGCTCTTTCCCGTAATGACTACAAATACTTGAGATGCTCATTGAGTAAAGATTGCAGAGTGCCATTTTTTCTAATTACCTTTAGTCCTTGATTGAATTTTTCGATCAAAGAAGGGCTATTTGGGTTATTGATCGGCAGTAGCAAGTGGAGTGAATTAACAAATAGGGGCTGCGGGTGATAGGTGATGTTTGCCTTTTCCGACCCTAGCCCTTCTTGCTTAATAATCAGGTTAAAATGTGTTGTATAGAGTGGAGCGAGATCGATGGCTCCGGAAACAAGTTTTATCACATTATCAGTTTCATCATGAACGCGCTCAACGTTAATCAATTTCGTTTTCTCAGCATTTTCAAACTCCTGCCCATAGTACCCACCAATCAGCGCACTAATCTTGTATCCTTGCAGATCTTTGACCGTGTCCCAGCTGAAGTTTAACTCTTTGCTATGAAAGAGATGGGCGTTTATTTCATAAACAGAATCGCTGATCAGAAAACTACTCTCATGCTGAGGGTTGTACTCCCACAACGCTGTTGCATCGAACTGACCTCGAGCGGCAGAATCTAAAGCTTCTTCCCAGGTGGATAAATGCACGTACTCAACGTCGATATCAACCTCAGCAAATGCTGCGGTGACAATTTGGGCGTTGATTCCGTATCCAGGCAGCTCTTTGGAATGATAGGGGGGATAATCACTGCCAACTGAAATGGTAAGAACTTGATTCGAAAACGATGAAAAAGGAAGCAGCACAAGTGCAACTAAAAGAAACGGGTTAATTGGATTGTAGACACTTTTTATCAAGCTCATCTACCTAACTCTCCCAGAGGTCGATATCCATAATCATAGCTGTTGTTTTTCAACTAACAAAAGTTTTGATTTCTCTAGGAACCGGGACAAGTTAATGGTGGTGTGGTTTATGTGAGAGAGAGCACGACGATGAAAGTCGTGCTCAGAAGTGTAGCCAAAACTAACCTTTGGGCTTCTGCAAGTGTTCGACAAGCTTCTTAGTAAACCTTGCAGCTTCACCACCAGTACAAGCTCGGTGGTCGAACGTGATCGACAGTGGCATGACTTTGACTGATATGGGTTTGTCACCTTTCATCACAACACGTTCGATAATACGGCCTGCTCCCACGATGGCAACTTGCGGTGGAGAAACGACCGGAGTAGCGAATATACCTGCTATTGCGCCAAAGTTAGATAGGGTTATCGTCCCATTTTGGAGGCTTTCTCTACCAATCTTACGTTCCCTGATCCCCTTGACGGTTTCATCGAGCCACTGACGAACTTGATTGCCTTCAAATTCATCTGCGTGTTTAAGAACCGGAACATAAAGTCCATGACTACTGTCAACGGCAATACCAATATTGACTCTACTGTGTACGCAGCGCGTCATGGTTTCTGCATCAAACCATGCATTGAGCGCAGGTTCTTCCTGGCAGGCATAGACGACCGCTTTAATCAGTCGGCCAGAGATATCTTCATTAGCTAGCCAGTCGCCTAAATTTGCTTCTTCAGTTATGGTCACCGCAGCAACATGATGGTGAGACTCCGACATGGTAGACACCATGGTTCTGCGCGCACCTTTGAGCACTTCAGTCCCCGGGCTTTGTTTACGAGCCTCATTGTAAATATCACTATCGTTGATCATGCCGTTAGGGCCCGTCCCTTTGACAGTCTTGAGTTCTACACCGAGTTTTTTGGCTAGGAGTCGAGCTGAGGGAAGTGCTGTAATGAGTTCATCAGCGGAAGGGTTATGTGTGCTCCCTATCCAAAAATCATCGACATCGACATGATGAGCCGCTTGCGAAACGTTACCCACGACAGTTGCGGCATCTTGTTGTTTTGCTTGACTCACCGTCGAGCCGACCAGCTCAGGTTGCTCTTCTATTTCTAGCAGTAGAGCACCAATATTGATTACATCGCCTGCCTCGCCATGCCGACTGACGACGACACCAGAGTAGGGAGCAGGGACTTCAACCACAGCTTTGGCGGTTTCTACGGTTAAGACAACTTGATCGAGCTCGACAGAGTCGCCGACGCTAATGTGCCATTCAACGATTTCAGACTCGGCTAATCCTTCGCCTAGGTCAGGTAATAAGAAGCTTTTCATTTCCAACCCTCCACCAATTCTCGCGCAGCTAGCACGATATCTTGCTCATGAATCATGAAGTAATCTTCATTGCGGTAATAAGGCATGATGGTATCCATTCCTGTGACTCTCCGTGGTGGCGCTTTGAGTAAACACATGGCGTGTTCGGCAGTTCGGGCGAGAATTTCAGCGCCTACGCCACAAGTACGACTTGCTTCATGTACAACCAGCAATCGACCGGTTTTTTCCAACGATTTAAGTATCGTGTCCATATCTATTGGTTTGATCGAGGCCAAATCAATCACTTCAGCTTCAATTCCTTGAGTGGAGAGTGTTTGAGCAGCTTGCAATGACTCAACAACGCAGGCCCCCCATGTCACCAAAGTAATGTCTCGCCCTTTTCGTAAGGTAAAGCAGGTATCGAGTGGAAGGGCTTCTCCGCTATCCACAACTTCAGATTTAACGGTGCGGTAAATACGTTTAGGCTCGAAGAACATGACAGGGTCATTGCTACGAATCGAAGCGAGAAGCAGGCCATAAGCTCTTTGAGGGGAAGAGGGGATAACCACCTTAAAGCCAGCAGTATGTGCAAATAGAGCTTCTACGCTTTCGGAGTGATGTTCTGGGGCGTGAATGCCGCCACCAAAAGGCGCTCTGAAAACTGCAGGGCAGGTTAATCGCCCTCGTGTTCGGTTGCGCATTCTTGCAGCGTGGCACACTAAATGTTCCATTGCTGGAAATACAAAGCCTTGGAATTGAAACTCGGCTACGGGACGTAAACCTTGGCTTGCCATCCCGACAGCAACCCCGCCAATCAGCGCTTCTGCGAGAGGAGAGTCGATCACTCTCCTTAAGCCAAACTTCTCTTTTAGACCCACGGTAGCACGGAATACCCCACCGTTATCGCCAACATCCTCACCAAGAACAATCACACTTTGGTCTTTGTTCATTTCATGATGCAGTGCAAGGTTGACTGCTTCTACTAACGTCAACTCAGCCATGTTTGCCTCCTTGCATTCGCATTGCTTTGTTGATCAGTATGTCTCGCTGCTGGTTTAACTCAGCAGGTGCGTGTTCATAAAGATAATCAAATGCACTTTCTGGTGCCTGAGGCGGAAGGTTCATGTAGTGATCTACGGCAATCTCTACTTGCTCTTTACACGCTAACAGCCAAGTCTCTTCTTGAGCGTCGCTCCAAGCGCCTTGATTGATTAAGAAGGTTTTTAACCGTTTGATTGGTTCGAACTGCCACGCTTGGTTGAGCTCATCGTCACTACGATAGCGGCTTGCATCATCAGCGGTTGTATGGTCACTGAGCCTATAGCTGACAGCTTCAATTAGGGTTGGTCCTTTGCCTTTTCTTGCTCTATCCAAAGCTGCAAGTACGGTGTCATAGACAGCGACCACATCGTTGCCATCGACGGTCACGCCATGAATGCCCGCGCCTTTCGCTTTGTCAGATAAAAACTCAGCAGCGGATTGAAGTGTTCTTGGCACAGAGATTGCCCATTGATTGTTATTCACCACAAACACTAATGGCAAGTTCCAGGTCCCTGCGCAGTTAATGCTCTCTAGGAAATCCCCTTTCGATGTCGCACCATCCCCACAAGTGACTAAAGCGGCATGGTGCTGGTTCTCGATTTTAAGCGCAGAAGCCACACCTACCGCATGTGTACACTGAGTGGCAATAGGCACACAGAAGGGGAGATCTCGGCAATGCTCTGGGCTTTCACCATTTGCTGGTATTACGTGAAAGTCACTGCCTCGCTCATCGCCACCCCAGTATTGGAGGTTTTTCTCCATCGGAATACCACGAACCCACATTGCGGGCATATCTCGGTAGTAGGGAATAAACACATCGCGTGGATGCATGGCATGGCCAATGGCAACGCCATAAGCTTCAGAGCCTAAATGAGAAGGGTAGGTGCCAAGTTTGCCCGTTCGTTGTAGCGCTACTGCTTTGTTGTCATACGTACGGGTTAGAACCATATCCTTATAAAAGGTGGTTAACGTCGTTAAGTCTGCCCAAGCTGGCAACTGATTTACTGACACACCTTCGTGGTCAATAAAGCGCAGCATGGGTAGTGTCTGAACATTCATTACTATCTCCTCTTTGTTTCGCAGAGATGGATCGCACCTAAGAGAAACGATGTATGACTCTAAGACCATGTTTCGGTCATGCAGAGCCAAGATAGATACTTAAATTTCATACAACTTATTTGCGTAAACTAAAACAACCTGCTGAGCTTTGAAGCTGCAACGCACTTTTAAACTGCAAACTTGAGAGAAACCAGAGATCAATTTCAGTTAATACGCTTAAGATAAGTGTAACCAAAATGTTAAATTTCGCCTGTTTGGTGTTTGTTTGAAGAGTAAAGCTGAGCTTACAGTCGGGAGATAGGTGGAGAAAAATGCCAGTTTTAAACAGTGCTGTGATGAAAAACTAGACAATTATACTTAGGTTGAAATACTTGTTGGAATATTGGTTTGCAAGTTTAGAAAGGAAAAATGTGTAAATGAGTGTCACTAATATGAAAAAACAGCAGACCGTAGTCTGCTGTTGATCATCGTATTTGAATTTTAGGTATTACTCTGGCTGTTCAGTTAGGTTTTGTTTTTGCTGAACCTTGTAAACTTTGCCTGCGTTAAAGCGTTCTAGGTAATCTGCTAGGTCACGCTTCACTTCTGGAACAAGAATGTATAGACCAACAATGTTCACAAGAGCCATTGCAAAGATCATTGCGTCTGAGAAGTCGATAACAGGGCCCAAGTTCATTGCTGCACCAATCACAACAAAGATACAGAATTTCACTTTAAAGATAAGCTCGGCTGTTTTGCTCTCACCGAATAGGTAAGTCCATGCTTTCAGACCGTAGTATGACCAAGAGATCATAGTAGAGAAAGCGAAAAGAACAACAGCGATTGCAAGGATGTATGGGAACCAGCTAATTGCGCTACCAAATGCCGCAGACGTCAGCTCTACACCAGCAAGGCCAGTATCTGTGTCTAGGTAACCAGTAATGATAATAACAAGGGCTGTCATCGTACAGATAACAACAGTATCAATGAATGGTTCTAGTAGAGACACGAAACCTTCAGACATTGGCTCTTTGGTTTTTACTGCTGAGTGAGCAATTGCTGCCGAACCAACACCAGCTTCGTTCGAGAACGCTGCACGTTTGAAACCCTGGATAAGCACACCAATCACACCACCTGCAATACCTTCACCTGTGAACGCACCGTTAAAGATAGCGCTGAATGCGTCATCAATGCGGTCGAAGTTCATTAGGATAATGATAAGAGCTGCACCGACATAAATCGTCGCCATGAACGGAACCACTTTCTCCGTTACCTTGGCGATTGATTTGATACCACCAATGATAACGATACCCACGATCACCGCTAGGATAAGACCAAATAACCAGCCTTTGTCAGCGAAGAATGACGCATCGCCACCTGTAACGCCTACTACCTGCTTGAACGCTTGGTTCGCTTGGAACATGTTACCGCCACCAAGAGAACCACCGATCGCGAATACAGAGAACAGAACAGCTAGGGTACGGCCAAACGCAGCGTTACCTCGTTTAGCTAGACCTTTGCTTAGGTAGTACATAGGACCACCTGATACAGAGCCGTCTGGGTTGGTGTTACGATATTTCACACCCAGTGCACACTCTACAAACTTACTCGACATACCAAGTAGGCCCGCAAGAATCATCCAGAATGTCGCACCAGCACCGCCGATAGATACAGCAACGGCCACACCAGCGATGTTACCCAAACCAACCGTACCTGAAAGTGCTGTGGTTAGAGCTTGGAAGTGAGAAACCTCACCGTCTTCTTTTGCTTTAGGATCAGAGAACTTCCCTGATACAAGTTGAATCGCGTGCTTAAAGCCGCGAACGTTAATGAAGCCTAAGTAGAAAGTAAAAAAGCTAGCTGCAACAACTAACCAAAGAACAATCCACGGCACCTGTACGTCAGTAAAAGGGAACGGAATAGTCGAAAAGATCATTCCTACAAAAGGGTTAACGATAGGTGCAACGACTTCGTTGATTTTGTCATCCAAACTGGATGCTGCAGCGCTACCTGCAAATAGACTTGCCAATACGGCTAGCGAAATACGCTTTGTCATGCTTTTCCTGCCTGTAAATAGGTGTTTATATGAATAATATTTATATGATGTTGTGTTTTGTTACATTTGTGTAACGTTTGCTATTATTCATTTTATAAATACCTAAGCAACATCTTTGTCGGAAAATATGATCCAGCAAACAATTCTGATTTTTACTAACTTTATGCAGCTAATTTGAACTTATTCACTGGTTTTTGACTGGTGTGCGGAGTAATTGGTAATTGATACCCTAGTAGATTGGTCGGATATTTGGTGTTGTTGGTAAATATATAAAACTGTGTGATTACTTAATGACCAGTAAAACATGACGCATAATATGGCAATTCTAGATAAAAGTAATGATTATGCGATAATGGTGAATTATAATTCACATGGCGAATGGGTTGGTCTGTTCATGTGGGCGTGAATTTATAGTTATCTAATGAAGGAAAGCATTTCGTATGCCATTCGTCACTTAGCTGTCATATTGGAAAGGTAACTTACGCCAGCAGAAATTCTAATCGATGGCATATATACGATTAGACAGGTTGTGTACTGGAAAGAATTTAGAAGAAAATGGCAAAGAGAACGCACGAATTAGATGAAGTGATCATCAGTGAGCTGCAAAGTCATGGCTATATAAAAAGTGAAGCAGAAGCTTACTTAAAGCGGAATGTTTACAACTTAAATAAAATTGAAGTGGATACGATAAAAAATTACGCAGAACACTTCGGGTTGAGCGCGAAAGAAAAGCTGATTGAAGACATACTCGAACTGCGACGAGAGAAGATACTTTTGAAACTCACTGTGCAAACTTCTTGCGTGTAGTGTTTCAACGATATCTATGGTTATCTTGAGAGTGGATGTGGCGATTTGAATATAGGTGAATAGTACGAAAGTTTATAATTTTACTGATACATATATTTAACAATAATGTCCAAAACGCTATAGTATGGATTGAACAAACTATAGGAGTTAAAGGATGAAACTCACGATATCAGGGAAGTTACAGCTGAGTTTTCTGTCGCTTGCAGTACTTTTTATCGTTTCCGCGTTCTTTATTTATCGCAGCTTAATTACCGTTGAAACCCATACCGCATCGCTATTAAACCGCGATCTGCCGACTGTTGATGCAGGGCGCTCTATTCAACAATCCATCCACGCTACCGTATCGTCACTTAGAGCCTACATGTTGTTGGGAGGTGATGAAGCGACAGGTGAAGTTGAAAAAGCTAAACTCGATCAGTCGCTTCTGAAAGTGGATGAGTCACTGCCTAAGTTAGAGCCACTACTAACTGAAGAAAACTATCAACAAATCCTTTCGCAGTGGACCTTAGTCGCTCAGTCGCTAAACGACATTGCTGAATTAAGCCATACGGACGAAAACCTTCCAGCTCATTCGCTATTTATTAACGAAGCAGCACCGATAGCTGAAGTGGCACTTGATCAGCTTCAAGGTCTAATCAATGATGAAGCGGGCAACAAAGAAGGGGGTGAGCGTAAGCGCTTGTTTAGGCTCTATGCCGACAGTTATACCTCTTTGGCAAATGCTTTATCTTCAATGCGTGATTTCCTCCTTTATGGAAAACAAGAACATTTAGATAAGTACCAAGATTTTCTCAAGTCTCATGCTAAATCGGTCAAAGAGATAGATTCGAAAGTGTCTTTGCTATCGAGCAGCGATCAAGGGCTCTGGGATCTATTCAAAGAGATGCAACAGCTCTATTTCCCTTTAGCTGATCAGGTGGTTGAATTGCGCCGTTCAAGTGATTGGAACATCGCTAACCAAAAAATGGCCAATGAGCTAGTACCTGCGGTTACTGCATTAGATTCGAACTTAGACTCAATCATTAATCAGCAACAGTCGTTAGCGGATCAAAGTGGCCAGGGCATCTTTAGCTCCGTAACTAGTGTGATTTCATTATTAGTAGCTTCGATAGCCATTGTGGTAATTGTCGCTGCAACGACTGCGCACTTTATGGGTAAGAGCATTGGTCGCCGAGTTAAGACGATTTCAAAACGCGCTCAAGCCATTGCCAATGGTGATGTTTCACAGTCCGCTCTTCCGATTGAAGGAAGTGATGAGTTGGCAAGCTTAACTCGTTCAATTAACAAGATGAACGATGAACTGGCTGCAATTGTTAAGGGTGTGAGCAACAAGGCATCAACCGTTAGTGACAGTATGAATACCTTACTTGATGCCAATGCTAAAACAGTCCATCAGGTCGATAGCCAGAAATCGACCATGGAACTTGTGGGGCACCAAGTGACGGATGTCAGTCATTCTGCTAGTGATACCGCAGCACAGGCTGAGCAATCGGCGAGCAAGTTATCTGAATCTAGAGCACAGATTGAGCTAGGTTCTCAAGCACTTGACCTTAACAAAACGACAGTGGGTTTGCTTCATGCTACGATTGAGAAAGCCAGTGAACAGGTCGATGCATTAAGTAAAGAAAGTGAAGCGATTGGACGTGTAACAGAAGTCATCGAAGGGCTTGCAGAGCAAACCAATTTACTCGCTCTCAATGCCGCGATTGAAGCTGCGCGCGCAGGCGAATACGGAAGAGGTTTTGCTGTGGTTGCAGATGAAGTGCGTCTACTTGCTACTCGAACAACCGAATCTACGACTGAAATCAACAATATAGTCAATGCAATTCAATCATCGACGGCTGCGGTGGTTGGCGAAATCGATAAGAGCAAATCTTTAGCTGAGGAGGGCGCCAACCATACAGAGCAAGCTTATGGCACGTTAAGTTCAACGACACAGCAGATTGAAGAACTGAACCAACAGATGCAGGATCTCTTGAGCTCTGCACAGCAACAGTCTCAAGCTACCGACGAAATTCAACTGTTAATGACGAAAGTGATTGAATCAGTAGAAGGGGTTGCTGATATATCGCAATCCTCGTCAGAAATCTCGAACCAAGTTCGAGGGCAAGTTGATGAGCTGAATGGGGAAATGAGCCGTTTTCAGATCTCTTAACAAGCGTTGACGACTTATCGAGTGATGTCTCATTCTTAAACCAGATCGGCATCATCTAATCGAAGTATCATCTATACCTAATATATCAATAATATAAAGCTCAATAATTCACTTATTGAGCTTAGTTTTTTTAGGGACAAAAGTGCTTCGAATCATATTCAGCCTATTCGTAATGCTGGCTTGTTTTCCACTGTATGCTGAGCAAAGTGACAAGTTGGTAATCGCCAACTCTAAGGCATGGAAACCTTTCTCATTTATCAACCATAAGGGCGATCCTGACGGTATTCTCGTTGACTACTGGCAAGAGTATGGGCGCAAAAATAACGTAGAAATCGAATTTGTTCTCCTTGATTGGCAGGCATCTCTCGACGCGGTTCGAGATGGGCGGGCAGACATTCACGCCGGTTTATTATGGTCTGAGCAACGCGATAGCTATCTGGACTACTCGCCTGAAATTCTCTCCATTGATACGCAAATGTACATTAGTCAGCAGCTGATAGGGACTAACCTTGATGTCTTTCTGCTCGGTGAACATCAACACTTGGTTGGCGTTGTCGCTGGTGGTTATGAAGAAGAGTTTACAAGACGCCATTTCCCTAATCTTAATTTGAAGAGCTTTTCCAATAATCAACTGATGATAGAGGCGGCATTTAGCGGGGAGCTTGACGCGTTTGTCGCTGATCTGCAAGTTGCTAATTTTTATCTGTTTAGTAGTGACGAGCCTCAGCGATTTGTTGGTGTGAGGCATCTCTATTCTGGGAACTTGCGGGCTGCTGTGCGAGAAGGGAACGTTGAACTTCAACAGGAAATAACACGCGGTATCAATGAATTTGATAATGATGAAAAGCAACAGATCTTTAATCGCTGGATGTATGTCAATACTGTCTACCCCGACTATCTTGTTCCTGTTGCAGCACTCATTATTGGTATCGTTACGTTTAGCTATATAGTCGCACTTAAAATTACAGTAAAAGTCAGAACCAATGCACTAGAGCAGGTTAACTTAGAACTCAAAAAACTCTCTGAAACGGACCAACTCACAGAGCTCAGTAATCGGCGCCACTTTGTTAACGAATTTCAACAAAGGCTGAAGGAGGGAGGCTCGATAACGGTTATGATTTTTGATATCGACGATTTTAAACAAATCAACGATAACTACGGCCATCAGACCGGAGACATAGTAATAAAAAGTGTCGCACATGCAGCGAATGACACCTTATCTGATCTCCATTTGATGGGAAGAATCGGCGGAGAGGAATTCGCTGTTTTGCTTTGTGGTGAGACGTACGAAGCGTCCGTCGTCGTAGCTGAAAAAATATGTGCCGCTGTGCGTCAGGTGAAACTGCTGGAAGATGAAAAACGAAAGGTAACGGTTAGCTTAGGTTGCGCTTACTACCCTAACATAGATTCAAGTACATCTCTTTCTGATGCAGATCACCTGATGTATCAGTCCAAGACAAATGGCAAAGATCGAGTGACCGCTAAAGTGTTTAGTTAGATTGATTGAGCGTAAATACGCCAACTACACCCCAAAGTGATGCTAACTTCACCACTTAACCTTATTAATGAAAGAAAACACTTTTCTTTTCAGTTATCTGTGGCATATTGAAACTGTCTTCACGATGATGCGTGCATCGTATAATGGCTATTACCTCAGCCTTCCAAGCTGATGATGCGGGTTCGATTCCCGCTGCACGCTCCAAGCCTAGTTAGGCTCATTCAATACAAAGCGTACTTCGTATAATGGCTATTACCTCAGCCTTCCAAGCTGATGATGCGGGTTCGATTCCCGCAGTACGCTCCAAACTTCTTAGGTCTACCTTATCAACGCTGGGTCAAACACTGTCGAGCGGTTTCTTCCCGATTGTTTCGAGAAATAAAGTGATTTATCTGCGTGTTCTAACCAAGTCAAATGACTAGTTTGGTAAGGGGAGAGTTCGCATACACCAAGACTGATCGTGTATTTCACCGAATTTTGTTCGTAATTGACACTTGCTTGTTCGATGCGTTTACGTAAACGCTCAGTAAAGTAGAGCGCTTGAGTGGCACATGTGCCTGGAAGAAGTACGGTAAACTCTTCACCGCCGTATCTGCCGCAAATGTCTGAACCACGCGAGGCTTTCTTGAGTTCGTTTGCTGTGTGGCGAATGACTTCATCACCTACAGTGTGCCCAAAGGTGTCATTGACCCGTTTAAAGTGGTCGATATCAAAGATAACCAGAGATGAGGTCGCCCCTGTTACTTGGCAATGTTCAAACTCTCTCAATAAGCAACTTTCCCAATGAGCTCGGTTGAATAGCTTAGTCAGGCCATCGGTTCTGCTAAGGTCGGACAGTTTCTGATTGGAATCGAGGAGGTGAATTTTGTTCTTCGCGATATCACTGACGTCATTGATGATGATACTAACGTGTGACACCTCTCCATTGACGGACGTTAGGGGGGAGAAGGTAATGTTTTGGCGCATCTCTTTGAGGCCATTGGATATTGGACTGAAGTTCTTGAACTTGAAAAGAAATGGGCGATCTTCCCAGCAAGAGAAGCCGCGACTATTCAACGTGAACGCAGCACTGACTTTGCTTCGAAGCCAAAGTTCGGGTAAATCTCCGACTGCTTCAAACAGGTTTCTACCTAGAATTTTGTCGGCACTGATTCCGCTATAAGACTGCATAAAGGTATTCCAGACACAGACTTTATATTCTCTATCAATGACAATCAGTCCTGCATCTAAATCGCCAAGGATTTGCATTGCCCAATGTAAGTCGCCTATATCCGTGGAGTTCATAATACACTCTCCAAAATGTCTTCTATCGCGTTCAAAGATTCGTAATCCATCAAGAAGATGATGTCGCAGGCGATATCGAGATTCTCGGCCTTATAAACGAACTCTATAGTGAAAATATCCTGCTCATAGTCTTTAAGAAATTGGTCGCAAGCTAGCGAAACCTGTAACAACTCTTTTTCTAAGACAATTGGTTGACGAAGTGAAACTGCAATATCGAGCTGTTTACTGAAAGAGTTGAGAAATGATGAAACCAACAAGTTGGATAGATCGAGAATCACTTCATTGACAGAGCTACTAAGCGCATCATCATCTGAGCGTGCAAGTAATTCAAATCCAGAGCCATGTAGACAGACAAGCGCTTCTCCATTAATACCATTGCCGACAAAACGTTGGGAAACTGCACGAGACTCTGAGTTGTTGACAATATCTTGAACCGTCATCGTTAACTCGGATTGATGCAATGAAGCGACATTAGGTAGAGGCATTTCAATAAAGCGACCCATCTGCCGAGAAATTAATGAAGCACTTGCCCCAAGCGCGACGTTACTCATTTCACGGATTGCCGCCATTAAATCGATGGACTTTCGACTTTGCTGGTTTGGTCTAACATCGGTGTTACGTAATGGCAGTCGATAGTATTCAAACAGTGATACTAAATCGGAGGTGACAAAAGGCTTCTCGATAAAGTGTTGGGCCCCCAAATCCTTACAACGAGATTTGGCTTCTAATTGAATATCCCCAGAAACTACCACGACCTGAGTTGGGTATTGGCTCACAGGCATTGAAGCCAGTACTTCAAAACCATCCATCACCGGCATCGTAAGGTCTAGGAAAAGCAGATCAATGTCGTGCACCAACATGACTTCGAGCGCTTCTTTGCCATGTTCTGCTTGGTGAATCGTGATATTGGTTGAGGGAGCAATTCTGCCGATTATTGATTTTCGGGCAATAACCGAGTCGTCACATACTAATATGTTCATTGTTGTAATTCGATAGCCTGTAATAAAGCGTCACTTAGATTGCAAAAGCGAAACTACATCAATAGTGTGACTTTAGTTCAATTATGTTGGTGATAGTTAACATATTTATGTTGATGATTTCACGTGCTTTTTAGAAAGCAGACCGAAAAATTGGAAGTTCGACACAGAATTATTGAAATGAGACGGGAGGAGTCGCGAGTGAAACTTTTGATGTGGGTTGTTTGTTTAGGTGCTGACAAATATTCCATGCAGTGTGCGTCACTTTGGCTAGATCCACTCCAGTGTCGATGCCTAATCCTTGGCAAAGGTAAAGCACATCTTCGGTGGCAACATTTCCTGCTGCCCCTTGCGCATAGGGGCATCCTCCCAACCCAGCGACACTTGAATCGATGGTTGATACACCCATAAGTAAAGCTTGGTATAAGTTGGCGAGTGCCTGACCATAGGTGTCATGAAAATGAGCGGCAATGTGAGAAGGGGAGCTCTTCTCGAACACGGCATCCAGAACATTGGCAACTTTGAACGGGGTTCCGGTGCCCACCGTATCGCCAAGGGAGATTTCATAGCAGCCCATATCCAACATTATCTTAGCAATGTCCGCAACTTGCTTAGGGTCGGTTGCGCCGTCATAAGGGCAATCGATGATACAAGATAGGTAACCTCGCACGGGCAGATTATGCTTTGATGCCAACTCAATCACGTCTTTAAATCGCCCTAAACTCTGCGAAATTGAGCAGTTGATGTTACGTTGGCAAAAACCTTCTGAAGCCGCTGTGAATACCGCTACTTGATCCACACCACAATCTAATGCCGATTCCAAACCACGAATATTGGGTGTTAAAGCCGAATAAACAATTGGTGGCTGGCGATTGATTGAAGTGAAAACCTGATGGGAGTTCGCCATTTGCGGTATTTTCGATTCAGACACAAAAGCGCCTGACTCAATATGAGTGAGGCCGGTTCTAGAGAGCTGATCAATCAATGCGACTTTAACTTCAAGCGGGAGTGTGGCTTCATTTTGCAACCCATCTCTGGGGCCGACCTCGACGATCTTAACGGATTTGGGAAGCGTAATATGTTGGCTCATTTGTTTACTCCGAATTCCATTTTGGATCGCGTTTTTCGAGAAAGGCTGACAATCCCTCTTGGCCTTGAGGCGAGACGCGAATGTTCGCAATCAACTCACTGGTGTAGCTTTTCATTGACTCATCAATTGGAGCTACGTGGCAATGATGGCAGAGTTTTTTGGCTTCAATCAAAGCTTGTGGGCTGTGATTAAGTATTGGTGTTAGCCATTCGATGGCTTGCTCTTTTAATTCATCGGAAACAGACAGTTGATGAACAATATTCAGTGATAAAGCAGTAGGAGCATCGATTTTTTCAGCGGAAAGCATATAGCGGCGAGCATTCCTAGTTCCAATAGTGCGAATGACATATGGCGCTATTGTTGCCGGGATAAGTCCCAGTTTCACCTCACTTAAACAAAATACGGCACTTTGATGGGCAATAACCATATCGCAGCAACAGACAAGGCCAAGCGCCCCGCCGAATACACCACCTTGAACGGCAGCGACGGTTGGGTGAGGGAAACGATCTAACTTATCGAGTAAAGTGGCAAGTTGGAAAGCATCAAGTTGGTTCTCTTGCTGACTTTTGGTTGCCATAGAGCGCATCCATTCAACATCGGCGCCAGCCGAAAAGTGTTTGCCATTGCCTGAAAGGATCAGAGCTCGGACACGAATATTTGATGATAAGGCATCTAGGTGAGAGATTAACTGCGATATAACCTCTGCGTTGAAAGCATTGGCGCTGCTTGGTCGATTAAGTGCCAAGTGAGCGATCCCATTTTCGTCCAGTTGCATGAGAACATCACTTTTCTTGGCTTTGCGGTTATTTCGCGTCATTTCATCACATCCTAAATATTCCAAATTGGCTTTCTTCAATAGGTGCGTTGTGAGCGATGCGAATAGCATGAGCCAAGATACTGCGGGTTTCTTTAGGATCAATTATGCCGTCATCCCATAGCCTGGCACTGGCATAGTAGGGATGCCCTTGGGTTTCATACAGTTCGAGGATTTCGTCACGAAACGCTTGTTCTTCCTCTGCTTTCCATTCCTTGCCTTGTCTTTGTATCACCTGGCTTTTTACTTGGGTGAGCACTCCGGCTGCTTGCTCACCACCCATTACAGAGATACGAGCATTAGGCCACATCCACATCATTGTGGGTTCGTAAGCTCGGCCGCACATACCGTAATTACCAGCGCCATAGGAGCCACCAATGATGATGGTGAATTTGGGCACATCTGCACATGCGACTGCCATTACAAGCTTGGCACCATTTTTAGCGATGCCCCCTTCTTCCACTCTTTTACCGACCATAAATCCAGTGATGTTTTGTAAAAACAGTAATGGTATCTTTCGCTTGGCACATAGTTCGATAAAGTGAGCGCCTTTTTGTGCGGACTCGGAAAACAAAATGCCATTATTAGCAACAATGCCAATAAGTTGGCCTTCAATTCTGGCAAATCCACACACCAAAGTGGTGCCAAACAGAGCTTTGAACTCATCAAACTCCGAGCCATCCACGATTCGGGCGATGATCTCTCTAACATCAAAAGACAATCGCAAGTTGTCGTTCACAACGCCGTAGATCTCTTGTGCGGAATAGTGTGGAGGCTCGAAGTCGTTGACTGCTTGGCTCGATTCAAAACCTAGAGTAGCGTTTGATACGGCTTCGCGCGCTAACAACATAGCGTGGTGCTCGTTTTCGGCATAGTAGTCTGCAACCCCCGATTTTCGGCAGTGGACATCAGCTCCCCCTAACTCTTCTTCAGTGACCACTTCACCTGTGGCGGCTTTCACAAGTGGTGGGCCAGCTAAAAAGATAGTGCCTTGTTGTTTCACCATGATTGCAACATCGGACATCGCGGGAATATAGGCGCCACCTGCTGTACAAAGACCCAAGACAACAGCAATCTGCGGGATGCCTTCTGCTGACATGCGGGCTTGATTGAAGAAAATTCGTCCAAAATGCTCTTTATCAGCGAAGACTTCCGCTTGATGGGGTAAGTTTGCGCCGCCAGAGTCGACCAGATAGATACAAGGTAACTTACAGCGTTTGGCTATTTCTTGTGCCCTGAGGTGTTTTTTGACGGTCAGGGGGTAGTAGGTACCTCCTTTGACTGAGGGATCATTGGCGATCACCATGCATTGGTGACCATTGATTTGCCCTATACCAGCCACAACCCCTGCGCAAGGTACGTTGTCTTCATAGACTTGCCATGCTGCAAACTGGCCGACTTCAAGAAATGGACTGTGCTCATCCAGTAACATTGCGATACGTTCTCGAACCGGGAACTTCCCTTTTCGACGTTGGTGCTCGAGTGCTTTTTCTCCGCCACCTAGCTTGATAGTGTCGATATCAGAGTGCAGTTTTCTTACGAGCTCATCCATTGCTGCAAAGTTGTCCGCATAAAGCTGCGCATCTGTTTTAATTTTGGTTTTTATCGCTGGCATGAGGACCTCATTAACGCGTTTCTTCGAATAGTTCACGGCCAATCAGCATGCGGCGAATTTCAGACGTTCCAGCCCCAATTTCATACAGTTTGGCATCTCTAAGCAGGCGTCCCGCTGGGAATTCATTGATATAGCCATTTCCCCCGAGAAGCTGAATTGCATCGAGGGCGATTTGGGTGGCGAGCTCAGCGCAATAGAGGATCGCACCTGCGGCATCTTTTCGGCTTGAATGACCTCTATCGCAGGCTCCAGCAACAGCATACAAATAAGCGCGAGCTGCATTGGTTCGCGTATACATGTCTGCGACTTTGGCTTGGACGAGTTGGAACTCACCTATGGATTGACCGAACTGTTTTCGGTCGTGGATATAAGGTATGACAAGATCTAAACAGGCTTGCATGATACCAAGTGGCCCAGCGGCGAGCACAACCCTTTCGTAGTCCAGCCCACTCATTAACACTTTCACGCCATGATTGACTTCGCCCAGCACGTTTTTAACGGGAACTTCGCAGTTTTCAAACACCAGTTCGCAGGTGTTTGAGCCACGCATTCCCAATTTATCGAGCTTTTGCGCATGGCTGAACCCCTGAAAGCTTTTCTCCACAATGAACGCGGTGATGCCATGCGAGCCTTTGTCAGGTTCGGTCTTGGCGTAAACAACCAAAACATCTGCATCAGGCCCGTTGGTAATCCACATCTTTGTACCGTTAAGCACGTAGTGGTCACCGTTTAGCTCAGCCTTAAGCTGCATGCTCACGACGTCTGAGCCTGCATTGGGTTCACTCATTGCTAGCGCGCCGATATGAGTACCGTCGATGAGTTTAGGCAGGTATTGAGTGCGTTGAGCCTCGTTACCGTTGCGAAATATCTGATTGACGCACAAGTTTGAGTGGGCGCCATAACTCAATGCAACAGAAGCTGAGGCGCGACTGATCTCTTCCATTGCAACGACGTGAGCTAGGTAGCCCATATCCGCACCGCCATATTGCTCACTGACGGTAACGCCCAACAAACCCATACTGCCTAGCTCGGGCCACAGCTGATTAGGAAAACTATTGGAGCGATCAATTTCAGCCGCGAGAGGGGCGATGTGTTGCTGGGCGAACCCACACACATGTTCACGTAAAAGGTTGATGGATTCATCTAACCCAAAATTAAGAGGGGTGTATTGTGATAGCATAACGCCTCCAAGCGATCGGTTTTTAGCTCATCATTTCCAAAACTACTGTTTTAAAAACCACTGTTTCAAAAAGCTCGAAGACGTATAAGCTAATCTAGCTGGCTTTACTCGTTGCTAATGCCTGTTCACATCGCTCGCGAGCAAGGTTGAGATCGCTTAGCATATTGTTAATGTCATCGAGTTGGCGCATGAGCACCGCTTCTTTTTCATCAATGATTTTCAGCATTTCAGTTAACTGAGTATCACCTTGATGAGTATCATAGAGCTCAAACAGTTCACGTATTTCTGCCAGAGAGAATCCCAGTCGCTTACCCCGTAGAATTAATTTGAGTCGGGTTCTATCTCTTCGGTTGTAGATACGCATACTGCCTTTGCGTTCAGGTTGAATTAGCCCCTCATCTTCGTAAAAACGGATGCTACGTGTCGTTATGTCGAATTCTTTTGCGAGATCGCTAATCTTATATTTTTCCACTGAAACTCTATTCCTATTTATCTAAATTCTTGGGTCGTTCATTGACTCTGAATTGGCTGAATCAAATAGTTTGCAAATTAGTTTGTTTTGTTTCTTTACGTTTACGTAAATGTTAGTGCTATGCTTACGTAAACGTCAAGAAATTAAGTTAGGTCGATTTGCCTTAGCCACGACAGTAAGAACCAAAGCGACCATAGATACAAACACTCACCACTAAGTAACAGAGCTACGTCAAAGAGGGCGGCGCAATGGAACAAAAAGAGATTTGGATAGTGTCAGCGAAACGCACCCCCATGGGAAAGTTTCAAGGTTTGTTGGCTGACTACTCTTCACCACAGTTGGGCGCACTAGCGATTCAAGGTGCACTTGACCAAGCAAAAATATCACCAGACTTGGTCGACGAAGTTTATATGGGATGTGTATTGCCTGCAGGGTGTGGGCAAGCTCCTGCTAGACAAGCAGCTTTGGGTGGAGGCTTAGAACAGAGCACCCCATGTACAACGGTAAATAAGGTGTGTGGTTCAGGAATGAAGTCAGTCATGTTGGTACACGATCTTATCAAAGCAGGCTCGATTCAAAGCGCGATTGCAGGCGGCATGGAGAGCATGACTAATGCCCCTTACCTGATGAAAGAGTCACGAAGTGGTATGCGCATGGGGCATAAAACTACCTATGACCATATGTTCTTAGATGGCTTGCAAGACGCCTATGAGGGGGAACTTATGGGCGTTTACGGTCAACAAATTGCAGATAAATTGGAGTTCACACGTGAACAAATGGATGAATGGGCTACGCAATCAGTCCATCGAGCCATCGCGGCGGATAAGCAGAAAATGTTTCGTGATGAGCTGGTTCCTGTCACGTTAAAAAATGGTGAGACGCTCAACTATGACGAGCAGCCACGTGCGATTGATCCCGATAAAATCCCCAAGCTAAACCCCGCTTTTACTAAAAAGGGGTCAATAACGGCAGCTAACTCCAGCGCTATTTCTGACGGTGCGGCTGCGCTTATCTTAATGGAGGCAGAGCAGGCTAAGCACCTTGAAATGAAACCTCTCGCGATCATCAAAGCGCATTCTAGCCACGCGCGAAAGCCTGCAGAGTTTACTGTTGCTCCCGTTTACGCGATTGAACAATTACTTTCAACGTTAGATTGGGAAGTTGGAGACGTTGACCTGTGGGAAATCAATGAAGCTTTTGCCGTTGTGGCTCAAATAGCGGCTAAAGAGCTTCAACTTGATAGTAGCAAAGTGAACATTAAGGGCGGCGCGTGCGCTTTAGGGCATCCGATTGGTGCAAGTGGTGCGAGAATTTTAACGACTTTGATTTATAGCCTCAGACAACTTCAGGCATATGGTGTCGATGGAGATGCGACGCAACGTAAGTCGATGAAAGGTATTGCAGCTATTTGTATTGGTGGTGGAGAAGCGACCGCAATCGCCATCGAAATTCCAGTTTAAGAGCAAAGTTATAGGAAAGGAAAACACAATGACACAGTTAGTCTCTTTATACATTGGTGGGGAATTCTGCCAATCTGAAACCAGTGAATGGATCGATGTTACTAATCCAGCAACCAATCAAATCATCGCTGAGCTTCCATGTGCTACTGAGGATGAGATGGAGCGGGCAATTCGCAACGCGGAGGATGTCTTTCGTCACTGGAAAAATGTCGCTGTGTCCGAACGGGCGCGTGTCATGCTTAAGTACCAGCAGCTACTTAAAGAGCATCATGATGAACTTGCTTTGGTTCTTTCGAACGAAACTGGAAAAACCACGGTTGACGCAAAAGGGGATGTTTGGCGCGGGATTGAAGTTGTTGAACAAGCGGGAAACATTGCCAGTAACATGATGGGAGAAACGGTTGAGAACGTTGCAACCGACATCGATTCTTACTCGCTAATTCAACCTTTGGGTGTGTGCTGTGGTATCACCCCCTTTAATTTCCCTGCGATGATTCCATTGTGGATGTTTCCGCTCGCCATTGCTGCGGGGAATACCTTTGTTCTTAAACCCTCCGAGCAAGTCCCTTTGACAGCAATGATGCTGGCAGAGCTTTTTGAAAAAGCAGGTGCACCAAAAGGTGTGTTGCAGATTGTTCACGGTGGTAAAGAGCAGGTGGATTACCTCCTTAATCACTCTGTGATAAAAGCGGTCTCATTTGTTGGTTCAGTACCGGTAGCTCGATACATCTACCATACGGGCACAGCTAACAATAAACGTGTTCAAGCGTTTGCGGGGGCTAAAAACCATATGGTTGTGATGCCAGATGCAAACAAAGCACAAGTCATCAATAACTTAGTAGGTTCCTCGGTGGGGGCAGCGGGGCAGCGCTGCATGGCAATTTCTGTTGCGGTTTTTGTCGGCAGTTCTAAAGAGTGGATCGGTGAGTTGGCAACTGAAATGGCGAAGGTTAAGCCCGGTGCGTGGAATGATGAACAAGCAGGGTATGGCCCACTTATCAGTCAGCAAGCGAAGCAACGAGTTGTGAGCCTAATTGAAGAAGGAAAGGCGCAAGGGGCTAAGTGTGAACTCGACGGGACGAATTGTACAGTTGAAGGTTTCCCTGATGGAAACTGGCTTGCTCCAACCTTGTTTAGCGGTGTGACCACTGATATGTCCATCTATCAACAAGAGATATTTGGCCCTGTATTGGTGTGTTTGGAGGTCGAGACGCTAGAAGATGCCATAGAGCTGATAAACAACAACCCTTACGGCAATGGGACATCTATATTTACCGCCAATGGTGCAGCTGCGAGAAAATACCAGCATGAGATTCTCGTTGGACAAGTTGGGATTAATGTCCCCATTCCTGTGCCGTTGCCTTTCTTCTCATTTACCGGTTGGCGAGGCAGTTTCTATGGCGATCTTCACGCTTATGGTAAGCAGGCGGTGCGCTTCTACACGGAAACCAAAACAGTCACAGCGCGTTGGTTTGATGATGATATTCCATCTGGGCCAAATATGACGATTCAGCTTCGATAAAGGGGGGAGATATGAACTTCGAACTCAATGAAGATCAAAGAGCGTTCGCCGATACCGCAATGCAGTTTGCAAGAGAAAAGTTAGCCCCAAACGCGGCAGATTGGGACGAACAGCAAATCTTCCCTAAAGCAGTACTGAGAGAAGCCGGAGAGCTTGGCTTTCTTAGCCTTTACACACCTGAAGAGCAAGGCGGCTTAGGCTTAAGCCGACTAGATGCTTCGATCATTTTTGAGCAGCTTGCGATGGGATGTACATCGACCACGGCATTTATGACCATCCACAACATGGTGACTTGGATGGTAGGAAGCTTTGCTCGTGACAAAGTAAAACAAGAAATATGTCCCAAGCTGATCACAGGCGAGTGGTTAGGCTCCTATTGCTTAACGGAGCCGAATGCAGGGTCAGACGCGGCTTCCCTGACCACGACCGCAAAACTTACCGAGCAGGGCTATGTCATAAACGGCGCAAAAGTATTCATATCTGGCGCAGGTGAAACTGACGTGCTGGTGGTTATGGCGAGAACAGGCGGTGAGGGTGCGAAAGGTGTTTCTGCATTTGTAGTTCCAGCTAATAGCGATGGTGTTAGCTATGGGCGTAAAGAACCAAAAATGGGGTGGAACTCTCAACCAACACGCAGCATTACGTTTGAGAACGTTGTTATCCCGCAAGGCAACTTATTGGGTGAAGAAGGGCAAGGTTTTGTCTTCGCGATGAAAGGGCTTGATGGTGGGCGAATAAATATCGCAACGTGCTCGGTTGGCACCGCCCAACACGCTCTCAATCAGGCAATTCAATACGTCACTGAGCGAAAGCAATTCGGTCAATCTATCGGCAGCTTTCAGGCCCTTCAATTTAAGTTGGCAGACATGGCAACCGAGTTAGTAGCCGCTAGGCAGTTGGTGAGATTAGCAGCAAGCAAACTGGATAAAGGCGATCCGGAAGCAACAGCCTATTGTGCAATGGCGAAACGTTTTGCCACTGATGTGGGTTTTAAGGTTTGCGATCAGGCACTTCAGCTCTATGGGGGCTATGGTTATATCAAAGAATACCCATTAGAGCGCCATTTCAGAGATGTGAGAGTACATCAAATTTTGGAAGGTACTAACGAGATCATGCGCGTTATTGTCGCGAGACGTCTTCTTAGTGAAGGTTCGGAATTACTCTAAGGAAAGAGACTATGGCACAGCAATCAGTGAACCCCATCGAACACAAGATACATAACCATGTCGCTGTACTGACGATGAATAACCCTCCTGCCAACACTTGGACAAAACAGAGTTTGAATCAGCTTAAACAGTTGGTGCTCGAGCTCAATAACAACATGGATGTCTACGCTCTAGTGATTACCGGCCATGGGGCGAAGTTTTTCTCCGCCGGAGCCGATCTGAATCTTTTTGCTTCTGGAGACTCCAGTATTGCTGCGGATATGGCGAGAGCCTTTGGTGAAGCCTTTGAGACTTTGAGTGCTTTTCGAGGTGTTTCAATTGCTGCAATCAATGGTTATGCGATGGGAGGAGGGCTCGAAGTCGCGCTCGCCTGCGATATTCGCATTGCAGAGAAGCAAGCTAAGCTCGCCTTACCAGAAGCGAAAGTCGGGTTATTGCCTTGTGCAGGCGGGACACAAAACCTAACAGCGTTAGTCGGAGAAGGATGGGCGAAGCGAATCATATTGTGCGGGGAACAAGTCAGTGCAGAAAAAGCGCTTGATATTCGTCTAGTTGAAGAGGTCGTTGAGCAAGGGCAAGCACTTGAAGCGGGGATCCAATTGGCGGAGATGGTGGCGAATCAGTCCCCTCCTGCTGTGGCTGCTTGTAAAACATTGATTCAGACAACTCGTTCAAATCCCATGTCTCACGGTTTGGTAAAAGAGCGAGAACTATTTATTCACCTATTTGATACAAAAGATCAGACAGAGGGCGTAAATGCCTTCCTAGAAAAACGTCGCCCAGAATGGAAAAACAAATAGGTTCAGGAGGAAGCTATATGAGTGATTTAGTCCATTTTGCGGAGCTGCCCTGTAGTGACAGTGAGCATAAAATCGCCGTTGCCACCTTAGATAACGCCCCCTCTTTAAATGCGCTATCAGTAGATATGTTGGCAAGTTTAAAGCACCAGTTAGACAAGTGGCATGAAGATGACTCGATTATATGTGTTTTACTTGAGGGAGCTGGAGAAAAGGCATTTTGCGCTGGAGGGGATGTTCGTACCATGTATAGCGTCATGAATGGTGCCAAAGACGAACAAATACAAGATTTTTGTTCACACTTTTTCACTGTTGAGTATCAATGCGATTATCTGATTCACACTTACTGTAAACCGATTATTGCCTGGGGTGAGGGAATAGTGATGGGAGGAGGAATGGGGCTTTATATGGGGTCGAGCCATAAAGTGGTCACTCCGAGTTCCCGCCTTTCCATGCCCGAAATAAGTATTGGTCTTTACCCCGATGTGGGCGCAACCTGGTTTCTCAACCGCTTGGATAATGGTATCGGGTTGTTTCTTGGGTTAACAGGAATGATGGTAACTGCAACGGATGCAGTCTCACTTCACTTAGCCGACCATATGGCGCTGCCTGATCATAAATCTACATTGCTACAGCAGCTACAAATCGCAGATTGGGATTGTGTCGATGACGCCTATGAAGTCGTGACAGAGATGCTTGAGTCCTTTGAAGCTGAAGTGAACGGGCACAAGCCCCAAGCGCAGATTTTACCTTATCTCAATCACATTCAGTCAGCTTGCCACGCTGACAGTGCTATTCAAGTTGTCGACAACATCAAAGCACTCTCGTTTGGAGAAAAGTGGTTGGATGTCGCTAAAGATAACCTCGCATCAGGTAGCCCTATTACTGCACATATTTGTTATCGCCAGATGACTCAATACCAGCAGCTATCCCTTGCAGATTGTTTTCGTCTTGAACTTAATCTTTCTGTCCGTAGCGCTCTACTCGGCGAGTTTCGAGAAGGTGTACGTGCGCGATTAATAGATAAAGATGGCAAACCCAACTGGCGCTATAAAAATGTGGCTGAAGTCGAAGATAAAGTCATCGACGGCTTGTTTAGTTCCCTTTGGTCAGACGATAACCACCCATTGTCTCAGCTAGGACACTACTAGGTTGATAAAAGCAAAAACTGGAGAAACGTCATGGAAACAATCGCATTTATAGGGCTAGGTAATATGGGCGCGCCTATGGCAACCAATTTGGTCAACGCAGGTTTTAACGTTCAAGTGTATGACTTAGTAGAAAGCTTGACTCGACCGCTTGCAGAGATAGGCGCGAGAGTGTGCGACTCACTTGAGAGTGTAGTGGATCAAGCTGATGTGGTTATCAGCATGCTGCCAGCGGGTGAACATGTTAAGTCTGTCTACCTTGGCGGGCAAGGCAAAGAGGGTCTACTAAGCCTGATAAAGCCAGGAAAGCTAGTCATTGATTCATCGACGATTGACCCAGAGTCGGCGCGCTTAGTCGGGCTAGCAGCTGATGAAAAAGGGGTGTTCTTTACTGATGCGCCTGTATCAGGCGGGGTAGCGGGAGCAAAAGCGGGCACACTGACCTTTATTGTTGGCGGTAGTGACGAGGCATTCCACAAAGCCGAGAAAGTGCTCCAGCATATGGGGAAAAACACCTTCCATGCTGGTGAAACGGGTAGCGGGCAAATGGGTAAAATTTGTAATAACTTGATGCTCGGTATTCTTATGTCTGGTACTTGTGAGGCGCTCAATTTAGGTATTGATAATGGGCTAGACCCTAAAGTGCTATCAAACATTATGCTACAAAGCTCGGGTCGAAACTGGGCACTAGAACTTTACAACCCATGTCCAGGAGTAATGGAAAATGCTCCTGCATCAAATCAGTACCAGCCGGGTTTTATGAGTAAGCTGATGCTGAAAGATCTTGGCCTAGGATTAGAAGCCGCTTCAAAAAGTCAGTCTTCTGTGCCTATGGGCTCATTGGCACGAAACCTATACGCATTCCACAATATGAATGGTAACGCAGAGCTCGATTTCTCTAGCTTGTTTGAGTTTTATCAGTCGAACAAAGATAAGTAGAAGGAGCCTACTATGGAGCTAAAAGAAAGTGTTATTGCCATTACAGGGGCAGGACAAGGTTTAGGGCAAATGATGGCCGTGACGTTAGCGCATGCAGGCGCTGAAATGGCACTGATTGACGTCAATGAGCAAGCATTGAGATACACACAAGAACAATGTCATATGCTGGGCGTAAAGGCGTTAACGTATCGAGCTGATGTGACCAATGAAGCTGAAGTTGAACAAGTTTTTAGTGACATTGTCACAGACTTTGGTCATTTAGATGGTTTAGTTAACAATGCAGGCATTTTACGAGATGGTCTATTGGTGAAAGTCAAAGATGGTGAAATCTCAAAAATGTCGCTCGAACAGTTCAATTCAGTGATCAACGTAAACCTCAATGGTACGTTTCTTTGTGGGCGTGAAGCTGCGTTGAATATGATTAAAACTGAACGCAAGGGGGTGATTATCAATATCTCCAGTGTCGCTCGTGCCGGAAACATTGGCCAAACTAACTATGCCGCTTCAAAAGCAGCGGTGGCGACATTAGCGACAACATGGGCGAAAGAGCTTGCGAGATTTGGCATTCGGGCAGCGGCGATTGCTCCAGGTGTGATTGAGACGCCTATGGCGGCACAGATGAAACCTGAAGCTATCGCAAGGCTGGAGTCTATGATTCCTGTCGGGCGTATGGGGGAGACGGCAGAGATAGCAAATACGGTTAAATTTATATTCGAAAACGACTATATCAATGGCCGCATTATTGAGGTTGACGGGGGTATCAGAATGTAGTGCTTGCTCAGCACTGCCAGTTTTTATAGTTCGGAAAACGGTAATTCTTTTCTCGATCTCATCGAAAAGTTTAGTTTTTCTGCTTACACTTATAGAACTGTGTGCATAATTTATTACAAACACCTAGTCTTGTTGTTATACGTACACTGTATAAGATTGGTTCACAAAGCGTTGGCTGGCGATTGTCCTCTAATAAGAAAATACAGATAAGGAATATCTGTGAGGGGTTGTCGTTATGAAAATTGCAACGAAGATAGTGTTGGCTTCGACACTATTGTGCACCTTAGCGGTTGTCGCAACCGGTGTCATTGTCGGATGGCGTTCTTCAGGACTTTCTGAACAAGCGTTATTTGAACGGGCAACCAGTCAATTGATCTCCGTTCGTGAAATTAAGAAAAACGAAATTGAAAGCTATTTCAAGCATATAAGTGGTCAAGTCGTGACGACCGCGAACTCTATCGGGGTTAAAGATGCGATGATAGCGTTTAGTGAAGCTTTCAAGTCTTACCCAGTAGAGCGGGTTTCTCAAAGTGATATCGGGCAGTTACGATCTTATTATCAAGCGAATTTTGGCGCCACCTACAAGGGATCAAATGGCGGCGCATCTGCCAATGAAATGCAAAAGCTCAACGCCTTATCCACTCGCAGCAAAGCCCTTCAAGCCCGTTACATTGGTACAAACCCCAACCCACTTGGTGAAAAACACAATTTAATGAGTGACTCTCTGGGTACAGAATATGATTCTGTCCATGCGACTTACCATCCAAGTATTAAAGGTTTTCTCGAAGAGTTTGGTTACTACGATATTTTCTTGGTCGATTTAGAGGGCAATATCGTTTATTCAGTGTTTAAAGAACTCGACTATGCAACGAATTTGAATACGGGTCCTTATGCCAATAGTGGTATAGCCAAGGCATTTAAAAACGCCTTGAACTTGTCAGCCAATCAATATCACTTAGAAGATTTTTATCCCTATTATCCTTCTTACGAAGCGGCGGCTTCATTTATCGCTACACCAGTAAAAAAATCCAATCAAACCTTGGGTGTGTTGATCTTCCAAATGCCGGTTGATGAAATCAATCGAATCATGACTTTTAATAGCAATTGGAGCTTTGCAGGGTTAGGTGAGAGTGGTGAAACTTATCTAGTTGGTCAAGATGGTTTGCTTCGGAGTGAATCCAGATTCTTAATGGAAAACCCAGATAGCTATTTTACTGCCTTGAAGGAGGCGGGAATCTCTCAGTCTGTGCTCGCTCAAATTGAAGGTAAATCTTCAGCTATAGGTCGCCAACCTGTTGCGACTGCAACATCAAAAGCCGCGCTTAGAGGTCAGAGTGGTTCAGACATAGTTGCTGATTATAGAGGCGTAGATGTACTTTCAGCTTATTCTCCGGTTAACGCTGCTGGGCTAACTTGGGGGATTATTACTGAAATCGACAAAGAAGAAGCATTAGCAGACCTAGAGACACTAGTGAGTTCTCTTTTTGTCACTGTAGTGAGCAGTATTATTGTTGTTGTGATTGTAGCTATTCTCATTTCCTATGTGCTCGGTAACAGCATTGCGAAACCAATAAAACTCGCCAGCGAGAAAGTCCAGTGGATTGGGAAAAACAATGATCTAACCCAGCGTCTGGAAGAGTCTGGTAAGGATGAAATGACCGATCTCGCTATCTCGCTCAATACGCTGTTTGCTCATCTGCAAGATATCATTGGCCAGTTTGCACAAACCACCAATAACCTCAATAGCAACACCCAAAGCATGGCGGGCAATATGAACAGTGCGCGTGAATCTGTTGCTGACCAAAATCATAGAACCGAGTCGGTTGCGACTGCGGTCAATGAGATGAGTGCTTCTATTGCTGAGGTGGCACAGTTTGCTACACGGGCAGCAGAGTTTGTAAAAAATGCCAATGATACAGGCAGTGAAGGGGTTCAGGTTGGCCAGAGTCTAGGTAGTGAAATCTCTCGTTTAGACGCTGAGATGAAAACTGCGGTCGATGCCATTCAAAGGTTGCATACAGAGACTAACTCGATTGCCGAAGTTCTGGATGTTATTCAAGGAATTGCGGAGCAAACTAATCTTCTAGCGCTGAATGCTGCGATAGAGGCTGCAAGGGCGGGTGAGCAAGGTCGTGGCTTTGCGGTTGTTGCTGATGAAGTTCGCTCTCTTGCGGGTCGAACGCAGTCCTCGACTGAAGAAATTCGTGAAAAAATAGAATCACTCCAGCGTGAAACTCAAAGTGTTTCGCAGAGTATTGAAAGTGCGAATAACACGGTATCTGAAGGGGTCACAACTTGTGATAAAAATACCGAGATGCTCGAGCAGATTGTTGCAATGCTCAATGATCTAAATGAAATGAATGTGCAAATAGCCGCGGCAACGGAAGAGCAAAAAGCAGTAACAGATGAGATAAGCGGCAGTATTACCTCTATTGCCGATGCCTCTTCAGCGGTATCGGTTCAGGTGCAAGATGTCGACGACGTTCTTCAAGGGTTGTCTAACGAAGCCGACCGATTGAATGCGGAAGTGTCGCAATTTAAATATTAGACAAATGTCCAGGTAATGTGGCTCTTGGAGCGAGAGCCACTAATTTTCAAATTTCTAACTAAGTGCTTTGTGTTCACTCTTTACATGATACATGGCGGTGTCGGCTAAGGAGATCAATGATTGTAAACAAAGTCCGCTTTCACAATGTGCGAAATGTATACCAATGCTCACATCTGTTACATCTAGCTCCTTAGTGGTGGCTAGCTTCTCTGAGTAGCGATTACTGATGGTTTTTGACAAGTCTGTGAGCTCATCATGCTTAGAAACAAGAGTAAGAATAGCAAACTCATCTCCGCCAATGCGCGCAACTATGTCACTGGGGCGACAGGCCGTTTGTAGAATACTCGCTACGCTAGTGATCGCGACGTCCCCAAATTCATGACCATGTGTATCGTTAACTTTCTTTAAGTTATCTATATCAATGTACAGAAGGCCGATATTTTGATGATAGCGAGGTGCGTCTTTAAGCTTTTGTTCTCCCAATAAGGTGTAACCGCGACGGTTCAAGAGTCCAGTAAGCTCATCAGTTAATGCCATATTTTCAGCCTCTTGCAAGCGGCAAGCGGTTTGAATATCCGAAGCTATGAGCCGTGCGAGTTGTTCTAGTAGCTTAGATAGAGAAAGCGGATAGACAGTTTCTTTCGTATCGATGACACAAATAGTGCCGAATAGCTCTCCATCTGGCCAAAAGATAGGAGCTCCACAATAAGATCGCACTGGTCCTTGAGCGACGGCGGGAGCGTCTAGCCAATTTGCATCTTCAACAGCACAACCTACATATAAATCGTCGCGCGTTTCCATAATGTGGCGACAAAAGCTCTTCATTTCCCAAGGCCAGGTGGTGTTGTTAGGCAAAAAATTATCTTCGTTTTGGCTTGATACCACGACATTAAATTCACCTTGTCTAAGCTGTACGATTGCTCCGGTTGAAGCTCCGTATAGTTCGGAGAGCAAGTCAACGAGCTCTTGCCACTTATCAAGGTCGATAAAATCGCTTTTGGTGTTTGCTACACAGTGTTCTGGGCTGATCATGTTTACTACCTGTTGAACATGGGATATTTGGAACAATTCAATAGATTAATTATAGAACTGTCTTGGTTGGGCTAAATGGTAAAGTCTCCTTTTTTTCTTTGTATCAATATCATAGACTCAAGACAAACCAAATGGAGTAATTTAATTATGGATTTATCAGTATTTTTAGAGCGCCTCTCAAAGTCACCGAATTCAGTTCAATTTGAAGACACTATGGCGGTCATTGAAGCAAACTATGAGTTCACGCCAACCGCGTTTGTCAACGGAGAAACCTTAAACGACGCAAACCAGAATAATGGCTCGTGTAAGATCTTTGCTTTCGGCCTTCTAAATCAATTAGACCCATCATCAACACTGGCTTGTTTTGGCAAGTTTTATCGTGAAGATGTCTTGGGTAACCCAGATGGACAAGACCACGCTAACATCCGTAATTTTATTCAGTTTGGCTGGCAAGGTATTAGATTTGAGGGTAATGCACTCGTTACTAAATAGTAGATAAAGGAGCCTAGTGCTCCTTTTTAGTTGGAGCCTTTGATATGAACAACTCAGATTTGGCTAAGTATTTAGACAGTTTTAAATGTGCAGAGTCCGGTTATCCGTTTGGCCCTGATGCCTTAGTATATAAAGTAAAAGGCAAGATGTTCGCGATACTTGCCGAGCGCGAAGGGCGCGAGTACGTGACGGTGAAAGTTGTTCCTGGAGATGGAGAAGTTCTCACCTCTCAGTTTAACGATATTACTCCCGGTTATCACACCAACAAAAGACATTGGGTGACGGTTTACTATCCTGGTGATGTTGAAGATGGGCTTGTACAAGATCTTTGCGAGCGCTCATACGAACTGGTGGCGAAGAAGCTTTCAAAGGCCGATAGAGTCGAGTTAGGCATTAGTTAATGGATCGCTGGTGGAAGTGTGCAGGAAAATTCGTCTTGGTTGCTCGAACTCGCATCATGTTGCTTTAAAACTCAGCAAACAAACGCAAAAATTCGATTTTTGTTTGACTCTATAACTTCAATCCGTAGAGTATGCATCGAACGCAGCGGTGGGTAACTAAAGCGTTGGAAAGAAGGGCGCGTTGGCAGAGTGGCTATGCAGCGGATTGCAAATCCGTGGACCTCGGTTCGACTCCGGGACGCGCCTCCATTCTTTTCTCGGGTACGGCAACAGCAATATCCGAATGTGAAAACACAGGTGTGAATGCATCAATACTAGACCAGCGAAAGCTGGTTTTTTTGTATCTATAGCTAGGTACTTCTTCCTAGCTCAGGCTGACACAGCGCACAAGTGCGACTCTAGGATCTGCATTTATCCTCTAATCTACATACAATACTTGTTCTCCAGGTTAGTAGTGAAGGCGCATGAGAAATACCGACGATTATATTATTTTCTACCATTTGGTTGAGCAGGGATCATTTAGTGCTGCTGCGAGACACATGGAAATGACGAAATCGGTTGTCAGTAAGCGTATCGCTAAACTTGAGCAAGATATCGGCGTTCAACTCCTTTACCGAACGACTCGAACCCTCAAACTGACAGAGTCTGGGCAATCCTTTTTTGAACATGCTAGAAGTGTTTATCAAGCGGTAGCAACGGCTGAGGAATCGATTGTAGGCTTAGGTAAGAGCTTATCTGGCAACATTAAAATTACCGTTCCTATCATATCGGGTGAGTTGATCTTACCTACTGTTATTGCTGAATTTAACCAAGAGTATCCCGATATCAACATTGATATGGAGCTGGATAATCGTTTTGTGGATATCGTCAATGAGCGCTTTGATTTAGCAATTCGCACAGGGGTTCTTCCAGATTCGAGCCTCATCGCGCGCAAGTTAGTCGATGCTAATTGGATTGTTTGCGCCTCTCCTAAGTACATAGCGAAAAATGGTAAGCCTAAAACGCCAAAAGAACTAACAAACCACAATTGTTTAGCCTACGCCTATCAGGAAACGGGAGCGAGAGAGTGGGCGTTTAAAAACGGTGACGATGTGTATCAAGTCAAAGTGGACGGCAACCTATGTACTAATAACTCTTCAGCTTTACGTAACGTTGCTTTGTTAGGGCAGGGAATCATTTACGTACCTCGTGTGCTGGTTTATGAAGATTTACAGCAAGGTCGGTTGATTCAACTGTTCAAAGAGGAAACGGCAAAGTGCCTCGGTATCTATGCGGTCTACCCATATACTCGCCAACAGCCTGAAAAAATTAAGCTTTTCATTGAGCATATGTATCAGTGCTTTCAAGAGCGTAGCTATCAATTTTAATCAAAATCGCCCTCTTGCTTAACGGAATCTAGCCTAGAACACTTTTTCAAACTTAAGACTTGAGTTTCTATCAGCTGTTTCTTTGTTGAGAGCCTTGGCTTGTCACAATAATCCAACACTCTCGTGATGTTTTTAGTTCGATTTGTTGCTGGCAGTATTTAGACCTTGTAGGCATTAATTGTACATAACTCCTTTTAAAATATAGAGTTTGTACACCAAATCGCATTCGCTCGATTCTCAATATGAATCTATTTGTTAACATTTGAATCTTGTATTGTTTCTTTATGGAAACGATATGTTTCTTTGTTGATATTTGGCTTTTGAAAATATTAACTATCTGAAACTATTTAAGAAATTAACATTAGAGTGATTGTGGCTGTCACAGGGTTCACTTGCGGTCATGGACGTAGAGAATTGGACTGCTTATATTGGTTGGGCACAATAATTAGAGATACGGATATGAAACAGAAGCAGCTGATTGACGCATTTACCGCGATCGTAGGGGAAGAGAACGTCCTTACCGATCAAGTTAAAAACAAGTATTACCGCAGCGGCTTTCGCTCCGGAAGCGGTACTGCTCTAGCCGTGGTTTTCCCCAATACACTTGTTGAACAATGGAAAGTCATTCAGCAATGCGTTGAGAACAATTGCATTATCATTATGCAGGCTGCGAAAACGGGACTGACAGAAGGCTCTGCACCAAGCGGAAATGATTATGATCGCGATGTCGTCGTCATCAACATTACTAAAATGAAGCAAATCTACCTCGTTGACGGTGGCAAACAAGCAATCTGTCTTCCAGGTGCTAGTCTTCATTCTCTAGAGAAAGAGTTAAGAGCAGTCAATCGAGCGCCACATTCAGTGATTGGTTCTTCTTCTCTAGGTGCGACAGTCGTTGGCGGCATTGCAAACAACTCCGGTGGTGCATTAGTAAAACGCGGCCCTGCTTACACTGAGCTAGCCATTTTTGCTCAGGTCGATAAAAAGGGGCAACTTCACCTTGTCAATCACCTCGGGATCGATGGCCTTGGGTCGACACCAGAAGAGATTTTGCAAAACCTCCAAGATGGAAACTTTGACCCTGCTGATGTCATTCATGACGAACGTATGGCATCAGACAAAGAATATGACGAGCGTGTTCGTGATGTGACTTCTGATATTCCATCGCGTTTCAATGCAGATGAGCGTCGTTTGTTTGAGGCAAGTGGCTGCGCAGGCAAATTAGGTGTATTTGCAGTGCGAGTAGACAGCTACCCAATCCCGCAAAAAGAACAGATCTTCTATTTGGGTACCAATGATCCGAATAAACTGACCAAACTAAGAAAAGACTTTCTAACTCAGTTCGAAAACCTGCCAGAAATGGGGGAGTATCTCCACCGCGATATCTTCAACATGGCAGAGAAGTACGGCAAAGATGTGTTTTTATCGATTGATAAGTTGGGTACCGACAACTTACCTAAGATGTTTTCATTGAAAGCGAAAGTGGAAAACTTCTTAGAGCGCGTTCCTTTAGTCAGTAAATATCTTCCAGATACAATTTTGTATTACGCGAGCAAGTTGTTCCCTCAACACTTGCCACAACGCATGTTGGAGTACCGTGACAAGTACGAGCATCACCTTGTGCTTAAAATGAGTGATGGTGGTATTGCAGAAGCGCAAAAGTATCTGCAAGAAGTGTGGGCGGTAGAGCCTGATAGTGACTTCTTTGAATGTACTGCGGATGAAGGGAAGAAAGCCTATTTGCATCGCTTTGCAGCAGCAGGGGCCGCCATTCGTTATGAAACGATCCACCGAAACGAGGTTGAAGATATCGTTGCGCTAGATATTGCATTAAGACGAAATGACGAAGAGTGGTTAGAAACCTTGCCGCAGGAAGTGAGCCAAAACTTGGTTAAGTCCCTCTATTATGGACACTTTATGTGTTACGTGTTCCACCAAGACTACATTTTCAAGAAAGGCACTGATACCAAGCGAATGAAAAAGTTGATGCTGGAGCATCTAAACAGCCGAGGGGCAAAATACCCCGCAGAGCATAACGTTGGGCACTTGTACGAAGCAGAAAATTCGTTGCAAAAGTTTTACCATCAGTTAGATCCTACCAATACCTTTAACCCAGGTATCGGTAAAATGGACCGCTATAAACGTAACTGTAATTGCTGTGCTTAAGCGATGAATACCCTAAGAGCCACATTCTAAGTGGCTCTTTCTATTTGAGGTGGCGTTGAAGTTTTGATCGAATTGCTTAACTGGCAAACGTTAAGTTGTCTTTTTAACCAGTTGAATCAAAATGAATAAATTTCTTGTTGACCTTGAATCTCAATCCGTTAAAGTACACCTCGTTCTCACGGCATAGGTCGTTAGAACAGGTGGTGTTACCATCGCATGATTGCGTTGCCCTGGTGGTGGAATTGGTAGACACAAGGGATTTAAAATCCCTCGGCGTTCGCGCTGTGCCGGTTCAAGTCCGGCCCGGGGCACCATCTACTTTTCTGGCTGAAGCCGGTTAGGTAAAAAGCACAATTTGAGGCGCGTTGGCAGAGTGGCTATGCAGCGGATTGCAAATCCGTGGACCTCGGTTCGACTCCGGGACGCGCCTCCATTCTCTTAAGAGAAAGTAACCAGCTTAGGCTGGTTTTTTTATGCCTGTTAATTAGCTCTCGCACAAATCCACATACGCAACGCCATTTTTTCCACCTTTCTTGACTTTATACATCGCAGAGTCGGCTTTCTCGTAAATCTCATCAAAACGATATTGAGTTCCCGAAAACAGACATACACCAATACTAAAACCGATTTTGGCGTATGGGGAGTCCGGCTGAATTTCTGGTGTGACATGAGCTAGCAAGGTATCGCAAAACTCCTGAATCTGATTTTGATTGTGGATGTGACTTAACATAACAAACTCGTCTCCACCCAGCCTTGCTACGATTGAACCCGGAATAGCGTTACGTTCCAAACTACCTGCGATTTGGATTAACAACCGATCACCAGCTTGGTGGCCCAATTGATCATTGACTGATTTAAAGTTGTCGATATCAATAAAGACAAGTGCAGAGCAATCCGAATTACTGGGCAGAGTGTGAGTTAAGTAGGATTGCTCAAAGGCGCTTCTGTTCAGTAGGCCAGTCAGAGGGTCGCTATTGGCGAGTTTAGCGAGCTGTTGTTCATAACGTTTCTCTTGGGTGATGTCGACGTGTGTTCCCATCATTCTCAGCGGGTTGCCATTCGAGTCATACTCGACAATTCTGCCCCTGTCAGAGACCCAACTGTCACTCCCGTCTTTGTGAATCATCCTATGAACGACTTCATAGAGATCAGTTTTTCCTGCTAAATGGTCCTCAAATGCGCCCACAGCCAAATCGTAATCTTCAGGGTGAAGTTTGCTTTTCCAAGTATCGACGGTTGCGGTCAGCTCGTTTGATTGGTAGCCGAGCATTTTCCCCCATTCCATATTAAATATTGTCAGGGTTCCCGAAGGTACATGCTGTTCCCACAAACAAAGACCCGTGCCATCCAGTGCCAAGTTGAGCTTTTCTTGTAATCGTTCATTCGCCTGTTGTAGTGACTCAACTTGCGCTTTCAAATCTTCAATCTGCTTTTGGTATTCTTCCATGAATATCACCTGCCTTTCAGACATCAACCAGGTGAATGTGACTATACGAAATTCGTGGCGAGATTTCTAACTATAAAGACCTCCTTCGCCAATCAGTGAAGGAGGTTTTATGTTGAGAAGATTAATAGGTAGAAGTGTTTGTCGACTTAGCTTTCTTTAGTTTGAACAACTCCTCCCATTTGGAATTCCGTTGCCTGAGAACTCGACTCTCAATCGCTCAACCGAGTTCAAGTACTGATTATTGCTGGTATCTGTACTATCAAAATTATTGAGTGTTACATTCCAGTTGGTAAATGGAGTCGGCTCAAAATAGGCATAAGCAAACTTGTCTGAAAGTGATCCGTCGGTAATGATACTTACTTGGTTGTTAACCGCATCATCGAGTCGGTAGTAAAAGGCGCGTGTTATAGGGTTAGCGCTAAACTTAAACTCTTCTTGTCTGAAGCGATCATAGTAGTTTCCGCCGTTAGAAATACTCAAATTGAATTGTTTACCGTAGGGAAGATTTTCACCTTCGATGAATACGCGAATCTTGTCTAATCTCACGCGGTCAAAGGCGCAGAATTGCGATTGCTCCAGTGGGACATTGAAGTTGAACTCACCCGTTTTGAACAAGGCTTCAATTTGTTTTGCATCGTCAATGATGAAGTTGTCGATATTGAAATCTTGCGGCGCAGGTTGAAAACGATTGAGCGCGTTGACGTATTCATTCTCAATAGCAGCCAGATCAAATTGGTATTCTAAGTAGGATTTACCTAAGCTCGGTTTCACATCACTATCTTTAAGTGCCCAATACTCATAGGCGGCGACATAGTTTGAAAGGGCCACGAACATAGGACGTTTGAAGTGCAATGAGACTCGTGATAGCTCTTGCTCAATACGTTTTTGTACAGCGCTATCTTCGCTGGCACTCGCGATTAGACTTGTTAAGCGACCCTTTTGATTGAGTGTCACTTTACGCGTTAGGAGTAAATCAACCAGTTTTGCTTGCTCCTGAACAAGATTTAACTGCGATGCATTAATGGCTTTGCCTAGCAGAACTTGTTTTTCCATTTCAAGAAGATAAACGCGAGCGCCCTTAATACCTAATGAGTCAGCGTAACGTAGGTTGCTTCTTACCTCAGTTAGCATCAAATCCCATGCGAGATTACTCTCATTTAAAGAGGGGACCGCGAAATCAAACGAGTCCATAGTCTCTGAAATTCGCTGTTGCTTAATCGTTGACTTAACTTCGTTGGTAAGAGAAGCAATCCCCGCAACAGTCTTGGTGATGCTATCAATGATACCAGTAACATTCTTAACGTTTGTTACTAGGTTCTTTGCCTTATCGAGCGCTTCTGGCGTTTTCGCCAATTGCTCGGTTACGTCATTAATGCCAGACAAATTACCTGTGAATACACCACTTACCGCGCCTCCAATTTCTGCGATGGCTTTAAAAATCGCCAGTGCTGCGTTGAGTTGTTGTTGAGTCTTCCAGACTTCGACACCATACAGGTAATCACTGCGGGCGCTTAACGCCGTAAGCTCCTGAGTTTTGTATTGCGCTTCAACAGCGGTAACACTATCGAGCAGTTTAGCGATGTTTTGTTCGGACTGTTTTACGATGGAGTCCTGAGACTCTAGAACATCATCGATGTTCGCTAGAGCCAGGCGGGTATTTTCAATTTTGTCTTCGATGCGGCTATTTCTATCTGAGACCAGTTCACGCTTCTGCTCAAAAGTGATCATTGCCTGAAGGTAGGCTTTGTATTTCTCTTGATACAGTGAACGGTCGAGATAAGGGACAAAGTTGTCCGAGCGGCTACTTAAGTCGGTGAACTGTTTGAAAGCAACGGTCTGAAGATAAAGGTCAGTTAACAAAGGATCCTCAGAAACAGTTTTACCCGCGTTTCTCATGCTCACTTCGAGCCAATTGAGTATTGCCAGACTTGTCGCTGGTTGAGTGTCGTATAAGCTTGTGGCCATATCGAAAGAGCGGTTAGCAATATCAGAGAACTGTTGTTTCGCCAATTGTATGTTGGCAGCTAGTTCACTGGAAAGTTGTTGCTTAACATAGTGCTCTTTCGACAAAATAATCGAAGTGCCTTGACTCTCTTTAGTATCAATTGTGTCCGCGGTAACAGTGCCCTCTGGTGTGAAAGCCAACACATTAAATGGTGTTTCCATTTCTTGGGCAATAACGGTGACGGAAGCCGCAGCACCTTGTTGGCCGAGCACAAATGTTGGCACGCCTGCGCCTACCACTCGGCGAGCAAAGATCACGATATTTTGGTTGTTCATGACCAAATTAAAGTTTTCATCTACTTCCAAAGTGTCCGCGAAAATATATATCTTGGTAGGTTTTACTTTGTATAAATTTTGTTGGTTAATCCAATCTTTAAGGTTTACATACAAGTCAGAGGTAGAGCGTGTTACAGAATCATTTTGTACGTATGGTGTGTTTAGCCATTCTGGGTATTCAGTATTTGCAGGCAGGTCGTTGATATTAAGCCAATCAGAGGCAATGACGCCATTTGAAAGCGCTGCCGTAACAGCAAGGACAAGGATCTTCTTCATTTTTATTTCCTTATTTTTCGCTACCTTTGGTTTATTTGAGGTAGCCTTGCCCACACCCGACGCAACTGCGCGGGTGGGGAAGTGAGGGGTAATCCCGTTATTGGTTGTTGGAAGAGATTATTCGGCTTTTTCTATGTATGCGTTGTTGGCAAAGGTTTTCGCTTTATCACTGATATTGCTCCAGTTTTGCTCTGCAACAGCGGTATTCGCCATCGCTTCTGCGGCGGCTCTTAATGCATTAGATTGTAATATTTCAGTGCTTGATTCGGCTGCTTCGAGCGCAACGATGAGAGAATCAAAATCCGTATTCATTTTCTGCCAATGCAGTTTCAGCTTATTGACGTAAGGTATGGCGTTTTCAATTTTACTTGAGATGTAATTGATACTGTCAGTTGAACGCTTGTAGGAGTTGTAAACCTTCTGAGTCGTTGAAAGCTGAGCTTCAAGTACTTTTGCTTCATCCTGAAGTTGATTGCGCAACTTTCTGGCCTTTTCAGCTTTGTCGCCATAAACACCCATAATAGGAACTGCTACCAACGGGAACCAAGCATAAGTGACAGCAGTAGAAGCAACAGTAACGTAGTGGTTGTAATCTTTGTTTAGCTGATTAATGCGGTTATTCAAGTCATTCACGCGCTGTTGAAGTTCACTACCATCATCATCTAGGTATCCACTGTGTGTGCTTTTTAGTACATCAAGTTGGAGTTTTTGTTCTTCCATCTTTGCTGAGAATGCGAGCAGGTCATCGCTAGCCTTTTCTACTTTCTTGTGATTTTCTACCGAGAAGTTTTTCAGAGCGCTAAGGTAGGCAATGGCAAGTTGACGAGCTTGATCGACCGCTTGAACATCCGCGGGTAGTGGAGAAAAGGATTTAGACAGAATGATCGTTAACTGATCACTAAGCGGCTGGACCATATATTTCTGAATGTCATTGTAGTTGGACAGTGACAGCGCTAAGCCCACAATGCTTGGATAGAGATCTTTCTTCCAATAAAACGCTTCGGAATGTACTTTCCCATATTGTTCTACCAGCGCTTTAAAGTTTGAAAACGGAACGTCATCAGCAATGTTGAAAGCAGACTTCATACTCGCTTCAGTAATAGGTAACGATAGCGCACCTTCAACGTAGGTTTGAATTTGAAACCACTCTTTCTGGTTAAGGATGAATTCATCGGTATCTAGGTCAATGAACGCACCGTTTTCACCGATAATTGTTTCATAGCTAATCTGCCCAATCTGCTGTTCAGTTGACGATGGGACGAGTAATTCACTTGACGTTGAAGCCTGAACTCCAGCACTAATTAAGCCTAAACAAATAGTGGATAAAAGGAGTGGCTTTTTTATTTTTTTCATTCTAATACCTTATATTTATGCGTGCTCACGCCTACCGTTATTATATTTATGGTAATGGTGAGATTTATATTTATAGCAAGCTGTATGGTTTAATTTGTCTATGTATTAAATGGATTTTATAAATTCCTCCGATCAATGTTTTGGTTGAATCTATAGCAATAGGAATGAACTAAATGAGTTGTGGCTCACATAAATGGTAATTTATTGATCAATGTTTAAGCTATTGATATTTAGTAATATTTAAATTAGTAAATGTTAAATAAATGGTAGGCTACGTAATTAAAAGCTTTAGAAGGGAATTCGAATTTAAAATTTCAATAAACTGATAGTTCTATTATTTTAAGGTTTGAGGTTTTTTATTTACATAAACACTTGTTTTAAATAACTGTATAGTCACAAAATATGTAAGGTGAATTTAATTTGAAAATTATACTAATGGAATTAATGGCTCAAAAGTGATCAATATAATATATATAAATATAAGTTACGGATTGGCTTAGCTTTGAGGTCCAGAAGAATAAAAGCGACTCGCGAATGGCATGTCGAACCATATTGGCCTTTTCTTGCACATAGATGGTGCACTGAAAGCACTGGGTTGAATGTAACATGTTGATTGTATTGGATTATCTGTCTGGCATCTTACTTGCTGTTGTCAATAAGCCTGACTTAATTAGGCAACAAATACAAATAACAACGTCACAGGCGATGAAGCCTCCTCCACTTTTATGGTGGAGGAGGTTTTTTATTTCAAGGAGTAAGTGATGACAAGGGAATGTACAAAAACGGCCTGCCCATATTGTGGAGTGGGATGCGGTGTGGAAGTGAATCAGTTGGGAATAGAAGGGGATAAGGCGCATCCTGCAAATCAAGGGGCTTTGTGTGTTAAAGGTTCCGCATTAGCTCAGAGCTTAGACATGCCTTCACGATTGCTGTATCCAAAGTTGGATGGCAAAGAGATAAGCTGGGAGCGAGCAACGGAGTTGATCGCGACTGCCTATAGTGAAGCGATTCAAAACCATGGCGCAGATTCCACTGCAATGTATGTTTCAGGTCAGCTACTTACTGAAGACTATTACGTAGCCAACAAGTTTATGAAGGGCGTGGTAGGCAGTGCGAACATCGACACCAATTCACGCCTATGCATGTCTTCTGCCGTTGTGGCTCACAACCGTGCGTTTGGAGAAGATGTCGTCCCTGTTAACTATGACGACATAGATGATGCGGAGCTAATCGTGATATGTGGGGCGAATACCGCATGGACGCATCCCGTCTTGTTCAGGCGGATTCAGCAGGCTCGAGAACGTAACCCTGAATTGAGGCTAGTGGTGATTGATCCGCGCGAAACAGTGACGGCCCAGCAATCCGACTTACATCTATCTATCCCTAATGACGGTGATATTGCGCTGTTTAATGGGCTGCTGCGTTACTGTGTTGAAAGTGGTTCTCTAGACGAGTCCTATATTGAGTCTCATACTTCTGGATTCGGCGCTTTAGTTGATCTTGTCATGAGCAAAGAGTTCGGCATTGAAGCGCTGTGTGAGCAACTAGAGCTGAGCCAAGAGCAACTTAAAACCTTTTATCGCTGGTTTGCTACGACCAGAAAAACCATCACTCTTTTTTGCCAAGGGGTAAATCAATCCCAATACGGCGCGGACAAGGCCAACACCATTATTAATGCTCACCTTGCGACGGGTAAGATTGGTATTCAGGGCGCGGGGCCGTTTTCAATTACTGGTCAGCCGAACGCCATGGGAGGGAGAGAAGTCGGTGGGCTAGCGAATCAGTTAGCAATTCATAGAGGGTTTGACCCTGAATCGATAAAGCTTGTCAGTGAGTTTTGGAACACAGATACCCTTGCTCAGCAACCGGGTCTAAAAGCGATTGAGATGTTTGAAGCCGTTGACCGTGGCGATATTCAGGTGATTTGGATCATGGCGACCAACCCTGTAGTTTCAATGCCTGACAACGCGTTTGTAAAACGTGCACTCGAAAAATGCCCGCTCGTTATCGTATCGGATGTAACCGCTGATTCTGATATCGCCAAGTATGCCGATTTGTTGCTGCCTGCCTCAGGTTGGGGGGAGAAGCAAGGAATGGTGACCAACTCCGAGCGTATGCTCACTCGCCAAAGGCAGTTTATGCTCGCGAAAGGTGCAGCTAAGCCAGATTGGCAAGCGATCAGTGATGTGGGCGCAAGGCTATGTGAGTTACAAGGCCGAGAAAATGCCTTTGATTTTGCTCGTGAGGCCGACGTGTTTAGAGAATATGCGGCTATGACTGGATTGAATACGCAGAGCTCATTGTTACTTGATCTGTCCGAGTTCGCGAATATGACCGATGAAGAGTACCTAAACTGGCAACCTATTCAGTGGGGAGGAGAAAGACCTTTACACAACGGCCAATTTAGCTTTGCCGATCGTAAAGCGAGGTTCGTTATCCCTGCACTGCCATCAAAACAGCAGGGCCAATCATGGTGGTTAAATACAGGGAGACAAAGAGATCAGTGGCATACCATGACTCGTACTGGCTACATTTCCCATCTTGCGGCGACCGAACCTGAACCAACGGTGTATATGAGTAGTCGTTCTGCAGCTTATATGGACGTTAAATCAGGCCAGTTGGTCGCCTTAGCTAGCTCAGAGACAGAGAGAAAGATTATTGCGAGAGTAGCAATTGATGATGGGTTAGGAAAAAGACAACTGTTTATGTCGATGCACTGGGCAGGAGAGTATGGAGGCGAAAGTCAGGTTAATGCTGTGGTAAGCCGCATTGCTGATCCTTCTTCTGGACAACCAGCATTTAAATCCCAACCAGTGGAGTTGTTCCCGGTAAAAGCACAAACTTATGGCCTTTACCTTGGTGAGCGATTTGTTGAGTACGATTTCATTTACCAATCATTTCAAACTGAAGAGCGAGTCGGCGTTTGGCGTTTTGCAGATAGTAAACCTTATGACAAGTCATTTGCGACAGAGCTTGGTGAAACTCCGCACAAACGCAAAGTCGTTTTAGAGCTTGCTAGTGGGTGGCTAACAGTTTGTTATGACGAAGTGGGAGAAGACAAAATCATTCGTTCTCTACTCATGCTCTCTCAGCTCCCGATTGAGGTCGATGTGCCAAATCTTGCAGGTTTAATCGGTAAACCTCTAACTTTTTCAGCATTGCTGTCTGTCTCTAGCCAGCAAGAAGCCAGTGAGCTGATCTGTAGTTGTTTTAGAGTGAGCGATAAGCAGATTCTCCGCGAGTTGGAGAGTGGAGATTGCACAAGCGTTAATCAACTGAAAACTAAACTCAAGTGTGGAACAAACTGCGGCTCATGCTTACCTCAAGTTGAGCGTCTTGTCGCAAGCCACGAACAAACAATACTGATTGCGAAATAGGAGCGTGCTATGAAATTAGACAAGAGAGTCAAAGAGGGTTCGCAATTAGGGCTACGCGGTGCAGGTTTCATTGCTCATCGATATGTAAAACAGCCGATTCTTACGTGTAGTGGCTGTGATTCAGAAGGCATCAAACGAGGAAAGGTGCAACTGGTTGGTGCAGGTCCCAATGACCCAGAGTTACTGACAATAAAAGCGCTGAAAGCGATTCAACAGGCTGACGTGATTGTATTTGATCGTTTAGTAAACAGAGAGATATTGGATTTTGCTGCGGATAAATGCCAACAAATTTATGTGGGTAAGCGCTGCGGTCAGCCAAGCTTAAAACAAGAAGAGATTAGTCAAATACTGGTCGATCTGGCGAAATTAGGTAAACGTGTCGTCAGGCTAAAAGGCGGTGACCCCTTCATATTTGGTCGTGGTGGTGAAGAAGGATTGCTACTCGCAAAGCACAACATTGAGTTTGAGGTTATTCCAGGTATCACTGCTGCTATAGGTTGCGCGGCGTCTTCTTATATCCCTTTAACTCATAGAAAAATCGCTAGAAGTGTTACCTTTGTGACAGGGCAGGTGGTGACAGGAGCGCTACCTGCTTGGTCTCAGCTTGTTAGGGCAGGACAGACTCTGGTTTTTTATATGGGGCTGGAGAAAGCGCAAGAGATTCAGCAAGGACTGGTCGAGCAAGGTCTAAAAGCAGACTTTCCGCTTGCTATCATTACTCACGGCTGTAGCCGCCAGCAAAAGGTGCATGTGTCATGTTTAGACTCATTAACTTCTAAAGCGAGAGAGTTAAAAGGGGTCAGCCCAGCATTGATTATCTTAGGCGAAGTCGTCAAACTGCGAGAAGAACTAAACATGACCATAGAGTCAGTGATCTCACAAGAGGAAGTATGAGCTCAATTTTAGAATGTATCCGAACGGTTGGACGAGGAGAACGAGGACGCAAGCCGCTTACCTTTGATCAGGCTTACCAAATCATGGACGAGTATCTTGATGGTCAATGCGGTGACGACCAAATGGCGATGCTACTGATGTTGATTCGAGTACAAAATGAAACCAAACAGGAAATTGCAGGTTTCGTAAAAGCGTTTCAGTCTCGTGTCCCTAGCTTGGGCGCTGATATTGACTGGCCGTGTTATGCGGGTAAACGCAAAAGTGCAGGGCAACCTTGGCACCTATTATCAGCCAAGATCCTTGCAGACAGCGGCTACAAAGTACTGTTACATGGTTACCACGATAGGCCCGCCGGACGATTACATGCAGAAGATTACCTTGAAGCCTTTGGTATTGAGGTTGCCCAATCACCGCAAGAGGCGAAACAGCTACTAGAGACTAAGCGTATTGCTTATCTACCTCTTAAGCATTTTGCTCCACAAGCTGAAACTATGATTGGCTGGAAGAATCGCTATGGTTTGCGTACACCGATCAACACGGTCGTCAGAGCTTTAAACCCGGGAGGCGCCAAACTGGGGGTGCGCGGCAGCTTTCATCCAGGCTTCCAACAGCTGCATGCTGAAGTCGAAAGCGAGATAGGATTAACCCGACACGCCGTCGTCTCTTTTAAAGGACAATCTGGCGAATCTGAATATAACCCTAAAGTCAGCCAAACCGTTTGGGTGAGCACACCGACAAGCGTAGAATCACATTATTGGACTGAACGCATGCTGACTGATATTCCTTTGCCTAAAAAGTGCCTGTTTGGTACGACAGAAAATGACCTTAATATGATGGCTAATACAGTGGTTTCGACAATGGCTGCGACACTGTTTGCTGAGTCAAACGATCTAGAAAAGTCGTTTGAAAAGGCCTATTTACTCTGGTCTGGTTACTGTGATAGTTAGTAATACCAACCAGAATAAATATCTGGTCATTCTTGCTAGTTAAAATCGCTGATAGCTGCGTTATAGATTTTGTAGGTAGAGAAACTAGCTAGCTGCAATCTATGCCTTGCTCTAAGCGATTTTTCCAGCGCAATTATCTGATCAGCTATTTATCCCGATTGGTATAAATAGAACAATTGGCACATTCCTTGTTATGTCTCTTTTAGATAGAGAGCAAAACAAGGAATGTTCATGCACAAAAATCTCTCCAAAAATCCGCTCATCATTTGCAGCGATCGTGTTGAAGAATTGGCACGATTATCGACGCTGCTCGCTCAAGAGTTTGACAATATCATTAGTTGCCAACTTAATCAGTTTGAACAAATGTTAGACCGGGAACCCAACGCTTATGTCGTAGTGGGCTGGTTGCAACCGAGTGCTGAACTGCGCGTGGTTATTGAAGAATGCCGTGTTAGAAAGTACCCACTCTTGGTGGTGTTGAAGCAACTCGACTCTAATGATATCAGTCGCTTACCGGAAAGAATGGATTATGTCCTCGTTCCGGCAGATACCGAATTTTGTTTGACTCCGTGGATAGCCAATGCGTGCCAGATTCGCCGTTCAGTGGTTGCTCTTGAAGATGAAATCGAACAGCTTGAGCTGCGATTAGAAGAAAGAAAGATCATCGAGCGAGCAAAAGGGCTACTGATGAAAATGCACCAAGTCGATGAAGACGCAGCTTACAAAGCGATGAGAAAATCAGCGATGCAATCGAGTCAAACGTTGGCGCAAGTAGCGAAAAATCTACTGCAAACTTTAGAGGTGCTTAAATAGTTTATCTACCACTTTGGGGTTATGAGAAAAATTCCGCATTGGTGCGAAGTGCACTATTAGTAAGCAAGGTTAAGGTGATATTGAAAGTGGGGAAGGGTAAGTTATTGAATGTAAAGTATTAAATAAGTTGGCACGCAACTTGGAATATTTAGATTAGAAACAATCTGTTCAATCGTAACCTTACATTATCAACGGCGGTAATCGGCAAGGATGCAATGGCGCTACGACTCTTCGGAGGCGTAGCGCCTTTTTTATTGGAGAAAAGTTATGAAATGGAAGTCAGCAATCAAGCGTACTCTGGTGGGTGCAGCGTTAACCACCACCTTTTATGTACCTAGCACCTTAGCCGAACTGGGTGAGCCGGAACTCGAAGACCTTAAATTTGGCTTTATTAAACTTACCGATATGGCGCCACTCGCTGTTGCCTATGAGAAAGGTTATTTTGAAGACGAAGGCTTGTACGTCACGTTAGAAGCGCAAGCGAACTGGAAAGTCTTGCTCGATAGAGTCATTGACGGTGAGCTGGATGGTGCCCACATGCTGTCAGGGCAACCGTTAGGCGCAACAATTGGCATTGGTACCCAAGCGGAAGTAATTACCGCATTCAGTATGGATCTCAACGGCAATGCGATTACGGTGTCAAACAAAACATGGCAGCAGATGAAACCCAATATTCCGACCGAGGCAGATGGGAAGTTAGTTCACCCAATTAAGGCCGACGCACTTAAGCCTGTTGTCGAGAGTTATCTTGATGAAGGTAAGCCGTTCAACATGGGAATGGTGTTTCCTGTCTCTACTCACAACTACGAACTACGTTATTGGCTTGCTGCGGGTGGTATACACCCAGGTTACTATGCGCCCAAGTCAGGTGATAACAGTGGGCAACTCAACGCAGACGTACTGCTTAGTGTAACTCCACCACCACAAATGCCAGCGACGATGGAAGCGGGAACGATTGAAGGTTACTGCGTTGGTGAACCTTGGAATCAGCAGGCAGTATTTAAAGGTATCGGTGCGCCGGTTGTGACTGATTATGAGATCTGGAAAAACAACCCTGAAAAAGTTTTTGGCGTCTCCAAATCGTGGGCCGAAAAATACCCCAACACGCACATTCGTGTGGTGAAAGCGCTTATCCGAGCTGCTCATTGGTTGGATGAGAACAACAACGCCAACCGAGTTGAAGCGGTCAAACTGTTAGCAAAAAGCGAATATGTCGGCGCGGATTTCGAAGTGATAGCGAACTCCATGACAGGTACTTTCGAGTACGAAAAAGGCAATGTTCGAGAGGTGCCAGATTTCAATGTATTCTTCCGCCACAATGCCACTTACCCTTATTACAGCGATGCGATTTGGTATCTGACCCAAATGCGCCGCTGGGGACAAATTCCTGAAGAAAAATCTGATGATTGGTATATGGATGTCGCGAAAGAGGTTTATCGCCCAGATATCTACCAACAAGCTGCACAAGCGCTGATTGAAGACGGGGTACTCTCCAGCAAAGACTTCCCAGACTTTTCCACTGAAGATGGTTTCCGCGCTCCACAAACACATTTTATCGACAACATCGTCTACGACGGCCGTTCACCTAACGCGTATCTAGAGAAGTTCTCAATCGGTCTTAAAGGCAAAGACAAAGTTTAAAACAAATGGAGGAGGGGCGAGTCCCCTCCAACAAAACAATAACAAGGATGTATAGGAGTTGTTATGTCGAGCAATGTAATCTCACTTATTCCGAGTAAGCAGTTGGTGGCGAACAAGAGCAAAGCTTTTTTGTTACCTGTGATTGGAATCTTGATGTTCTTGATGATGTGGCATTTCAGTGCACGTCAGGTAGAAACTTCACTAGGAACACTTCCTGGTCCGGCTCAAACCTACCAGCAATTCAGTAACTTAGTGGTAGAGCACTGGGATGAAAGAAAAAAAGAAGTCGCCTTTATCGAGCGACAAGAAAAACGTAATGCTGCAAAGCTAGCAAAAAATCCTGATGCTAAGGTCAAGATTAGACCTTACACGGGGAAGCCCACATTCTTTGATCAAATCGTGACTAGCCTAATAACAGTCGCCAGTGGATTTTTATTGGCCACTTTGATTGCTATACCGCTAGGTATTGTCCTTGGCTTAAACCAAGGTGCTTATCAGGCATTTAACCCCATTATTCAGTTGCTTAAGCCAGTCTCTCCACTGGCGTGGCTGCCGATAGTCACCATGGTGGTGAGCGCAACATACGTTAGTGACGATCCAATGTTCGCAAAATCTTTTGTTAACTCGTTGCTGACAGTTGCTCTGTGTAGTTTGTGGCCAACGCTGATTAACACGGCAGTCGGCGTCACTAGCGTGGATAAAGATCTTATCAATGTCAGCAAAGTGCTGCAGTTATCTTGGTGGCAACATATCAGAGTCATCGTGCTTCCGTCTGCAATTCCGATGATCTTTACCGGATTGCGTTTATCGCTCGGTATCGCATGGATGGTACTCATTGCCGCAGAGATGCTGGCGCAAAACCCGGGACTAGGAAAGTTTGTTTGGGATGAATTCCAGAATGGCAGCTCGGCTTCACTGGGGCGCATTATGGTCGCTGTCATCACGATTGGTTTCATTGGTTTACTGCTAGACCGAGGCATGTTGCAACTACAGAAATGGTTGTCTTGGAATAAGCAACAGGCATTGCGATAAAAGGAGTTTCCTATGTCTAAAGCACTACTCGATTTAACTCAGTTGGGGATGAGATTCCCAACCCCGAATGGCGAATTTATCGCTTTAAAAAACGTCAATCTTCAGATTAATAAAGGCGAATTTATTTCGCTGATCGGACACTCAGGTTGCGGAAAATCGACAGTACTTAATCTAGTGGCGGGTCTTCACCTGCCTACGGATGGCGGAGTGATTGTTGATGGCCGTGAGGTAAGTGGGCCAGGGCCAGAGCGCGCAGTCGTATTTCAAAATCATTCGTTACTGCCTTGGTTGACGGTTTATCAAAATGTAGAACTGGCAGTAAAGCAAATTGCACAAAGCCAGCTGTCGCAAAACACCACTTCTGACCAAAGTTCTAAACAGTGGATCAAAGAGCAGGTCGAACATTATCTCGACTTGATTCAAATGTCTCACGCTGCGGATAAAAAGCCTGATGAAATCTCTGGCGGTATGAAGCAGCGAGTCGGTATTGCCCGCGCGCTTGCCCTTCAGCCAAAAGTCCTTTTGATGGATGAACCCTTTGGCGCGCTTGATGCACTGACTCGTGCTCATCTGCAAGACTCACTGATGAAAATCCAAGCCGAGCTGAACAATACCGTGATTATGATTACCCATGATGTAGATGAAGCGGTCCTGCTTTCAGACAAGATCGTGATGATGACTAATGGCCCAGCGGCAACCATTGGTGAGGTGTTGGAGATTGAATTGCCCCGCCCACGTAACCGTGTTGCGCTTGCCGATGACCCGCAGTATCAGAAATACCGTCAGTCAGTGCTGCGTTTCTTGTATGAAAAGCAGTCTAAATCAAGTACTCAACCTAAAAGTGCCGAGCAGAAAGAGCTCGAAGTACCCGCTAAGACGGCATAAAGGAGTCAGACAATGGAACATGTAGTAATCGTCGGTAACGGTATGGTTGGGCATCACCTTGTTGCTCAGCTTGTTGAAAGAGGTGCTCACCTTGAAAAGCGCATTACGGTGATTGGTGAAGAGCGTTTCATCGCCTATGACCGAGTCCAACTTTCATCGCTTTTTTCTGGCAACAGCCATCAGGATCTGATGTTAAGCAGTGAAGAGTGGTACAGCAAACATGGCATAGAGTTGATGCTAGGCAGCCAAGTAACCAAAATCGAACGGGACAACAAACGCTTGGTTTTAGATGAGGACAGTGTCATAGGGTACGATCAGCTCGTGCTCGCAACAGGTTCTTATCCATTCGTACCGCCTATTGAAGGTCACGATAGAGACAATATCTTTGTTTACCGAACGTTAGATGATCTTTCTGAAATAAAAACAGCGTGTCAGGGCGCGAAAACCGGTGCTGTCATTGGTGGTGGATTACTCGGCTTAGAAGCTGCAAACGCCTTGAAACTGCTGGGGGTGGAAACCCACGTCGTGGAATTCGCGCCGCGCTTGATGCCTGTTCAACTTGATGATGGTGCGGGCTTAGTTCTAAAAGAGAAGATAGAAGAGCTAGGATTAACGGTCCATACCTCAACGGCAACCGAGAAAATCTGTGATGGCGAAGGTGCAACACATCGGATGGTGTTTAAAGACGCCGACCCTCTCGAAGTAGACGTCATTGTTTTCTCTGCAGGTATTCGACCGCAAGACGCACTGGCTAAGCAGGCGGGTATCAATATTGGTGAGCGCGGCGGCATTGTCATTGACGATCAATGCCGAACCAGTGATGAAAGCATTTTTGCTATTGGAGAATGTGCGCTTTGGCAAGAGAAGATATTTGGCTTGGTGGCTCCGGGTTATACCATGGCTCGCGTTGTAGCCGATAAGCTCGTTGATCGTGAAAACGCAGGCTTTACGGGTGCAGATATGAGCACCAAGCTGAAGCTACTCGGTGTCGATGTCGCTTCGATTGGTGATGCGCATAAAGCGACGGATGGCGCGCAGGAGATGGTGTTGCAAGATGCGGTTGCTGGCGTCTATAAAAAACTCGTCGTTGATCAGAGCGGAACCAAGCTGCTAGGCGCCATTCTTGTGGGGGATAACTCAGACTATGACGCTTTACTGCAATGCTATTTAAATGAAACGACCCTTCCTGACCATGCGGCAAACCTACTTTTTGATACGGGAATGCTTAATGGCGAAATGGCAGATACCGCTATTATTTGTTCGTGTCACAACGTGAGTAAAGGTGATCTAGTTAATGCAATACAGGCTGGCGCTCATGATCTTGACACCCTCAAGGCCGAAACCAAGGCAGGCACAGGTTGTGGCGGTTGTAGCAACATGGTGAAAAGTGTCTTAGATGCTCAGCTGACAGCGATGGGCGTCGAGGTGAACAATCATATCTGTGAGCACTTTGAGTTATCGCGCCAAGAGTTATTCCATGTTTGCCAAGTCGAAGAAATTAAAGACTTTGATACATTGATAGAGAAGCACGGTAAAGGTCACGGCTGTGATCTTTGTAAACCCACCGCTGCATCAGTGTTTGCCTCATTGTGGAATGAGCACATCATGGAGCCCCAGCACAGCTCGCTGCAAGATTCTAACGATGCCTTTATGGCAAACCTGCAAAAAGATGGTTCTTACTCGGTTGTTCCTAGAGTGGCGGGGGGAGAAATCACGCCCGACAAGTTGATCGCATTAGGAGAAGTGGCGAAGAAGTACGACTTATACACCAAGATAACAGGTGGTCAGCGTGTTGATTTATTTGGGGCTCAAGTCGAACAGCTACCGGATATCTGGCAAGCGCTAATTGATGCGGGATTTGAAACCGGCCACGCGTATGGTAAGTCACTCAGAACGGTTAAGTCCTGCGTTGGTTCGACTTGGTGTCGCTATGGCGTCGATGACTCGGTTGGCTTAGCAATCGAATTGGAAAATCGTTACAAAGGGCTGCGCGCACCGCACAAAATCAAGTTCGCAGTATCTGGGTGTACCCGTGAATGTGCTGAAGCACAAAGTAAAGATATTGGTGTCATCGCGACTGAGAACGGTTGGAATCTGTATGTGTGTGGTAACGGAGGAATGAGACCAAGACATGCTGACTTAATTGCCTCTGACCTGTCTAAAGCAGAACTGGTCGCGTTGATTGATCGTGTCTTGATGTTCTACGTTCGAACGGCGGATCGTTTACAAAGAACCTCGGTATGGATGGAAAATCTAGAAGGTGGTTTAGACTACCTAAAACAAGTGGTGATTGAAGACTCATTGAGTATTGCTGATTCGCTTGAAACGCAGGTGCAACATGTCGTTGATACCTATCAATGTGAATGGAAGAGCACACTAGAAAACAGTGACAAACTGGCTAAGTTCAAACCGTTTATTAATGCAGAAGAAGCCAGCCAAGTACTTCCATATCAAAGAGTACGCGGGCAACGCATTCCAGTGAAGGAGGAAGTGTAATGGAAGTCGCTGAGAAACTAAAAATATGCAGACTATCGGATCTTTCACCCTACCAAGGTAGAGGCGCTCTGATAGACGGTGAGCAGGTCGCACTGTTCTATATTCCGAACCAAGGTGTTTTCGCTATCCAGAATTGGGACCCAATTGGCAAGGCCTACGTGCTTTGTCGAGGGATAGTCGGGGATATTAATGGCGAGTTATGTGTTGCTTCTCCACTCTACAAGCAGCACTTCAATCTCATTAGTGGCGTGTGTGTGGAAGAGCCGGCAATAAAGTTAACGGTTTACCCGGTAGCTGTAGAGCAGGGCGTTGTAACATTATCACTTTAATAAAACCATCGCGCTGATAAAACCACCGCATTGACGGTATGTTGGTCGATGCGGTGTTCTTTTTAACCATTTGAACAAAAATAGAAATTAATTGATTGACCGGAAAATTTATTCCGTTAAAGTACACCTCGTTCTCACGACATTGCTTGTGGGAATGGTGGTGTACCATCGCTTTTAGCGTTGCCCTGGTGGTGGAATTGGTAGACACAAGGGATTTAAAATCCCTCGGCGTTCGCGCTGTGCCGGTTCAAGTCCGGCCCGGGGCACCATCTACTTTTCTGGCTAAAGCTGGTTAGGTAAAAAGCATAATTTGAGGCGCGTTGGCAGAGTGGCTATGCAGCGGATTGCAAATCCGTGGACCTCGGTTCGACTCCGGGACGCGCCTCCATTCTCTTATGAGAAAGTAACCAGCTTAGGCTGGTTTTTTTGTATCTGAAATTTGAGCTCGTCTAGATAGACCTCAATACTTTCGAGGTCTATCCGTGCAATCAGCAACTTTAAGCGTTAGAAGTAGTAGCGAACGCCACCTTTGATACGGTCTTGGTCCATATCTCCAAACTTGTATCCCTCGATTGAAAAATCGACGGCATTGAACTTACGCTCGTATGCAAGGTTGGCTGAAAAAGAGTCTGTGAAAAAGTATTCAGCACCAAGCTCTAGGTTGAAATGAACTTTATTGTTGGTCACGTCTTTGTCGACTTTGATGTCTGGATGTGATGAGCCACCATTGAGTTCCAATTCTGTGCGCGTGTACCCAATTCCTGGTTTAGCGTATAGGTTTAGATCGAAGCCTGTGGCGTAGCTCATCTTAGCTCCAAGATCGAACGAATAGATTCTAGCGTCATGGAGCTGGTATTCATAACCTTGAGCACCCAACCCAATATCGTAATAATTTGAATAGTCTAGAAGGTCAATGTAATCGTGGCTTAAGTTTGCTTCGATGGCTAGCCATTCGTTCACCTTGCGTCCAAGCATGATTGAAAGACCCGCACCGCTATCATCAGCATTCTTCGCACCCGAGCTAATTGTCGGGAATGATGAAACTTCAGAGTCTAGGTCTAGTTTACTTGAATGAACATCAAGACCAACATACCAGTTGTTTTGTGCAGACACGGCGAAAGAGCCGCTTAGAAGTGCAAGAGCAGCAATAGATAGTTTAAAATTCATTATTTACATCTTAGTTATGAATATGTGATCGGTGCGGTTGTAATTTTATATAGGCACCTATTGAGGGCGTGAATCTTATGTGGTGTAACAAATTGTGTCAAATTTTATATTTTGTTAATTAACTTTCATAAATAGAAAGTTAGAACACTTAGAGTTTGCGTGGGAGACTTTGGGGATGTTCGCTTTTTACGCAGAGCAAGGGCTAACTTTTTTCGCCTTTTCATAGCGTCGCATCGGCATTACGTCTATGGTTTGTTTCACGTGCTCCCAGTCAGTATGTTTTCCCCAACGAAGCTTTTCTCCGCCATCTTTACCAATTAATACAGCAGTGTGAGAGCCAGGCTCAACATCATACATATTAAACAGCGCTTTGACGTTAAACTCATGCTTAACCCATTTAGGCATACTAAAGCCGTCTTCAGTGACCACTAGAGTGATAAGGTCTCTGTCTTGAAGCTCACATTCATTAATCAGTGTTTCCAACAGAAACTGTTTGACGTGCTCGTCATTGGTAGGGGCAAAGTAAATCACGCTGCGGTGTGACCATTCAGCGGAATAAGAAGTGTAGGCCCAGCTCATGGTTGAGTTGAGTAGCGCAATGGTGAATAGCAGTGCAGCACGCATAACGACAATCCTCCGATGATGGCCTATAAAAATGTGTTAGTTACACATGTTCTACGTTAATTGTAGGTGGTAAGCTCAAACCTCGGACAAAAATAGACGGAAATTTTGCCATGCGAACACTGCAATCTGAGCGCTTGACGCTGAGAATGGTTGAGCTTAAAGATGCTCCATTTATTCATGAACTCTACAACAGCGAAGACTTCTTACAGTTTGTTGGTGATAAGAACATCCGCAGTGAAAGTGACGCCAGAGCGTACATTGAAGAAAAGATACTGGGCATGTATAGAGAGTTTGGCGTTTGTCTATTGCTGGTGGAAGTCACAGATAGTGGTGAAAAGATCGGCGTATGCGGCTTAATCAAAAGACCAGAACTTGAAGCTTACGACATCGGTTATGGATTTATGCCAAGCTCTTACGGCAAAGGCTATGGGTATGAAGCAGGAAAAGCGGTCATCAACTACGCGTGTGAAACCAATAAAATTGAAGATTTGGTCGCGATTACCACTTCAGATAATCAGGGAAGTCGCGCCCTACTATCTAAACTTGGTTTTACTTATGTCAAAGTTCAAGATACGTTGAGTGATACAGTAGACTTACTGTTGTACCAACTGAATCTTTGCCGAGAGTAACTATGGCTGTTTCAAATATTCTTCGTGGTGAGTTGTTGACCGAATTCAAAACGGTTCGCGCAATGATGTTTATTTATTGCCGTGCGCGCCACGGCAGCAAGGATAGGCTGTGCGTTGAGTGTCAAAGCTTGCTTGAATATGCTGAAACTAAATTGGATCGTTGTCCCTACGGACAGAGTAAGCCCACCTGTAATCAATGCCCGATTCATTGTTATAAAGCAGATCAGAAAGAGCAAATGCGCCAAGTCATGAGATATTCTGGACCAAGAATGTTGCTGCCGCATCCGATTTTGGCTATTCGCCATCTACTACATGAACGCAAACCTGTTCCCAAAAAGCCCGAAGCTGGCGCGTCAAACAGACACCAGAGAAAGCTCGAAGAAAAGGGGACGCAATAAGCGTCCCCAATTACGAGCCTGTTACTCCCCAGCGACCGCCTGATGTTTGGTCTTGATGCTGGCGATTAGCATGTAGATACAAGTCGCGAGAAGTGCCGCGAACAGGTAGCCCATCAAGCCTTGAGAACCTGCCATAAACCCGTCCGCCGCAACAGGACCTGTCACTGATCCAATGCTGTAGCTAAACAGCATCACCTGAGTCGCAGATACGATGTAGTTGGCATCAAGTTTGTCGCAACCAAGGTTGATCGCGACTGGGTACAAAGCGAAAGTCGCCATACCTAATAGAAATAGCCCCATTCCTAAAGCTTGCAGTCCGGTGACCATTGAAGTGAACGTAATTGCTGCCACGCCTAGTAGACAGAACAAAGCCATAAGTAACGTACGCCCAAGGAATTTGGATAGCCAAGGCACGATTGGTTGAACGGCCATGCCACCAAGAATGACGACCGCCATTAGTCCACCAATATCACTATGTTCAATACCACGATTTTGCAGCTCAACTGGCATCAGCCCGTAAATGGCGCCTAGAGTAAGACCAGAAACCACGCAACCGATAATCGCCGCATGATTTAGCTTACTGATCTGCTTTAGTGACAGTGGCGTGCTATGTTCACTTTCCGGTTGGTCGCTGTCACCGAAAACAAGTACGATTACAGCAAGTAACAATAAGGTGACGATTGCAATAAATGGTACACCACCAGAGATCCCAATAATGCCAATACCCAACTGGCCGATTGCGCTACCACCGTAAAGAGAGCCCATATACAGCCCAAGTCTTCTCGCTCGAGCGCTTTCGTCACCGTGTAGTAACCAAGACTCAACGATGACAAACACGCCTGCGACAGCAACACCCGCAATAAAACGAGCAACAAGCCAAACCGTGACATTGGCGGCCAATGGTAAAACCATAATGGTGGCAATAAACGTCACTAAGCACCAGACAAAGGCGTTCCGGTGGCCCACTGTTTTAACCAAAGGCTCGACGCCAGCCGCGCCAATCAATAGCCCCGCATAGAAAACACTGGCGAGCCAACTAGCCAGCGATGAATCCAAGTTATACTCAGAAAGCATCAAAGGAATTAAGCTCATCAAATATCCCGACGCGACCGCATAAAGAGCAAGCGCAATAACCGGTACAGAAATGCGAGCTTTTGGAGCAGGTTGAAGGGTAATTTCCAATGTCGTGGCCTCTTTAGTTGTAGTAAAACTGAACAAATTTCGGCGCGACTATGGGGTTAAAGAGGTGAAAGGTAAAACGAAAACTTTTGACCATGACGATAAAGGATATTTATCGTTGCGTTAGCTAAATAAATTCATGAAAAAAGCGAGAAAATGTGAATATTTTCTCGCTTTAAACTAGACTAATAAGAAGGCGGTTATTTGGCTAGTGCTTGATTAAGCCATTGATCAAACTGACCTTTAGGAAGTGCACCGTTTATCACATCAACTCTTTTGCCGTTTTTGAAGACCATAACGGTAGGAATGCTTCTAATTTGATATTTGGCAGCGAGATTTTGCTGGCTTTCAGTGTCAATTTTTACAAATCGAACATCTTTTGTTCGTTCCGCGGCAACATCAGAAAAAACTGGAGCAAACCCTACACAAGGATTGCACCACGGGGCCCAGAAATCGACTACAACTGGTGTATCGCTATTTAAGATTGCCTCGAAATTGCTTTCAGTGCCCTCAACGGGCGCTCCATCTAAAAGTAGTGTTTTACATTTTCCACAAGTTGGGGCTTCTGAAATGCGTTCCGATGGCACACGGTTAACGCCAGAGCAAGATGGGCAACGTGTATTGAAGGTGGACATGATATCTCTCTCGTTATTATTTCTAGTAGATGACAGTGACTGTCGCTGCTAGTTATACTCTGTTTATACCAAGAGATACAAATAACTAAATTAAAGGCTCTAAATGAAAAATTTCTATGCAGAAATTACTGGTTGGGGAAAATGCCTACCTCCAGCAACGCTTTCCAATCAAGACCTAAGTACTTTTCTAGACACTTCTGATGAGTGGATCCGCACTCGTACCGGGATTGAAAATCGACGTATTAGCCATGTGAACACCTCTGATATGGCTACTGTTGCGGCGCAACATGCACTCGCTTGCGCTGGAAAAAGTGCAGAGGATATTGATTTAATTATTCTTGCCACTTGCTCACCAGACTCACTGATTCCAAATGCAGCTTCAAAAGTTGCGCAAAACCTAGGTATCACGGCGGCGGCTGCATTTGATTTGAACGCAGCCTGTACAGGCTTTGTCTATGGCTTAGAAACGGCGACTCGCCTAATACAAGCAGGCAATTACAGAAACGCAATCGTAATCGGTGCAGAGCGGTTATCTTTCTTTATCGATTGGACGATGCGTGATACCGCGGTCTTGTTTGGTGACGGCGCTGGTGCGGTTGTCTTAACCAGAACAGAAGAGCAGGTTGGCCTACAAAACGCGCAGCTTGGCTGTGATTCTGCGGGGCGCGATATTTTGGCTGTACCTAAGTTTGGTACCTGTATGGATAGGTTTGCTGCTGATAATGGCCATTGGGATTTCAACTTTGTTGGTAAAGAGATCTTCAAGCGCGCAGTAAAAGGCATGGGTGCTGCGGCTCAAAACGTGTTGGCACGTAGTGAGCTGTCTACTGATGACGTTGATGTTGTGATTCCACATCAAGCGAACATTCGTATTATTCAAACCTTGTGCGATCTATCAGGCATTAGCCAAGATAAAGCGTTTGTAAACATTCAAAAATACGGCAACACATCGGCAGCCACTGTGCCTATCGCCTTATGTGAGTCTTTAGAGCAGGGCTTTGTTAAACCGGGTGATAACCTGCTTCTTGCCGCATTCGGTGCGGGATTAACGTGGGGAGCAAGCCACTTAAAATGGGGCGAGCGAGTCACTCCACTGGGTGAGAGCGATGCATGCCTACCAGAATGTGAAAAATCTGCATTAGAGCTTATAAAAGAAGCCGTTGAACATTGTAAGAATCGTCCATAACTCGATAATTTAAGTACAAAAGTCGCACACTCGGTGCGACTTTTTATATCAATGAGCCTCGCATTGATATTATTATATTGGCCTAAGTATAAGAATTACACTGGGCTTACATGAAATTCCTCCACACTTCTGACTGGCACCTCGGTCGTCAATTTCACAATGTTTCTCTTTTAGATGATCAAAAAGTCGTTCTTGAACAGATCATTGACTACATTCAATCCAACAAGGTTGATGCTCTGGTTATCGCAGGAGATGTCTACGATCGCTCTGTGCCTCCGACAGCAGCCATTGAATTGATGAATCAGTTTGTAAGTCGAGTATGCGGAGAACTAAAGCTGCCAATTATTCTAATCCCAGGTAATCATGACGGCGCAGAGCGCTTAGGGTTTGCCTCGCAGCAAATGGCAGAATCAGGGCTCCACATTATTGCCAATTTCAAAGATATGCTGACACCGGTTGAGCTGGAAACAGACAAGGGTACAGTGCGTTTTTATGGCATGCCTTACAATGACCCGGAGCTTGTGCGTCACCACTTTAAGCAGCCAGTCTCTACCCACGATGATGCGCATAAGCTGTTGTGTGAAGAGCTCACTGCCACTTTTGACCCGAATGCAACCAATGTGCTGATTTCTCACTGCTTTGTTGATGGCGCGATTGAGTCAGAGTCAGAAAGGCCGCTGTCTATTGGCGGCTCTGATCGCGTTAGCCACGAGCATTTTACTCCGTTTGATTATGTTGCCCTTGGGCATCTTCATCAGCCACAGAAAAAAGGTGAAGAGTACATCCGCTATTCAGGCTCGTTAATGAAATACAGCTTTTCAGAGCAGCATCAAAAGAAAGGCATGACGTTAGTTGAGCTTGATGAATCGGGTTTTAAGTCAGCAACCCATATCGAGCTCACTGCTCCACATGAAATGCGCATAATCGAAGGGGAGTTGGATGAAATCATTGCCCAAGGTAAAACCGACCCTAACAGCCATGACTATTTACTGGTTAGATTAATGGACAGACATGCAATCTTAAACCCTATGGAGAAGCTAAGAGCTGTCTACCCAAATGTGTTGCATCTTGAAAAGCCAGGGATGCTGGTGGGCGTGGAACAGCAGATGGCAGCGGCCAAGTTGGCTCGCAGTGAAGCCGATATGTTTCGCGATTTCTTCGTCGAAGCACAAGATAGTCAGCTCAGTGAAGAGCAAGACAAAGCCATCACAGACATCATCAAGCAACTCAGTGAGCAATAGGCCAGATCATGAAACCAGTTAAATTAATAATGCAGGCTTTCGGCCCTTTTGCTAAGACAGAGCAAATCGATTTCACTCAATTAGGCTTAAATCCTCTTTTTCTCATCAACGGACCTACAGGTTCAGGGAAAACGTCAATACTCGATGCGATTTGCTTCGCCTTATATGGCGAAACTACGGGCAATGAACGTCAGGGCAACCAAATGCGCTGCGACCAAGCAGCGGCGAATTTACTCACGGAAGTGACTCTAGAGTTTTCTTTAAACGGTAAACAATATCGAGTTACCCGCGCGCCTGAGCAAGAAGCGCCAAAAGCGCGTGGTGATGGTCTGACAACGCGCAAACATACTGCTTCCTTGTATGAAATCACCCAAGATGAAGTTCTGATCACCAGCAAAACGGCTCAGGTTAAAAATGAGGTTGCCAACTTGCTTGGGTTAAATGAAACCCAGTTCCGTCAGGTTATGGTGTTGCCTCAGGGCAAGTTTCGAGAGCTGTTACTCGCTTCATCTAAGGAACGTGAAGCGATTTTTGGTCAGCTATTCCAGACTGATGTGTATAAGAAAATTGAATTTGCATTGAAAGATAAAGCCAGTGCAATTAGCAAGGCTAAAGATGAATTCGACAATCAAATTCGCGGCGCTCTGCAAGTGGCAGAAGTTTCTACCGAGCAGGAGTTGCAAGAACGACGGATTCATTCTCGCAGTGAACTCGAACAAGCGAAAAGCGTTGAGGCGAAGGAGTTAGAGATTCTCAATAGCTTAAAAAGTGAGTTAAACAAAGCAAAATCGCTCAATGAGTTATTTACTAAGCGTGCTTCGACAGTTGCGGCTCAACAATCACATCTGGAAAACAAAGCGCAGATTACCGAGCTGGAGTCAAAGTTAAAGCTAGCTAAGAGTGCGAGCCACCTTGAAGTGGCTTACGCTAGCATGCAGTCAAGTGCGAAACAGGTGGTTGGTCTAGAAACCAAACTGGACGCACTAACGGCTCAACACTTAGTGGCAGAAAAAACATCTCATGAAGAAGAACAACGAGTTAATACGGCTGAGGAAAATGCTAAACAAATCCCAATACTGACTGAAGAGCTGTTCAAATTAGAGCAAGTCAAAGCAAAACTTGTTGAGAAATCGGAACTAGAGAAAAGCATTAACGCGTTAAATGTCACTCGAGTTGATTACGATAAAAAGCTCGTTCAATACAGCGAACTCAAACAGAAACTGCAACAAGAGGCTGACTTAGGTGCCAAGTCACTCGAACAAGCGCGCAAAGATCTGACCGAGAAATCGAACTTAGAAACCGGTTTAATAAACAATCAGCGTCTGCTTGACGATCTCAATAAGCTTACAGCCCAAACCGCCGAGCTTGCTCGCCTACAGCAGAAGCTTGTCCCGATAACAGAACAAGTCGAGAAGGCAAAAAACGCTGTTGCAGAGAAGCAAAAATACGCCGATGAACAAGAACTGAGTTGGCACAATTCTCAAGCTGCGTTTCTAGCACAAAAGTTGGAAAAAGGCTCGCCCTGTCCTGTGTGTGGTAGCCAAGAACATCCAACACCTGCCACGTTTGAAGGTGAACCAATCTCTAAGGAGTCGGTTCAAGCCGCTCGGCAGCAAGAGCGCAGTGCGGTTGAAGAGTTAAACCGACAAACTAATGTACTGGAACAACAGCAAGCGACAATAGTGGCTCAAGAGAAACACATTGAAGAGTTAAGGCGCGAGTTAGGTGAAGGCGCAGCTATGGGTTCTGAGCAGCTACATCAAGAGATAGTCCGACAGAAGGCTAGGTTAGACGTGTTGGCGGCAATCGATCTTGATAAGATGGAAAAGGCCGTTCAAGAGTTAACACAGCGCTGCGTTAATGGTGAAGCGAAAATCAATGAGCTAAAATCACTAGTTTCTGCAAATGACTCAGCGATAAACGTCCAAAGCCAGCAATTGGAGAAATTATCCTCTGGCATTGATCCACAATACTCATCAGCTGACGTTGTCGAGCGCCAATACCTTGCTCAAAAAGCTAACATTACACAGCTTAATCAGACGTTAGAAAAGGCTCAACAATCTGCGAAACAGGCGAAACTAGCGCTTGTTGCTATTGAAACAGAAAGAAACTCGACGACTCAGTTACTCAAAGATGGCAGAGTAAACCATCAAGAAGCGAACAAAGAGTGGCAGTCTCAACTAGAACTTTCAGCATTAGATTCACAAGAGCAATTTCTGCAAGCTCGCATAGAGCCTCAGCTTTATGAACAATGGCAAGCTCAAATCAATGAGTATGTACAGACCGCAACCCAGTTAGAACAGTCTGTAAAGGACCTTGATGAGCAGTTAAGGGACATTGAAAAGCCAGATCTTGATAAAAAACAAACCGAGCTAGATGCAGCGGAGATAAAATACCGCGAATGCCGAGGTTTGCTAGACACCGTGCATTCAGTGACAGAACGCCTTGAAAAAGTACAAAAAGATATCAATACACTGCATGAAAAAAATCAGCGATTAGAAGCCGAATACAAGGTCTACGGAACGCTTTATGACGTAGCGAGTGGTAAAACTGGGAGCAGAATCAGTCTACATCGATTCGTTCTCGGTGTGTTGCTCGATGATGTATTGATCCAAGCCTCTCAACGTTTATCTATGATGAGCAAAGGGCGCTATCAACTAGTACGTAAGACAGAAGGCTTCAAAGGTGCCGCAGGACGCGGGCTCGATTTGAGCGTAGAAGATGGTTACACCGGAAAAACACGTGATGTTGCAACCCTTTCAGGTGGAGAGTCTTTTATGGCGGCACTTGCGTTGGCGCTTGGGTTGTCTGATGTGGTTCAGTCGTACAGTGGCGGCATTAAGCTTGATACGTTGTTTATTGATGAAGGGTTTGGCAGCCTGGACCCCGAGTCTCTGGATTTAGCGATTCAAACGCTTATTGATTTGCAGCAAGCGGGGCGTATGATTGGCTTGATATCCCATGTTACTGAACTTAAAGAGCAAATGCCTTTAAGAGTAGATGTCGAAGCCTCACGTTTAGGAAGCCGTATTCAATTAGTTGGTATGCATGCTTAGAGCAGACTAAAATTTACATAGTTCACTATGTTGCGTATGCTCAATCTATAACAATGATTTATGTTAAGAGCATCGAATTGATGACAGTTGGCAGGTCACTCTTTTGTACCTAGCAGATATATTCACTTAACGGGGGCTTAAGGTGCTTTAACAGTGCTCTAGGCGATAAAGAAGTTGCGCGTAGCGGTTTTAATGCATGAATGTAGTAAAGAAGATTTATCAATACGCAGATCCCAACCTTGAGTTAGTCGGGTGGATGGGCTTCTTCGGTTTCCCTGCATACTTCTACATTTGGTCTTACGTTTATCCTCAATCGTATGAGAATGGTCCGCTTAGGTTTTTTTGCGCTTTACTCCTGTTGGGGTTAGCGCTCAGAAAGTATGTACCGCCACCCGTTAAGCGTTACCTCCCATACTATTATATTGCGACGATCACTATCTGCTTGCCGTTCTTCTTCTCATTCATGCTGTTTATGAACGAGTGGTCGACGGTGTGGGCAATGTCGTTCATGTCTTCAATCTTCTTGCATGTATTATTAGTCCATGAGACTCGAGTTATGTTGCTGCAAGCCATGATCGCAATTGCTGCGGCATACTTGCTAAGTTATGGACTGGAGCATGCGCCTAGCAAAGTTGAGACTGAAGTCGTCGTCATTTGGCCTTACATCCCGATTTTTTTGTTCACCTATGTCTTTGGTAATTTGTTCTATTTTCGTAATCAAGTTGAACATGAGGCGAAAGTCTCGATTGCTAAGTCATTTGGTGCTGGGATCGCTCATGAAATGCGTAACCCTTTAAGTGCTCTTAAAGCATCAGTTGACGTGCTTGACTCGTCTTTACCGTCAGTTAAAACAATTAAAGGAGATAAAGCTGAGATCGATAAGTTTGATATCGAGCGTATGAAGGAAGTGCTTTCTGGAGCCGACGAGGTTATTCGCAATGGTAATGAAGCTATAGACCTCTTGCTTACCTCTATTGACCAGAGCCGAGTATCGCACTCAACATTTCGTTCTTATTCCGTGGAGCAAGTGGTAAGAGAGTCGCTCACCAGTTTCTCTTATCCTAGCGATCATGCCAAAGACGTCGTGAATTTGCATGTCGAAGGTGATTTTGATTACTTTGGAAGTGATACGTTACTGAAATATGCGCTATACAACCTACTCAAAAATTCACTTTATTATCAGAATGGTGAAGAGTTTAAGATTGAGATCACGCTTAGAAGTGATCATGAGTTCAACTATTTATACTTCGAAGATAACGGCATTGGGATTGAAAAAGAAAAGTTAGAGTTTGTCTTTCAAGATTTTTATACCTCTGGAAAATCCTCAAGCTATGGGCTTGGGCTACCTTTTTGTAAACGTGTCATGCAAGCATTTGGCGGCAAGATAAAATGTGAATCCGTGCTCGGAGAGTGGACACGTTTTACCCTTAAGTTTCCTCGATATGAGTCCCCAAAAGTGTCCACAATTAAACAAGATATTCTAAGAAATAAATCAATGCTTTACGTGGGTAATGATGTAACGGTAAAGCGCAAACTGAACGAATTTACGTTCTACACAGGTGCACTATGTGACGTAGTCGATTTTGAGCAAGCACAGGGTAAAGAAGAGTTTGAATTTGAATACGATTTAATACTACTCGATCTAGAAGTATGCAGTGAGCAAGAGTATTTAATGCTGGAGTCTAAACTCCATTTTACTGAAGCGAAAATTGTGATGCTTTTTGCTCAAGATAGTGAGTATCACAACCGATTTAGTCGATTCCTTACTTTCTATCCAAAAGAGAAAAAGCAGTTCCTACTTGACGTCTCACAGTCGGTCGATGCACTTATGTTTGGCAATGTTGAGCCTAACCGTAACCTGATTCCGAAAAAGGCACCTGCGGTCGTTGGTAAACGTATCTTGATTGCTGATGACAATGAGTCGATGAGACAATTAACGACGATCTTATTGAATAAACAGGGTTATCAAGTTTCTCAGGCAGGCGATGGCAACGAGGTGCTAAGTGTATTGAGCAATGAGCAAGTTGACCTCATTCTGATGGATCTCGAAATGCCAATGTTGGATGGCTTAGAAACTACGACTCTTATTCGCGAGTCAGAAGAAGTCTACGCTAACGTGCCTATTCTTGGGCACACCGGTGATAATCGAAAAGAAACTCTCTCTAAAATTGACCAAGCGGGTATGAATGGATACTTAATTAAACCTGTAGATAAAGTTAAGTTGCTTGATAAGGTTGCAGACTACATTTAGTCCAATAATTTTTTCGTTTAAGTTTAAATAGTAACGCCCCTGTAGTAAGAGGCGTTATTTTATTATACGAAATACAATTCCTTATTTTCTTTAGCTTGCTTTGCAACCGATAAAATCTTATCAATATCATTGTTAGTTAAGGCGCTATTTAACGATAAGCGCAGGATGTTTTTATTATCAGGTGTGGCAGGAGTACAAAAAACGGAGCCAAATACTCCGTGTTCTTCGAAGAAATCTCTAACTTTACGCGTATTAGTCTTCTCTGCTGTTTCTAAACTGATTATCTGCGATTCGCTACGTATGTCGTAACCTATATCTTTTAGTCCCTCCCGTACTTGCTCTGAGCATTCCATTAATCGCTTGCGGGATTGGTCACTTTCCTTAATAACACTTAGCGTCGCATCAATTCTATCTAGCTCAAATGACATCATCGCTGAACTAAAAATAGATGGAAATGAGACGTACGGCACCACTTGACCTGTTAAGTTGTTACACCAAACTGCACCAGCTCGATAAGCGAAGGTTTTCGCTAGGCTGGCTGTCATGAAGTCTACATGATTAGTGAGACCGAGCTCTTGAAGTAATCCGGAACCTTTAGGGCCGTAAACACCGACAGAATGGGATTCATCAACGACAATCGCACAATCCATCTCTTTTGCCAAGGCCACCATTTCCTGAAGTGGCGCTATAGTGCCAATGGTGCTGTAAATAGAGTCAATCAAAACCACCCCTGGTCCATTACGTTTAATTAAACGTTTGAGATGATTAGTGTTATTGTGCATAAAGGGATGGATATTGGCTCCTGCAATTCGAGCCCCTTCCCACAGCGACATGTGCGCGAAAAAGTCTATATACACATTTGTTTCTGAATCACAGATGGTTTGCAGTAAGCCGATGTTGGCAATCCAGCCCGACGGTGCAATAGTGCAAGTTTGAAATCCTGTGTAATTTGCAAGGTGGTGCTCAACCGTTTTATCTAGTCCATCGCTGTGCAAAAACACATTAGACATAAATGCCGTGTCTTTCTTGGAAAGCAATGAATTAACTTGAGCGTCTATGATTTTAGGGTGATGGGTAAGTGCAAGGTAGTCATTACTTTGCAAAATGATATCACCTAGGTGTGGCTTCTTACCTAAAACTAGGTTTCTTCCATTATCTTTTTTATTTATTAGGTCAGAAACATAGTAGTTGATTCGTCTATCGATAAAATCGGGCAGACGAGATCGTGTAGTTAACATATTCATAATACATAGCCTTAAGTTATTTGTTGTAAGCGCCAGCTGACTTAGCTATGTATAAATTCAGTTGAATAATAAATCTAATATAAAATGTGATTTTCTTGCACATACCAACAGATATAATTATAATCAATGGTATATTAACTAAGAATAATTACCCTAAAGGGGAAGTGTCTAAATATAATAAATAGTTAATTTGTTTTTTCCACGATTTAATTATTGCGAATTCACTTTTATCTCCGAGGTAAAGACCTCCGGCCAATACATTTTTAAATATCCTGCAGCGACCCAAGCGACGAGACCTGTTGCGACCGACAACTCAATCAACCCAAAGTTATGTAACCAGTGCCAATGTGGGTGATTGTCTGCAAAAAAAGACGTAAGTCGATGCATCGCAATGGCACTGATGACTGATGGAAAAGTTACCGCGGCGATTGATGGTTGAAACTTCAGCCTCATGAGCCTTATATAACAAAGGTAAATGAGCAGTGTCATGGTGATTGCGATACCTGCAAGGGCACCAGTTAAGATAGGGTCGGGCTGTTCAAAGTTAACCAAATAGGTCGCTAACGTGAGGTTAATAGGGGCAGCCATGATCGCGAGTGTTGGCTTCGCCCTTTTAGGCAACATTCCCTCAAATACTAGTCTATATAGCACCAGTGGTAGCATAAAGAAGTAAATAGTTATGCATATGCTTACTAAGGTTTCTGAGAACACTGTGTGACCAAATTGCGTACCTGCAAGAGAGCTACTGATTACTCCAACTGGATAAAGAAACCAACTTGGTACAATGTTACACATCTTGAAGTTCTTCAACTGAAATGAGAAGAACAAACTCATCATGGTAAGATGTAAAAGTAAGGCAGCGAACCACAATGGATAGGCGATGATAGGCGATATAATGGCAAGGTAATCGCATAAAATCAGAAGCGCCATGCTCATTGGTGCCATTAGGCTTCCGCTGAGGGGGTGTCGGATGTCATTTATAAACGTGCTGTAGCTTGTTAGATATTTAACTAACACGGGGAAAAGCAGAATTGCACCTAAGCCAGCCAGGTAAGGTCTAATAACTTCTCCGACTTCTGGGACATAGAGTGCCCATGCATGACCAAGCCCAATGACACCTAATGCTAACGAGGCCTGTGAAGGCGGGACACTCTGGAATTGAGTAAAGCGTCTCCAGTTCAACGACGTTTTCCTTATACGGCTTACGGCAACCCTTTAGCTGGGAATATGCCGATATCTTTTAATGATGCGGGGTTAATTGCCGCGATCATAGCAAGCCAAACGGTTGCGACGCAAATCTCATTCAGTGTCTGATGGGAGATCTTTCTGTCTCAACTTCTCATTTTTTAGGGTTCGATGAAGCAGTTGGCTATAAATTGGCTGTCCGCCGAGCAGTTGAGCGAAAATAACCGCACCTAAACTCGTGATAATGAGTGGCAAGATTAGATAGTAGTTATTGGTCATTTCTATAACCAATAAGATTCCGGTGATCGGTGCACGAACGGTTGCGGCAAACAGTGCGCCCATTCCAGCAATAGCAAACATGCCTGGAGTAATATTAAGATCCGGTAAAAGGCCCTGTGCAATTAAGCCGAATGCATAACCAAACAAAGTGCCTAAAGCCAGCATAGGGGCAAAGATGCCACCGGGAGCGCCAGATCCAAAACAGATAAGCGTGGTAGCAATACGTGCTACAAACAATAGCAGGAGTATTTGCGCGCTATAGCCCCCATTTGTGATGGTTGGAATGAGACCAATCCCGCCACCTGTTACGGATGGGAAATAGAGCAACATAATTCCAAAGCAACCGCCGATTAAAGATCCGGTAACCAAGTAACGTTTTCTGTCGTTGCGATGCAGCTTTACAAACAGGTCTTGAGATAGAGTGACGAGCTGGTTGAATACTACACCGAATATTCCAAACAACGCACCTAGCAATAAGAACAGCCATAAGGTAGGCAGTTCCGGAGCTTCATACTGCGGCATGGTAATCACCGCATGCTGACCATTTATGTATCTAAAAACAATATTGGCGGATATGGCTGAAATGATCACTGCACGTATAGAGATCAAAGAGTATCGAAATTGAGGGCGCATCTCTTCGACAACAAACATAATGCCTGCTAGTGGGGCATTAAATGCTGCTGCTAAACCGCCTGCTGCACCTGATGCAAGCAGTGAATGGCGAGTATCATCATCTTTGACCTTGAAGATATCTGTGACCATTCGCCCGATAGCGCCACCCATTTGTACTGTTGGCCCCTCGCGGCCCAGTACCATACCCGAACCAAGTGCACCCATACCGCCAAAGAACTTAACAGGAATAACGCGCCACCAACGCACAGGGCGGATTCCATCCATTGCACCTTCTATCTCTGGTATTCCAGAACCAGCGGCTTCTGGAGCAAAGCGATGAACGAGGTAGTAGCCAATGAAAGCGAGTGATGCACTAATCAGAAATGCCGCTAACCAAAGAGGTAACACTCCGCCAATTTCGTTTTTTAGCCAATCCGTGCGAGTTTCAGAAACAAAATGAACCGCGATTTCAAAATAGGTTCCGACGAGTCCGGCTAGAATGCCAACCACCAAAGAAAGCGCCAAGACCGAAATAGGCGTTTTATCCTTTGAGAGAAATTGATTTACCGCATCCTTGGGTACTTTGGCGAGTAAGGACTGCTTAAATTTTTCTCTCTTGGTCATGAAAGTGGGGCTCCTGTTGAGTCGGAATATCGATAGGTGTCGTGAGAATTATACCCCTGAGAAATGCTAACTATAGCAATAAGAATGGAATATTGATTTTCAAATTTGAGATGGAGGGCAGGGATGAGATTTCGTGAGGGTAATTACTGGATGAAAATCACAATATCAGCACAAGCTATGGGGTGATGACCTTGCATAATCACTGATTTGAACCATAGTTAAGAGGTAAGGCAATTTGAATCGACCCGCATGGAGGAAATGTCGCCTTACCTACAATTTGGATGGATTCAACCGTAAAATTGAAAGCCTCGTTTTTTATCAGGTCGCAACATAATGACCTCCTGATTCGCAAACTCACGATTGAGTAACGAGGGATAGGGCGCACTTAATGGTGCGCCTCTTGTCGTTTAGTGGGGGAGTTATTCTTCGAGGTTGGAGATTTGTTTTAAAACATCTTCCAGTTGGTCCCAGGGCAGTAGTTGGTTGTCGATCACTTCCAAACGGCTCTCAAACCCTTCTAAAGACATCTCGTTGACCGACACAACGCCGTTGCTAACATTGAAAGCAAAACAACCATTTGTGGTGTTTAACACCCCTTTAACCCGTTCCGCGGTGAGATCAGAGAGAACGGAAAACAGCTCGTCAAAGTTGAAAACCACTTCTGCACCAAAGATCCAACCACAGCTAAAGTAACCTTGGCCTTTGTTCTCTTTACGTACGTAGGTTTGATCGGGCGCTAAGGCGAACTGAGGTTCTAACTCGGCGTGCTCATGGTGATGTGCAGCGACTTCTGTAGATACTGAATGGTCACGACGGGGAGAATCTAATAGCTCGATAGGAAAGTTGCCCTGTTTGACTAACTGGCTGAACACTTTTGGTGGCGTTTGATCGGTTACCCAGTCATTGAACGCATCAATATCACTGACATGACACTGATCGACTTTGTTGCCGATGACAATATCAGATATCTCTAGTTGGTCAGTGAAGTTTTGATTTTGTAAGTACTTCTCTTTACTTAGGTTTCTAGGGTCTACCAGACCAATCGTCGCTCTTAAATCTATGTAATCTGAGAACTGACTAGAGGTTAGCGTAGCCAATACTTTATGCGCATGCCCTAAGCCTGTTGGTTCAACAATCAGTCTGTCTGGCTTGGTTCTTAAAAGCGCCGTAATCGCAACAGACATAGGGACACCCGCTGCGCAGCACATACAACCGCCAGGCACTTCTTTAATTAGAGCGCCCTGATCGGTCAGCATAGCACCATCTATGCCAATTTCGCCAAACTCGTTCACTAGCACTGCCCAACGCTCACCTTCAGGCTTTTCTTTTAGAAGGTTAAGAATAGCGGTTGTTTTACCTGTACCTAGGAATCCAGTGATGATATTAGTTGGTATGCTCATCAGAAATACTCTCTTGTTCTTTTTGTTACACTATAACAATAGGGCACAAAAAAGGGCAGTGGAATCACTGCCCTTGGCGAAATTAGCGTTTGTTTTTAAGATAACGCTTGCGACGTTCTTCTTTCTTCTTCGCTTTTTCTTCTGCTTTACGCGCTGCTTCTAATTCAACTTCGATAAGCTCTTGAGTGATCATCTCAGGCAGTTCAAGCGTAATTTGTCCAAGTGTTCCGTTACGTAACTCGTGGAGCAGAATTTCCGAACATTTGTGTAAATCTACCCGGCCACCTGAACGCAATGCACCACGCCTTCGACCAATCTCTTCCATTAGCTCGATATCACTTTCCGGCAGCTCTTCAATCTCATAACGAGCTTGTAAACGCTGCGGGTAAGCTTTTGCTAGGTACTCGACCGTATAGAAAGCAACTTCGTCGTATTCCATTGCGGTATCTTTTACTGCGCCAGTGGCAGCAAGGCGGAATCCACTATGCGGGTTTTCAACTTTTGGCCACAGAATACCCGGTGTGTCAGAAAGCACGATACCATTTTGGAGGTTGATGCGTTGCTGACGACGCGTTACCGCAGGTTGGTTACCAGTGACAGCAATAGTACGACCAGCCAGTGAGTTGATAATGGTCGATTTCCCTACATTCGGGATACCCATAATCATGGTGCGAATGTTTTTACCAATCTCTTCGCGATGCGGCGCAAGTTTACGAACCAACTCCATGATCTTCTGCACTTCTTGTGGCTGAGATGTGGTAATCGCAATCGCTTTTACGTTGTGCTCTTTCTCAAAATGGTCAATCCAAAGTTGAGTCAATTCAGGATCGGCAAGATCGCGTTTATTAAGCACTTTTACAACCGGCTTATCACCCTTTAACTCGGCAATCATAGGGTTTTCACTACTAAAAGGGATGCGAGCGTCAAGCACCTCAATAATCACATCGATTTGAGGGATCGCTTCAGCAATCTCTTTTTGAGCCTTGTGCATATGGCCCGGAAACCATTGGATAGACATAGAACTAACCTTGAAATTCAAACTTGGCACAATTGTAAGGGGAATTGAGGGAGAGTAAAGGGTTCATATGGTCTTGATGAGCAGATTATTGAAAAATCAATGCCAATCATCAAACAGAAAGACCGTTCCAATGATAGCTTAATTGCAAAATCATTAGTGGAAATGTTCAATTACTATTTTGAAGTACCAGACTTTGCAATGCGCGATGAAGTGTTCTTTATTTGGGTCGAGCTTGTCGATACGGTGTTTACCGTATCGCAGATGAAACACGGTGACATTACGGCTGAATATGCGGATGAAGCGAAACGCGTTGCCAAGGCTTACTTAGGCACTTATCTTGATGTCTCCCTTCCTTTGAAGAAAGCGTAGTAATTTGGACTCATACTCGTTATGTCGGGTGTCTAGCCCCGTGACATAGTTTTACAGGTAGACGTGAAAACCATTGCGGCCATTGTTTTTCGCCTCGTATAGCGCTTGATCCGCTTGCTGGAACCAGTGTGTTAGTTGGTTATATGAGGTTAATTGCCCGGATGTTGCTCCCACGCTAATTGTAAGAACGTTACTTGTAGAAGAGTGTTCGTGTTTTAGTTTTAACTCCCTTACGTGAACGACAAGTTGGTCTAAATAGTCGTTGATTTCAAGTGGGTGATCTCCTGCTAGCAGGATACAAAACTCTTCGCCGCCGTATCGTGAAACGAGCTTCTCATACGATGTATCAACGGATTGGAGGGCTTTGGCTACCTTGCGCAAAGCTGCGTCACCTTCAAGATGCCCATAGTTGTCATTGAATAGCTTAAAATGGTCAACGTCAATTAACACAACAGCAATGTATTTATACTTGAGGTTTTCAATCAAGTTATGAGCGGTTTCATACAAGAACCTTCTATTGGCTATTTGAGTGAGTGCGTCAATGGTTGACTGCTCTTTTAAGATAGCGCGCTTATCTTCGAGCTCTGTAATTAAATCATTGATTTGGCGGGCGAAGCTACGCATCTCTTTCGAAATAAAAGTATCCTCACTTGGCAGGCGATCTCCTGATTTTTGGAACTGCTTTAGATACTGCTGCGCGGCTTTTAACGGTTTGATTAAATTAGTAACAACGTACAAGTTCACTATAAAGGTGATCAAAGCAAATAGAGACAACGCAGCTATTTCCGCTGAAGGAAGGAATTCTGGCAGGGTTTCATTGTGCGAGACGTGAATCGCAATTTTCACTTCATCGTCGATCAGAGCATCTCGGTACAGCACTGTATTGTTTAGGCCGACATCTGTCACTGAACTGAGAGCTGGGTATATACGAATACCTACTCCCGTTGAGGCTTCAATATCTTTAATGAATTGGTCTCTAATTTTTCGAATAAATAGCAAATAGCCATGTTGGCATTCTTGGCCGTCACTTAGACAGATTCGAGAAGAGGCAACCATAAATACTGAGCCATCAAAAGTTGCATAATCTAGGAATGACTCGATGGTGTTTTGTGACGCGTCAAATGCACGTGATAAAACTTTATTCACTACCGCGTGATCCTCGAGCGCAATAAATTCCATAGCCACAACACTTTCACCATCGTATGCACCACTCCAAACCGTGTTTCCTTGGGGGTCAAATATTACGATGGCATCGATATGTTTTGAGGCGAAAGCGTGAGCGCCGATACTATCTGCTATAAATATGGGCTCTGGGTTGTCTACATATCGGGCCATTGAAGTCCACGCCGCGTAGTCCTCTACCGAAGCACGAATCTCTAACTCTTCCATTCTAAGCACGGTGTTTACACGTTCTAATTCAAACTGCTGCCGGTTTTTAGATTGCTCTAGCGCTTGGCCGTGGCTCCAAAACAATTTAAAAGACAGGTAGAAAAACAGAAATAGAACAGCCGCGATCATTGACACAAAGATGGTGATCTGACGAATGCTTAAATGTTTAAAGTTATATAACAATGATGGCTCACCTGTATTGCTGATGATGTTTTCTTATTTGCTCTAATGCGTAAGTTAAGTGTAGAGGGGTTACTGGAAAGCAGAGAATAAATCGCTGAGAAAGATCTATTAATCGGTGCTTCTTAGCAAAATACCACTAACCATCAAGCGCGTGTCCAATGGGGTGGTGACTAAATCTACAAGTTAGCGCTATTCTCTTTTAAAGTGAGTTACTTATCAATAGTGGCTTTGATCCTATATGAGGGCTGAATAACACCAATTGTTGCAATGCTAGGTACGAGCTGAATTAGTTTTTTTTACTGGGTAGGTCTTTTATATTGATACAAATCTAAATGTAGGTTTCTGTACTTTTACGTGCGGCAAAATGTCCGGTTAATCTAGTGAATTACTTCAAAATTTTAAAATTGAGTTAAATTAATATTTTGTCATAATTTGATTAATTGTTTATATTCGCGAGCAACATAAATACTACAAAAGTACTAGGAAATGTCAGCCCAATCATCTTCCGCACGTGAAACGCTATTAGAAAGCCAAGAACAACTTGTCTCCACGACCGACCTCAAAGGCGTGATTACCTACAGTAATGAGGCGTTTGCTCGTGTTGCTGAATACTCACAACAAGAATTGCTAGGTCAACACCATAATATCGTTAGACACGATGATATGCCGAAAGCAGCTTTTGCAGACATGTGGCGAAATCTGAAGCAGGGTAAAGCGTGGCGTGGGATTGTTAAAAATAGAACCAAGTCTAATGGTTATTACTGGGTCGATGCATACGTAACGCCGATTTATCAAGATAACCAAATGGTGGGTTATCAGTCGGTTCGCGTCAAGCCTAAGCGAGAGTGGGTTGATATTGCGGACAAAGCCTACAAGGGGCTTTTGAATGCTGAAAAATCTGGCAGATCATGGTCACTTAAGATCAGTGACACCGTTCGTTATGCGGTGCTTCTTGGTGCTCTGGGTGCACCACTAGCCTCAAGCGTGATTGGCTTGCAGGGAGTGCCGAGTATTCTATTGAGTTTGGCACCAGTTGCGGTGATTTTGGCGCTATTTAGACAAGAACTCATTGATACGCCGAAACAACTTGGCAAGCTTCAATCTGAATACGACAGTGTCAGCCGTTTGATTTTTTCGGGCAGAAAAAAGTTTTCTGTCGCTGATTTCCACCTCAAGCTGTCGTCTGCGCGAATCCGCACAGTACTTGGGCGAATGAGTGACTCGGCAAAACCATTGCAAGATCTCGCAGACAATTTAAGCGCGACTTCTTATCAAGTGACTGAAGCTCTTGACCAACAGACCAAGGACATTCTGCAAGTTCGAGAAGCGACCGAAGAAGTAGAACTGACTGCGAATGAAGTTTCATCGAGCACACAAGATGCTCACCAGATTGTTGATGTCACTTTGAAAACCTGTGCTGGTGCAAAAGAGAGTATCAATCAAACGCACCAGAACCTCACTAATTTAAGTGTACAGGCGGAGAAGGCGACACAGACGACGTACCAATTGAGCGAGCAAGCTCAAAATGTCAGTAAAATGATGGAAGAAATCGGTGGAATTGCCGAGCAAACCAATCTTTTGGCCCTCAATGCTGCCATTGAAGCGGCGCGAGCAGGAGAGCAAGGACGTGGCTTTGCGGTGGTTGCTGACGAGGTTCGCGCACTTTCGGGGCGCACATCCAATGCGACTGTTCAAATTAAAGACAGCATTGAAGCCATGTTAGGCACTATTGAAAGTTGGCAGGGCGATATACTTGCCAACCAAGAGCAGACCAACGCTTGTAGCGATGTGGCGAGTGTGAGTGCTGAGAGGTTGTCTGAGGTCGAAGAGCTCATGACATCGATGAATAACTTAATGCAGTCGGTTGAAAGCTCTGCGATTAAACAGCGTGAACTGTCGAGCGAAGTGAATTTACATATTCAATCAATCGCCTCAACTTCAGAGCAAAATCTCGCGGCAACTCGTGCTGTAAAAGAACACTCTAATGAGCTGAAAGAGCAAGTGGACGAGTTCCATCAGCTGGCTAAACGTTTTGAAGAGAAATCATAATTCGCTCTGATTGTAATAGCCCTCGAACTTAGCGAGGGCTATTTTTTTGCTTCACAGAAAGAACTTTCCCTATCTATACTTATCCAAGTAGTTGAATTATTAATACTAATTAATACTATAGTTATTAGATTAACTTGTATGACCATGGAAGGAAGAGCATATGAAGATGCTGTCTCGCTTAGTGCTTAGTGGATTGATTGCCACAAGTACAAGCTTTGGGGCTTATGCCGATGTGATTGAAACGACGACTCTGGTTGGATTTGGCAAAGCAAAATACCCAGAAAATTTTGCTCACTTCGATTACGTCAATCCGGAAGCGCCTAAGTACGGCAAAGTGACATATGGTCAGATGGGGACTTACGATAACTTTAACCGATATGCTTCGCGCGGAGTAGCAGCAGCAGGAAGCGGTCAGCTGTACGATACGCTTATGTATTCTCCAAGTGATGAGATTGACGCCTACTATCCGCTGATTGCGAGTAAGGCGCGCTATTCTGATGATTATATGTGGTTAGAGCTCGACATTAACCCGAAGGCACGTTTCCAAGATGGGAAGCCAATTACCGCCCATGATGTTGCTTTTACCTTCCAGAAGTTTATGACTGAAGGTGTGCCTCAATATCGTTCATATTACAAAGCCATTAAGTCTGTCACTGCCACGTCTGATCATGTCGTTCGTATCGAGATGTCTGAACCAGACAGAGAGAAGCTATTTAGCTTCGCTCAGTCTACTCGTGTACTTCCTAAGCACTTCTGGCAAGATAAGAAGTTTTCTGAACCCCTCAATGAACCACCAGTTGGCAGCAGTGCGTATAAGGTTACCGATTACAAACCGGGGCAGAGCGTGACCTATACATTAGACAAAGACTATTGGGCAAAAGATCTGCCGGTGAATGTAGGGCGCAACAACTTTGAACAGGTTCAGTACGATTATTATCGGGATGATACGGTCATGCTTGAGGCCTTTAAAGCAGGTGAGTTTGACATCCGTATTGAGAGCGAACCGAAATTCTGGGAAAACTCATACACAGGCTCAAACTTTGATAAGGGTTACATTAAGAAAGAAGTGATCCCTCATTCACAGCCTCAGCAAGCCAATGGTTTTGTGTTCAATATTCAAACCGAGGTATTTAAAGATCCTAAAGTACGTGAAGCCATCACCTATGCACTCGATTTTGAGTGGATGAATAAAAACCTTTTCTATAGTGAAAACAGCCGTACGCGTAGTTATTTCCAGAATACCGATTATGCATCAGTTGGTTTGCCGTCAGACGCTGAAAAAGCGGTATTGGAGCCGATAAAGGATAAAATTCCGCCGCGTGTTTACACCGAAGAGTACCAACCGCCTAAAACCGATGGTTCAGGTCGTATTCGTAGCCAAATGCGATCGGCGTTTAAGCTATTTAAAGAGGCTGGATGGGAATTGAAGAACAAAGTCATGACCAACACCAAAACGGGTGAAGCGATGAGCTTTGAGCTACTTATCTTCAATCCGAATGTGGAAACTTACGCGATCCCGTTTCAGAAAAACCTCAAGTTAATGGGGATTGATATGAAGCTTCGCACTGTGGATCGTACCCAATACATCAAGCGATTGCGTGATCGTGATTTTGATATGGTCTCTTCGCGTTTCTTTGCCAACGCTTATCCTAGTTCTAGCCTAATGATTGTTTGGAATTCAAAGTTCATTGACTCGACCTACAACACCGCAGGTGTTATTGACCCCGCAGTCGATTACCTAACCCAGGAAATCGCCGATAATCAGCAGAACCCTGAGAAGTTACTCGCGTTAGGGCGTGCATTCGACAGGGTGCTTCAGTGGAACTTCTATATGGTTCCTCAATGGCATTACAGTAACTACCGCGTCGCGACATGGGATAAGTTTGAGCGACCAGATATTCGGCCAGAGTATGATTTAGGTGTCGATACTTGGTGGGTGTCTAAAGAGAAAGCTGCCAAGCTTCCAGAAAAACGACGTTAATCGAGGCATTGATGGCTGCATATATTTTTCGACGACTGCTGTTAGTCATACCCACATTGTGGGCGATTATCACTATTAACTTCTTCATTATTCAGGTGGCCCCGGGCGGTCCAGTTGAACAAGCAATTGCGCAAATGGAGGGGTTAGAGTCTGGCTTGATGAGCCGTTTCACTGGGGGAGGCAACTCAGCGGACACCGCTGTTGTAGAGGAAGCGTCTTCAACAGGCTATAAAGGCTCACGAGGCTTAGACCCAGAAGTTGTCGAAGAAATTAAAAAGCAGTTTGGTTTTGATAAACCTATCCATGAACGCTATTTCGACATGTTGAAAAACTATGTGACTTTCAATTTCGGTGATAGCTTATTCAAGGGTGGTAGCGTCATCGATCTAATTGTTGAAAGGTTACCTGTCTCCATCTCCCTAGGTTTATGGAGCACGTTGATCATCTATCTGATTTCAATACCCCTTGGGATTTTGAAAGCGATTCACCATGGCAGTCGATTTGATATTTGGTCTAGTGCGGTCGTCATCGTGGGTTATGCAATTCCAGGTTTCTTGTTTGCCATCATCCTGATTATTGTGTTTGCCAGCGGTAACTACTTTAGTTGGTTCCCGCTGCGTGGCTTGGTTTCAAGTAATTTTGAACAGCTCAATTGGTATCAACAAATCATCGACTACTTCTGGCATTTAACCTTGCCGATCCTTGCCATGGTTATTGGCGGCTTTGCGACATTAAGTATGCTGACGAAAAACTCCTTCCTTGATGAGATCAACAAGCAATACGTGGTTACCGCGCGCGCAAAAGGACTTGATGAACGAGACATTCTCTATAAACACGTTTTCCGCAATGCCATGTTGATAATTATTGCAGGCTTTCCAGCGGCGTTTATCAGCATCTTTTTCACTGGCTCAATGCTAATTGAAGTCATGTTCTCCCTTGAGGGGATAGGCCTGCTCGGCTTTGAGTCGACCATACAGCGCGACTATCCTGTCGTGTTCAGCTCACTTTATATCATGACGCTTCTCGGCCTGATCTTGAGCATAATTTCAGACCTCACCTATACCTGGGTGGATCCACGAATTGATTTTGAGGCGCGTTAATGTTGTTGAAAAAGAAGCGAAGTAATCCTCTAAATGAAGCTCGTTGGCTAAGGTTTAAAGCCAACAAGCGTGGCTTTTGGTCAATGTGGATTTTTGGGTTGTTGTTCATCGTTAGCTTGTTTGCCGAATTGATTGCCAATGACAAGCCGTTGCTGGTGGAATTTGATAGTCAGTGGTACTTCCCGATTGCGACCCAGTATGCTGAAACCGAGTTCGGTGGTGAATTTGAAACTGAAGCAGACTATACCGACCCTTATGTGATCGAATTAATCGAAGAAAAAGGTTACATCGTCTGGCCATTAATTCGATTTAGCTACGACACCATCAACTTTAATATTGGCGGCGCTGTGCCTTCGCCTCCGGACAATATCAATTGGTTAGGAACTGATGACAAAGGCCGAGACGTATTGGCTCGGGTCATTTACGGCTTTCGTATTTCGGTCTTGTTTGGCTTTGTTTTAACCATAGTTTCGAGTGTCATTGGTGTGGCAGTCGGCGCAACACAAGGTTATTACGGTGGCTGGTTAGATTTATTTGGTCAGCGTTTTATCGAAGTGTGGTCGGGTATGCCGACACTGTTCTTGCTCATCATATTATCCAGTTTTGTCGAGCCCAATTTCTGGTGGCTACTCGGGATTATGGTGGCATTTAGCTGGATGAGTTTAGTCGGGATAGTGCGCGCTGAGTTCTTACGCTGTCGTAACTTTGATTATGTTCGCGCCGCGCAGGCGATGGGTGTGGCCGATAGGCGAATTATGCTGCGTCACATGTTGCCCAATGCTATGGTTGCGTCTCTGACTATGATGCCTTTTATCCTTTCAGGTTCGGTAACAACGCTAACCTCCCTAGACTTCTTAGGTTTTGGTTTACCCGCGGGCTCGCCTTCATTGGGTGAGTTACTCGCGCAAGGTAAAGCCAACTTACAAGCGCCATGGCTTGGTTTTTCAGCATTCCTTGTTCTCTCCGTGATGCTAACTTTGCTGGTGTTTATCGGCGAAGCAGTCCGTGATGCCTTTGACCCTCACCATCAAGGAAGATAGCGATGTCTGAAACTGTACTTACTATTAATGGATTATCTGTTGGGTTTGGTAGTAAGAAGCAAGTCGAACAAGTGACTAACCAAGTGTCGCTCTCGATCAAAAAAGGTGAGACCCTCGCTTTGGTTGGTGAAAGTGGCTCCGGCAAGTCGGTGACGGCCAATTCGATTCTCAAGTTACTGCCCCAAGGTTCTTCTCACTACCTTTCTGGCAATATTACCTTTGATGGCATCAATATTCTTGAGTGCTCAGAGCGGCAGTTAAGAGGGATTCGTGGGGGAAGAATCGGCATGATTTTTCAAGAGCCAATGGTCTCGCTCAACCCGCTGCACAAGGTCGGTAAACAATTGGTTGAGACACTGGCAATCCATAGAGGGATGCGCCAACAAGCGGCAGAACAGCTTGCTGTTGAGTGGTTAGGAAAGGTGGGCATTCGTAACCCTGAACATAAGGTTATGGCTTACCCGCATGAACTGTCAGGGGGAGAAAGGCAACGAGTAATGATCGCCATGGCGTTGATTAACGAGCCTGAATTGTTGATTGCTGACGAACCGACGACAGCGTTGGATGTATCTGTTCAGGCTCAGATACTCGACCTGCTCAAACAGTTGCAACAAGAAATGGGTATGGCAATGTTGTTTATCACCCATGATCTGAGCATTGTAAAACGGATTGCTGATCGTGTGTCTGTTATGCAAAACGGTAGTTTGGTTGAAACTGGTAATTGCGAGCAGATTTTCAATTCCCCCGTCCATGAATACACACAAAAGTTGATTAACTCGGATCCCAGAGGCTTGCCAGTTCAAATCAGTGAGCAAGCTACGCCTTTACTAGATGTCAGCAACTTGCGTGTTTGGTTCCCCATTACTGGTGGGATCTTCAAGCGAGTGGTGTCGCATATTAAAGCCGTTACCAACATGAACTTTGAGTTAAAGAAAGGCCACTCGATAGGGTTAGTTGGTGAGAGTGGTTCAGGTAAATCGACCACGGGAATGGCAATACTGCGGTTGGTTAAGTCTGAAGGCTCTATTGCTTATCAAGACAACGAGCTTCAAGGTTTAGATAGAAAGGGCATGTTGCCTTATCGAAGTAAGATGCAGGTGGTGTTCCAAGACCCATTCTCAGCGTTGAATCCTCGTATGTCGGTGGCACAAGTGATTGGTGAAGGATTGAGGGTACATCAGACGCTAAATGAAGATGAAATAGACCAACGAATTTGTGATGTAATGGCTGAAGTGGATTTAGACCCAGAAACGCGATATCGCTACCCAAATGAGTTTTCTGGCGGTCAAAGGCAGCGTATTGCTATAGCACGGGCGCTAATCCTTAAACCAGAATTTATTTTGTTGGACGAGCCAACTTCTTCTTTAGATAGGACGGTTCAGGCACAAGTACTTGAGTTGCTAAAGTCATTACAAGAAAAGTACCAACTCACCTATTTGTTTATCAGTCATGACTTAAACGTAGTTCGCTCGCTGTGCCATTACACTATTGTGATGAAGCAAGGTGAGATCATCGAACAAGGCGAGACCCAAACCCTGTTTGGTAATCCGAAGCAACCTTATACGCGACATCTGGTCAATCTTTCCTCCCTATAAATACTAACCGGGATAAATCGGTGATCAGCTGCTTGTTCTGATTGGTATAATTACACCCAATAAAAAACCAGTAGTGGGGCACTACTGGTTTTTATTTGTATTATTTTGCTTGGTGTAACGTGCTTATAACGTGATGCTGTTGTCAGCAGACCAAGTTTTCTCAAACTCTTTACTGACATCGTACTCGTTTAAGTGAGCAACGTGGAAGTTTAGCAAATCTAGATCGTACGATGGCTCAGTATAAACGTTACCTAAGCTAATCGCTTCAACCAAACGGTCGGCTTGGTCTGCAGCATAGCGGTCGTTACCTAGGCGAGTTTTACTTTGAAGTTGATTACGTAGTTCACTGACGACCATTTCATATTCAACTTGTGTGAATCCAGCAGCAATAGCGCGCTCGATTTCAGATTTCACTACATTTTCTGTTGTAGACTTCTCGTCCGCTGACATATCAGTAATACGAATTTGCGATAGCAAACGGTGATCGAAAAGAACTTCGTTATCGATAGATACTTTCGCTTGAGATTGATGCTGCTCAAGAGCATTTTGAATGCGGTGTTCTAGCATCTTGTTCGCTATCGTTGTTAACAAGATCTCTTTACGCTGCAGCTTACTGTCTTGTTCATCTTGGAGTGTTTTAAGCGTGCTTAATGACAAGCCATTATCATTCAATTCGGTTGGCTCAAGATAAGCGTCTAATGCAATACTATTGCCTGAAGAGGTGAAACCTTGCTTACCTTTTGCCCATCCCGAGAACTGGCGCTGGATTAGCTTGGTTGTCTGTCTAGTGTTAATGCCACCAGTAACAATGACCGTTACATTTTGCGGAATATAGAATTCCTGCTTGAACTCATTGCCCTTTGTATTGGTCACCAAACCTTCTTGGATGCTCGCGAAGCTTGCTTCAAGTGTTTTAGCATCGGCATGGGCAAGATCTAAGCTAAATACAGTTTGCTTTAAGCTAGTTGTGGCTTGCCAATCACTTTGTTCTACAGAGGAAAGCGCCGCGAGCTTTGCTGTTGAATCTTCGTCATTAGACTGTTGCGCCGAGCCTGAACCAATCATTACGCGCAGAGAGACTTCATCCGAGCTGCGAGTCGTTGGTAAAACCACAAAACGCAGGCCGTTGTTCAATTCGGCTACCATGGTGTTGGTTGGCATTTGAATATCGGTATGCTCGAACCATAAGGCCGAGTTAGATGAAGCTGAAACTACAGGTGAAAAAATGAGCGTTGCAGAGAGTGCTGCACCAATCAAGCTACGTACTGAATAAGACACTTTTTTACTCCAGAGGCAGAAACAACAATGAGTTCCCTGTCCAGTAATAACGAATTTACTTTCGTTATCAGCGCTTTATCTATCCTTGATTGAGAAGCTGAGCTTCACAAAACACCGTTACCTTAAGCCGCAATTCTAGCGAGGTATATGAACTGGTTTATAAATTTGTGTGAATTCTCTACAACTAAAGTTAATTAGTCAAATGGAATGATGAATTCGATGAATAAGTCTCGAATGTGAGACGGGGCTATATCTTGGTATAGTGGCTAGCGCTGGCAAGAGATAGAGGCTTGGAGAACCAATAACCCTGTAGGTAGGCGGCCCCCATATCAGTAAAGACACGTTGCATTGCCGCATCCTCGATACCTTCAATGACGATATCAATGTTATAAGCATTGCATAAATTGGTGATGAATGAGAGGTACTCAAACGTGACCGGGTTTTCTAATGATCGCCAAGCAATAGATTTATCGATCTTAATTTGAGAAAGAGGTAAATCGAAAAAGCTATTTAGTGAGCTGTAGCCTGCTCCGAAGTCATCTAGAGACAACTGAAAGCCAAACTGTTTGAGACGCAATAGTTGTGAGATAGCGTCTTTGTTGTCATCTAATATAATGGTTTCAGTCAGCTCTAGAACGATAGAATTGGCATTGACACCAAACTCTTGGGTAATTTTCTTAACGTTGTCAGGAAACTGCTGGCTAAGTAACTGTAGGACTGAAACATTCACATTAACCTTGATCTCTTCGGTGTGGGTTTGCTGATACTTGTTGATAAAGCGACACGCTTTCTCAAAAACAAAGTAGCCTAATTCGCTTATCAAGCCTTTCTTTTCCGCCACAGAAATGAATTCGTCAGGGTATATCTCTCCAATTGTATCGCTGCGCCAACGAACTAGGCTTTCAAAACTTGCTACTCTGTCTGATTTGCAGCAAACGATAGGCTGAAACTTAACCGACAGATTACCGTCACGTATTGCATTGCCAAGCTCTTGATCAATATAGAAATGGCGATCTATTTGAGTTTTAGTACTCCCAGCATAGATTCGAACAGAGTGCTCGGAATTAGCTGCGGCGAACTGACAAGTTTGAGCAGCAACACGGACAATTTCGTCTGTGTCACAATTTTCAGTGATGTTTGGGTAGATACCGATACTGATTTCGTTTGCAAACAGGAAATCGAGCGTTCTAATCGCTTCTTTGTAGACTTTGGTTATACGGCGAGCCAATTTGTTGAGGGCCGACTCGTCCAACTGACCACGTACAATGATGGCAAAATCGTGTGATTGGATACGGTACATGTCAACGAACTGTTCAGGAAAGTCACCGAGTACTTTAGTTAAGCGCGAAAGCAGATCACGCATCATTTGACCACCATAAAGTGATTGATACGAACGTGTGACCCCAGGTTGAATGTACATTAGGTGGTGTGTTTCTTCGTTCACCACCTTAAGGTTATCAAGATCCATCGCCAACTTTTGTTCGTTAGCTAATCCAGAAGAACCATCAGTTAACGATGTTTGCTGAACATAAGATTCCATCAATTTTCTATCAGAGATATCTCGGTGGCAGCCAATCATGAATCTCTTACCGTTGACCGTCTTTGTTACTGCCGTCCCTTCAAGCCAAATGTACCGACCAGTGGTACAACGAATCCGATATTGGGTAACAACGCGAGCGCCATCTTGTTGAATATGCTCATCAACTTTCTCTTCGAATGCGATTTGGTCTTGCGGGTGAATAAGGTCAGTCCAGCTCTTTAGATCGGTATGGCCAGGTTCGATACCAAACCGAGAATAAAAAGAGGGGTTGTAGAAGCAAACATATTCATTTCCCGACATATAGAAGATGCCATCGTTTAGGACATCAATCATATGGCGGAAATGGTTATCCATAAGATCATCAAGTTCAGCACCGGTGAGACCAAGTACTGCGGATTCAATTTTATCTACAAGTTCATCTTCTGTCCCTGATACTAAGGACAGTTTTGGTGGAGACATGACGTTGTCAATTGAATGATTCATTAAAAATCTATATACCTGATAACACTGTGGTTTATCTTTGTTATGTGATATTTATTATTTGTTTAATCACTTATTCTGTTAGTAATACAGCAATTAAGATTTGATCTCTAGCATATCAATCGCATTATTTATTAGTTGCATAAAAAATATTAACTGTAGCTCACAGAGTAACCAATGTTGTTGATATTTAGCTTGATAAACTGACAATTCCAGTATGGTTTTTTAGTGAGCAGAGAACGAAAACAACGGCGTATTCTGACAACCACGTGAGATGTTTTTTAGTAAACATATGATTATAATGCTTTATTCACCTAGTTGGATAATTGCTTAGCTTAGGTAAAGCGCATTCAGCAACAGAAAAGTAAACTCTCGGGATTGTTATGAAGTCACAGTTGGATCTCAATTTGCTCAAGGTGCTTCCTTTGTTAAAGAAGTATCGACAACTTAAACCGGTTGCTAAGGAGTTAGGCAAGACAGAAAGTGCGGTAAGTAAGCATCTGGCTAAATTACGTGAGCAACTTGGTGATCAGCTCTTTGTCCGAGGTGCGTTCGAATTTGAGCCCACTGAATATACTCTCAACTTATTGCCTAAAATCACCGAAGGTCTCAATTTGATCGATGATGCAGTGCAGCCCGTCAATTTTTACCCAATGACTTATGAAAAGCCGATAGTGATTGCTTTACCCAGCTTGGCACAATACTTAATTGGCAAAACGTTGCTTTTAGACTTGCTAGACACGTTTCCTAAGGCGCAAGTTCAACTTACGACTTGGTCAGACTCTTCAGTGGAAAAGATTCACGATGAGAGCATTGATATTGGGGTTCAATACTTTAACGATGAACAAGTTAAAACCATATACCAGCATCGCTTAGGCAAGTACAAAGGTGCTATTGTTTGTTCTCATAAGTATCAACAGCGCACCTTGGAAGAAAAACTGGCTATGCCTTATGTATTAATGGAAATGAAAGGTTGGCAGGACAAAAAGGCAGTCATTAAACGTTCACTTGAGTCTAATGGTGTAAAGGTCAATAAGGTGGCGACTGTTGATGATATGACCTGTCTGTTCGAAATGCTTTGTGACTTTGAATGTGCAACACTGTTGCCAGCCACGAACCATTTACAAGCACGTATCGACTACAATGTCACTGTGTTACCAGAGAGTTTACAACTCGAACAGCCTTTATCTATTGTCGCTAATTATAAGCTTGCTAACCATGATAATCCTTTACATAGGTTGCTAGTAAAAAAACTTAAGCAGCACTTGTTCTAGCTTCAGAGACATCAACATAAACGTGTTGTTGTAGGTTCATCAATTCGACGATTGAATCCACTTTGTATTTATCCAGAATTCGAGATTTATAGGTGCTGATAGTCTTTGAGCTTAATGACAGTATCTCTGAGATTTTCTTATTGCTGTAGCCTTTTACTAGGTAATTGAATACAACCGTTTCTCGGTTTGAAAGCGTAGTACACCGTTCGCTCTTTCCTAAACCTTTTCGTTTAAACACCGAGTAACCACCAGCGACACGAATAATAGCCTCGCGAATCACTGGGGTCTCTTCACGCTTGGTAATATACCCGTTTGCGCCCAGTTTTCTTGCTGTGTCTGAGTACATAGGGTGGTCGTTATGGGAAATAAATAGCACTTGGCCTGTATAGCCATGGGCACGAGCACGCCTTAAAAACTCGAATCCATCTGAGCCTTCTAGCTCGACGTCTAACAGTACTAGGTCGATGTCGTATGTCTTTAATGCTTGTATACCAAATACAGCTGTTGACGCTTGGTAGACTTGCGAATCTACTAATCCGTCATAGACAAATTGAGAAATTGCTTCGCGCATGATTGGCTGGCTATCAAGTACTAGAACATTGGTGCTTCTGGTCATCACTACTTTCTCTTATTGGTTTATTTGGGACTAATGAGCCCTATGCTTTGCGTGAGGTGTGCAATGTAAGGGATTCCCGACGGAAAAGGCGGAAAAGCAAATTTTCCAACGTGGAAAGTGTGTCAGGTGAGTGTAAGAGAAGTCAGTTAATTGTTATTTTGTAGATACTTGGACATGATTTTGTCAACCGTACCGTCTTTCTGAAGTTGCTTTAAAGTCTGGTTAAACCGCTCAACAAAGTGTGACTTGTAGGGGTACTTGTCAGGGGATGTCTTGGTAAACCCTAAGTAGCCTTGCTCACCGCTAATCGAAGTGCCCAACGTCAACTCCCAGTTAGGTTTAACAACTCCTTCCTGAGTAAGCAACTTGATTTCCCATAGAATAGAGAGCCGATCATTGATGTAGCAGTCAATTCGGTTTTTATACAAGTTTAGTATGTTGGCTCGATTGCCCTTGGCTTCTTTTAATAGGATTTTTCCTTGCTTAACGGCTTCCCAAAATTCTGTTCCTCCAAGCGCAAACGCTTCATTGATACCGATGGTTAGCCCAAGGTAATCAGCGGGCCAACGCTTTAGCTTTCGATTTGCTACGCTGTCTGGTTGGCAGTAAACCACGACTTCTTCGTTTAAGATGGGGATCGAGTAGGGGAATATGTAAGGGCGTTTATCTGTGTAGAAGTAGGGAGGGTAAAGTGCAAACCCCTCTCCGACCTCAAGTAGTTTAAGGCCCCGCTTCCATGGTACCAAGGTAATTTTGATACGGTACTTGGGCATTTCTTCAAACACCGCCTGCAGTATTTCAGTGTAAATGCCTTTTGCTTCCCCATTTTCTATGTAGCTGTATGGGGGGTAAGCGTCATCACCGTAGATAACGACGTTAGTGGGAGGGTGATAAGCCATACAGGCACTACTTAGTAGAAACAGTAACGGTAGCAAAGACCATTTCACGACGTTGAACCTTATTTGTATCTTATACTTATTACTAACTTTAGTTTATTTATAGAGATATTGAGATTAGACTCTGTTTTTTGTTTTAGAAAGACCATAAGGCATCGTATGGACCAAGATTACGAACAAGGTGAAGAGATCGAAATCGAAGCGATTGGTATCGAAGTCTCATCGCAGCCAATAGAGTTGTATAAGGTATTCAAAATAGCCAACCTTGTTGGAGGTGGTGGTGAAGCAAAGCACCTGATTGCTGAAGGCTATGTTGCTGTTAACGGCGAACTGGAAACTCGTAAACGTCGTAAGCTGTATGATGGCGATTTTTTTGAGTTCAACCAAGAATACTATGTTGTAGTATGTGATGCGCCCGTGACTGAGCCTGGAGTTAAGCCTAAGAAGGAAGAAAAGCCTACTAAGCAGGCGAGTTCAAAAAGTCGCAAGCCGTCAAAAGATAAGTCGTCGCAATCGACTAACAAAGACTCTAAGCCAGCAAAGAAAACTGGCAATGGCCGCTCATCAATAGATTTCTTCTAGCAGTTATTCTTCCATTGTTGAAAGGAGCCAACTCGCTCCTTTTCTTTTCAGTTTGCCACCAATATTCTTTACATCAATTTGATAAGTGTAAAAAACGTAAATTGCTGATGACAGAATTATGAATCTAAATGATAATGCATTGCATTTGTAATTATGGAGTCTAACAATGAAGTTGTCTGCACTGGCATTAGCCACAGGATTATTAGCATTCGGTGCTAACGCAAAAATGGTTGAAATTGAACACGCTCAAGGGACAACCAAACTAGAATCTAGCCCAGAACGCGTTGTCGTGATCGGACTAGGCGCGCTAGATACAGTAAAAGCGTTCGGTATTGAGCCTGTAGCGGTGTCAACGGTCAGCATGTTCCCTGATTATTTGGCTGAGTACCGTGATTATAAATTCGTTTCCGCGGGCAGCCTTCATGAACCAGACTTCGAAACAATCTATACCCAGAAACCAGACTTGATCATTGTTGGTTCGCGCGGTGCTGCGAAATATAAAGAGCTAACAGAGATCGCTCCGACGATCGTTTTCGCTGCGGATTCAAAGAAAGGTTATTGGCAGAGCACCCAAGAACAATGGCGTAATCTTGGTGAAGTGTTTGAGAAACAAGAATTTGTTGAGTCTAAGATTGAACAACTCGACAAAGAATTCAAAGCAATCAGCGCGTCCAACGATAAAAACGATGTTGACGCACTAACGGTAATGAGTGCTGGTGGTAACATCACTGCCTTTGGTGCTCAGTCACGTTTTTCTGCTATCTATAAAGACTTTGGTTTTAAAGAGACCGTTAAGGGTATCAAAGAAAGCCGTCATGGTGACCTTGTTTCTTATGAGTTCATTCGTGAGAAGAACCCATCAACCTTACTCGTCATCGACAAAGATATCCTGATCAATAAAGGTAAAGGCAGCACGGTTAAGCGCGACTTCGAAAATGATCTGGTTAAAGCAACTGATGCTTACCAAAACAAGAAGCTGGCTTACTTAGACATCAACGCTTGGTATCTATCTATCGCAGGTATGCGCGCGACAGAACAGATGATAGAAGACGTTAAGTCAGCATCAGCGGTCAACTAACAGAACAGAAGAATTATAAACAACGGCCTCAAGCATTTTTGTGCTTGAGGCTTTTGTGCTAAAGAGAAAAGCAAGTGAAAAAGTTATTGTTGGCGCTGATAATCTTGAGTATCGCGTCACTGTTTGTGGGAGTGGGTCAGCTAAATCTCGCTTCTTTGTTGGCTGGCGATCCTAATAGTTGGCATCTGTTTTGGACGAGTCGAATCCCTCGTCTTGTTGCGGTGTTACTGGCGGGTGCAGGATTGAGTATCGCTGGTCTTATTATGCAGCAAATTAGCCAAAACCGATTCGCGTCTCCGTCGACTTCAGGCACCATCGAGTGTGCCATGTTAGGTTACGTATTGAGTTTAGTTTTGTTCGGCAATGGTTCTCAACTGTGGCTAATTTTCGGTGTATCTATGGCAGGTACCCTGTTGTTTGTTCAGTTCATTAACCGCATCCAGTTTAAAAACGCTATCTTTGTTCCTTTAGTAGGAATTATCTTTGGTAACGTCGTCGACTCATTAGCGACATTCATCGCCTACAAATACGATGCGTTGCAAAACCTCTCTAGCTGGACAGTGGCAAACTTCGCCAATTTGTTACAGGGTGACTACGAGTTGCTCTACATCGCGATTCCTGTGGCTATCTTCAGTTACTTGTATGCTGCAAGGATCTCGGCAGTAGGGCTAGGTAAAGACTTTGCGACTAACCTTGGTTTGAACTATCAGCAAGTATTAGTCATTGGCGTTTTACTGGTGTCTGTGATGTCTGCGACGGTCGTGATGATCGTGGGCATGCTGCCATTCTTAGGCTTGATTGTTCCTAACCTCGTGAGTCGTTTCTTTGGCGACAACTTGCGTAAAAACATTCCTTTAACCGCCATTCTCGGTGCACTGATTGTTCTTTGTTGTGACTTAGCTGGTCGATTGATTATTTTCCCTTACGAAATCCCTATCTCTACCATTATCAGTATTCTTGGCGGAGCGGTGTTTATCTTCTTTATTCTTAAGGGGCAAAAGCATGCTTGATAGAACCAAACTAATCGGGCTGGCTGTCATAGCACTGGTATTTTGCTTTCTGTTTATTGGTATTGGTCTGAATGCCGACAACTATCAGTATTTTCTGTCGCGTCGAGTCCCCAAAGTGCTGGCTATGATTATCGCTGGTATTGCGATTGGTCAATCGGCACTGGTGTTCCAGACAATCACTCACAACCGTATCTTAACACCGAGCATTATGGGTTTTGATTCCCTGTATATGTTTACTCAAGTTTTGGTTGTGGTGATTTTTGGTGGCATGAGTAGTTTTGCCTTGAACGCATACTTCAACTTCAGTTTGTCTGTTGTGGTAATGCTAGGCTTCTCGCTATTGCTGTTTAGCTTCTACTTTAGAGGCGAGCGCCAGAACTTAATGGTACTGCTATTGCTTGGGGTCATCCTCGGCCAGCTGTTTGGTAGTATCTCGTCATTTTTTGTTATGCTGATGGACCCAAATGATTTTGCTTCTGTTCAAGCAAATATGTTTGCCAGCTTTAACAATGTAAAGGTTGAGTTGGTTTACTACTGTGCGCCATTGTTGCTGGCGATTAGTGTTGCCTTATACCGATTACACCGAGTTCTTGATGTGTTTTGGTTGGATAAAGATAACGCAACAAGCCTTGGTGTCGATGTTAAAAAGGTGACGTTGCAAGTCCTCGTGTTGAGCGCTGCACTGATCGCGATTTCGACTGCCTTGATTGGTCCAATCATGTTCTTTGGCCTACTGGTAACCAACCTAGCGCGTGAGCTGTTTAAGTCCTTTCAGCACCAAGTTTTGCTAGTGGGTGTTTCATTACTTTCTGTCGCCTCTCTATTGAGCGGACAATGGATAGTCGAAAATTTATTTGGCTTTTCGACCACGATCAGTGTCGTGATCAACTTTATTGGCGGTATTTACTTCTTAACCATGTTGCTGCGCAACAAAATCGTGTAGGTCTATTATGATTTCAATGAAAAGCCTGACCAAGGTGTTTGGTCAAACCAAAGTGGTTGATAGCGCGAGCGCAGAGTTCGATAAAGGTAAGGTCACTTCGATTATTGGACCCAATGGGGCAGGAAAAAGTACCTTGCTTTCAATGGCGAGTCGCTTAGTCAGCAAAGATGAAGGCGAAGTCCTGATTGACTGTAAAGAGCTTAGTCAATGGGATACTAAGGAGTTAGCAAAAAGACTAGCGGTCTTACGCCAAGCCAACAACATCACCATGCGCTTTACTGTAAGAGAGATGATCGCTTTTGGCCGCTTTCCATACTCGCAAGGAAAGCTAACGGATGAAGATCAGACTGTGATCAATAAAGCGATTGAGTACCTTGATTTAGAGGCAATTCAACACAAGTATCTCGATGAACTCAGTGGTGGTCAAAGACAACTGTCTTTTATTGCCATGGTCATGGCGCAAGACACAGACTACGTGTTTTTAGACGAGCCACTGAATAACCTAGATATCAAACACTCTTTACAGATCATGCGCAATGTAGGAAGACTGGCACATGAGATGAAGAAAGCCGTTGTAGTTGTAATTCACGATATTAACTTCGCAGCCTGTTATTCAGACAAAATCATTGCTCTTAAGAAGGGTAAGGTAGTGGCTCAGGGGAGCGTTGAAGAAGTGATACAATCTGATATTTTAGAAAGCATTTACGAGACCCCTTTCAATATTATTGAAGTGGATGGTAAACGTATGTGCACTTATTTTTAAGGCTCAATCCATAACTGAAAGACCTCCAAATCGGAGGTCTTTTACTAGACGGGGGAGAGGGTTTACTCTTCCTTCGTTAAGTCTTCGATGATTGGGCAGTCACTGCCAGAATCACCAGGGCAGGCTGAAACCCAACTTTTGAGCTGCTTTTCAATCTCTTTCAGCTCTCGAATCTTTAGCTCTACCTCTTTGAGTTTTTCTTTAGCCTTCGCTTTGACTTCGCTGCTCTTACGGTTTGGGTTAGAGGCCAAATGGACAAACTCTTTACACTCGACCAGAGAAAAACCAGCATTTTTAGCTCGAGAGATGAGGTTCAGTTGATTGACGTGTTGCTGCGAATATTCACGATAACCGGATTCACTGCGCAGTGGGGCAGTAATCAACCCCTTATCTTCATAAAGGCGGATAGATTTACTTGATAATCCAGTCAGCTTGGAGACAACACCAATATTCATAGCCATTCCTCAAAACAGAGTCGAAATGCAATATCTCAAATAGATGCGATCTTTTTACTACTTTTGTTATCAAGTTTAAAGCGCTACACATAAAAAAGCCCACCTACTAGAGGCGGGCAGTGCTGAAATAGGTCAGCAGTTTGGACAGCTATCTAGAGCTTATAGGTAGTAACGAGCACCGATTAGCCACTTGTTATCTGTGTCACGGTTGTTCTTGTCGTTTAGATCGAACTGGTAAGCCGTGTAAGTGATAAACTTAGGTGTGAAATTGTACTCAGCTTGAAGAGCAAGCTCTTCGCGTGCTGTGTCTTTTTCAGAAGACTTAGTCACTTTACCTTCAACCTTCTCATAGTTCATGATTAGGTTGAGGCTGTTTTCAAATGCGTAAGATACTAGTCCTTCGTATGCAGTACTTTCTTCTAGAAGCTTAGGAGTAGTGCTGTCATCGTTGTTCATGTTTTCGTTCTTCGCATAAACACCCGCTACGTAAATACCTTTACCGTAAGTACCGTACTTAGCAGATACTAGATGAGATTTTGCTTTCTCTTTATTCGTAGAAGTACCTTCAACAAAGTCGCCCGTGTTGTAGGTGTAACCTAGTTGAGCACCCGCGATTGTATAAGTTAGCGCTGCTTGTACACGATCATCATACTTGATGCCAGACGTAGTATTGTTAAGTTCAACCTGCTCATCGTTAGTCCCTTGCCAACCTAGACCGAAAGACAGCGCGCCAGCTTGGTCAAAATCGAAACCGTTACGGTAGCTCATCATTTTATCCGCACGACCTGTACCTAGCGCACCGTGGTTGTCGTAGATAAAGTCGTTCGCGAACGCAACTGGCATATCTGCAACGCCTGCTACGTCATAGTATGGTGCCCACTGAGTACCTACTACAGCGCGGCCGTAAGAATCGTGTGTAAGACCAACGTAACCCAGACGAGTAGTAAACGCATTTTCACCACCGTTTAGGTAGTTCAGTGCCCATTCGCCTTTAGCGTCAGCGGTAAAGCCGTTGCCTAGCTCTTGAGTCGCGTTAAAATTGATACGTGGCGAGTTAGTACCTACGTCAGCATCGCCTTTTTCAGAATCGTTTACGTTTACAGAAACGTGACCGCCGATAGAAAAGGTAGTGCCGTCATTGTTGTATAGCTCAACAGCAAAAGAAGATGCAGAAACAGATGCGATAGCAACCGCTAGAATCGTTTTTTTCATGATAAAGTCCATATTATTAAGCCTTAATCAGGCTTTCATTGCTCGTGTTTATACGATGAGCAGACTTTAAATCGAAAGTTCACAAAATGGTCACAAAACAAAATAAAATGTTAAAATGATATTTTTGTTATTTTAAAACAATAACTTGTGAGTGTAATAAGTTGTTACATTAGGAGTTTTTATATGTACATCTTGTTACTTATAGCTTGTGTAAATGTTTGAGGTTTAATGCCTTTGTTTTGCTGATTGAATATGGGCGATATTGCCATTTTGGGTCGCAATGAGAATGGGGGGGATGCCGTACTCTTTTTTGAAGGCGTTGGTGAAATTTGCGGGGTGATTGTACCCTGCTTCGTAGGCTGCTTCAGTGATCGTCACTAGGCCACGTTCCAAATGCTGTTTCGCCACATCAAGACGACGCTTGCGAATAAAACCGCTGACAATCACTCCAAGCTGTTGTTTAAATTTGCGTTGTAGATTAGAGCTACTCATAGCGAAATGCTCGGCGACGAGATCGACAGATAGCGGATCGCCTAAATGCGATTCTATATAACAGACAATATCTTCAATCGATGAAGGAGTACCTGTAGCTCTGTTTGTTTCTTTTGTGCAAAAATCCTCAGTGTCTAACCTGCCAAAAACAGATTCCATAATCTGAAATGCGATTGATTCCAGTGCGATTTTTTCAACAAATGAACTTGCTTGATAAAGGTTAATCGCGCGTGTTACCAAGCTTTCTATCTCTGGGGTCACATCAAATTGAAGGAAGTTCTTGTGATTGGCGGTGAATTGGCTTAATTGACAATGGCCGTTAGTGCGTGCATGAATCCAATCATGGTTCATCATGATATTTAGTTTAGTCACACAATTATCTTTAGTGATTTGTCGACGAAAGTTAGTCGGCTGATTGAGATTAACCAAAGTGACTTTTCCACATTGACTAGAGTCCAACTTAAACTCTAAGTCGTCGTAGCTAAATCTAAGTTTACCTTCTAAAAGAACCGTTATGATCACTGAGGAAGGCGCCATAGAAACCACATTAGAATCTTGTAACTCTAAACTTCTACAACCATGCATATTGACGCGTTGAGCAACGTTGTACGAAAGAAACTGTCCTTCAACCAACGGCGCTTTACCATGTTTAGTCTCACCGATAATCAGCTGTTTTTCTGACTCTTCTACTTTTTGAGTAATGGCTACTTTGCGTAATCTGTTCGTATTGAGTTCAGCAGTTGGCATGTGGCAGTTCCTCATAAGCGTTATGCAGTTTTGCATAAGCTATTAATCTTTTAGTTAATCGCTAACAACCATATCATATGTGCGAATTATTATCATTTACATTTAGGGGTAGTCGCATGAATAGGGTAACCAATCGCCCCAACAACCTCTCTTTAATCACTCTCGCTGTATGTTCGGCACTGAGCAGTAGCGCTTTAGCGCAGGAGGTTACTCATTTAGAAGATGTTGTCGTTTGGGGAACCAAAGTATCGAGCAGTTCGGAATCGCTCGGTGCCAGTGACATGTCGCTTAAACAAGCTGACCACATGTCGGATCTTCTTCGTGATGTGCCGGGCGTGGATGTGGGCGGGACTCACTCTGTAAACCGGCGAATCAACATTCGTGGTCTTGGCGAAACCGACTTAGATATTCGCTTAGATGGCGCATCTCAACACGCCAACATGTTTCATCACATTGGTAATCTGACTTTAAACCCCGATATTCTTAAGTCGGCCGACATCCAAGTGGGGAACAACTCAGTGACGCAAAATGGTCTTGGTGGTTCGGTCTACTTTGAAACCAAAGACGCGAAAGATCTGTTACGTGGAGACGAAATGTTTGGTACGCGTGTCTATGGGGGCTACGCGAGTAATGCAAGCCACCAAGGGTCGGCAACATTTTATGGGCTATTGGGTGAGAAGTTTGATTCCATGCTGTATGGAAACTGGGTTTCAAGAGATAACTTCAAAGATGGTAATGGTAATGGTAATGGTAATGAGACCTTTGGCGTAAAAGGCGACACTTATAACATTCTTGGCAAACTAGGTTACGAGCCTTCAGGGCTTCACCGATTTGAGCTTGCTTACGATCTGTATCGTGATAGCGGTGATTACAGTCCGCGCCCCGACTGGTCGGGCTCAGCAAACAATGAGCGTTCTGGCACTGAAACTATTCCAACGGATTACGATCGCGACACAATTACTCTATCTTACGAACTAAAGGGTGAAGTTAATAAAGGTAAGGTCACGCTTTATTCTAGTCAAACTGAAATTGTTCGTGATGAATCGGGTGTGACTAGCCGTTGGCCGGGCGACCGTTTGTCAGTAAACAGTGCTGAAAATAAAAACCTGGGTGCGAATGCGAAATTTCAAAGTGATTACCAGGTTGGTCGTTTTGATAATACGGCCACTTACGGTTTGGATTATATAGACAAAACCAGTAAGAGTATTTATGGCGGCGTTGTGTTCGCCGACGAATCTGCAATCAATAGTGCTTTCTTCGCTGAAAACCAAATGTACATTACTGACTTTTGGTCAGTGACTGCGGGTGTTCGCTACGATGATTACAAGCGCAAAGCGACAACGGGTACATCGAACTTTGATGATGTTACGTGGTCTCTCGCGACAGAGTGGGATGTGACCAATGACTGGACTCTATTTGCGAGTACTAGAAGCTTGTTCAAAGGCCCAGAGCTGCTTGAAACCTTTATCAAATACCAACCAACGACACATCTAGCGAGTGATATTAAAGCCGAAACGGGTCAAAACACGCAGGCAGGTGTTCGCTTTAACAAGCAAGTGAGCGACCATTTCTTTGGAGCCAATTTAACCGTATTTAAGACCCAAATTGACGATTACATCGCCGAAGCTTACCAAAGCTCCACTAAAGGGTATTTAATCTATAACAAAGGGGACGTCGAGTTTACCGGTTTTGAGCTAAGCGCAACGTATGGATATCAAGCCTTTAACTCGAAGCTGTCATATTCTCGCTCAGATAACAAAGATGTAACTAACGGTGGCCCGGTACTTGATGCCAATGACAGAAGTATCGACATTGGTGACAGCATTGCGCTAACGCTAGATTATCATGCTGATTCGATTGACGTGTTATTTGGTTGGACGTCGATCGTCGTTTTAGAAGAAGACAATGTCCTCGAAGGCAAAGCGGTGAAGGAAGGTTATGACGTCCATAATCTTTATGCTCAGTGGATTCCTTCCAATGTCGAAGACCTATCGGTTACGTTCGGAATAGACAACATCTTTGATGAAGCTTATGTATCGCATGCCTCTAAAACGGGCGATGCTCGTGGCATTATCGCGGATGATTATGAGCCTGGCCGTAACTTCAAGCTGTCAGCGGCATACCAGTTCTAACTTAACTTTTGGCTTTATTTGATCCATTTGAACTTTGAACAATTTGCTGTCCTTCGGGGCAGCTTTTTTAGTTTACTTTGGCAAGCTCTGAAATAATTGGTGGGTTATGTGACAGAGTCCAATTGATTGCGTTATGGATCTCTAATGGAGGGCTATAATAAAAACCCTGTATGTAGTCACATCCTTGACTCTTGAGAATGCCGAGCACCGTTTCATTTTCAACGCCTTCCGCTACTACGGAGTAACCTAGACCATGAGCGAGTGAAATGGCGTTCTCTACGATCGAACTGTTTCGCTCGTTTTTTTCAAGTTTGTATAAAAAAGAACGGTCAATTTTAATCTGATCAACCGGTAAGTCCCTTAAAAGCGAAAGCGATGAATAGCCGGTCCCAAAATCATCTAGACTGATCTTAAAACCGAGCTTTCGGATGTTCTCTAAGAGCTTCTCGGGGCTTCTCAGCCGATTGATGGCAGTGCTTTCAGTGATTTCTAAAACGATTGAACTGGTAACGTTGTTGTTGTCCTCGATCAGATCTAGCAGTTTTGCTTCAAGTTTGGAGCCCATTAAGTCCTTAGCTGAAAGGTTGACGTGTATAGGGTAGCGTATGCCCTGTGCTTCGAATGTTTTGATATCTTGAGTAACTTGATCGAGTACCCACGCAGTAATAGAAGTAATTTTATTGCTGTGTTCGGCGATTGGTATGAAATCTATCGGACTAATGGTTGTCCCATCTTTAGTAATCCAGCGAATAAGTGCTTCGTATCCACTTACAACGCCATGTACGCTGCACAAGATAGGTTGATAGTAAATTTGAAATTCGTTGTCTTCTAGGGCTTTATCTATGTTTCTAGAGATTTCGAGTTTTCGTCTTGCTCCTTGGCTCATGCTGTCATCGTATATCGCAAAAGGTCTTCCTGCTTTTTTTGCCCAGTACATAGCAATGTCTGATGCATTGATCATTTGCTCAGCATCAGAACCATGCATAGGAAACTGACTAATTCCTATGCTTGCGCTGGAGGTGAGTTCAAAGCCATCAACGGAGAAGGGGAGATGAAGCTCCTGATTAATTCTCTTTGCTGCATGTTTTATGTCTAACTCTGGACGAAGCGGGGTGATAACGATGAACTCGTCACCACCTATTCGCGCTACAAAATCCCCTTTCTCTAGTAGTGAACTAATACGTTGTCCTATTTGTACAAGAAGTTGATCACCGCAGAAATGTCCCATGCCATCGTTGACTTGCTTGAAATTCACTACATCGAGAAGCATAAGGTCAAAAGGTTTATTGTTCTCAATTAAAAGCTCTATTGTCTCAATACAGTGTTTACGATTCGGCAAATTGGTTAGAGGATCATGCAGAGCGTTGTACTTTTCTTGTCTGACTAATGTTTTAAGTTGAACTATCGTGGTGAAACTGTAGGAAACAACGGTGTAAACGAAAATACTGCCGCAGAAGAGAATAGCGCTCAACCCAAGTAAAATCGGGCTGATTGTTTGTTCTGAGACTAAAGATATCAGCACAAAGGAATAACCAATGACAAAGCTGACAATCAAGCAGTAAAGCCAGCGCCAACCGGCATGTTTTGTCTGCTTACAGATCTTTGTTGCAGTTTTCAAACCCGCCAAAAGCAGGCAGAGGCCAATAAGCACCAAACTGATTGCTAGCGTATACAAAACTACCTCTCGTCGAATGGTTACTAAGTGATGCGTGTACCTCGCTCACACAGATTGCATAAGCTCGGGCGTAACTAAAGTGTAGTGTGTTCTTGTTAGTAATAAAATTAACATTAATTTTTTAGTGTGAAATAAATCCACTATTGCGATAGATCAACAAAAGTTTGTTTGATTTGTTTAAAAAGACCAATAAAAGTTGAAAGATTCAAAAAATATTGAATAATGTGCACAACAACAATATAGAAGCGTAGCGCTTCAATCTCACAGTCTGAAACAGGAACAAATCCATGTCGAACTCGTTTGTGCTGGTCATTAACTCTGGTAGCTCTTCATTAAAATTTGCTGTAATTGACTCTAAGTCTGGTGACGCAATTGTCAGTGGCTTAGGCGAATGCTTTGGCTTGCCAGAGGCAGTCATTAGCTGGAAGTACAACGGCGAAAAAACTGAAGAGGCGATTGATGCGCCTGATAACCACCACCAGCACGCTATTAACCGAATCGTTGCGTTAATGGATACTCTTAGTTTCACAAAAGATTTAGTTGCCGTGGGTCACCGTATCGTACATGGCGGGGAGAAGTTTACTTCTACAGTTCGTATTAATGACGAAGTACTTACAGAAATTGAGAATCTGTCTGATCTGGCGCCGCTCCACAACCCAGCAGGCGCAAAAGGAATTAAAGCTTCTATGCAAGCTTTCCCAAGCCTTCCTCAATTTGCTGTATTCGACACTGCGTTCCACCAAACTATGCCTCAGAAGGCGTTCACTGGTGCAATTTCTAACGAGCTGTATAAAGAATATGGTATCCGCCGATACGGTTTCCACGGCACTAGTCATTACTTCGTTAGCCGTGAAGCGGCGAAGATGCTAGACAAACCTGTTGAAGAGTCTAACTTCATCTCTGTTCACCTTGGTAACGGTGCTTCTGTTTGTGCTATTGCAAACGGCGAATCTGTTGATACTTCAATGGGCTTTACACCACTTGCGGGTCTAATGATGGGTACTCGTTCGGGTGATTTAGACCCGGGTGTTATCGAGTTCCTAATCAAGAAAGGTTGGACGACTGAGAAAGTCTTTGAAACTCTAAACAAGAAATCAGGTTTCTTAGGTGTTTCTGGCCTAACATCTGATGCTCGCGGTATCCTAGAAGCCATGGCTGAAGGCCATGAAGGTGCGAAGCTAGCATTCGAAGTATTTACCTACCGCGTTGCGAAATACATCGGGTCTTACATGATTCCTTTAAGCAGCCTAGATGCGGTTATCTTCACCGGCGGTATTGGTGAAAACTCGTCAGACATTCGCCGCGAAATTCTAAACAACCTTAAGCTGCTCGGTTTTGTTGAAAACGAAAAAGGCAATGAAGAGGCTCGTTTTGGTAACGCAGGCGTTATCGCGACATCAGAATTGCTTGGCGCAGTCGCGATGGTTATCCCAACTAACGAAGAGTTTGTCATCGCACAGCAGTCGGTTGAACTGCTTTAAGCGAACGAAAGATGACTTAAAAAGCGAGCCTAGTGCTCGCTTTTTTGTTTTTTATCAAAATCATTTTAATGTATTAATCAACTGAATTTTGGCGCTTTTTAACAAGCTGAGGCCATCAACGAACTGAAGTTTGCCTTCGTATCACTCGCTGTAACCCCTAAGCCAACTTTACAATGTAAGCTTAGCTGTACCAATCTAAGTTATCCAAAGTGTAATCATGGATAGAATAGTGTTGTTGGAATGGGAGTGTAACGCAAACTCCATATTAACTTTTTATATTCAAATTAGTCGAAAATACTTGATAGAGGGCTTTTAACTCCGTTTGCACCTCTATCAAGGATGTGAGTATAAATTTGCGTTGTTTTCACATCTGAGTGGCCTAGCTGTTCTTGGACTGTTCTAATGTCCGCTCCACTTTCTAGTAGGTGAGTAGCAAACGAGTGTCTTAAGGTATGGCACGAGATATCTTTGCCAATTTCGGCTTGTTTCGATGCGATTTTTATGTGCTTTTGTAGAGATGTATGGTGAATATGATGCCTGCGTTTTTTGTCGTTACGCGGGTCAGGGGACAAACGCTCAGATGGGAAAAGGTATTGCCAGTTAAAACTCATTTCGGCATTGGGGTACTTTCTTGCGAGTGATTCAGATAAGTAGCTTCCTGAAAATTCTCTGTTGTTAATGTCTTGCTGATAATAGCGCAATGAAATTTGCTGTTGTTGCTTCAGGTCTTCAAATAACTCAGGCGCTAACGTTACGACTCGATTTTTCTCTCCTTTGCCTTGCCATATCCTTATCGATTTATACTGAAAATCGATATCATGCACTCTAAGGCGGACGCACTCCATTAATCTTAACCCCGAACCATACATAAGCTGGAGAGGGAGTTTGTATTTTGCTGAGCATTGAGAAAGTAGCCTTCTTACTTCCGCTTGAGTGAGCACAGTAGGCAATTTACGAGATTTATTGGATCGTCTAAATTGCATGTCGGGTTCGACGGGCTGATGAATGATTTCTTTATAGAGAAACACCAACGCGTTGAGTGCTAGGCTCTGTGTTTTTTGCGCAATGCCCTTTTGCGATACCAAGTGGCTCAAGAAGTTTTCTACGTCTTGAGTACCCAGTTCTTTTGGGTGTTGTTTACCATGAAAGATTATATATTGGTGGATCCAGTAAACATACGCCTCAACGGTGCGAAGGGCATAGTTCCTACCTAGCATATAGTCACGGATGTACGCCAAGAATGGCGATCTTTTCATAATTGCATACCTGTTTATTTATACAATGCTATTATTTTGGCAGAGTAAGGCAGACTGTATAGAGGTATTCTTGCTTTTGCGTGTTTCCTTGCGTAACTATGAAGATAAGTAACTGTTAGTTTTCAGTTATTTGAGATATGGTTGCAGTTTAATATCAGGAAATACAGAATTGTTCGGTAGTTAATAGCAGAATAGTTCTGGCTAAGAACTGTTATAAGCCCACAATGAAATAGGGAGATTAACATGGAAGTTGAAGTTTGGGTCACATATGTGGTGACGGTTTTGGTTCTAATGAGCACGCCGGGTCCGAGTCAGCTACTTATGCTATCTAATAGCATTAGCAACGGGTTTCGACGGTCAGTCTACACGGCAATCGGTGATTTAACTGCTAATCTACTTCAAATGGTCGTTGCAGCATTAGGCTTAGCTACACTTATCGCTAGTTCTGAGCATTTTTTCACTGTCGTGAAATGGGGAGGTGTAGCGTATTTGTTATATTTAGGATTCAAGCTAATTTTCGTCAAATCAAGTAATTCAGTCGACCAACAAACAAAACAACGCTCAAAATCGTCTTTATACTGGCAAGGTTTTGTGACATCAGCAGCGAATCCGAAGGCTGTGATTTTCTTCGCGGCTTTGTTTCCTCAGTTCATCAGTCAAGATTCGAGTCTGTTGGTGCAGTTTGTAATATTAAGTTCGACTTATCTGGTAATGGATGGTGTGTTCTTATGTTGCTATGGAAAATTTGCAGAGTCGATAGTTAGCCGATTGCGTGACAACATGAAGCTGCACCTAGACCGTGTTTCGGGTATTTTCCTAATTATAGCAGCCGCATTATTAGGTCATAAAGAATTGAGTTAGCTGCAATTTGGCTTATAACAAAGCGTTTAAGACAGATTCCCAACGCTTGGCATTTTTCATTCTATCGTTGGGTTTTGTGTTTACGGTGGTATGGTAAAGTTCAGTGGCTGCGTTGCTCACTACTTAACGCGGCGTTAGTTGCCAAAGAAGAAAAAATTAAATAAATCAGCAAGTTTAGGGCTAATGTCAGTGTGTTTTTGCTGGTTCGAATTTCACTTTCCAGCCTTCTGGCGTCGTTAAAGTCGTTCTTTGGCTAGTGCTCGGTTTGGATTTCCTATTTCAGAAGCTGTTCCGCTCGTTGAAAGTCTGCTCTGTTTCTTAGTCTTTCCAAAGGCTCTCTTTGGTGTTTTAAGTCAGTTTTCTACGGCGCTGCAAATTCCACGTGGTTTCAGTGACAGTCGCTTTAAAACTGCGCCTGATTTGGTTTCATCAAATCAGGAAAGGGTAGTATTGGCAAAGTCTCATGAGCTTCAAACCCAAGGCTTTAGGGCAGGCAACTAACAAACAATTTAAGCAGATTCGCAACGCTCGGCATTTTGGGTTTGAATCGGCTTCAGTGTTTACGGCACAATGGTCTAGGTAGGTGGTGGCGTTGCTCACTACTTAATTGGGCGTTATGTTTACTTGTATTTCAAGGGTTTAAATATCTTAGGCTCTAGTTCTTTGTCCCTCTGGCAATTCGTCCCTAGTAGAATCAGCAAATCCGCATTGTCGGTCTAAGTTCTTGAATCACTCAGCCCGTAAAACATGCCAATGTTCGTGAGTTGCTTCATTGTCAGGTCGAGCTGGCTAGATTCAAGTTTATCTGGCTTTAAGTCGCTTCTAGGTTCTTAGCCAATTAGCATCCTACCTTGGCAGTTGCCTCGGCAACTTGCCCTTGTTTGGCGCTGTTGTGAGAAGAGACGAGGGTACTTGTTGAGTGCCTTCCGTGTTGCCTCATTGGGCAGGGAAGTGTTCATACTTGTTTTAGGTTGGTCGCCTTTGGTGGCCAAGCTTGTTTCTAGCTCGTGGTTTGGTTCAGAAATCTAGTCCAAAATGGTAGTTCTTTCTCAAGTAAGTCAGTCACTTGTGGTAAAACATAACAAACAATTTAAGCAGATTCGCAACGCTTGGCGTTCTGAGTTTGAATCAGCTTTAGTGATTACGGCACAGTGTTCAAGTTAAGTGGCAGCGCTGCTCACTACTTAATTGGGCGTTAGTTGCCAATGAAGAAAAAAGTAACTAAATCAGCAATTTTAGGGCTAATGTTAGTGTGCTATTGGCTAGGTTTTCGTGTTTCACCTTCTAACTGTTCGAATCGGTGATAGTGTAGTTCTGGTTGATGTGTCGCTGGGTTCTTTGTTTCAGAAACTGATTCGTTCGTTGAAAGTCAGCTCTGTTGCTTAGTCTTTCCAAAAGAGTCCTTTGGTGTACAAAGTCTGTTTTCTGCGGTGTTGTAAATTCCAAGTGGTTTCAGTGATAGTCGCTTTGAAACTGCGCCTGACTTGGTCTTTTCAAAGTGCGTAAAGGCAGTGTTTGCAAAGTCTCAATGAATTTCAAAGTAAAGTCTTTGAGTAAGCAACTAACAAACAATTTAAGCAGATTCGCAACGCTCGGCATTTTTGGTTTGAACTAGTTTTAGTGTTTACGGCACAATGGTCTAGGTGGGTGGCAGCGTTGCTCACTACTTAATTGGGCGTTAGCACTATTCTCTAGCTATGGAGTAATTTAATGACCAGAGTCGGTATTTATGGCTATGAATGTACGAAAATATATGAGTTTTACGGGTGTAGAATAGTCCCGTTATACAGTCAGTTCACTCAAGTTAAGAAGTTAGCATCGGATCAGAATTGTTATCATTTAACGGCATTCTTAGAAATATCTGACGAGTGCCCTTATGAATTAAAGTCTTTAGTCTTTAATTTAGAAGCCGTACTGTCTTTTATCGACCACAAGGACGTTATAATCACAAATCAGTTACGAAGTAATGAAACTTATGACTGTTTAGATGATGACTTCCCCAAAGAAGTGCAGGGGCACTTTAGGCAAAATGGCGGTGGTTGTGTAATCATGAACGATGCATTTAGTGAAAATTCACGTGAAGTTTTCATACGCAAATCTTTAGATGTTCTGTTATCTGAAACTACACCGGTAAACACAGCTTTCAGAGGTGCCTTTTTTAGGTGTATTGAGGTCTTTAGAGGGCGTGGCAGTTTTATTGATGTATCGTATTATCTGCTGTTTTCGGGACTTGAATCATTTTGCCGAGCAATTCTAGATGACTATAAATCTAAAAATTGTGCGACACCGATAACTCGAGTGTTGGTTGGTTACGGCTTTGATGTAAAGCAGGAAAATCTCGACTCCCACCATAAATCAGTAATGACATATGTCCATTTACGAAACGCCTTGTTTCATAATGGACAGCTTGAAAAAACTACTAAAAATGGCGACACCTTCAAGTTAACAGACTATTTTTCGCCTTTGTGTAGGCTCTTGCCATTGGTATTAATCAAGTTCATTGAGTTTGATGATGGTTATCTGAACTGGAATTGTTGGTTAGATCGTCAGCCATTTAAAGGGCGTAAGTAAATAGTGCTAACAAACAATTTAAGAGTGATTCAGCACGCTTGGCATTTTTCGTTTGGGTTGAGTTTAGTGTTTACGGTGGTCTAGCTAAGTGTAGTGGTCGCGTGCTTCACACCTTAATTGGGCGTTAGTTTGCGAAGTCAGCTTAGGTAATTGATTTTAAGCTAAAATATCATTAGAATCGTCAGGCTTTTCTAGAGTGCATAGGTAGCGCGGGGGAGTGGTTCGAAATTGCAGGTTATGTATTAAACGTAGTGGTCGCTTTGGTGACTGCTTATGACTTAAACACACTATTTGTAGAATCATTCAGGGTTCGACGCCCACTTAGAAGAAAACGCGAGGTAAAGCTTATGGAAAATAATGACTCAACGGTAAATCAAGCAACATCTGGTTTAAAGAAAGCTATTAATTCCTTCGGTTTCCGAGCTACTCTCTTCTTGCTAGGATTGTGGTTTTTCCCCCTGCTTCCTATGCACTCTTAACTTTCCAGCGGTTTAGTCCTGATAGTAACTATCTACCTCTCTCAATCCAAAAATCGAACTCCCTGAAATACAAACTAACAAAGCATTTAAGACGGATTCCCAACGCTCGGCATTTTCGGTTTGCTTCAGTTTAAGTGTTTACGGCACAATACTTTAAGTTCAGTGGTCGGCGTTGCTCACCACTTAATGCGGCGTTATGTTTCAGGAAGTATTATGAACAAATTACTATGTCAAACTTGCAATACTGAGACGCTAGGTGAAGTAGGAGAAAGTCCGAAAGGTGTAAGGTATTTTGTTTGCTCCAAATGCAGAGAGTTAAAGAGATGATGTCCTAGGTGTGATCAGGGCTGGATTAACAAATTTGCAGATTCTGCTACAAATGAAGCTTTATTTAACTGCGAGGAATGTGAAGCTACATGGCTATCTGTAAATAAGATAGGCTCTCTAGATAGATCCCAATTTGACCGGCCTTTTGACGGTAGCATGGAGTCATTTAGGCAAGTAGCGACGTATGAAACATAACAAGAGACTATGGCGTCAATAGTTAATTTTTGGCGCTATTGTTATCCCACATTACACCGTCTCTGAGCATCGAGTTTAAGATCACAACCATCTTTCTCATGCAGGCAACTATGGCGACTTTTTTGGGTTTTCCTGCCGCAAGTAATCGTTCATATGTAGTCTTAAAAACAGGGTTACATTGGATGGCAGACATCATCGCCATATACATAACGGTTCTAACTTGAGTCCGACCTCCTTGTATTATGCGCTTTCCTTTGTAACGACCACTTTCTCTAACGATGGGTGCTACACCAATCAAACTAGAGGCTTGTTTATTGGTGATGTAACCAAGCTCGGGGACGTTACTGATGATGGATGCGGCCAGTATCTTACCGACTCCAGGCATGCTTTGAAGTATCTCATTCTTAGTCTGATATTCAGGTGAGATATCGATGAGCTTTGTGATTTTAGCTTCTACTTTTTCAATTTGATTTTTAAGAGCGGTTAAGATGGGCGTAATGGTTGAGGCGATGTTCTTTGGCAATATTTGTAGTCGGTTTCTTTCCATGGTCTGTATGGAGAGTAACTGATTTCGCCTTGATACTAAGTCACTCATTAATCGGATATTTTCGGCTTTTAGCTCGGTTAAGTCAGGCTGAACTTTCTCAGCATAGTGGGCAATGAGCGCGGCGTCTAAACGGTCGTTCTTAGCTCTTTGTCCGATAGCACCAGCGAACCTTTTTATCCTCAAAGGGTTCGCGATGACATAGGGTAGCTTTGCTTGGTCACAAGCAAGGATGAAGGGCATTTCTAATCGTCCAGTAGCTTCAATCACGACACGCTGAGGTTGGTGTTTAGCGATAGTTCTGACGGCTTCTTTAATGCCTTTGTCATTGTTAGGAACGGTGAAGTAAATGTCGAGCGGACGGATATAAATATCTAATTGTGATTTGCCAGTATCAACGCCGACATTAATGTTTTGAAGTGTGTTTGTATTCATAATAAGCTAACTCTTGCTTGCAAATGCGGGCTCGAGACCCAGAAGACTATTCGAGTGTGGTGCTTGGAGTTCTATCTGACGTTCGTACTTGTTATCGGTCTCTCGATAGAGGAGCCATCATTTAATCGAACTATCAGATAGAAGAACTTTAGTTGCAGCTAAAGTCTGGGTCTCACCTTACCCGATTGGAGTGCTTATTATCCATACAAGCGAACCTTTTTATCCTCAAAGGGTTCGCGATGACATAGGGTAGCTTTGCTTGGTCACAAGCAAGGATGAAGGGCATTTCTAATCGTCCAGTAGCTTCAATCACGACACGCTGAGGTTGGTGTTTAGCGATAGTTCTGACGGCTTCTTTAATGCCTTTGTCATTGTTAGGAACGGTGAAGTAAATGTCGAGCGGACGGATATAAATATCTAATTGTGATTTGCCAGTATCAACGCCGACATTAATGTTTTGAAGTGTGTTTGTATTCATAATAAGCTAACTCTTGCTTGCAAATGCGGGCTCGAGACCCAGAAGACTATTCGAGTGTGGTGCTTGGAGTTCTATCTGACGTTCGTACTTGTTATCGGTCTCTCGATAGAGGAGCCATCATTTAATCGAACTATCAGATAGAAGAACTTTAGTTGCAGCTAAAGTCTGGGTCTCACCTTACCCGATTGGAGTGCTTATTATCCATACAAAGCGTTTAAGACGGATTCCCAACGCTTGGCGGTTTCAGTTCCAGTTAAGTTAAGTGTTTAAGGTACGATGGTTTAGGTTTGGTGGTTAGCGTTGTTCACACCTTAATTTGGCGTTAACTGGCAAGGAGAAAAATGGAAGTTCAGCTAGTAAAAATAGAACGAGAAGAGCGGCATGTACTTGAGAATTTGTTCTGCTACTACGTATACGACATGTCAGAGTATATGAAATGGAATCCAGCTAAAGATGGTACGTTCGGAGGGTACGATGTCTCAAAGTTCGACCCTTATTGGAATCGAGATGATCATACTCCATATTTCATAAAGGTGAATAACGAACTCGCAGGTTTTGTTCTGATTCGTCGTTACCCTAGTGACTTAAAACTTTACGACGTTGCCCAATTTTTTGTTCTACGTAAGTTTAAAGGTCAGGGCGTAGGAAAGCTTGTTTTGGAGCAAGTCGTTAAAGCTTTTCCAGGTAAATGGCAAATCCGAATTCTTTTGGAAAACTCAGGGGCACTAAGTTTCTGGAAGTCTGCTGTTTCCAATATCGTAGGTGAAGACTATACGTTGTCAAAAGCGAATGACGTGGATCTTGTCATGTTTTTTATCCACTTTGAGGCTGCCAGTTAACAAACTGTTCAAGAGGGATTTGCAACGCGTGGCATTTTTACTATGCGTTGGTTTTAGTGTTTAAGGTGGTATGCGGCGGCTTCAGTATTGTGTTGCTCACCCCTTAACAGGGCGTTATATCCAAAAGGGGGAAACTTCCCCCTAATGAGCATTATTGATCTAATGCTATGAAGTCCCTGATGCCTTCGGAGTAGCCTAGTGCAAATGCTTGGTGAACACTTTTGTGTCTCCCATCAGCTCTTGCTTGGCTATCACCTAGTTCGTTGATATCTAGCTGAATTGAGCTTCTCAGCTGTCTACCTTGTTCATAACCTGAATTGTATGCGCATTGACAACACTTGTGGCGACCATTGTCGTGCATTTGATGGTTACTAAGGGTTGTGAGAACTGATTCATCTAAACGGCGAGCGTGTGTTCGATTACATGGCATAGTATAGTAAGCTCCTTTCATATGTCGTGCATAGCAAGTTATAATCTCTCTCGAATATGAAACACAATGCGTTAGATCAAAGGTTCATTACACGCGAATGGAATTGGTATAACAAACTGTTTAAGAGTGATTCGCAACGCGTGGCATTTTTACTAAGCGTTGGTTTTTATGTTTAAGGTGGTATACGGCGGCTTAGGTGTTGCGTTGCTCACACCTTGACAGGGCGTTATGCGACCTAAAGGGAATTGAGATTTATGGATAAATTTGGAATGCTTCAAGAACTTGGTGCGGGCGACTTTCAGCACCTTAATGGTTCATTGGAGGCGCACCTAAAAGGCACTGAAAAAGTTCTAAATAACTGGGGTAGTAGCGAGTTACTTCAAATCGCAGGTCTCTTTCATGCCGCTTATGGAACAGCGGGTTTCGATGAAAATATGGTGTTGCTAAGCCAGCGCCAAGAAATAGCACGAATAATTGGTAGTGATGAAGAAGCATTGGTTTACTTGTATTGCTCATGCGACCGAGACTATGTATTCCCTCAATTTGGCAAAGTGCTAGAAATCCAATTTAAAGACAGATTTACTGGTTCAATATTCAAACTCGATAGTTCAACGGTGAAATTGTTTTGCGAGTTAACGGTCGCTAATGAGCTAGAGCTTGTTTATAGCAGTGAAGAGTTCAAGCTCAAATATGGTGCTGAGCTATTTGAACTGTTCCAAGGTATGGACAGCTACTTAAGTACCGAGGCTAGAAAGGCGTACAAATCAGCATTGTCGAACTTCGCATGACAAACTGTTTAAGATTGATTCGCAACCCGTGGTATTTTCAGTGTGCATTGGATTAAGTGATTAAGGTGGTATGCGGCAACATCGGTATTGCGTTGCCCACGCCCTTAACAGGGCGTTATGCAAATGGAGTTAGAATGAGAATTTTTGAAGCCGATAGCTCTATGAAAGACGCTGTTGGTCAATTCTATAAAGAGCAGGGCTATCATAGCGCTTGGTCTAATACTGAAAGAGCATTTATCTGCCTTAACGATGGTGCGATTATCGGCTCGGTGAAAGTTGAGCTTATTAATGACGTGACGATACTCAGGGGCATGTACATTGCGAGTGAGTTTCAAGGTCAAGGTCTAGGACTTCAATTTCTTAGGCATATTGAGCCTGTTTTAAATTTGCGCACCGCCTATTGTATGCCACTTGCTCACGTAACAGGTTTCTACAAGAATATTGGTTTCAATGAAGTTGAAGAAAGTCAGTATCCGGAATTTCTACAACAACGTTGTGAAAAGTACCGTGAAATGGGGTATTCGATAACAACAATGCGTCGTGAAAGATTTGCATAACAATCAATTCAAGCCGATTCGCAACACTCGGCATTTTTTGTTTGAATCAGCTTTAGTAGTGTATACGGCACAATGTTTGAGGTAGGTGGTAGCGTTGCTCACCCCGTAACAGAGCGTTATAGCGTAGGGCGAAACCCAGCTAAGGGGACAAGATGAGTGATAAAGTGAAAGTGGCCCTGAAATGGCTCAAAGATCTCTTGGAGGCAGAGGGTGTTGAGTACCAAATTGTTGGTGGGCTAGCGGCAACTATTCATGGTGGAATTCGTGAAATCGCTGATATAGATCTTTATATTCGCAATTCTGACGCAAACAAGGTCTTGGCTCGCGTATCGCAGTTCATATCTAAACCGTTAGCTCATTACACGGAGTACGGTTGGGATCTAGCGTATTTCCAGCTAGTTTACCAAAATCAAAAAATTGAAATCGGGTTATCTCAAAGCACGAAGATACAATCAGCTCTCGATGGTTCTTGGCATAAGCTTGAAATTCACTTTTCAGAATCAGAGGTAAAACTCTATCAAGGTATCGAAATACTAGTTATTCCCGTTCATCGTCTCGTCGAGTACAAGCGCACTTTGGGTAGGGAAGTCGACCTAATAGATATACAAGAACTAACGCTGAGTTCAGCGCCATAACAATAAATTTAAGCAGATTCTGCACGCTTGGCATTTTTAGTTTGGGTTAAGTTCGGTAATTACGGCGGTAAAATTGAGTGTCGTAGTCACATGCTTCAAACCTTAACTGGGCGTGAGTATTCGACAGGAGATAACATGTACATTTTGGTAGTAAGTTCGAGCTTGGATCCAAATAGTCGAAGTCGTAAAATCGCTAAGCTATGTATTGACGAACTACAATCGCTGGATAGACAAGTTGAATTTGTTGATTTGGCCGAACTTAATGTGCCCAATTTTGACAACGACAAAATATATCAGACGGAACAATATAAGGCGTTACATAAGCTAACGTCTGAGGCGAGTGGTATTGTTTTATGCAGTCCAATTTATAATTGGGGATGTTGTTCTGAGTTAAAAAAATACATTGAATATGTTGGGTCTACACCTCCTGATGGTAGCTTAACTGGCGCACTTTTCGATAAAGTGGTGACGTTTGTAACCTCAGCGGGTCTACCTCATAGCTACATGGCTGACTCTGCGCTCTCGACATCATTAAGCATTGATTTTAAGTGTATTATCAATCCTTACAACTTGTATGTTCATAATCGTCACTGGGTCAATGATACTCTTTCGGATGAAAGGCTACCTAGGCTTGAAAAGTCTATGAAAGTAATGGATGAGCTCTGTAGTTTATTGAGTGCTAGAACATATAAGTCTGGGTGGGAACTGTAATGTTAACAATAAACTTAAGAGTGATTCGCAACGCTTGGCAGTTTCGCTTCGCTCAAGTATAGCTAAGCGCGGCTTACACCTTAACAGGGCGATAGCAATCAGGAGAAATAATGAGTATCAAAATCAGAAAAGCAGAAATCAGTGATGCGAAGTCTATCAGTGAATTGATTTTACCTTTAACAGAAAAATATGTTTGTCCAACGTGTGACGCGTCCGTCCACGATGTCTTGCTCAGTTCAATGTCAGAGGACAATATTAGGAAATATTTATCCACAAATTATGACTATATTGTGGCAGTAACTACGAAGAATGAAGTGATTGGAGTGGCCGGGGTTCGAGACAACTCACACTTGTATCATCTATTTGTAGACGACAGTTTTCAAGGTAATGGGCTTTCAAGAAAACTTTGGGAAACGATTAAGGAAGAAGCAAATAAAAAAGGGAATAGCGGTGCCTTTACTGTTAACTCTGCGGTAAACGCGGAAAATGTCTATTTGCGTTTTGGTTTTAAACGTACAGAAGGCATCAGAAACCGCCAGGGAATGGTTGATGTTCCAATGAAATTTGAGTCCGATTGCTAACACACAATTTAAGAGTGATTCGTAACGCTTGCCGATTTCACTTCGATTTAAAATTAGTGTTTACGGTGCAATGGATTGACTTGGGTGTTATAGCGCTGTCGCACCTTAGCGAGGCGTTAATCATTGAAATTACGCGTGAAACTGGTAATTAGTTCTCATCTTTTGTCGCTCGTTTACCCTAAGCTGTACAGGTTAATTCAACTTTAGGTATTCGCTATGAGTATAGAACGTCATGGAATTACAATAGGTATTGAGCGTATTGGCTCTGAATCTGTTTTAGTGTTTAAGGCTACAGGTAAACTCACTCACGAAGACTATAAAGCTATTGTTCCAGTCTTGAATTCTAGTTTAAAGGGTATCAATTCAAAGCATATAAAAATGTTGGTCGACATTACTGAGTTCTCAGGTTGGGAGCTTCGGGCTGCTTGGGATGATTTTCAGCTTGGGTTAAAAGTTGGTTTTAAAATTGAGAAAATAGCCATTTATGGTGATAAAAATTGGCAGGAGCTAGCCGCCAAAGTAGGCAGTTGGTTTATATCAGGTGAAATGGAATCATTTGGTAACTACGAATCGGCGGTGAATTGGCTGACTGATTAACATAATAATGTGTAAGACACGCAACGCTCGGTATTTTCGGTTTGCGTTGAAATTATTGTTTATGGGCACAGTTGCAAAAATCTGTGGTAGCGTTGCTCACACCTTAACGCGAGGTTAGATTTTCCTTGCGACTAAGTGTGCTGGCGCTATCATATTGATTTTACAAAGAGTCTTATCTTTTGGTTATATTTTTAAATGGAACATCCAGTTCTGGGAAAACAACATTAAGCCATGCACTTCAACAGGCTTTGGCCGATGTTTACCTACATGTCTCAGTTGATACTTACCTGTCTCAAATCGCTCAATGTGACCTAAATAATTCCACGTTAATGGAAAATCGATTTCCAAATATCGTTAATGGTTTCCATGAATCAGCAGCCGCTATTGCACGTGCAGGAAATAACGTCATCGTAGACTACGTACTTCAGCAACCAGAATGGTTAGGTGCTTGTGTTAAAGCGTTTGAAGGTATGCCTGTGGTTTTTGTTGGCGTTCATTGTCCTCTAGAAGTACTAGAAAAGCGTGAAGTGGCTAGGGGGGACCGTAAACAAGGAGCAGCCCGCTTTCAGTTTGATCGCGTACATAGTCATTGTACTTACGACCTTGAACTGGACACATCAAGCTTAAGCGTTGATGCTTGCGTATCAAAAATTATTACGTACATTGAAAATGGCTTGAAACCTTTGGCATTTGAAAGGCTGAGAGGGCAAGAAGAAATTGGACAACAAACCTAACAAACAATTCAATCAGATTCGTGACGCGTGGCATTTTTAACTATGTGTTGCGTTTAGTGCTTAAGGTAACCTACGGTGGCTTCGCTACTGCGTTACTTACACCGTATTAGGGCGTTATGCTCTTTGCCGAAAATAGGAAGTTTTATGGACCAAAAAGCAGTAGAGAAAGCAATCGAAAACATCAGACTCAAGTCTCAAGGTACTGACTCTTCAATGGTTAGTGCTGTTACAATTAACTTCCATCCCGATCGCTTTACTGCTGGGAATAAGCCAATACTTCAAGCAATTGCACAAGACGGCTGTCTGAAATCCCAATTTGAAACAGGTACCAGCAATGGCGGCTTGACTGCGTATGTTGGGGGTGAACGCTGGCTTTGGGAGCAAAATGTCTTTGACGGAGCATACGATGACGCTCCAAATAGTCTTAGACCAAAATATGGAGCTCTAAATTTTAGAAACTACGAAACAGGCGCATCTCCTCGCTTTGGGTCTTCATACTTCGAACTGAAACCTCATGTTTCTACTCGAACAACGTTTTGTTATCCAGATAGTTATTTCGAACCTGAAGATTTTGCAATTTTCAATCGAGTTAGCCCTCTAATAGATAAAGCGCTAGCTTCAAATTCAGACTTGCTAGACGACTATATCGAAGCTCATATACATGGCGAAATCTCAGTAAAAGACGACATCGAATGTCTTGTACTCGATCCAATTTTTCGCGCTAGCCCTATTGAACAGCAAGCTTTGAGCTTGGGTATTCCAGTCAGATGGCATAATGGTTATGAGCTTAGACTTGAAGAAATGAATCGTTATCCTGACTATCGAGGTCAGAAGTATATAGAACTAGCTAAAGAGCTAGCTCAAAATGGAAGCATAAATGCAAAGATACTGGGTTTAGCGGTTACCAAGCAGGGCTATGAAGAGCAAGATGTCAAAAAAGTATGGCACTACTTGGCTAGGTTTGGCTATAAATCAGCACGAGCATAACAATAAACTTAACGCGGCGTTATAACAACAAGGAGAGTTCAGTGAAAATAACGGTTTTAGATGACTATCAGGGTGCGGTTAGAGCGCTAGATTGCTTCGAGCTACTATCAGGCCATGATGTGTCCATTTTGAACGAAACACTCCCTGAGTCAGAGTTGGTAGCCGAGCTCAAAGACGCAGAGGCTCTTGTCCTAATTCGAGAACGTACGGTCATCACAGAGTCTCTTCTCGCTCAGTTGCCCAACCTAAAGGTTATTAGTCAAACGGGTAAAGTTAGCAATCATATTGATGTCCACTTATGTGAAAAGTACGGGGTCAAGGTGCTGGAAGGGCGTGGTTCTCCGGTTGCTCCTTCGGAATTGGCGTGGGCACTTATTATGGCGGCAAGTCGCCACATACCAACTTATTCAGCCAATCTCCAAAACGATAAATGGCAAAACTCAGGTGTACTCGGTTTGGGTCGAACTATAGAGGGCTTGAAGCTTGGAATTTGGGGCTACGGAAAAATTGGACAACGAATTGCTCAATATGCAAAAGCATTTGAGATGTCAGTGGTTGTGTGGGGTAGTGAACAATCAAGAAATCTTGCGCTTAAACACGGATTTGAAGCCGCTCCATCAAAGGAGGCATTCTTCTCTGGTTCGGATATCGTGTCACTTCACCTACGCTTGAATGAGGTCACTAAGGCGAGCGTAACAGCCCAGGACTTAAGTTTAATGAAGTCCGACTCTCTGTTTGTTAACATCAGCCGCTCAGAGCTTGTCGAAAGCTCTGCGCTATATAACGAGTTGGTGGCTGTACCAACTAAGCGAGCTGCCGTTGATGTTTTTGACAATGAACCAGCATCGCTTGATAACGAGCCTTTATTGTCATTACCTAACGTAACGGCTACTCCACATTTAGGGTACGTAGAGCAAAACAGTTATGAGCTTTACTTCAAAATAGCATTCGAGAATATTTTAGCTTTCGAGCAGGGTAAAGCATAAACATCGGCATCGAGTAAATCATTGCTGTAAAAAAATAGAATAACAAATCGTTTAAAACACAATAAATTAGCTAAGGTGTTAGAGCTGTTCGAACCTTAGTTTAGCGTTGTGCGACCCTATGAGATCTACGAAAGAGATAAAATATTATGTATAAAGTCGGCGTTGTTTTGTTTGATGATTTCACTGATGTAGACTTCTTTCTTATGTATGACTTGCTTGGGCGAACGCCCGATAGTTGGACGGTTAGCATACTAGGGACTAAACCTGAACATTACTCCCATCTTGGTATCAAGGTTAAAACTGACGGACATGTTTCAGAGGTAACGAATCAAGATGTAGTTCTTATCACGAGTGGTAAACGTGGTATACCAGCAGCCATGAATGACACAGGATTTATGTCGGCGCTAAATCTTGACCCAACTAAGCAGCTAATAGGTTCGATTTGTGCGGGATCATTCATCCTTCATGAACTCGGTTTACTTAAAGGTAAGCCGTTAACGACCAATCCAGACGCTAAGAGCGTTCTGCAAAATATGGGTGGAGATGTTCAAGATCTACCTCTAGTGGTAGAAGGTAATGTAGCCACTGCCGGAGGTTGTCTTTCACTGATGTATTTAATTGGTTGGGTGGCAGAGAGGTTATTCGATTCTGATAAACGTAAAACTATACAAAATCAACTCATTCCAGCTGGGCAGTTAGAGCTTTTTGAAGATCTCATTGCTACTACTATTCAATCAGCAGAGCTAGAAGGTTCGCATAGCAATGCGTCTAAGGTTGATTTGTAACGCTTGGCGTTCTAGGGCTCGAAGATAAAAGGAATTTACGTGGAAATTAGGGTCGGGGAATTAACTGATATTGCAGCGATCACAGACATCTTCAATTATTATATTGAGAATACTGACGCCCGTTTTGAAGAGTGTGTATTTACCCAAGAAAATCGTAAAAATTGGTTCTCTCAATTTTCGCGCGATAGTAAGCATCAACTTTTCGTTGCTACAGAAAATGGAGAATTGTTAGGCTTTGCATGTTCCCAACCTTATAGGGAGATTTCAGCATTTGAGGACACTGCTGAAGTTACCGTGTACCTAACTTCGACAGCAAAAGGGAAAGGAGTGGGCTCAAGCCTATATTCAAAACTATTCTCATCAATTTCTGGTTATGGAGTTCATAGGGTACTGTCCGGTATTGCATTGCCCAATGACGCCTCAGTCGCCTTACATAAACGTTTTGGTTTTAGAGATATAGGCGTCTTTAACGAGTATGCTAAGAAAAATGGAAAGTACATTAGCTCGGTTTGGTTAGAAAAGTCGCTAAACTAGAGTTCCGCTTTGTAATGAGGGGGTTAAGGTTGAACCTCAACACTTAGCACTTTGGTTTTTTTAATCGACTTTTGTGTTGTCGACACAATGGTTTAGGTTTGTCAGTCGTGTTGCTCACGTATGCATAGGAAAAGGTTATGACTATTACTGGTGAATGCTTTTGTGGTGAAATCAAGTATAAAGTCGAAGGTAGTCTTTATGACGCGCGTTCTTGCCATTGTTCCAGATGCCGCAAAGCATTTAGTTCTCAAGCTTCTGCTTACGCACTTGTTAAACAAGGTGAATTTGAGTGGGTTAGTGGTGAGGAGCTTCTAACTTCTTATGTCGGCGAGCATGGCTTTGGGCTTCAGTTTTGCTCGAAATGTGGATCAACGTTGGTCGGTGTATATAAAGGCATGGTTCATGGTGTTACCTTGGGTTGCTTAAATGGAGATCCCAATATTCAGCTAAGTCGCCATATTTATGTAGATTCTAAAGCGTCATGGGAACTCATCGCTGAAGGTGTACCCCAGTTCAAGGGCGCGCCTCCAGAAAATGCGTGACAAGAAATTTAATCGAATTCGTAACGTTTGGCGCATATATTTTGAGCCAGTTTATTGCTCATAGCACAAATGATTAGCTATGGTGCGAGGGTTGCTCACGCCTTAAGAGATTGTTAGAAATTAGAAGGAATATTTATATTGAACGCTCACGAATGCGTCTCTTTCATTATGCTAAATGGTTCAGAAGTTCTCTTGGAGAAACGGAGTGAGCACAAAGAAACCGATCCTGGTTTAATCACTATCCCCGGTGGGCATATAGAAACTGGAGAAACTTCAGTTCAAGCTTTGTTTCGTGAGGTCAAAGAAGAATTGAATGTTACGCCAATTACATATCAATATTTGTGCTCACTATTTCACCCAACTGAAGAGCTACAACTAGTTCACTACTTTATTGTAAGCCGCTGGGATGGCGAAATTCAGCCCTATGAAGCAGAGGGCATTGAGTGGCGTACTATAGAGTCAGCGGCAGTTGAAATAGCAGCTGACAAAATAGCCTTAAAAGAACTAGTGAGGGTTGCTCCTCATCTTCAGATTTTAACAATCTGATCAAGATTGACTACCAACGCTCGGCACCTTTGATTCTAGTCAGCAAGGGTGTTTAAGGTGGTTATTTGAATTGTCGCAATATACGCTGCTAGCCACTTAGCGTAGCGTGATGTGTATAAGCGAATTTATCCGATAAAGGTTTTAAAAAATAAATGGATATTAACGACTATATAGAACACAACGAGTTTACAGAGCTCGCAGATAATCAGTTAGATATCAGCGAAGTACCTGATGATATCCCGGGTATATGTAAGTTTGTTCAAGGGAACCTTATTCATTCGTATTGGCTTGAACACTATGATGTAGAGGTTGACTCGTCGGCCAAGCTTAGGGAAATGCAGACTCGTTATGCTAAGGATTTGGTATCTTTAGCAGTATTGAAATCGGGCGAACCTTCTCATGCTTTCAAGAAACCAAATCATAGGGTGGTCAGTATCTGTAGAGGCTTTTCACTAATGGTTTGCTCAATTTTAAGGTCAAAAGGCGTCCCAGCTCGAATAAGAAGTGGATTTGCCACTTACCTAGCTCAAAATCACTTTGAAGATCACTGGGTTTGTGAGTATTGGGATTGTGACAAGGGGTGGGTAGCTGTTGATGCTCAACTTGACGATGTTCATCATCAAATCTTGCAGTTTGATTTTGATCCTTGTGAGGTGCCAACGGCAAACTTTATAGTCGCAGGGAAGGCGTGGAAGTTATGCCGTGAAAAATTGGAGTCTGCTGATAATTTTGGTTTTCGGGATTTCAAAGGCTTAGCCTTTATCAAGGGGAGCCTTATTCGTGACTTGTATGCATTATCGAAATTTGAAATGCATACGTGGGATACCGGTTGGGGCATTTTACCCCATTTCATAAGCCCTATTTCGGGAGAGCATGAACTCACTCTGCTTGATGAGCTAGCAGATGCTAGCTGTAATTCAGATAGCACCAAAGCTCTAAAGTTGGTTGAATCTTGTAAGGAAATAAAGCTTCCAACTGATTGGGATTGCTCAAGGTTTCCGACATTAACTGAGCTATACGCCTCACTGTAGGCGCAGAATACATACAACAATTTGTTTAAGAGTGAATCGCAACGTGTGGTTTTTTCTATGCGTTGCGTTTAGTGGTTAAGGTGGTATACGGCGGCATCGGTAATACGTTGCTCACACCTTAAGGCCGCGTTATACCATAAGGTGAAGAGGAGATTATGCAAGCAACAATTGAAACGAAAAGGCTAATTCTGAGACCCTTCACTGAGCTTGATGCAATAAGAGTCGCGGAACTCGCGGGTGAAAAAGTCATCTCGGATATGACAGCGAATATTCCGCACCCATACCAGCTAACAGATGCTAGTGACTGGATTAGTACGCACCAAGATCTATTTAACACCGGCAGAGGCATCGTTTACGCTTTGGTTTTAAAGAGTAGTAATACTCTAATTGGTGCAGTGAGTTTTCCTCGGCTTGAAGAGGGAGAAGGAACACTAGGGTACTGGTTGGGTGTTCCTTTTTGGGGAATCGGTTATGCTACAGAAGGGGCGAGAGCACTTATCGAGTATGCTCAAGAGAACCTAGGTTTGAGCAAGCTCAAAGTCATGCATTTAACTGAAAATGAGCGTTCGAAATCAGTGATAAGTAAGTTAGGTGCAACGTATGTGGGTACAAAAAAAATTCAAGCTCAAGGTCAGTTGCGTGAGGTGTGCGTTTATACCGCGCAGTTGTAAATTCACTTAGTAAAACGTTGTTGGCAGATTCGCAAGACGTGAGGGTAAATAGTAGAGGTTGTGTGCGATGAATATTGAAACTCAAAACTTGAATATCCGACATTTTTTGGAGAAAGATGTGGAAGATGTTTATGAGTATATGTCTGATAGTGAGACTACGTTCTACTTACCTGAAGGGGTTTTGACGAAAGGTGATGTGATAAAGTTCATCGAAAACAACTCTAAAGCGTTCGCAATTTGTCATAAAGAGAGCGGTAAAGTAATAGGGCACGTAGAATTTTTTGCTTGGTTTGGCGATCATACTTATGAGATTGGCTGGGTTATTAATCCCCGCTATCAGAACAACGGCTTTGCGTATGAGGCCGCCTCTCAGACACTAGAATATGCATTTAAAACACTTGGTGTTCATAGAGTGATCGCGACCGCCCAACCAGAAAATAATGCTTCTTATCATCTCATGGAAAAACTGGGAATGGTGCGAGAAGGCTATTTCCGCCAGTGCATCCCCAAAGGGAATGACGTGTGGTGGGATGAGTATTTTTACTCAATATTGTTGTCTGACTATGAGCAACATTGTCACACTGCGCTTTAACAATCAGCTGAAGGTTAGCTAACGCGCTCGGCGATCTGACTTATTGTGAGCCTAGTTGTTTAGTAGCATTGTTTAGGTAAGGTGGTTTGTTGCTTGCACCTAAGCGCTACGTTTGTTGTTGCCCCAAGTAGTGAACTCATGTACAAGTTAGCTTCAAATTTAATAGGAGTTAAGTTGCATGAGTTTAGTTATACGCCAGGTAACGTTAGATGACGCCGAGGGCATTACAAACGTCCTCAACCCAATCATTGTTGAAGGCTTATACACTGTATTGGATACGACCTTCACACCGGAACAAGAAAAAGAGTTCATTGCTCATTTTCCAGAGCGTGGTGTATTTACTGTTGCCTTGTCTGATGGTGGCTCGAAGGTCATTGCTTTCCAAAATATTGAGCCATTTGCGCAATACACAAAGGCCTTTGACCATGTCGGCATCATTGGTACGTTTGTATGTGAAAGTGCTCGCGGCAAGGGAATTTCTAAAAAACTCTTCAGCTCGACTTTCGACGTTGCAAAGCAAAAAGGTTATGAAAAGTTGTTTGCGTACGTCCGCAGCGACAATGAGCGAGCTTTATCTGCATATCTAAAACAAGGTTTTGAAATCGTAGGTACTGCGAAGAATCATGCAAAAGTTCGTGGAGAATATGTAGACGAAGTCCTAATTGAGAAGTTTTTGTAGGCGTCGAGTAGCTAAAATACATGAGGTTTAAGGGAGATTGGTAGCATTCAGCGCTTTTGGTTTGAAATGAATTAGGTGTACGCGACACTATGGTATCAACTGGATGGCTGCGTTGTTTACTGGTTACTTAGGCGTTAAGCTGCAAGCAAGGATGGTGGAATATCAAAGTAGATATATATGATGTATTTGGTGGAGAATCTGCTTCGGGTAACCCTTGCGGTGTATTAGAACTGGATAAGTGGCCCACAGATGAAGAGTTACTGAAAATCACTTGTGAAGCGGGGCTACCTGTCACCGCATTTGTTGTGAAGAACAGTGAAAAATTTCATATTCGCTGGTTTGCCATGGACGGGGAAATTAACCTTTGCGGACATGGAAGCTTAGGGGCTGGCGCTGCAATTATTTCCAAGTACAAACTCGACAAGGTCGATTTTAGTAGCAAGTACGGAGAGGTGTCGGTTGCTATAAATAATGGATTATATGCTCTGATACTACCAAGTTGGACTGGTAGATCTTGTGGCGTTCCATCAGAAATTGTGGACTTGGCGGTTGACACTATAGAGGCATTTTCAACGCGAGACTTAGTCTTAGTGTTGCCTTCAATAGAGTCAGTAATGAGTTTTCAGCCAGATGATGCTCGTTTTAGGCAGTTAGATGATCATCACGCTTTGATCGTGACAGCTGCTAATGGCTCAAATGGATATGTTTTAAGATATTTTGCTCCCAAAATCGGCATTCCTGAAGATATGGCGACAGGCTCTGCACAATGCTCTTTAGCACCGTATTGGTTTAAGAAACTTGGTTCTGAGTCTTTGAATGTCTATCAGCTTTCTTCATCGGGTGGCTATTTTGAAGTAAGGCGTATTTCAGAAGATTCAATTGAGTTGTTAGCAAGCGCAAAATTGCGAGAAACTCTGTAACAACCAATTTGTGATATATTGCATTACGTTGCGTCGTTAGGTGACAAAGTACAGTGCATACTGTGTATTCGTAGTCTGAGAGCTGCTTTTAATAGGCATGGTATTCAGTAAATTACTTAACCAAACTATTAGCGCCAGATCGCGTACTAGTTTAGAGACAAGGAGTCCATATTGTTCAAGCTCTATTATTATCCAAACAATGCGAGTTTAGCTCCTCATTTTTTGCTTCATCATTTAAACGCAGACTATGAGTTATTGTTAGTCGATAAAAAGTCAAACTCTCAGAAATCGGCAGATTATCTTAAGTTAAATCCCGCAGGACGAATTCCAACATTAGTGGTGAATGAACAAGCTATTTTCGAGAGCCCTGCTATTTGTATTCATATCTGTGAGCTTCACCCGGATTCAACTCTAATGCCATCAATAGGCGATCCTAATCGACCTCTGTTTTTCCAATGGCTCGCATTTCTTAATAATACGCTGCAAGCTGAGCTTATGGTTCGTTATTATCCTCATCGTCATACCAATGATGAATCGACCATTCCAAACGTTGTTGAAGCTCAAGACGAAAGAATCGCTGGTGCACTATCAATTATCAATGATCAGCTCGCAAAGAATGAGTACCTGTTGGGCTAGACGCTAACAGCGTGTGACTATTTCTTATTCATGCTAGCGGAGTGGTAATTGCCAGTTAAAAAGTCACCACTTGCTTTTGACCATCTAGCCGCATATTTAAAGCGTTTGTGCTCAAACCCCACCATTAGGGACGTTTGCAGAATTGAAGGTATAGACCTTACGCCATTTGAATCATACTGATAGGAGGAGGACGCGTGCTAAGAATCTTAATCTTTGTGCTCGTGGTTAATGGGTTGGTCTCTCTTGCACTGCATATCAGTGAGTTATTGTTTTCGGTACCCGAGCTGAACTTTATCAGTGATTACTTTTTTTACGCTCTGCTCATTCAATGGAGTCTTAGCGGCCTTTATCTCATTGCGAAGCCAGGTAAAGAGCCTTATTTAAGACATAGCCCTAATCCAGCGACAAGGATGGCAGCATCGATAGCCGATGAACCCAAAGCCAATGACAGTCAGTCAAATTTTGATGTTGGTATTAGTATGTTGCTGTTTATTTCTGGCGCATTCAGTTTGTTAATGTGTTTTGTGCTGTAGGGGAAAGTTAAGTGAATGTAAGGAAAGCGTCGAAACAAGATGCAGGTAAACTGCTTGAGCTCATTGAGCAAAAAGCCGAGTTCGACCGCAGCATGAAAGGGTTTGACGGGCAAATCTCAACGACCGTTGAGAAGATTCAACGTACGTTATTTGGCGAGTCCCCCTTTGCTCATGCTTTGCTATTAGAAGTGAATGGAGAAGTGTTGGGCTTTGCACTATTTCACTATCGTTACTCATCTTTTAGCGGAGAACCGTCAATTTGGCTTGATGATTTGCTTGTTGACGGAAATTCTCGATCAAAGGGATATGGCGCAGAACTCATGCAGGCTCTCAAATTAGAGGGTGAAAAGGCCTTAGCATCCCACATTTCATGGACAGCGAGCCCATACAACACCAAAGCACATAAATTTTACACAAGGTTTGGTGCTGAAATAGAACGAATGGAAGGTAAACGTCCATTCTTCCGGTGGGCACTTTAGCCATTTTAATCTGTCTTGGAAATATTACTGTTCATTTATACAGTGTTTTGTGTAATATAGAGCAGTAGTTAAAGAGAGGTTCCTAATGACGTTTAAGTATGAAGAAGTAACACCTAATGCTGCCGAATTTTGCGAACTGCGCGTGGCCGCAGGCTTGTCTGCTAAATCGCTAAAAGCAGCGCAAATAGCATTGCCAAACAGTCTATATGCGATCTCAATTCGAAAAGAGGGTTCTCTCATTGCGATGGGCCGAGTCGTCGGTGATGGCGCATGTAATTTTGAGGTAGTCGAAGTCGATGTCGCAGTTGACCCTAACTATCAAGGGATGGGCTTAGGAAAACGAGTGATGGAATATATTGATATGTATCTCTCTTCAGTAGCGCTAGAGGGATCATACGTCTCAATGATTGCAGATGAGCCTGCATTCTATGAAAAACTCGGATATAGGCTCGTGTCACCGTCTTGCCAAGGAATGACGAAAAAATTTAAGCCACGTAACTAAAGAGTAATGCAAGCGCTATGAACAGGTTGTGGAGATTCACTCTCCTTAACGGAAAATGGAAACGTCATGGAATACAAGGTTGTAAAAGAATATCAAGATGCGCCAGAGTCTCCCATTCAAGTTGTAACGGGAGAGGTATTAGAGTTAATTGAAGAGTCAGACCCTAAAGGAGAGTGGGCAAATTGGGTACTTTGCCGCGGTAATAACAAACAAGGTTGGGTTCCGAAACAGATTCTAGACATTGCCGTAGGTAGAGCAACAGTACTGGAAGACTATACTGCCGCTGAGCACACTCTTAATCTTGGCGAGCGAGTGGTGAAGCTCTATGAGCTTAATGGTTGGATATGGTGTCGAAAGGTAGACTCTGTCGAACAGGTAGCTTGGGCTCCATTAAACCATCTCGCGTTGACCTAAAGCATTTACGAGATTCGCTCTATTTGAGGGGGACGCGAAATTCTCATACAACAAACCAAAAACTTTCAGGTATTGATCTGCTAAACTTGCGCATTGACCTAATGTCTTAGGAAGACGCAGATGAGCCAAGAACAACCAAACAATCCATTGCATGGATTAACCTTAGAAAAGATCCTTGTACGTTTGCAAGAACACTATGGATGGGAAGGTTTGGATGAGCGAATTCAAATTAACTGTTTCTACAGTAATCCGTCGATTAAATCTTCTTTGAAGTTTTTACGTCGAACGCAATGGGCGAGAGATAAAGTTGAAGCTCTCTACATTGAAACATTTTGTAAGTAGCCAAAAGACAAGCGCATTCACTGCGTTTGTCTTTTCACAAAATCATGAAATCTTACCTTGACCTCAACTTTACTTGAGGTTTTAAGCTCTCTAATACTATATCAATAAGGAGAGCGAACATGCAGAACAGTTATATTAAACAACTCGCCATCAAATCTTATCAAGAAGACTTAGCCAAAGAGTATCATCAGACAAGAAGCCAAAGATTTCACGCGCCAAGTTTTGTTGTTGGAATTTTGGTCTCAGCTATCTTTTTACAAATCGGCTGAAGCACAATCTATTAAGACCGATACTACGGCTAGCTTCGTTCCTGATTTCAGCACTCACCAAAACCTTTGCGAAGAGTCCTTAGGAGCGATATAAATACTGAATGATTGACGTGTTATATTTGGTATTTTCTAGCGAGCTCTGGGAGAACGTTGCAATATGGGGAAATTAAGGCCTTTTGAACAGCAAGATTATCCATTGCTGATAGAGTGGATAGACTCAAGTGAGCTGAACTATTTGTGGGGTGGGCCTAAGTTTGAGTTTCCTCTGACTCTTGATCAAATCTCCGAGCACTGCCAGCACCGTGAAGTACTTCCTTTTGTCTTTACGGTAAATGATGTGAATGCGGGTTACGTGGAGTTGTTTCGAATTTCGGAGTCTCACTTTAGAATATGTCGCGTCTATATTTGTTCCGGCTTTAGAGGGCAAGGTATATCTAAGGCTATGTTGACTCAACTTATTGAGTTAGCTCAAGAAAATTATCAAGTATCTAAGTTAAGTTTAGTTGTGTTCGAGCAAAACCATGCCGCTAGAAATAGTTACGCATCGCTAGGGTTTCGTGTCACTTCGAAACAGTCTGATGTCAGGCTATTTGAAGGTAAGCCTTGGACACTTCTCGGTATGGAGAAATTGCTATAAAAAAGCCAGTGTTTAACGATTCTTAGGGAAGAGTCTAGCTAGATCATGGCCATTCACATTTAGGAATTAGAATGAATAAATCAGTTTACGTTGCAGGAAGCTTCAAAAATTTAGCTCAGATGCAGGCTATTCGTTCACAGTTGATACGAGAGGGCTGTGAAGTATTGATATCAGAGCCTCAGCAATCTGGCGGCATAGATGGATGCTTAGAACGTATTAAGCAGTCAGATATGACCTACATTCTTAACTTTGAAGGCTATGTAGGAAAAAGTGTGGCTCTAGATATTGGCTACGCGTTAGGACTAGGAAAACCGGTATATGCGCTAGAGCCAATATCTGATCCTGATATATCCCATCTTTTGACCAAAATCCTCACACCAGAAATGTTAATCCAAGAGCTGAATTGGAGGATTAAGAGTTGGCGAGCGTGAGACTCGCCACTGTTTTGAGGTTAGTAAGCAATGCCAATGCGTTGTTTTGAGTACTTATGAGCTTCGAGCTCATCAATCATGGCAACCGCATAGTCCGCGACAGAGATTCGACTATTACCTTGTGAATCTGTTAAAAGCTGGTCTCCACCAACTCGATATGCGCTTTGGCTATCTCCGGGAAATATCTCAGCTGCAGGGCTGATAAAGGTCCAATCTAGCGGACTTTTTGCCTCTTTAAACGCATTCAGAGCTTCACCTTGAGCAACCGCTTCAGCTTTGTATTCTGCAGGAAACTCAGGGACAGAAATCAAAGGTACACCAGGAGCGACCTCAAGTGAGCCAGCGCCGCCAACCCACAGTAAGCGATCGATGTTCGCGTCAGGCAGTGTTTCTAGAAGTCGATTTGCCGTGGCTGCAACAATGTCATGGTTGCCTTTAGCGCGTCCACCAATAGAGGCGATTGCTACATCTGCCCCTTGAACTGCGTCGAGTAACGAACTATTGCTGCTGTTCAAATCAAATTGACGTATTTCGACGTCTTCCACTGCGTAGTTTTCAGCATTGCGAACAAGAGCAATAACATGATGTCCCCTTAACTTTGCTTCATTTACAATGTGGCTGCCGATCCAACCTGATGCACCTAATACTACAACTTTCATGATAATTCCCCTTTTGGAATAGATTGCTTGAAAACTTATGTACACTCTAATGGTTGTGTTTTTAGAGAAAAACTGGCAAAAATGACATTGATTGTTTCATTTGAGGTTACTAATCAAGTTATGGATCGGCTAGTTGCTATTAAAAGCTTTGTCGAAGTTGCTAATCGTAGAAGCTTCACTAAGGCATCAGAATCTTTGGGGTTGAGTCGCTTACAGGTTTCACGCCATGTACAAGAAGTCGAAAGTTGGTTGAATCAGAGACTGCTTCATCGTACGACCCGAAAGGTGAGTTTAACGGCAGCTGGTGAGCTGGCGTACATCCGTTGCCAGAAAATACTTGATGAAACAGCTGCAATGGTATTTGAATCGACGCAATTAAGCGAAGAGCTCACGGGTACCAT